>CACMKZ010000005.1 GCA_902614375.1 uncultured Alphaproteobacteria bacterium
ATATAATCACTATATAAAAATAAATTTTTGTTTTTATAAAATAATTGATTTTTATGAATTTTTAATAGAATTTCTATTAATATTTTTGAATCAAGAAAATAAAAATTATTTTTTCCTGAATTAGGTAAAGAAATAATTTTCGTATTGCTTATTTCTTCTAAAATATTCTCTTGAACTGAAGAAATATTAAAAACAAATGGCAAATATAAATTAAAATAGTTTAATTCTGAATTCACTAGAATATTAGATTGTATTTTTTTACATAAATAATATCTATTTAAGAAATCATTTTCATACCATCTGGATTTATTTTTTGAAATATTATTATTAATTATAACCTGTGTATTAAAAAAAAAGAATTTTCCTTTATAATTTTTTTTAATTAGATATTTAATAAATTTATAAAAGATTGTAATATTAAAAAATAAGCTATTGTGATTATATCCCAAAAAAAATACTGAATTATACTTTTCTATTTCAAAAGATTTAAGATCTATTTTAGAAAAATTTTCAAAACTATATTCATCAAAATTTAAATTTTGATATAATAAAATTTTTTGAAATTTTAAGGATATCTTACCTGAGCCAATTATTAGTATCATTCTTGTTTTTTATAGTAATTTTTTGAAGAATGAGCAAGAATTGCAAAAGTTAAAAATAGTATAGCACTTGTGTAATTGTTGTAAAAACTACCTGTTGGTAAAAAAGGAAATAAGCCGATAATACATGAAATAAATAGGCAAAGTTTGTAATCTGAAATTAAATAATGATTTCTTATAATAACTGAATAAATATGTTTTGTTACTTTATAAATAATTACTAAGAAAAGTAGTGTAATAGGTATAAAACCAATTAAACCTAACTCTGCAAGAATTTGCATATAATAATTATGAGGATGAGTGTTACATGAATCTAATAAAGTGATGTGATTTTTACATTCAAGTCTATAGATTTTTGTACCTACACCAAAAAATATATTTTCTAAAAAAATATTATAAGCTGTATTAAAATAAGCAATATATATATCAGGTATGCTAAAAATTGTTTTTTCAATAAAATTGCCTTGGCTTAATGTTGTCGTAATTAATCTGTTAAAAAAAGATTTTATAAGAAATAATGAAGAGGTAAAAATTATTAAAAGTAAAAATAATAAAAGAAAGCTAATTTTCTTAAATTTTTGATTAAATAAGCAAAATACAATAATAAAAATTAGAAAATATATTATTGCAGATCTTTCAAAACTTAATAAATTCAAAAAAAATAAAATGGGAATAAATAAAATAGCAACATAGTGCAGATATTTTGATTTATAATTTTCATAAAATAGTATTAGTGAAGCCACAAAAATTGGCATTGTTCTAGAAATAAAACTTCCCAACATAATATCAGTTCCAAAAATACCTGTAATTCTTTTATTACTATAAACTGCATTTTGAACTTCTGCATTATAGCCAGTGAAAAGATAAATTGTTAAATTAAACTTAAAAAAAATTTCTACAAAACAAATTATTATAATTAGTAAATAAGCTAATAGAAATGAATAAAAAAACATTTTAATCCAATCTTTATAAAATTTAATTGAAAACAAAACTGCCAAAAAAAATAATCCAAATCTAAAATAAAATAAAGAAGCCTCTAAAGAAAGAATTGGATCAATTGAAAATAAAGATCTTACAATCATATAAAGACTAAAGATAAAAAAAATTATTAAATAAATATCGAAAAACTCTCTGTAATTTCTATATTTTAAAAAAATTAATATAATGAGAAGTGAAGATAAAGATACAATCAAATCAGTTGTAAATCTTCCTAGTAATAAAGCTAAAGGAAAAGAAAAAGTAAAAAAATAAAGAAGTTTATTTAAATTAATCAAAATATATTATTATGATTTAAAGTAATAATAAATATAACTAAGTACAACAATTACTAAATTGAATATTATAAATGCAAATAAAAAAGTAGTTATAAAAGATGGTACTTTTCCCTCATAATTTTCTACCTCTATAAATGTATAATTTTTAGGGTCAGAAAGATAATCTAAAGCTTTTTTTGCGTCCTGATATGATAAGTTAAGATTTTCATTTTGTTCTTTAATAATTTGTGAAAACCTTGGATTATTTTTTTTTAAAATTTCTCTCTCTGTCAAAAAATTTGTGTATCCTGAGAATAAATATAGTTCGTTATAAATTTCAGAAAAAGAATTTTCTAAGCTTTCATTTAAGCTATTATATAAATCTACTTCTATTATTTGATCAGATTTTAAATTATACATACTTTGCAAATCAAAAAAGAATGAATATTCATAATTATCAGATACCATCATATCTTTTTTATCATATTCAAATCTCATATTTTCATTTAGGAAATAATCATCTGAGATTGCTTGACTAATTTTTTTTACAATAGATAGCTGAACTGAAATTACGTCTACAGGAATTTCTTTAAAATCAACATTTTGAAAACCATCTTCTTTAATTATGTCATTATTTTTGTATAATTCATTAAAGTCTGTTTTTATCTTATCTTCTAATAAATTTGTATAAATTCTTCTAACTAAATTATAATAACTCACTTTATAGATCTGATCTAATACTTCTTCATTTGAAAGTTGAAAATTAATATTTAATTTTTTTAATTGAGATTTACTTTCAGTTAAATTTTTTAAATAAAGATCAGTAAATGTAAAAAAGGCTATTAATAGAAATAATATTAAATAAATATATTTATAATAAAGAGAAAAAATTTTTTTAAATATTTGTAAATTATATTCAATCATATTATTAGATTTTATTATTATTAAACCATTTTACAAAATTAAAAATACCTTTTTCTATATTTACTGACGGTTTAAAACCAAGTTTTTTTGAAATAAGAATATTACTACCATGAGTTTTGTGAACATCGCCTTTTTGTAATTTTAAATAAACTTTTTTACTAATTTTGTTACAGTTCTTTTCAATTTCATTTAAAAATTTTTTCAGAGATTTTGGATTATTACTTGAAACATTATAAATTTGATAAGGTATTTTATTTTCAATTTTTGAAAAAATTACTTTTTCAATAGCATTGATCACATCACTAATATAAGTAAAATCTCTGATGTGATTGCCATTATTAAATAATTTAACTGGTTTGTTATTTATTATTGCGTTAGTAAATTTATACAAAGACATATCTGGTCTACCTTTTGGTCCGTAAACAGTAAAAAATCTTAAAATAGTAACTGGTAATTTATAAATATTACTATATGCATAAGCCATCACTTCATTACTTTTTTTTGTTGCTGCATAAAAAGATAGTGGTTTATCTGTATTAAAATCCTCTTCTAATGGAAATTTTTTATTGTTCCCATAGACTGAACTAGTTGATGCGTGAATCAAATGTTTAATTTTAAAATTTTTACAATTTTCCAAAATATTAAAAAATCCATTAACATTTGATTTTTGGTAGATTTCAGGTTTTTCTATCGAATATCTTACACCTGCTTGAGCAGCTAAATTAACTACAATATTATATTTATTTTTACTAAAATTATCTTTTAATTTTTTTTCGTTTGAAATATCAACTCTATTAAATATAAAATTTTTATTTGTTTTTAAAGAACTTAGTCTATTTTTTTTTAAATTGATGTCGTAGTAATCGTTTAAATTATCAATCCCAAAAACTTTAATTTTTTTATTATTTAAAAGAGACTCACACAAGTGATAACCAATAAACCCTGCACATCCAGTTATTAATATTCTCATTGTTAGTTAGTTGGCAAAACAAATTCTGGGCCTAATTGAATACTCTTTGGCCATCTACTTGTTACAGTTTTTAATTTGGTATAAAAATGAATTCCTTCCATTCCATGAACTGAATGATCGCCAAATAATGATTGCTTCCAACCACCAAAACTATGGAAAGCCATTGGAACGGGAATGGGAACATTTACTCCTACCATTCCAATTTTTGAATGTGTTGTAAAATGTCGCGATATTTCTCCATCTGAAGTGTAAATACTTGTTCCGTTTCCAAAAGCATGTTCATTTACTAATTTTAGAGCATCATCATAGTTTTTAACTCTTACTACACTTACTACTGGGCCAAAAATCTCCTCTTTATAAATAGTCATATCCTTTGTAACATTGTCAAATAAAGTAGGTCCGATGAAATAACCATTTTCATAACCTTGAATTTTATAATTCCTTCCATCTTCTAATAATTTTGCACCTTCATTTACACCTGTTAATATATAATTTTCTATTTTATCTTTATGTTCTTTAGAAATCACAGGCCCCATATCTGAATTTTTATCTGTCCATGGTGCAACCTTTAATTTTTGAGCTTCTAGATGAATTTTATTTACTAATTCATCTGCAATATCACCTACGGCTACTGCTACTGAAATTGCCATACATCTTTCGCCTGCAGATCCGTAACCTGCTCCAATTATTCCATCAACAGCTTGATTTAAATTTGCATCAGGCATAACAACTAAATGATTTTTAGCACCGCCAAGGGCTTGCACACGTTTACCATTTTTTGCAGATGTCTCGTAAATATATTTAGCAACTGGTGTGGATCCTACAAAACTTACAGAAGAAATATCATCTGAATTTAATATTAGATCTACAACTTCTTTGTCTCCATGAATTACATTAAAAACACCATCTGGAAGACCGGCTTCAGTAAATAACTCAGCTAATCTTACTGAACATGAGGGGTCTTTCTCAGAAGGTTTCAAGATAAAAGAATTTCCACAAGCAATAGCAATTGGAAACATCCACATAGGAACCATGGCGGGAAAATTAAAAGGTGTAATACCCGCACATACTCCTAAGGGCTGCCTAATAGACCAAGAGTCTATATTAGTGCCAACATTTTGAGAAAATTCACCTTTTAAAAGATGAGGTATGCCACAAGCAAACTCAACAACTTCTAAACCTCTTGTTACGGATCCTTTGGCATCAGCCAGTGTTTTACCATGCTCTTGCGATACAATAGATGCTAGTTCATCAATATTTTTTTCAATTAGTGTTTTGTAATTAGATAAAATCCTAGAACGTTTTAAGGGAGTTGTGTTAGACCAACTAATTTGGCTTTTTTTTGAGCTCAGTATAGCTTTATTAAAATCATCAACAGAAGATAAAACTACCTTTGCAATTTCTTCACCTTTAGAAGGATCTTCTACCGATAATTCTTTTTGTGAAATTGAATTTAAAGATCCATTAATATAATTATTAATTCTCTTCATTTTTTCTCCTGTAAATAAGTATTAAGTTTCTTGTATATACAATAATTCCAATAGCTTGAGCTAACATAAATGGAAAACTATTAATATGATGAGCATAGACTAGAGTTATAACCCCTCCAGTCAAACTACACCACCAAAAAGCTACAGGAATTACACTTGATTTTAACTTTTCTGAAGACATCCATTGAATTATCCATCTACTAAAAAATACTAATTGACCTATTGTACCAAAGGATACCCATAAAAATTCTGTAAAATTTAAATTATTTAAACCCAGCAAATCCAATAAAAAATTCATTTAATTCAAATTAATATTATTTAATATTCTTCTAACCTTATTTATATCTCTTATACCTCTTATAAGACGATTAATTGTTCCATAATTAGATTTTCCATACTCTCTTTTTCTATGATTAACAGAAAAATATTTTGTTGTATGTCCATATCCAGTAAAAAGTGCTGGTAAAAATCTATGAATACCATCAAAATAAGGAAAAGACAAAAAAATATCTCTATCAAATACTTTTAAAGAGCAGCCGGTATCCTGACAGCCATCTTTCAAAATTTTAGATCTAATTGAGTTAGCTACCTTTGAAGAAATAATTTTAATTAATCTGTCTTTTCTTTTTACCCTGATACCACCAACCAATTTAACTTTTTTATCTTTCAAGAAATACTCTAAAAGTTTAGATATATCTGAAGGATCGTTTTGACCATCCCCATCCAATGTTATTACAATTTTATTTAATGAATTTTTAATACCGTTATGAATGGAATAACTTTGACCTTTATTTTGAGGGTTTTGCAAAATTTTAATTTTTTTATTTTGAATATTTTGAATAACATCAAGAGTATTATCAGTGCTTGCATCGTTAACTAATATTATTTCAAAATCTTTATAATTCTTCAGATTATGATCAATTTCATCAATTAAATTTATGATGTTTAAACTTTCATTATAGAGAGGAATTACAATAGAAAACATATTAAATAATATTGTAATTTAATTAAATAATCCTGGCAACGACCTACTCTTCCATGCCTTAAGACAAAGTACCATCGGCGCTAACAGCTTTCACTTTCGAGTTCGGAATGGGATCGGGTGTTTATCTGTTGCTATTGTCACCAGGAAATCATTAGTTACAAAACTTTTCTCTGTACGATATTGTAATCAAGCCAATCGAGTTATTAGTATTAGTAAGCTTCATGCATTACTGCACTTCCACATCTAACCTATCAACGTGGTGGTCTTCCACGACTCTAATTGGGAAATCTAGTATTCAGGTGGGTTTCCCGCTTAGATGCTTTCAGCGGTTATCCTGTCCGTACATAGCTACCCAGCGATGCTCCTGGCGGAACAACTGGTACACCAGAGGTACGTTCATCCCGGTCCTCTCGTACTAGGGACAAATCCTGTCAAATTTCCAACTCGTATAGCAGATAGGGACCGAACTGTCTCACGACGTTCTGAACCCAGCTCACGTACCACTTTAATTGGCGAACAGCCAAACCCTTGGGACCTTCTCCAGCCCCAGGATGTGATGAGCCGACATCGAGGTGCCAAACACCCCCGTCGATATGGACTCTTGGGGGGTATCAGCCTGTTATCCCCGGCGTACCTTTTATCCGTTGAGCGATGGCCCTTCCACTCGGAACCACCGGATCACTATGACCGTCTTTCGACTCTGCTCGACATGTACGTCTCGCAGTCAGGCAGGCTTTTGCCATTGCACTCTAAAGCTGATTTCCGACCAGCCTGAGCCTACCATCGCGCGCCTCCGTTACTCTTTGGGAGGCGACCGCCCCAGTCAAACTACCCACCATACAGGGTCCCACATCCAGATAATGGATGATGGTTAGATATCAAAAAATTAAAGGGTGGTGTTTCATCTTTTGACTCCATAAAAGCTAGCGCTCTTACTTCAAAGTCTACCACCTAGCCTACACATTAATTTTCTAATACCACTGTAAAGCTATAGTAAAGGTGCACGGGGTCTTTCCGTCTAACTACACGTACTCCGCATCTTCACGGAGAATTCAATTTCGCTGAGTTGATGTTGGAGACAGCGGAGAAATCGTTACGCCATTCATGCGGGTCAGAACTTACCTGACAAGGAATTTCGCTACCTTAGGACCGTTATAGTTACGGCCGCCGTTCACCGGGGCTTCATTTTAGAGCTTGCACTCCACCATTTAACCTTCCGGCACCGGGCAGGCGTCAGTCCCTATACATCGTCTTACGACTTAGCAGAGACCTGTGTTTTTGATAAACAGTCGCTTCTCCCTATTCTGTGCCACCATTTATTAGTTGCCTAAAAAATGGTCTCTCTTATTCCGAAGTTACAAGAGCATTTTGCCGAGTTCCTTCAACATCATTCTCTCAAGCGCCTTGGTATACTCTACCTTCCTACCTGTGTCGGTTTAGGTACGATCTATATTCTGAGGCTATTTCCAGGAACCACTTCACAGCATTTTCAATCCAATAAGAAAAAACTATTTACGTGATCCGTCAACTCTCAGAAGGTACAGGAATATTAACCTGTTTCCCATCGACTACGCATTTCTGCCTCGCCTTAGGGGTCGACTAACCCTGCGCAGATTAACTTTACGCAGGAAACCTTAGGATTTCGGCGAGAGTGTCTCTCACACTCTTTATCGCTACTCATGTCAGCATTCGCACTTCTGATACCTCCAGCATTTTTTACAAAACACCTTCAACAGCTTACAGAACGCTCCGCTACCCCTTATAAACATCGCAATGTTTACAAAGTCACAGTTTCGGCAAATGGCTTTAGCCCCGGTACATCTTCGTCGCGGAAAAACTTAATTAGAACAGTGAGCTGTTACGCTATCTTTAAAGGATGGCTGCTTCTAAGCCAACCTCCTGCCTGTCTTGGTCTTTCTACATACTTTCCCACTTAGCCATTATTTGGGGGCCTTAACTGGTGATCTGGGCTGTTTCCCTCTCGACTATAGACCTTAGCACCTATAGTCTGTCTGCTATGCATAGAGTATCGGTATTCAGAGTTTGGTTAGGTTTGGTAGGAATCGCTTCCCCCTAGCCCATCCAGTGCTTTACCCCCGATATCATTCACATAACGCACTACCTAAATAGTTTTCGCGGAGAACTAGCTATAGCGGAATTTGGTTGGCCTTTCACCCCTTAACACAAGTCATCCAAAAACATTTCAACGTTTCCTGGTTCGGTCCTCCGATGCATGTTACTGCATCTTCAACCTGCTCATATTAAGCTCATCCCGCTTCGAGTCTAATCCGTACAACTAATGCCCTATTAAGACTTGGTTTCCCTACGCCTACACCTATTGGCTTAAGCTTGCTGCACAGACTAAGTCGCTGACCCATTATACAAAAGGTATGCCATCACTTCTCAAGGAAGCTCTGACTGCTTGTAGGCATTCGGTTTCAGATACTATTTCATTCCCCCTATCGGGGTGCTTTTCACCTTTCCCTCACGGTACTTGTTCACTATCGGTCATCAAGGAGTATTTAGGCTTGGGAAGTGGTCTCCCCATATTCAGACAAAATTTCACGTGTTCCGCCCTACTCGAAAATAAAACTATTTTTTACCTATACGGGACTATCACCCACTATGGTCAAACTTTCCAGAATGTTCTAGTTATTATAGCTTTATTATTGGCCTGTTCCGCTTTCGCTCGTCACTACTAACAGAATTGATTTCTTTTCCTCTAGCTACTAAGATATTTCAATTCACTAGGTTAACTCTTATTAGCTATGAATTCACTAATAAGTAACTCATAAGAGTTGGGTTTCCCCATTCGGATATTTAAGGATCAAAGTGTGTTGACAACTCCCCTTAACTTTTCGCAGCCTGCCACGTCCTTCATCGACTCTTGATGCCAAGGCATCCACTAAATGCCCTTTTGCGCTTGATTGCAATTACGTACAGAGAAAAATTTTGTACGTATTTTAATCAAATAAAAATTTATTTTGATCAGTTATTAATTATCATATTTACACTTAAAAGAAAAAATAAGATGAATATTAGGTCATGGTGGAGGATAGCGGGATCGAACCGCTGACCTCCTGAATGCAAATCAGGCGCTCTCCCAGCTGAGCTAATCCCCCTTTTATTGGTGGGCCGAGGAAGACTTGAACTTCCGACCTCACGCTTATCAAGCGCGCGCTCTAACCAACTGAGCTACCAGCCCAATATAATTAAATAAGCACCCAGTACTAGCTAATATTTTAAAGAGATACATAGACAACAATCCGGACAATTAGCGAACTAATTATCATTATCCTTAGAAAGGAGGTGATCCAACCGCAGGTTCCCCTACGGTTACCTTGTTACGACTTCGCCCCAGTCGCTGACCCTACCGTGGACGGCTGCTTCCTTGCGGTTAGCGCACCGGCTTAAGGTAAAACCAACTCCCATGGCGTGACGGGCGGTGTGTACAAGGCCCGAGAACGTATTCACCGTAGCACGCTGATCTACGATTACTAGCGATTCCAACTTCATGGACTCGAGTTGCAGAGTCCAATCCGAACTGAGATGGTTTTTTGGGATTAGCTTTATCTTACGATATTGCTGCCCTCTGTCACCACCATTGTAGCACGTGTGTAGCCCAGACCGTAAGGGCCATGAGGACTTGACGTCATCCCCGCCTTCCTCCAGCTTATCACCGGCAGTTTTTCTAGAGTGCCCAGCATTACCTGATGGCAACTAAAAATGAGGGTTGCGCTCGTTGCGGGACTTAACCCAACATCTCACGACACGAGCTGACGACAGCCATGCAGCACCTGTGTGTATGCCAGCCGAACTGAAGAATTACGATTCTGTAATTCAAACATACCATGTCAAGGTCTGGTAAGGTTCTTCGCGTTGCTTCGAATTAAACCACATGCTCCACCGCTTGTGCGGGCCCCCGTCAATTTATTTGAGTTTTAATCTTGCGACCGTACTTCCCAGGCGGAGTGCTTAATGCGTTAGCTACGACACTGATACTACTGCACCAGCGACTAGCACTCATCGTTTACTGCGTGGACTACCAGGGTATCTAATCCTGTTTGCTACCCACGCTTTCGTATCTCAGCGTCAAAAATGGCCTAGTTAGTCGCCTTCGCTTCTGGTATTCTTTCCAATATCTACGAATTTCACCTCTACACTGGAAATTCTACTAACCCTTACCAAATTCTAGATCACTAGTTTTAAATGCAGTTCCTGGGTTGAGCCCAGGGATTTCACATCTAACTTTTTGATCCGCCTACATACGCTTTACGCCCAGTGATTCCGAACAACGCTAGCCCCCTTCGTATTACCGCGGCTGCTGGCACGAAGTTAGCCGGAGCTTCTTCTTCAACTAATGTCATTATCATCATTGATGAAAGAGTTTTACAACCCTAAGGCCTTCTTCACTCACGCGGCATTGCTGGATCAGGGTTTCCCCCATTGTCCAATATTCCCTACTGCTGCCTCCCGTAGGAGTCTGGGCCGTGTCTCAGTCCCAGTGTGGCTGATCATCCTCTCAAATCAGCTATAGATCGTAGCCTTGGTGGAGCAATTACCTCACCAACTAGCTAATCTAGTGCGGGCTCATCTGAAGGCGATAAATCTTTCTCTTTGCAGACACATCCGGTATTAGCTACAGTTTCCCGCAGTTATTCCGAACCTTCAGGTAGATTCCCACATGTTACTCACCCGTGCGCCACTAAATCCGAAGATTTCGTTCGACTTGCATGTATGAGGCATGCCGCCAGCGTTCGTTCTGAGCCATAATCAAACTCTTAAGTTAAGTAAATTTGACCGAAGTCAAAAATTACGGAACGTCCGTTAAAGCGGAATACTTCTTGTATAAACAAAAGTATTTGTTGATACGTATTCCGATAACATTCGTAAAAATTAAATTACGAATTGTTGTCTACGTATCTCTTTAGTATCTTATTAACAAATTAAAGAGCATACAAAACCCTGCATCTTATAAAGAAATGAAGAGATTTGTTCTTTTTCAAAGAAAAGAGTATGTGCCTATAATAGTATAAAAATTCCTTGTCAAATCATAAAAAATAAAAAAAAAAGGCTTATTTCTGGGGATATTTTTATATAATTTATTAAATAAATAAAAATTTAGTAGAATCTTAGAAAAAATTGGTTGCGGGGGTAGGATTTGAACCTACGACCTTCAGGTTATGAGCCTGACGAGCTACCGGGCTGCTCCACCCCGCGATATATAAATTCTAATATTATTTTAAAATTAAAAAAACAATAGAAATTTTTAATTACACCTTTAATACATTGATTCATGAAATGTAGGCTATGCAAATCAAAAAATACTTATGATTTTACAAGTCTTGGTCTTCAACCCCTTGCAAATAAGTATCCGAAAAACAAAAAAGAAATAAAGAAAGAAAAAAAATTTCCAATGGAATTATTATTTTGTAATGATTGTTCATCAGCACAAATAAAAAAAATAATTGATAGGAAATATCTTTTTGAAGACTATTACTATTTATCTTCAGTTAATAAAGGTTTGGTTGATCATTTTGAAAAACTTGCAAAAAAAATGACAAAAAAAGATTTTGTAGTAGATATTGGCTCTAACGATGGTGTATTTTTACAACATTTAAAGAAAAAGAATATTAAATTTTTAGGAATTGATCCATCAATTAATGTAGGAAAAATTGCAAACTCAAAAGGATTAACGACTTTAATTGATTTTTTTAACAAAAGATCTGTAGATAAAATAATTAAAACTCATGGTAAACCTAATATTGTGGTAGCATCAAGTATTTTTACTCATTTAAAAAATCCTAATTTGTTTATAAAAAATTTAAAATCTTTACTTAGTAAAGATGGATTGTTTATTTTAGAAATTGAATATTTAAGTTCTATCATTGATAAAAAACAATTTGAAAGATTTTATTTTGATAGACCATATTATTATTCCTTAAATTCTATTAATAAATTGTTTGCTAAAAATAATATGACATTTGTTAACTATGAAAAAATAAGTACACATGGTGGCTCCATAAGATGCTACATTAGAAATAAACGAGTAGCAAAAAAAAGTTTAAAATTAAAAAATGCTTTAGTTGCTGAGAATAGAAAGCTTAATAAAAAAAATATGAAGCTATTTTCAGAAAAAATTATTCATTACTCAAAAGATTTTAAAAATAAAATAATGGCAATGATTGGCAAGAATAAATATATAATTGGTTATGGATGTCCAGCAAGAGTTTCCACAATTACCAATTTATCATTAGTAGGTGATAAACAAATAAAATTTATTATAGATGACAGTCCATTAAAGGCTGGGAGATATTCTCCTGGTATGAATATTCCAATTAAAAAATTTGAGCATTTATCATTTAAAAAAAATTATACTGTAATTGTATTTGCATATGATTATTTCATAGATATAAAACAAAAATTAAAAAAACATAATTGTGAATTTTACTTTCCTATTCCGTTAAGAAAGGTATCTGAATAACAAGCAATGAAAAATTTTTTTATAAATGAAGATATTGAAGAAATTATAGAAAATTCAAAAAGTGAGTTATTAGGTTTAAATAATAAACACATTCTCCTTACTGGAGGTAATGGTTTTTTAGGAAAATACTTCACCCAAACAATTGACACTTTTAATTATAATCACAAAAAAAATATAAAACTAACAAATATAGATAATTTTATTACAAGTAAAAATAACTTCTCTAAAAGTATAAGGTCTAAAAATATAAAATTTATAAAAGCAGATGCAGGCAAAAAAATTAATATTAAAGGTAAAGTTGATATTATAATTCATGCAGCTGGAATAGCGAGCCCATTCTATTATAGAGCAAAACCTCTTGAAACTTTAGATGTAGCAGTTAATGGATTAAGAAATATATTAGAAATTGCTAAAAATAAAAAGTCTAAAGTTTTATTTTTTAGCTCAAGTGAAATATACGGTGATCCTGATATCAGAGAAATACCTATTAAAGAAACTTATAGAGGGTACGTAAATACTATGGGTCCAAGAGCTTGCTACGATGAAGGAAAAAGGCTCGGAGAAACACTATGTTACATATATAATCAAAAATATAAATTACATACAAATATAGTTAGACCTTTTAATATATATGGACCAGGTATGCAGGAAAAAGATTATAGAGTACTTCCTAATTTCGCTAGTCTAATAAAAAGAGGAAAATCTATTAAGATTTATGGTACCGGCAAACAAACAAGAACTTTTTGTTACATAACTGATGCTCTAAATGGTTTCTTAAAAATATTAATTAAAGGTCGTAGTGGAGAAGCATATAATATTGGTAATCCAAAACCTGAAATATCAATGATAGGACTACATAAACTTTCAGAAAAAGTTTTAAATAAAAAAATTAAAATGCAAAAAATCAAATATCCTAGAACTTACCCTGCAGATGAACCTAGAAGAAGGTGTCCAAGTATAGATAAAGCAAATTTACATTTAAGTTATCATCCAAAAATTGATTTAAATAAAGGATTAAAAAAATTTTACGAATGGACAGACAAAAATTATAAATAAATAAAGTGATAAAAAAAATTGGTATTATTGGTTGCGGATCATGGGCCGAAGTTATTAAAAATTCAATCAATAAAAATACTAATTTTAAATTAAAATATTTAGTTTGTAGAAATAATAAAAGAAGAAAAAATTTTAATGATAAAAATATTCATGTATTTGAATCTATAGAAGATTTACTCAAAGAACATAGACCAGATGCTTTGTATTTAGCTGGCGATCCTAGAATGAATTATTCTGCAATTAAAATCGCTAACAATTTTAAGATCGAATGCATTGTTGAGAAACCGTTATGCTTAAACTTAGAAGATTTAAAAAAAATAATTTTTATTCATAAACAAAAAAACAATAAAATATATATAAACCTGCCAAATTTAAATGATGAAAGATTTTTACAACTCAAGCAAATTATTTTTCAAAAAAAAATACTAAAAGTAAATATTATTGAAGGTTCCAGAGGTCCTTTTAGAGATAATATAGACCCAATTTGGGATTGGGGTACTCATCCTTTAACAACATTGTTTTATTTATTTGATTTTAAGGAATGTAAAAATTTTAATATTAAAAAAATTATTGATAATGATAAAATTTTTAAAGTATATAAAATGAGTTTTAATTATAAAAAAATATTTATAAAAATTATAACAGGTAACTATTTAAAAGCTAAGCAAAGAAAAATCAAATTTCATTATAAAAATAACGAATATTTAATGTATGATTTTAACACAAAAAAAATTCTATCGTCAGAAAATTTTAAGAGTAAAATCTCAATATTAAATAAAAAGGAGTATCCACTGCCTCTAGAAAACTTATTAGACATATTTAGCAAAAAAAAATTATCAAGTAATCAAGGTAAAATTTTTGAATGTGGAATTAATTCAACAAAAGTATTAAACAAATTCTTTAAAACAACTTAAGTTTTTAGTTGGTAGCGGAGGAGGGATTTGAACCCCCGACATCACGAATATGAGCCGTGCGCTCTGACCAACTGAGCTACTCCGCCATTCTTTTTTTTTAAATACTAAAAGACTCCCCACATCCACAGGTACTTTTTTCATTTGGATTATCAAAAACGAATCTTGAAGAAAGTTTATCTTGCCTATAATCCATTACAGAACCTAATAAAAACATTGTAGCTTTAGGATCTATTAAAATTTTTGCACCATCTTGATGTATAGCTTCAAAATTTTTTAAGTTATTAGAGTTACCAAAGTCTAATTTGTATGCATATCCACTGCAACCAGATTTATCTACTCCAATCACAACAGAGTCCATGCCTTCTGGAGCACTAGTCATAATCTTTTTAATTTGAATAGCTGCATTGGATGTAATGGATAATAAATTATTCATACTATTGTTATAAATTAAATTAAAAAATATCTAAAGCAAGTTTTGCTTCCTCTGACATTAAATCTTTATGCCACTTTGGATCCCAAACTAAAGACACTTCAATTGAATTTAAGTTCAATATCTTTTCTACTGATTTTCCCACACTTTCTGGCATAGTTCCAGCAACTGGACAGTTTGGATTAGTTAATGTCATTTTAATTTTAATATCGTTATTATCATTTATTTTTATCTCATATATTAAGCCCAAATCATACAAATTCACTGGTATTTCTGGATCCATAACTGTCCTTATGCATTCAATAACTTGCTCTTCTGTAATTTTTGATGATTTATTTGAGTAGGGAAAGTTTTTTATGTAACTTGAATTTTTATCTGGTAGAAAATCTTTTAATTTTTTGTCTTCCATTGTTTATAATAGAATTTTAGTTATTTCATCAATGCTATCCACTAAGTAATCAATGTCATCTTTTGAATTATATACTCCAAATGAAATTCTAGAAGTCCCAGTAACATTAAAATGTTTCATAAGAGGTTGACAGCAATGATGTCCTGTTCTTATTGCTATGTTTTTTTTATCTAACATTGCGCCTAAATCAGAATTATGCACCCCTTCGATATTAAAAGAAATGATTGCACCTTTGTTTTTATTTGATCCATATATTTTTATATTATTGAATTTTGAAAGTTTTTCAAAAGCGTAATCATGAAGTTGCATTTCATGATCATAAATAACATTTGGATCAAGTTCATTCATAAAATTTAATGAAGAAGAAAATCCAATAACTTGTGCAATAGGAGGAGTACCTGCTTCAAATTTTTCGTAACCATTTGCATATGTGCTTTTATCAATATCTACATCATAAATCATTTGTCCTCCCCCTTGATAAGGAGTAAATTTATCTATCCATTTATCTTTCATATACAGTACGCCAAGACCTGAAGGGCCGTACATTTTATGTGCAGAAAAAACATAAAAATCCGGATCTAAATCTTTTAGGTCAACTTTTTTGTGAGGAGCAAATTGACAACCATCTAATAGTAACGGTATATTCTCTTTTTCCGCAATTTCTTTTATTTTATCAAAATTAGTTATTGATCCTGTTACATTTGACATGTGGGTTAATGTAATTAATTTAGTTTTTGAGTTAATTTTATCATTTAATTCATCGTAATTAATTTCACTATTTTCATTTAGCCCAAGAGGAATAATTTTAATCTTTTTTTCAATTAAATGCCAAGGTATCAAATTAGCATGGTGTTCAAGATAACTTAAGATTATTTCATCGCCATCGTTTAAAAATCTTTTAGACATACAAGATGAAATTAAATTTATACCCTCAGTTGCACTTTTAACAAAAATAATATTTTTTTCAGATGTATTTAAGTAATCTGCAATTTTTTTTCGTGAATCTTCAAATTTTTTTGTTAACTTTGAACTTAATTCATAATTACCTCTGTGTATATTTGCATATTCATTTGTGTAACAATTATTAGTAGCTTCAATCATTTCATCAACTTTTAATGCTGATGCCGCAGTATCTAAAAAAACTAGATTTGGATTTTTTTTGAATACGGGAAATTTTGATTTTAAGTTTGAAATATTCATTTTACTTTACTTAAGTATCTTACAATTTTCTTTTGTATTATTTCAGACATTTGATCATTATCAATACTACTTAATTCTTCATTAATAAATGACGATATCAATATTTTAGTTGCTGCAATTTTACTCATACCTCTAGATCTAAGATAAAAAATAGCATTTTCATCTATTGGTCCAATGGTTGAACCATGACTACATTTTACATCGTCAGCATAAATTTTTAATTCAGGTTTAGAAAAATATGATGCGTTTTCAGATAAAAGTATACCTTTGCTAAGTTGATACCCCTCAGTTTTTTGTGCAACTTGATCAACATGAGTGTTACTAAAGTATGTTGCTGTAGAACGATCATTCAAAATACCTTTGTAAACTTGATTGCTTTTACAATCTTCAGCTAAATGCTTAACAAATGTTTTGTTGTTTGATATATTATTATCTTTAAGGAAAAATATACCTTGTAAATCAGCTTCTGAATTTATCTCTATTAGCTCAGAAAAATGAAAATTTCTAACGTAACCCTCAGAAAAATTATATACTTTTTGAATATAGGTAGAATCTTTTTTACATGAAGAATGACTTGTTATTATTAAATTATGATTGGGAGAATTGTCTTGTATTAGAAAATGGTTTAACTGAGAATTTTTTTCTAATTTAATTACGTTTAATATATTTAAAGTTGAATTATTTTTATTTTCATATTCCTCAATAAGATTGAGAGATGATCCTTCTTCACAAATAAAGTTATTCTTTTGGAAAATAGTTAAATCATCATCAGTTATAATGTTTGATATTTTAATTTTAATATTATTATTTTTTTTTATAATAATCTTGAATCCACAATTTAAAAATAATGAATTTAAGTTTACGAAATGATCATTATTTGCAATTGTATTATTTTTAGAAAAATCATTGTAATCTTCTTCTACAATTTTGGTTATTTCAATTTTATCATCTTTAAAATTTGAACACTGACCATTTACAGAAACAATTGAATAAGTATTATCATTATTATTGTTTATCACTGATGTTTCTTCTGGAACAAGATATTTGTATTTAAAATCAAGGAAGTTTTTTAAATTTACATTTTTTAAACTTTCATTATTTTTTTTATCAAATCTATCGTTTTTAAAAATATTTATTAATTTTTCCCTATGATTTTGAACATCTTTGTTTTTTGAAAAAAAAATATTTTTTTTATTTTTTTGATAATTATCTTGTATATTCATTACTGAAATTTTTGAAATCCATCTTTTTCTATTTCAGCAGCAATTTCAGAACCTCCTGATTTAACAATAGAGCCATTTACCATAACATGTACAAAATCTGGTTTTATATAATCCAAAAGTTTTTGATAATGAGTAATGATTAAAAATGAATTATCTTTTGTTTTAAGTTTGTTAACACCATCAGTAACTATTTTAAGAGCATCAATATCAAGTCCTGAGTCAGTTTCATCCAATATAGCTAAATCTGGATTAAGAATACTCATTTGCAAAATTTCATAACGTTTTTTTTCACCACCAGAAAATCCTGTGTTAACTGATCGTTTAAGCATATCAATATTTATACCTAAATCACTGGCTTTAGATTTTAAAAGCTTAGCGAATGATAAATTATCAATTTCATCCTCATTCATACGTTTTTTTTTTGAATTAATTGCAGAGTGGAGGAATGGAGTTATATTTACTCCAGGTATTTCAACTGGATATTGAAAAGCCAAAAACATTCCTTCTTGCGCTCTTTCTTCAATATTTAAATCAAATAAATCATTGTCTTTAAAATTAATTTTACCATTTAAGATTTCATAATCTTCTTTACCTGCTAAAACGTTTGCCAATGTACTTTTACCAGATCCATTTGGGCCCATAATTGCATGCACTTCACCTTTATTAATATTCAAGTTTAGGTTTTTAAGAATATTTTTATTTTCAATTTTTACTGATAGATCATTAATTTCTAAAAACATACTACCCTACACTTCCTTCTAGAGATATAGATACCAGTTTTTGTGCTTCGACGGCAAATTCCATGGGAAGTTCTTGAAGAACTTGTTTACAAAAGCCATTAACTATTAATGAAACTGCTTCTTCATGACTTAAACCTCTTTGTCTACAGTAATAAAGTTGATCCTCGTTTATTTTAGAGGTCGAAGCTTCGTGCTCAATAACTGCTGTATTATTTTTTGAGTCAATGTAAGGAACTGTATGAGCTCCACATTGATTTCCTACTAACAAAGAATCACATTGAGTATAATTCCTTGCTTTTTCAGCTTTCCTTAAAAAAGATACTTCACCTCTGTAAGTATTTTGCGACTTACCTAAGGAAATACCTTTTGATATAATTTTGCTTTTGGTATTTTTACCTATGTGAGTCATTTTTGTTCCTGTGTCAGCTTGTTGAAAATTGTTTGTTATTGCGACAGAGTAAAATTCACCAATAGAATTATCTCCTTTTAAGATGCAGCTAGGATATTTCCAGGTAATAGAAGATCCAGTCTCTACTTGCGTCCATGATATCTTGCTATTTTTACCAGCACAAAGACCTCTTTTAGTAACAAAATTATAAATGCCACCTTTTCCATCTTCATCTCCCGGATACCAATTTTGAACAGTTGAATATTTTATTTCAGCATCCTCTAAGGCAATTAATTCTACATTGGCTGCGTGCAATTGGTTATCGTCTCTTTTGGGAGCTGTACATCCCTCAAGATAGCTAACATAACTGCCTTTATCAGCAATAATTAGAGTCCTCTCAAATTGTCCAGTATTTTCCGCGTTAATTCTAAAATAAGTAGATAGTTCCATTGGACATTTTACGCCCTCTGGTATGTAAACAAAAGATCCATCAGTAAAAACAGCAGAATTTAATGCTGAAAAAGAATGATCTCCAGGAGGAATAACTGAACCTAAATATTTTTTTATTAAATCAGGATGTTTTTGAATAGCTTCACCTATAGAACAAAAAATTATTCCAAGCTTTTCTAATTCACCTTTATAAGTTGTTGCAACTGAAACACTATCAAAAACAACATCTACAGCAACGCCAGCTAGAACTTTTTGCTCCTCTAAGGGAATGCCTAATTTGTTATATGTCTCTATAAGTTTAGGATCGACTTCACTTAGGTCTTTGGGTTTCTTCTCAAAACCTTTTGGTGCTGAATAATAATAAATATCTTGATAATCAATTTCAGGAAAACTAAGATTTGCCCATTTAGGTTCTTTCATTTTTTTCCATTTTGCAAATGATTTTAATCTCCAATCAAGCATCCATTTTGGTTCGTTCTTTTTTAAAGAAATAAATTTAATAGTATCTTCGCTCAATCCTTTTTTAGGCTTTTCATTATCGATATCGGTTACAAAGCCATATTTGTATTTATTTTTACTATAAGTATCTAACGTATTTAGAGTTTCTGAGTTCACAATACTTCATCTAATTCATTAATTTAAAAAATCTAGTTATTTCAACAAAAATTAACCAAATTTAGAACTGATTTTAAATTTAAGCGGTAATCCAACCACCTCCAAGTAATTGGTCATTTTTATAAAAAACACAAGCTTGGCCAGGAGAAGTATTATCTAATTCCTTTTCAAATGTAAAAGTTCCATAGTTGCTATTTATATCAAGAATTCCTGGTAAATCTTCTTGGGTGGATCTTATTTTTGCTGAACAATCAAGTTCTTTAGGTAGAATGTTGCCACCTAACCAATTGATATTCTTAAAGTTAATAACTTTTTTTTTTAATTTTTCTTTTGTCCCTAGAGTAATTGAATTCTGATCTTTATTTATACCTATTACGTATAAAGGTTCTTTTGAACCACTAATTCCAATACCTTTTCTTTGACCAATAGTGTAATTACTAATACCTTCATGGGTTCCAAGAATATTATTGTCAATATCATAAATTATTCCTTTTTTATTTACACTTGGATTTAAATTATTAACAAGATCTCTATAAGAGTCTGATGTTACAAAACATATATCTTGGCTATCAGGTTTATCATTAACACTTAATTTATATTCTTTAGCTAGCTGTCTAATTTCAGATTTTTTATAATCCCCTAATGGAAATCTTACATAGTTCAATTGCTCTTGTAATGTTGAAAAAAGGAAGAAACTTTGATCTTTTGAAAAATCTTTAGCTTTATGTAAACTTGCATTATTCAAAGTTCCTTTTCTTATTGCGTAGTGACCTGTTGCAAGGGCATCAGCTCCAATTTTTTTTGCCTCATTAAGTAAGTCTGAAAATTTTACTGTCTCATTACACTTAACGCAGGGTAAAGGAGTTTCACCATTTGCATAAGAATCGACAAAGTTACTAATTACTCCATCAAAAAATTTGCCCTGATAATCTAAGACTAAGTGTTTGAAATCATTTTTTAGAGCAACATTTTTAGCGTCTTCAATATCAATACCAGCACAACACGATTTACTCTTAGATATGTTAGAATTATTATATAATTTTAGTGTAATGCCAATTACTTCATAACCTTGTTTTTTTAGCATGACAGCAGCAACTGAACTATCCACGCCGCCAGACATCGCAACTACGACTTTTGTATCTTTTTCTGCCTTATCAAAACCAAGAGAATTCATATATTTAAAACATCTATATTTACAAAATCATATAACTTCAATATTAGCTTTATCAAATGGTAGACTTATTAATTCCAGGGCCAGAAGGAAAAATAGAGGCTAAATATTCACATAACAAAAGAGACGACTCACCGATAGTTATATTATTGCATCCTGACCCCTCAAAAGGTGGGACGATGCATACTAAAATAATATTCAAAATGTACAAAATTTTTATCAAAGCAGGATTTTCTACAATAAGATTTAATTTTAGAGGAGTTGGTAAAAGTGAGGGGTATTTTGATGATGGAGAAGGTGAATTGAGTGATGCTGCTTGTATTTTGGATTGGTTACAACAATATAACACTAATTCGAAGATTTGTTGGGTAGCCGGATTTTCTTTTGGAGCTTGGATAGCAATGCAGCTATTAATGCGTAGGCCCGAAATAAATGGTTTTGTAAGTGTTTCGCCCCCTGCAAATTTAAGGGATTTCAGTTTTTTAGCTCCTTGTCCATCATCTGGATTAATTGTGCATGGAGATAAGGATAATATTGCTTCATTTGATTCAACAAAGATATTAGTTGAAAAACTTCAACAACAAAAAAAAGTTGAGATAAAATTTAAACCTATAAAAGGTGCTGATCATTTCTACGAGAGTTATTCGAATGAATTCGAAAACTCTATAAATGATTATATTAGTCAAACAATCGAAACAAAATAATTAGTAATGAAATTAAAATCTGAATTTCTTAATGAAATTAAAGAAAGAGGTTTTATTTATCAAAGTATAGATATTGAAGATTTAGATAAAATAATACTAAAAAATAAAATATCTGGTTATATTGGTTTTGATATAACAAGTGATAGCTTACATATTGGAAGCCTAATTCAATTGATGCTTCTACATTGGCTTGATTTTTATGGGCACCAATCGATTGCTTTGGTTGGGGGAGGAACAACATTAATAGGCGATCCTTCAGGAAAAGATCAAACAAGAAAAATATTAAGTAAGAATGAAATAGATAAAAATATTAATAATATTAAAAAAACATTTGAAAGATTTATCAATCTCAAAAAAAATTCTTTAATAATCAACAACTATGATTGGCTATCTAAATTAAATTATATTGATTTCTTGAGGGAATTTGGATCAAAAATTACATTAAATAGAATGCTAACTTTTGAATCTGTAAAAAATAGATTAGATCGTGAACAACCACTAAGTATCTTAGAATTTAATTATATGCTTCTTCAAGCTTATGATTTTGTACATTTAAATAAAAATTTTAATTGTATTTTACAAATGGGAGGCTCGGATCAGTGGGGTAATATATTAAGTGGAGTAGATTTAATAAGAAAAATAAATAAAAAGACTGCTTTTGGTATTACATCACCACTTATAACTAATAGTGATGGAACAAAAATGGGAAAGACTGCTGACGGTGCAGTTTGGCTTAATAAAGATAAAATATCCAGTTTAGATTTTTTTCAATTTTGGAGAAATGTAGATGATAATGATGTTTCAAGATTTCTATATCTATTTACCAAACTGCCATTAAGGGAAATAGAAAAACTTTCTTTACTCAAAAATCAAGAAATAAACGAAGCTAAAAAAATATTAGCTTATGAAGTAACAAAAATTGTGAGAGGGAAAGAAGATGCTGATGAAGCGTTTGAAATTACTAATAATATATTTAGATCAAAAATAGTAGATCAAAGGTTACCACATATTTCTGAAAATAAATCAAATTTAGAAAATGATAATTTTTCATTATTAGATGCAATAGAAAAACTCAATCTAGTAAAGACCAGAAGTGAAACAAAAAGATTAATTAAATCTAATGGAGTAAAAGTAAATGATATTTTGTATAATAATAGCAATTATTCCTTAAAAGAATTTTCAGATTTAAAAGAAATAAAAATAGCAATAGGAAAAAAGAAAATTGGAATTGTAAAAATAAATTAAATTTTATAATGTAAGTGAATTTTCTAAAAATTTATCTATTTTACCATCTAAAACATCATTTACATTAGAAGTTTCATACCCACTTCTTAAATCTTTAATAAGTTTATAGGGATGTAAAACATAAGATCTAATTTGATGTCCCCAACCTATATCCTTTTTATCTTTGTTTTTTGTATTTTCATCTTCTTTTCTTTTCTGCAATTCTTTTTCATAAATCCTAGATTTAATCATTTTCATTGCATTAGATTTATTTTTGTGTTGAGACCTATCACTTTGACATTGCACTACTATATTAGTTGGTACATGTGTAATTCTTACTGCACTATCAGTTTTATTTACGTGTTGACCGCCTGCTCCTGATGCTCTGTATGTATCAATTCTAAGATCGCTTTCTTTTATTTCAATTTCTATTTTATCGTCTATTTCTGGATATGCCCAAACACTTGCAAAACTAGTGTGTCTTCTTTTATTGCTATCAAAAGGAGAGATTCTAACTAACCTATGTATCCCACTTTCTGCCTTTAACCACCCATAAGAATAATCCATTATAATTTTCAAGGTACAGGATTTTATTCCAGCTTCTTCACCTCGCATTTCTTGCAATAAAATAACTTTACAATTTTCTTGTGACTCAGCCCATCTGAAATACATTCTCTGCAACATTTGAGCCCAATCTTGACTTTCAGTACCGCCAGCACCTGCATGAATTTCTATAAATGAATTTAGATGGTCAGCTTCATCATTTAATAAGTTTAAATATCGAATTTTTTCAGACAACGTTAATGTAGATTCGACTTCATTTTTTAGTTCTATTAAAAGTGAATCGTCGTTATTTTTCTGGATATAATTAAATATCTCTTGATTTTCGTCCAATAATTTTTTTAATTTATTAAAATCTCTTATTTTATTTTCAAACATTTTAATATTTTGAAAAATATCTTTTGCATCTTTATTTTCCCAGATATTTGGATTTGAGCTTTTTATTTTTAATTCTTCTAAATTGTTTGCAAGAGCTTGGTAGTCAAACTGCCCTCCTTATAAGATTAAAGTTAAATCTTATTTTTTTTAAATTTGCTTCAATATTTTCTATTAATTCCATAATGAAACTAATTTAATAAACCACCAGTTCCGGAAATGGAATCATTATTAAAATTTTCTAATCCATCAATAATGCTAATATTGCCTGAAAACGGTTCTGAGCCTAAAATAAAAGGTTCGATTATGCTATTTTGTTTATCAGAAACCATCCCACTATTTGGATCAATTCTTACAAAACTGATACCTGACGGAACTCTAAATGGTTTTCTATTTTTATTGATTTTAATCTTTTCTGCAAAATTTTTAAATATTGGTACAGCTACACTGGAGCCGGTTTGTTTATATCCTAACGATTTTGGTTGATCGTATCCGACATATACTCCAATTACCAAATCTGGAGTGAAACCTATGAACCATGCGTCCTTATTTTGGTTTGTAGTACCTGTCTTTCCAGCTATAGGGACATCTAAGTTTTGCAATTTTTTTGCTGTACCTCTTTTTATAACTCCTTCCATCATAGATGTAATTTGATAAGCAAGTCTTGGATCAATAACAATATTTTTATTTTCATTTATATTTGGTATTTTAATTTTTGAAGATATATTTTCAATTTTACAATCAATACATTTTTTTAATCTTGTATCAAAAATTTTTTTTCCATCTTTTGAATATATACTTGTTATTAATTTTGGTTCAATTTTTTTACCTCCATTTGCTATTATTGCATATGCATTTGTTAAATCTTTTAAAGTAATGACACCAGATCCTAATGACATTGAGAGTTTTTCATCTAATCCCTCACTAATATTAAAATTATTTGCCATACTAAGAATTTTTTTCATTCCAATTCTATTAGCAAGTCGTACAGTCATTAAGTTTCTGGATTTTTCAATTCCTGTTCTCATAGTTGTCAAACCATAGAATTCATCAGTGTAATTAGAAGGTTTCCATTTTGGAAGACCTGGTCCTTGATCTACTACGTATGGTGCGTCTAATATTAAAGTCGAAGGAGAGTAACCTTCATTTAATGCCGCCAAATAAACTATAGGTTTAAATGCGGAGCCAGGCTGTCTTTTAGCCTGTGTTGCTCTGTTAAACTCACTTTTATTAAAACTATATCCGCCAGCTAGAGCTAAAATATCACCGCTATATGGATCTAAAACAATTATAGCTCCATTAACTTGTGGTTCTTGATTTATAATGTAATTTTTATTATTTTTCTCAATATAAATTACATCGCCTTTTATAAACTTTTCATTTAACAACCAATCATTAAATTGATTATCTAAATTAATTATTAATTTTTCTTTTTTTAGATTATACACTTCAATATTTGTTTTATTTACCTTATTAATAATTACTTCTTGCCAATTTGGATAAAAAGGGTTTTTATTTTTATATTCTTGTTTTTTATTTAAAAAATTTTCTAAAGATGTATTCTCTATTAAACCATTCCATCCTTGCTTTTTTTGGTAATCTATTAATCCTTCTAAAAGACTCAAATTAGCTTTCTCTTGAATTTCTGAATCAAGTGCTGTTTTAATTATTAAACCCTCTGAATAAAGTTTTTCTTTACCATATTTTTTAAAAAGTTCTTTTCTAATTTCTTCGTAATAATAATCAGCATCTGAGAATTTTGTATCAATTCTCTTGTAAACTTCTAGCGGTTCATTTTTATAATTAAGATCATCATTTTCAATAAATTTATTTGCATACATTCTATCGATTACCCAATTTCTTCTTTCAAGCGCTTTCAAAAAATTTTTTTTTGGATTATAATTATTTGGAGCTTTTGGTAATGCAGCAAGGAATGCCGCCTCATGAAGTTCAAGATCATAAATAGATTTATTAAAATAATTTAAACTCGCAGAGCCTATTCCATATGATCCATAGCCTAAATAAATATCATTTAAATATAATTCAAGTATCTCATCTTTATCTAAAATATTTTCTATTCTTACAGCTAATATAATCTCTTTTATTTTCCTAGAATAACTCAATTCATTGGTTAGTAATAAATTTTTTACAACTTGCTGAGTAATTGTTGATGCTCCAACCACTCTTTTGTTAGAATTTATATTTATAATGTTAGTAAATAATGCTCTGAAAATGGCAAATATATCTATACCATAATGATCATAAAAATTTTTATCCTCTGAAGCCAAAAAGGCATTTTTAATATTTTTAGGTATTCTATTTACAGGAATAAATATTCTTTCTTCCATATAAAAACTTTTTAATAGTAATCCGTCTGAGCTATAAATTCTTGAAGACAAATTTGGTTTATAATTTACTATACTTTCATATGAAGGTAATTCTGGTGAGTAGCGCCAAAGTGTGTAAAAAATTGTTGAAATTGTAATTAATGCAAATATGCATAGTAAAATTAACAATAATTTTATATAACCAAATAATCTAATCATATTTGTAAACTACATTGTGAAATAGTTAAAAATGTGACATTAGGCAAATATAATAAAATATTCAAAAATGACTTTAATATATAAAAATTTTTACGGAGTTTCGGCATTATGTCAAAAAATATACTTATTGATACAACAAATAACATTGAAACAAGAATTGCAGTTACAGAAGACGGTAAACTTGACGATTTTGAAATTGAAACAAATAAAAAAAATGCAGTAAAAGGGGATGTTTATCTAGCTAAAATTACAAGGATAGAACCCTCACTTCAAGCCGCATTTGTTGATTTTGGAAAAAATAGAAATGGTTTTTTACCTCTTACAGAGATACACCCAGATTACTTTAAAATTCCTGCTGTAGATGAAGAAAAAATAAAAGAACTTAATGATAAAATAAATAATGAAAAAGAAGAAGATGATTTACATAGTTCAGAAAATATAAATGAACTAGATGAAACTGAGAATGACAATATTGATACTCAATCTGAGGTAGAAATAGAGAATGCAGATGAAAAAACTATTTCTATAAGAAAAAGAAAAAATAAAAAATTAAGCCCAAAAAAAGAATATTTCAATTATTTTAGAAAATATAAAATTCAAGATGTAATTCGACCTAAACAAATCTTACTTGTTCAGATCAATAAAGAAGAAAGAGGTTTAAAGGGGGCTGCACTAACAACATATTTATCATTTGCAGGAAGATATTGCGTTCTAATGCCGAATAGTATGAATAGTGATGGTATATCTAGAAAAATTGGAGATATAGAAGAAAGAAAGAAATTAAAGCAAATTTTATCTTCGATAGAAATACCAGAAAAAATGTCAGTAATTGTAAGAACAGCTGGGATTGGAAGAACAAAAAAAGAAATTTCAAAAGATCTCTCATTCCTTGTAAGTCAATGGAATAAAATTAGAGAAACTACTTTAAAATCAGAAGCACCGGAGATGATTCATGAAGAAGGCAATGTGTTAAAAAGATCAATTAGAGATATGCTAAGTGAAGATGTAGAAAAAATTTTAGTTGAAGGTAAAGACGGATACGATAAAGTTAAAAAAATTACAAAAAATCTAGCACCAACATTTGTAAAAAAAATAAAACAATACAAATCTGATGAAAACTCACTTTTTGCTTCGAATAATATTGAAACACAAATAAATGATCTTTTTAGTCTTAATGTAAAATTAAAATCTGGTGGTTCTATTGTAATTAACACAACTGAAGCACTGGTGGCAGTAGATGTAAACTCGGGGAAAAATACATCCGAGAGAAATATTGAAAATACAGCCCTAAAAACAAATTTAGAAGCCGCAGTAGAGATAGCAAGACAACTAAGACTAAGAGATCTTGGAGGCTTAGTAGTCATAGATTTCATTGATATGGATGATTATCGAAATAATTTTAAAGTTGAAAAAAGTTTAAAAACTGCCCTTGTAAGAGATAGAGCGAGAGTTCAAATCGGAAGAATAAGCATGTTTGGATTAATGGAACTATCAAGACAAAGGTTAAGGTCGAGCTTAATAGATAAATCTTTTGAGAGATGTAATTATTGTAAAGGATCAGGTTTAATTTTGAATTCTTCTTCAATAATAGATCAGATATTAAAAGTTATTAAAGAAAAAATCTCTGAAAATAAAAAATCAATAATTAACGTTAAATGTAATAGTGGATTAGCAGAAAATTTGTTAAATAATAAAAAGAGTGAAATAAATTCATTAGAAAATAAATTTGAATCAAAAATTAATTTTTATTTTGATCCACAATATTCTTTACATGATCCTTTAATTGAAATTGATGAAAATAACCATTCTAAAGGTCCTGAAAAAATAACTGAAAAAAAGAAAAATAAAACTACTAAAGTTAAGAAAAAAAAGAAAATAATAAAAACTAAAAAAAAGAAAGAAAGTCTTAAAGATAAGAATACAGATGATAAAGAAATTAATAAAGATAATAAAATTGATAAACAAAAAGATGTTGATTTAAGAGAGGGTGAAATAAATGAAGATGAAGAAAAAACTGGATGGTGGTCTTAAAAAAATATCAATTTATTTGTTATTTTTTATTTTTTCTTCAAACATTAGCTATGGTTCACAAATACTAGATTATGAAACAGAAGAATTTATTAAAGAAATTATTGCAGATATTATTGAAGTAAATAAAATAAATAAAAAAATTAATTTTAAAATAAATAATAGTAATGAAATAAATGCTTTTGTAGATATTAATAATGTAATACATATTAATTCTGGCTTAATTATTCATTGCTCAGATTATGTTGCTTTATTATCAGTATTAGCTCATGAAGTTGGTCATATAGATCTCAACCATATTGCACTTAGAAAAAAAACAATAGAAAATACAAAAAAATATAATACTTTAGGCCTTTTATCTGTAATAGCTGGATCAGCATTAACTCAAAACCCTCAATTGCTACAAGGCAGTATTCTGACTTCAGGTGCTTTATCAAATCAATATATTGTATTTAGTAAAGATCAAGAAATGGAAGCAGATTTATATGCATTGAAAACACTAAATTTACTAAGAACTAATTCTAAATCTATTCAAACATTATTAGAAACAATAGAGCAAAAATTATTAAATAAGGGTTTTTCAAAAGACGATCAAAGAGTTAGTACACATCCATATTTTGAGGATAGGATTTTATTAATAAAAAACTTCAAAGACAATAAAACAAATAATTTGAATGAAAATTATAATAAAAGATTTAACTACATAAAAGCAAAATTTGTAGGTTATAGTGATAATGAAGAAGTTTTAAATGAATTAAATGAACCTTTTAAATCTTATGCAGTATCAATTAAATTAGCTAGAAGTGGAAATCTAAAAATGTCCCTACAGAATTTAAATGAAATTATTAAAAAGAATAATAATAATTTTCTACTAGAAACTAAAGCAGATATATTATTCTCTTATGGATATACTAAAGAAGCTAAAAAATTTTATAAACAAACTTTAGAAAAATATCCTTTAAATTATTATACGCAAATTAGAATATTTGAAAATATAAAAATAAAAAATATATCTAATAGTGAGACAGAAATAATTTTTAAAAATAATAAAGATCTTTTATATAAATTTTATAATAATAAAAATGTTCTATTAAAATATTTTGAACTAGCACAAAAATTAAATAAAAATGAATGGTTAGAGTTCTTTAACTTTTTTTTATCAATTAATGATATGGAAAAAGAAGTTTTTGATATTAAAATAAATAATTTTAAAAGTACTAAAGATAGTGATTTATTAAAACTTATTAATATAATTGAGAATGTAAATTAATGAGTGGATCTCTAGTATATCAAGATTATATAAATTTAATTAATAAAAATTTTATAATAACTGAAAATATTACAAATAATCAAATACAACCATCAAGCATGGATTTGTCATTAAGTGAGGAATGCTATGAAATTAAATATAGCTTCTTATCCTATAATTCAAAAGTTAGAGATAAACTAAAAGATTTAGCTATTAAAAAAATAAATCTAAGTAAAGAATTTATATTTAAAAAAAACAAGACTTACATTGTTAGATTGAATGAAAGTCTTAACTTAAAAAATAATATTTTTGGTCACTGCAACCCTAAAAGTAGCACTGGGAGATTAGATATTTTTTGTAGAACACTTGTTGATTATGCAGAAGAATACGAAAAAATTCCAAAAAATTATAAAGGTGAAATATTTTTAGAAATAACATCAAGATCATTTGATGTATCTTTTAAAAAAAATAATTCTTTAAATCAATTAAGACTTGTAAGTAAAAACCATAACTATTTGACTGATAAACAACTAATTAACCTGAATAAAAAGCAAAAAATTTCAAATCAAACTAGAGACAATGTTAAAATTGATAACGGATTAAAGTTATCAGTTGATCTAGCTGGCTCAAATATAGTAGCCTACGTAGCAAAAAAACATACTCCAGTTCTTAATTTTTCTAAAATTAAATCTCATAAAATAAATGATTTTTGGAATGTAATTAGAAAAAAAAATAAAAAATTAGTAATTGAAAAAAATAAATTTTATATTTTAAGATCAAAAGAGAAAGTAGTAATACCATCAAAATTAGCTGGAGAAATGATACCATACGATACAGGGATTGGAGACTTCAGAGCACATTATGCAGGTTTTTTTGATCCTGGTTTCGGTCTAGGGAGAGGATCATATGCTGTTTTGGAAGTAAAAACAAATGAAGTGCCTTTTTTATTAGAAGATGGTCAAACTATAGCTAGAATTAAATATGAAAAGTTGAACAAAAATAGTAATGTTGTATACGGGAAAGAAATTAAATCAAATTATCAAAATCAAGGTTTAAAATTAAGTAAGCATTTTAAATAGAATGAAAAAAATATTAATTATTAATGGCCCTAACCTAAATCTATTAGGTAATAGAGAAGATGATATTTATGGTAAAGACACTTTGGAAAAGATTAAATCTGATTGTGAAAAAAAAGGTATAGAGAAAAAATTAGAAATTATTTTTTTCCAATCTAATAATGAAGGGGAAATAATTGATAAAATTCATGAAGTAAATGATAAATTTGATGGTCTAATTATTAATCCAGCAGCATTTACTCATTCATCAATAGCCATTCTAGATTCATTAAGAGCAATAAATAAGCCCAAGATAGAAATTCATCTTTCAAATATTTATTCTAGAGAAGAATATAGAAAAAAAAGTATCACTTCCGAAGGAGTACATGGTTTAATATGTGGATTTGGTGGAAATAGTTATCTTCTAGGAATTGAAGCAATATGCAAATTAATTTATAAATAAGTATGACTAAAATAGATAAGACAGATTTAGAGAATATTAAGATAATAGTTAAAGAATCAAAAATTAATAGTGTTGCTAAAATAAAAATAAAAAAAAATGATTATGAAATTGAAATTACCTCAAATGACTTCGTTGAAAACAATGTTTCCGTTCAAAAAATAGAAAAAAATACTGAAGTTAAAGAGGTTGAAAATACAAATGATGTTGTAAATGAAGATAATATTGTTAAGTCTCCAATGGTAGGAGTTGCTTATCTTTCTGCCGATCCAAATTCGCAACCTTATGTTAAAGTTGGTCAACATGTTAAAGCCGGTGATACTTTGTTGTTAATTGAAGCAATGAAAACTTTTAATGAAATCAAAGCTCCTAGATCTGGTATTATCAAAAAAATAGTTACGTTGAATAGCCAGCCCGTTGAATATGGTGATACTCTTATAATTTTTGAATAATGTTCAAAAAAATACTGATTGCTAATAGAGGCGAAATTGCTTTACGTGTTCTTAGAGCCTGCAGAGAATTAGGAATAAAAACTGTAGCCATTCACTCTGATGTTGATGAAAATGCAATGCATGTAAGAATGGCAGATGAAAGTATTTGTGTTGGACCAGCCTCTGCACAATCTAGTTATTTAAACATACCTGCAATTATAACTGCTGCTACATTAACTGATGTAGATGCAATTCATCCTGGGTATGGTTTTTTAAGTGAAAATAAAAGGTTTGCTGAAATTATTGAAGAACACAATATTAAATTTATTGGGCCAAAATCGGAACATATCAAAATGATGGGTAACAAAATTGATGCCAAAAAAATAATGGATGAAACTGGGGTCCCAACAGTAAAAGGTATAAATGACTTAAGCAATAAAAATAAAATTGAAGATTTTATAAAAAAAGTAAAATACCCAATTATAGTAAAAGCAGCGAGTGGTGGTGGTGGAAAAGGAATGAGAATTGTCACAGAAGAAGATGATTTAAAAAAAGCTATAAATGAAGCAAAAATTGAAGCAAAAAAATCATTTAATGATGAAAATGTTTATTTAGAAAAATTTTTAACATCTCCTAAACATATTGAAATTCAAGTTCTTTGTGATTCATATGGAAATGTTGTTACTCTTGGAGAAAGAGATTGCTCAATTCAAAGGAAGCATCAAAAACTTATTGAAGAAAGTCCAAGTTCAGTTCTAACAAACGAAAATAGAGAAAAAATTTCTGAACTTTGTAGAAAATCTATGAAAGAAATCGGATATGAAGGAGTTGGAACATTAGAATTTTTATATGAAAATAATGAATTTTATTTTATGGAAATGAATACAAGATTACAAGTTGAACACCCAGTCACAGAAATGGTTACTGGAATAGATCTTGTTAAGGAGCAAATTCTCGTTGCTAATGGTGAAAAACTTACAATAAAACAAGAGGATATAAAACTTAAAGGTAGTTCAATTGAATGTCGAATTAATGCCGAACATCCAGAGAGTTTTATACCATCACCTGGTAAGATAACACAATATCATCAACCTGGAGGACTAGGTATTCGAGTAGACTCAGCTGTTTACGATGGATACTCAATTCCATCCCACTATGATAGTATGATTGGTAAGCTAATTACCTACGGTGCAACAAGATCAGAAGCTCTAAAAAAAATGAATAGAGCGCTAGAAGAATATGTTATTATGGGAATAAATACTAATATTCAACTACATCAAAAAATTATTCAAACTGATGAGTTTAAAAGAGGAAGTTACAACATTAATTTTATGTCAAATTTAATTGAGTAAAATAATTGATTTAAATAGCTTAATAGAATTTTATAAAAAAGCTTACTTTCCAATGGCTGATAGTAAGTATTCTGAAGAAATAAAATTTTATAAACCCAAATTAAGATTTATCATTCCAATTTCAAATTTTCATTTTCCAAAGAAACTTTTTAGTGAGTTTAAAAAAACAAAATATAGTTTTAAAATTGATCAAAATTTTGCAAAAGTTATAGAGTTTTGCAAAGAAATTAAAAGAAAGGATCAAGATACTTGGATTAATCAAATTATTTTGGATACATATATTGAATTACACAAAATAGGTAAATGTCACAGTGTAGAATGTTATGAAGATGATAATCTAATTGGTGGTTTATACGGTTTACATATAGGTTCATGTTTTTTTGGTGAAAGCATGTTTAGTTTAAAGACCAATACAAGTAAGTTTTGTCTACTTTATTTATTGGCAATATTGAAAAAAAATAATTTTTCTATTTTAGATTCACAGTTTTTCAATCCTCATTTAGTTCAGTTTGGAGCGTATGAGATAGAAACTGAAATTTATGAAAATAAACTAAAAGAAAGTTTAGAAATTGAAAGTTTTTTTAAAAAAATTAATAATTTTCAAGAAGTCTTATCGTTACTACAATCAACTAACCAAAGATCATAAATAGGATTTTCTAACGGAGTAACATCGGGGGAAGAAGAAATCATCCAGCCTTTATAAATATTAGTATTTTCATTATTGATAGTATCGTATACATCTATCAAAACATAGTCTTCAGGAATTTCAGTTGGAGGAGTGCTACCGCAATACAAAACTTCAATATTTAAAGTTTCCCATGATATTTTCGAACTTACCAAAATATCCTTAGTAGAAACTTTATTAGTAGTCTTGTTTAATAACTTAAAAGAAGCATATTTTTTTTCAATAGTCTCAGCAGAAACAGTTAACGGTAAGAGAAAAAAAAATGTTACTCTAATTAGGAGTCCAAGATTTATATTCTTCTTCTTTTTTTTCTGGGTCATAATTTTTTGAAAGAGGATGAGATGATGGGAAATATGCATCACTAGTACCAGTCATATTTGGTTTATGATTTTTTTGCCATTTATATTTATGCGAATAGTCAAGTGGAGGATTATCAATCGATTTGTGAAGCCAGGCATGCCAATGCGGTGGAATATTTGAGGCTTCTATTTCGCCATTAAAAATTACCCATCTTTTTGCTTTCAAATTTTTAAAATCTTTAGAGCTGCAGTAATATTTATTTCCTAATTCATCACTACCAACTAAGTTGCCCTTAAACCAAGTATAAATTTTTGTTCCTAATGACATTAATATTTCTATAAAGATTAATGGACTACTTTCCAATTAATTTTTTTATTAGCATAAAAATTCTTAACCTGAATATCTTTGTAACTAGATAATTCTGTCATAATCCATTCCTCTTTTTCTAATTTAATTTTTTTATCATTAATTGGAAAACTATAATGTTTTGCGCCATTTATTGAACAAAATATCTCTAACTTATCAATTGCATTTTCTTGATCGAAAATTTCTGCATATAATTCTAGTGAGCAAGGAGAGGAAAATATTCCTGGCTTAGATGACATATCTGGTTTTTTTTCTTGAATTGGATGTGGAGCTGAATCAGTACCTAAAAAAAATTTAGAATTATTGTGACATGCTGCTTTTCTTAATTCTATTAAATCTGTTTCGTTTTTAACAACTGGCATACAAAAATGATGGGGATTAATAAAGTCATCATGAAATACATCTTTTTTTGTTAAAAGCATATGGTGTGGTGTGATTGTTCCTGCAATATTTTCATTTTCTTTCACATATTTAACTCCATATGAAGTTGATACATGCTCAAGAGTAATTTTTAAAAGGGGAAATTTTTTTCTAATAATGCTTAATTCATCATCTATAAAATATTTTTCTCTATCAAAAATATCTATATCTTCAGCTACCTTTTCACCGTGTATTAGTAATGGACTTTTTTCCTCTTCTAAAATTTCTAAAAATTTAAAGATTTTTGAAATATCACTAACTCCATGACTTGAGTTTGTAGTTGCATTTGAGGGATAAAGTTTAGACCCAAAGAAAACTTTATTTTGCATACCTTTTCTAAAATCTTCTAAATCTAAATTTTCATTTAAATAACAAGGTATAAGTGGTTCAAAATTATTACTAGATGCTTTATTTAAAAGCTCTTTATAAGCAGAAGCTTTATTAGTATCTGTTATGGGAATTTCTGTATTTGGCATTGCCACACATCTATTATTTATTCTTGAGGAGAAATTAGTAACCATTTCTAACATGTCACCTTCTCTAAAATGTACATGCCAATCATCAGGCTGAATTATTTCAATATTTTTATTCACAATAATTATTTTTTTGTAATGTAGAATAAATCTTTTCTACGCTTATAGAGTCCATATAAGACTTTGTTTTATCAATATTTAAACTTTTAAAATAGTCATAGCTTTCATTTGTTCTTATAACTTGTGAATCTTGCATAAATGGACCATAAATCATATCATTTGTTGGGCCAAATAATACTATAGACTTTAATTTTGTGGCTGAAGCCATATGTGATAATCCTGAATCATTTCCAATAAATAATTTTGATTTCTTCATATAAGCAGCAGTTTGAGTCAATGATTCACCAAATAAATTAATTATCTTATTACTATCAATATTTTTTGTTATTTCATTTAAATAATTTTCTTCTTCTGACTTTGAACCAACTAAAATAAATTTAATATTTTTATTTTGAGATAAAATTTTGATTAATAGTGAATTATAATTTTTAATACTCCAAATTTTTGGTTTCCAATTTCCACCTGGAAATATAACAAAATATTTAAATTCATCAGACAAATGTTTTGTAACTATTTCTTCTTCTTCTGTATTTGTCTCAATGAACAAATCTGAGCAATCAAATTTAAAGTAATTAGATAATTGCTGTACATGGTTTAGATTAGATTTTTTTTTAAAAATAAATTTTTGCTTATGTTTTAAAAAATATGATAACAATGAACTTCTAAAATCAATAATTATATCCCACTTCTTTCCATAACAATTAGAAATTATATCTAACCAATGCATATTGTATCTTTTTTTTGAAATAGTGATTATATTTTCTACAGATTTAAAGTTTTTGAAAATTGATTTAGCAGATGGACCAATTACAAATGTAAATTTAGTTTCAGGATATTTATTACTAAAATAATTTATTACTCCGGTTGATAGAATTGTATCTCCAATAAGATTTGATGAAATAACAAGAATTTTCACAGAAATATTACACTTTTAATATATTCAATATATATTTAGATAATTATGAAAGATAAATACTTTTTTCATCATCTGAATTCAAGATTTTTTGAGATTTCTGGAAAAGATAGTAAATCATTTATTCAAAATCTAATTACTAATGACATTGAAAAATGTAACGATGGATCAATTATTTATTCATGTCTATTAACACCTCAGGGAAAATTTTTAGCAGATTTTTTTATATTCAATATAAATGAAAACTATATTTTTGAAACTAATGATAAATTTTATAGTAATTTAATAGGACGATTAAAAATTTATAAACTTCGCTCTGATATAGAAATTGAAGAAATTAATAATCTACATTCTTATTCATTATTTAATATAGATTATGAAGGTGATTATAATGTTTATTTAAATGATCCTAGAAATATCAACTTAGGTAAAAAACTTATAACAAATAAAAAAATTTTAATTGAAAATGATAGATTGAAAGAAATTAATGAAACAGAATATCATGAAATTTTAATTAATTATACAACACCCTATTCACCATTTGATATTTTAGAAAATAAATCTTTATTATTAGAAAATAATTTTGATAATTTAAATGCTATTGATTGGGATAAAGGATGCTATGTGGGTCAAGAAATTACTGCAAGGATGAAATACCGTGGATTACTCAAGAAAAAACTTTACGCTTTAAAAATTAAAAGTGGAGATGTGCTAGAGGGAGATGAGTTGATAGTTGATAATAAAAAAATAGGTACAATTGTATCAAAAGCAAATTCAAATATTTTTGCAGCATTAAACATTAATTTTGTTAATGAAATAAAAAATAAAAATCAAAATTTAGTAATTAATGATTCATTATCTTTTGATTTTTTAAACTGAAAATTTTTTTCTATAAAAGCTTACTGGAATTATTAAAATCATAAAAATTATTAACATTGGAACAAATATGTTATTAATTCCATAGTTGTTTGCTATAAATCCTAATGAAGCTGGAGCCCCTATAAATGTTCCGTAAACTGCAATTGAAATTATTGTTATCCCTACTCCACTGTCAATTCCCTCAATTTTTCCAGCTAAACTATATGCGATAGGAACAATTGAAGATGCTCCGATACCTAATAATGCAAAACCAATAATAGCTGCATAAATACTGTTGAAATTAGATAAAATTATTAAACTTATAATCGTCGATAAAAATAAAAAGAAAATCAAAAGAAAAACTCCGATTTTATCTCTTACCCAATCACCACTAAATCTTCCGATAACCATAAAAATATTAAAACTTAGAGTTGCTAAGCCGATATAGAAACCATCAACTTGAATAAAATCTCTCATATAGAGAGCTCCCCATGCATCAACACTTCCTTCCGTTAGAGCATTTGCCATTGCAATTAATGCTAATAAAAAAATCAGTAAGGGCCAAATAAAAAATATATTTTTTTTACTGGAGTCTTCTGATTTTGTTTCAACTTGTGACTCTAAACAAAGTACAAAATACAAACTCAAAGGAAGAAGAATGATGACATACAAAAGTATATTAAAAATAAAAGAATAATTCCACTCTAGTAAAAAGCTTGTAATTAGAGATCCAAATAAAACTCCAAGACTCCAAAATGCATGAAACCCTGACATCATTGATTTTTTTTCTCTAACTTCTAAATTTGATGCGTAAACATTGCATGCAATTTCGAATGCACCATAACTCATACCAAAAACAAATGAGAAAACCATAAAAAGCCATAACTCTTGAATGAAAGGTACTGGCAACCACAAACAACCTTCGGCAATTAAGGTAAATGTTAAAATAGATTTTGTAGAAGTTTTCAGAATAAGAGCATTTGCAAAAATCATTGCAACAATTGAACCAATTGCAAATGATAACATAATATATCCAACACCAACATAATCAGTTTGAAGTTGATCCTTTATGGTAGGTATCCTAATAGCCCATAAACCTACATAACAAGCAGTTATAAAAAATATAATTTTTATTGCATGAATATCACTAACTTTTTTCATACAATTTTATTAATTAAAATATTTTTTGTAATATTCAGATAAATTTTCGATAGAAACTCTTTCCTGTTTCATAGTATCTCTATCCCTAACAGTAACACTCTTATCTTCTAGAGTTTCAAAATCTACAGTTAAACAAATTGGTGTTCCTATTTCATCATGTCTTCTATAATTCTTACCAATGTTTCCTGAATTTTCTAAAACAACTCTCCCCAATCCCAATTTCTGTAGATTAGATTTTATTTCTTTAGATAAATTAACTAATTCTTCATTATTCTTTTTGAGAGGAATAACTGCAGCTTTAATAGGTGAAAGATGAGGTTTTAGAGATAAAAGAATTCTTTTATTATCTTTATCTACATTTTCTTCACGATAAGCTTCATTTAACAAAGCAAGAACTCCTCTATCAACACCAGCTGATGGCTCAATTACGTAAGGAATATACCATTTTTTTTCTTCTAAATCTTGAACAGCTAGTTTTGTAGTTGAAGAGGAGTTTTTCATAACTTCTGATGTAATTTTAAAATCGTTTTGATTTTTAGTATGAGAACCTAAATCAAAGTCAGTTCTATTGGCTACCCCTTCCAGTTCCTCTTCACCGTGAGGAAACACATAATTGATATCAACGGTTCTTTTTGAGTAGTGAGCTAGTTCATTTTTTTCTACTTCAATTTTTTTTAAATTTTCTTTTTTTATGCCTTGATTAACCCACCATTCTATTCTCTTATTTATCCAATATTCATGCCATTCATCATCAGTACCTGGTTTAACAAAAAACTCTAATTCCATTTGTTCAAATTCTCTAACTCTAAAAATAAAATTACGAGGTGTTATTTCATTCCTAAATGCTTTCCCCATTTGTGCGATACCAAAAGGAACAGTTCTAGAAGTTGAATCTAATATATTTTTAAAATTAGTAAAAATTTGCTGACACGTTTCTGGTCTTAAATATGCGAATGACGTTCCATCATCTACTGGTCCAATTGCAGTTTTAAACATTAAATTAAAAGGTCTTGGCTCAGTAAGATCCTCCGATTTGCAATTTGGGCATTTATTATTTTCAAATAATTGATCTGCTCTCCACCTTGACTTACATGCCCGACAATCAACTAGAGGATCGGTAAATGTATCTTCATGGCCTGAATGTTTTAGAACTACTGGAGAACTTAAAATTGAAGCATCCAAACCTTCGGTATCATCTCGTTCATATACCATTGATTTCCACCAAGCTTGTTTAAGATTATTTTTGAACTCGACTCCCATTGGCCCATAATCATATAACCCCTTAATACCGCCATAGATGTCATTTGATTGAAATAGGAAACCTCTTCTTTTACAAAGAGAAACTAACTCTTCCATTGTTTGTGCAGTCATATAACTCTTAATCTTTTGGTTTATATTCTTTCGTTCTTGGATCTTTCTCTAAATCGATTACTGAGTCATTATTTACTTTATTATTAGTGAATTTGTCTTGTTTTTTTTTCTTAAATCTTAAAATTAATAAAATAGAAGCTAAAATTACAAATAAAACTAGAAATTTCATTACAAACCAAACCTAGAAAACATAATTCGTTCTTCAATTTTATTTAAAATTTCATTAGAATTAGATATTGAAGAAGAAAACCTACGTTGTAAAAATGATTTTTTTTGACTGATTATTTTAATTTTAATTTTTTTTCCAAACTTCTCTTCTAAAATTGGTTTTATTGCACCAATACCATCTGCTAAACCTAAATCGATAGCTTTATTACCAACCCAAAATAAACCAGAAAAGATGTCATCTAATTTATTCTGATCGAGTTTTGAACCTCTTCTATCTTTTACATAATTAATAAAATTATCATGAATTTGTTCTTGAATATTTTTTAATCTATCAATGTCTTCCTGTTTTTCTTCTTTGAAAGGGTCAAGAAAACTTTTACTTTTTCCAGACGTATACACTCTTCTTTCTATTCCAACTTTTTTTAAAAGATCAACAAAACCAAAACCTGGTGAAATAACACCTATTGATCCAATAACAGAGTTTTGATCAATATATATTTCATCAGCAGCACATGCTAACCAATAACCACCAGAAGCTGCAACATCTTCAACGAATGCTAATACTTTTTTGTTTTTTTCCTTTGCCAGATCAATGATTCTTTTTGCTATTAAAGAGGATTGTGTAGGAGAACCTCCAGGTGAATTAATGACCAAACCTACAACAGGAGATTTTTTATCAGCAAATAACTTATCAATTAACTTTTCTAAATTATTGATTGCTAAACCAGAGCCTGTTAAGCCTGACTGTGATGATATAATGCCAGATAAACGTAAAACCGGTATTGTAGTACTCTTCGAAAATAACCTTTTAAACATAATATCTAATAACAAATGTTAATCTTTTCTTAAAGCGTTATGTAGCATTTGTTTGTAATTTTAGTAATTTGAGTTTAAGTGCGTCAATTAAGTTAATGAATTAACATAATATTCTAATAGTTAAACAATATGGATAATGTTCTTCCACTTAGAAAAAAAGATTTTTCATTTGAAGATGAAATCAGAGAATTAACAGATCTGTGCAAAGAAGACCTGGTATCCGTAAATACTATAATCCTTGATAAATTAGATAGCAATGTACCTTTAGTTCATGAAGTTGGAAAATACCTTATCTTATCAGGGGGAAAGCGATTACGACCTCTTTTAACTGTTTCAAGTTTTCATATAACAAGAAATGAAACTAGTGAAATTGAAAATAAAATGAATCATATCGGTCTATCTGCAGCAGTAGAATTTATTCATACAGCAACACTATTACATGATGATGTAATAGATGAAAGTAAACAAAGAAGAGGAAAACCTACAGCAAATGAGAAATGGAAAAATAAAACAAGTGTATTAGTTGGTGATTTTTTATTCAGTAGGGCTTTCCAATTAATGACAAAATATGGCAACACTGAAACATTAAAAATATTAGCTGATACTAGTGTTGTAATTTCTGAAGGAGAAGTTTTAGAACTTGCTAATGATAAAAATCTAGAAATAAATGAAAATATTTATTTTGAAGTTGTAAATGCAAAGACTGCTTCTTTATTTAGTGCAGCATGTCAAGTTGGATCAATTAGTGCTCTTGGAACAGAAGCTGAGGTTAATGCATTAAAATCATTTGGAACAAACTTTGGGATGACTTTTCAATTAATTGACGATGCTATTGATTATTCTTCAAACAAAAAAATATTAGGAAAAAATACTGGAGATGATTTTAAAGAAGGTAAAATTACTCTTCCAATAATATTAGCATACGGAAGATCAAATGATAAAGAAAAAAAATTTTGGGAAAGAACAATATCTGATCTCAATCAAAATGATGGTGATTTTGAAATAGCATTAGAAATAATTAATAAATATCAATGTATTGAAGATACTCTTACAAGAGCAAATCATTTCTCAAATGTAGCTATAGACTCAGTTGATATATTTAAAGATAATATTTACAAAGAAAAATTAGTATCCCTTGTTTCAAAAAGCGTTTCAAGAATTTATTAATTAATATTCCTCATAAGATTTTACCTCTACTAATTCAGAGCCAAAAGTTTTATTAATATCATTTTTTACTTTTGCTCTTTCATCATTGGTAAAATAGACACTTCTTGCTAAATCAATAAATGTTTGATCAAATAATTTTTTTCTTTCACATTCTCTAATATCATCTTCTATATCCCACAATTTAGAATTTATATTTACAAGCTTTAGAAGAAAATCATTTATTTCATCTTCAGAAATATATTTCTTTAATGTTTTCTGAAGAAATTCTAATTCTTTATTTACATGTTGAAGTTTTATTGAATCAGAAATGTTTTTCTTTTTAATCATTAAAATAGATATTTTATCTACTAATTCGCCTAAGGAGATTGGAGTATTAATTAACATTAGATTATATTATAATTCTCATCATATCTTTTTATATCATTTTCATCGAGTATTTCACCGTACCACATTTCTATGATTATTAAATCTTTAGAACCTTTATTAGCAATTCTATGAAGGGCGCCATTAGGAATAAAAATATTTTCATTTTCTACAAGATTTATAGTTTTCTTATCTAAAGTAACCTCAACTTCACCTTCTGCAACGAGCCAATGCTCAGAACGATGCTCATGATTTTGTAAAGACAACATTCCTCCTGGTTTAATAAAAAGTTTTTTAACAAGAAATTTTTTACCAGATTTTAAAATCTCATAGTATCCCCAGGGTTTTTGAACAATAGAATTCATTATGAATGTTTATTTATATATTATATATCTATTTTTAAATGATAAAAATTTCACCATCTATATTATCAGCTGATATACTTAAATTAGAAGAAGAAGTTAAACTTTTAGACAAGAATGGCGCTGATTATATTCATATAGACATAATGGATGGCCACTATGTCCCCAATATTACTTTTGGACCAAATATAGTTAAATCATTAAGAACGGTTACCTCTAAAATTTTAGATGTGCATCTTATGATTAAACCAGTAAAGCAATATATTAATGATTTTGTAGAAGCTGGCTCAGATATCATTTCTTTTCACCCTGAGGCTGATGATAACCAAGAAGAAATTATTAAAATGATAAGTGATGCTGAAATTAAAGCAGGAATTGCCATACACCCTGATGTAAATATTGCAAATATTGATCATTTATTAAGTAAAGTCCAACAAATAATAGTTATGACAGTCACGCCTGGTTTTGGCGGTCAAAAATTTATGCATGATCAAGTGCAAAAAATTAAAGATTTAGATGAAATTAGAAAAAATAATAATTATAACTATGAGATAGCTGTTGATGGTGGAGTAAATAATGAAAATGCGAAAATATGCAAAGATAATGGAGCTAATGTGTTAGCAGTAGGATCTTATATATTATCTCAAAATCAAAATAACTATTATGAAATTATAAATTCCTTAAGATAATGGACTGGGATAAATTAAAATCATTTTACGAAATTGCAATCTCAAGAAGCATTTCAAAGGCAAGTGCCAAACTAAATATTAGTCAATCTGCGCTTAGTAGACAAATACAAGATCTTGAATACGATTTAAAGACACCTTTATTTATAAGGCATCAAAAAGGTGTAAGGTTAACTGAGCAAGGTGAAAATTTATTTAATACTGTAAATCAAATTAATTTTTCAATTTCTGATTTTGAAAAAAAATTATTAGATAAAAAAACTAAACCAGTAGGAAAATTAACCGTAAGCACAACTGTTGGTTTTGGATCAGCATGGCTCACGCCAAGAATAACTAAATTTGCTAATCAATATCCAGAGATAGATGTAAATTTAATCATGAGTGATGAAGAAGTTGATTTATCTGCAAGAGTTGCTGATGTTGCAGTTAGAGTAAAGAAGCCAACACAGGCAAATTTAATTTTTAAAAAATTTGTTAATTTTCATAACCACATTTACGGTTCTTCAGATTACTTACAAAAAAGTGGAATACCAAGAAATGTAAATGATTTAGATAAACATGATTTAATTTGCTTTGGAGCTGGATTACCTTCTCCTGTTTCTAATATTGATTGGATATTAAAAATTGGAAAAGAAGGAACAAAAAGACGACCTAAATTTAGAGTAAATAGTATTTACGCGATGTCACTTGCAATTGAAAAAGGTGGCGGTTTAGCATCTTTACCTGATTACATGGTTGCTGACAAACCTCAGCTTATACGTGTTCTACCAAACCTAGAAGGTCCATCATATCAAACATACTTTGTTTATTCTGAATCTTTTAAAAACGATAGAAGACTTGAAGTTTTTAGGGATTTTTTATTTAATGAAGCTAAAGATTGGCATTATTAGTCTTTGACTTAATTTTTTATTTTTGTATACCGTATCTACATTATGGGATATCCAAAAAAACATAGAGGCAGACGTAAAAGAGGCTCTAAATATAGAAGAAACAAAAAGCGTCAAAAGAAGAAATAATTAATACCTACCTTCTTTTTTAAAATTTAATTGAACATATATATATATAATGTTTAAATTTTTCACTGAACCAAAATGGTATGTATGGGCTTATGTAGGCTCAGTAGTAATTCTTACTTCTATATGGGTCCAAGTTCAGATTGATGTTCAGATCAACGAATGGTTTGGTGAATTTTATGATATGATCCAAAAAGCACTTGGGACACCAAATGCTATAACTATGCAAGAATACATGGGTGCTTTATTTAGTTTTGCTCAACTTGCTGCTATTTCAATTGCATTAGGACTAGCAATTTCATTCCTAACTTCCCATTTTCTTTTTAGATGGAGAACAGCAATGGTTGAGTGGTACCATAGTGTTTATGATCAAGCCAGAACTATCGAAGGTGCAAGTCAAAGGGTGCAGGAAGATACAATAAAGTTTAGTAGAATTATGGAAGGTCTTGGAACCAGTTTAATTGAATCTGTTCTAGTATTAGTAGAGTTCTTCCCTCTCTTAATGACTCTATCAGTTGGTATACCAATCTTGTGGTTTGGTGATTGGCAGTACGGTTTAGTGTCTGGGGCATTTATATGGGCTGTCGGTGGTACAATTTTAATGATTGTACTAGCATGGTTACTAAGACTAGTTGGTATTGAATATGATCTTCAAAAAAAAGAAGCTGCTTATAGAAAAATTCTAGTTATTGCTGAAGATGATGGAAGTATTAGGCCTAAATCTTTAGAAGAACTTTTTCAAGGCGTTAGAGAAATTCACTTCAAAAGTTATTTGTACTATCTTTATTTTAGTATTGGAAGATTAGCTTATCTACAAGCTAATGTTCTTGCTGCTTACATTTTTTTAGCACCAGCAATTGTGGCTGGAGTAATGACACTTGGTGTTATGCAACAAATTATAAGAGCGTTCGGAAGAGTAGAAGGTTCACTTCAATATTTATTCAGAGCATGGCCTACAATTATAGAACTTGCTAGTGTCTATAAAAGATTAAGAGAATTTGAGAATAAAATAGAAAAAAACATTCAGGATGAAAAAACTGGTATAGTACGTTAGTGATTTTTCTAGCATTTATTATTATTCCAATAATAGAAATAAGCATTTTTATAACAATTGGTTCCAATATTGGAATTTTAAATACTATCGCAATCATACTAACTACTGCTTTAGTGGGAATATTTCTTGTTCGTAGACAAGGAATAAAATTATTATTTGATGCACAACGAAATTTATCGCAAGGTGTAATGCCCACCGAAGAAATAAAGGGAGGTATTTTCTTATTAATATCAGGATTACTTTTAATTACTCCTGGCTTCTTTACTGATTGTATTGGTTTTGCTGTCTTCTTAAAACCTGTTCAGAATTTAATTGCTAATCAAGCCAAAAAATATTTTAACTCACGTATTCGTTATTAACGGATCTATTTTTTTTACTAATTCTTTTAATATTAATACTAATTTTTGATTTGCAGGATCTTCAATTTTTTTAAGTGGAGGTAAAACAATATTCCAATCAGGAATATTATCAACAATTGAAAAATATGCTTTCATTAAACTTATTGGTTCATGGGAAGTAATAACATGACGAATTTGTTGGAGTAGATTTTGTAAATCTGCAAAATTTTTAATGCTACTCTCATTTTTATGATTTTTTAATATGAAGCTGAGTAATTTACCACATACATTAGCACCAGCTGTAATTGCTCCTGCTCCTCCTCGCTTACATATATTTAATGCTAAACTATCATGACCACAAAATACGGCAAAATCATTAAAATATTTTATAACTTTCATCATTCTATCACTGTCCCCGCTTGAATCCTTTAATCCAACGACGTTATTCGGATAAAGTTTTAATAAAATTTCAATCATCTTAAAATCAATTGATACGTTAGAATTTTGAGGGATATGATACAAAACATATTGTAAATCACTTTCACCTACTCTTTCAATAATATTTCGATAATAATTTATGACACCTTCATTTGTAACATTCTTATAATAAAAGGGAGGAAGTAAAAGAACAGCTTTAACTTTGTGACTAGCAGCATGTTTAGTCATATCAATTGCATCATTTAAGGATGAAGATCCTGTTCCAGGCATAAGGATATTAGGATCGATACGATTTGAAACTAGAAAATCCAGATGATCTTTTTTTTCTTGAACTGAAAAACTATTTGCTTCTCCAGTAGTACCAAATATTGCGAGACCGTCATGACCTTGTCTCATTAAATATTGGCAATGACGAAGATAGAGATCTTTGTTAATTGATAAATCATTTTTTACAGGTGTTAGTGCAGCGCTAAAAACCCCAGATATTTTATGCATAAAAATACAATAAGATAAATCCTAGTAAAACTCTATAAATAATAAAAATATTAAAGGTTGAAATTTGTATTATTCGCATCATGATGTTAATTGATACTAGAGCAGTAATACACGAAACGATTGCTGCAAATAATGATTGGTATAAATTTATATTTTCATTAGCACTGCTCATTAAATCGAAACTTGTTAAAACTAAGGATGCTAAAATAATCGGGATAGATAAGAGCATAGAAAAAATTGCTGCAGATGATCGATTAAACCCTAAAAAACGTGCTCCAGTAATCGTAACACCTGCTCTACTTGCTCCAGGTATAAAGGCCAGCACCTGAAATACACCTATGATAAAAGCCTGCACATAACTCATATTCTCCCAGGAAGATAATTTCATCTTAAAATGATCTGCTATAAATAATAGAGCAGCAAAAACAACACTTGTCACTGCTACAACCTTGATATCTCGAAAATATAATTGAACAAAATCAAAAATAAAAAATCCCACTATAACCGCAGGTATTGTTGCGATAATAATTTTAATTAAATTATCATTTTGAGAAAGCTGGAAAGAAAAAAAACTCTTAATTAATGATGTTATATGAGATCTTAAATAAATTATAACAGCTAATAAAGTTCCAACATGAACAGCAACATCAGTAAAAAGACCTTGATCTTGCCAACTGGTTAATTGTGATACAAGAACTAAATGCCCAGAAGAACTAACTGGTAAAAATTCAGTAAAGCCTTGGACAATACCAATAATAAAATATTGAAGTTCAAACATTAACCAAAGATTATTTTGCTCAATTCTTTACCACTCGGAAGGGGTTCAGCATTTTTATTAGAAAAATATTTCTCCATAAAATTTAAATACACATTGTAATCTTTTAAAATTTGCATTTTTTGAGCTTTATTTTCATCATCACTATCTTCCATTTTAACTAATTCGGTGTCAGTTTGAGACATTGCTTCTGGTATCGTTGTAAAAGGTCTTTCTTGGTTAATAACTAACCTTTCATATAATTCTCGGTGAACCATTTTAAAATCTTCTTTTGATAGGGTTTTTGGACTTTCATCAAATATAAGTCTTTTTAAAATAAAGTTTGCTCTTGGCTCCTTGATTGAAAGAGCAATTTTATATTTTTCATTCCAGTCATTCTGTTCATGAAATTTAGCTATTTCTGTTGATTGTTTAAAATCAAGAAAAGCATTTGCTGCACTTTCAGGAAATACATTATCTTGAGATTTTTCATCCTCTTTTTCAATACGTCTGTCAATTTCCATAAGTTTAAACTTGTCTGCTAAATCTTTATTTTTGAATACTATTTTAGCTCTTTCATTTAGTACATTAGAACCAATCTCATCGTATGGCTCATAATTAGAAGCAATTTTACCTGGCAGAATAATTGGATGCTGATTGGTAATTACGTATCTATTTTTTCTTTTGATCAGTTTTTTAAATTCCTCAGAATTAGCTTCTAGTAATGGTGTTGGATCATGAGCTAAATCGATTGTGTGAAACCAACCATTATATTGAGATTCACATACCATCGACAAGGCTTGAAGTTTAATTCTTCCCCCAAAACTCGTCATAAAACAAAAACCTTTATTTTTATTTATATATTCAATGGCATCTTCTTTACTCATTGTCATTTGAAGCTGATTCCAATTAGTAGTGTCTGCTTCGTTAATATATTTTGTCAGAGCAATTGATGTCTTAACATCTGAAAATGCATCGTGAGCAAATTCAACAGGCAAGTTGTTCATCTCTGCAATTTTTTCTAATTTAAAACTAGGATTACCTCTTTCTGTTAAAGGTGTTTTTATACTTGATGGGTTGATGGCATATAAACCTCTCGCTAAATTTAATGTATCACCCCTACTCTTTCTTGTTACATAAGGATAAAACATATGACTAAACAAATTGTATTCGAGAACAGATTCATCAAATTCCATTATATTATGACCAATAAAAGTAGAACTTGGATCATCTTTTTTCCATTCATCAAAAGTTTCATTAATTTTTTTCATTAATTCGTAAGATGATTGAGAGGCATCTAGTGCCTCTCTCATACCTTTAAGTGTTGTTATTAATGCACCTGGTTGAGAAATTACTGATGTTCGAGGTCTGCAGAACTCATTCATATTTTGATTTGTTTGATTAAACTTGGAGTCAGTAACTATTGCAGCAATTTGCATTATCTGCTCCCATTTGGGAGTAGTGCCAAAAGCAGTTGGATATTCTTTCTTACCTCTTCCTGATGTTTCTAAATCGTAAAATATATATTTTGACACTGATAAGTAACCCTATTGGTATTTATAGACTATTAATTATCTCTTTTGGACCAATAAAAATGATAGAAAAGAGTAGCTGCGATAGCAACAAAAAGAGAGATAAAGGCTACGTAAATTATAGTTGCGATTGCCCAGTAAGCTACGGCTATTAAAAGACCAATTGCTGTTATCCCAGCCCAAAAATAGATCAGTCTTTCTAAAAATAATTGCATAATGATTTTATTATACAATAATTATAGAAGTTTTTCAATTTCCTCACGAGAAGGCATAGAATTTGCCGTACCAATTTTAGTCGTTGATAAGCCAGCTGTAGCACTTGCAAATTTTAAAGCATCTTTAATATTTTGACCCTCAGTAAGCGCTGCAGCAAAACCTGCATTGAAAGCATCGCCAGCACCGGTTGTATCAACTACTGGATTTGAAAAATTAGCTACAGGTAAAGAAAATTTTTCTTCATTGTTGGCAAAAAAAGCTCCTTTTTCTCCAAGGGTAATAACGACATTTTTAATTCCTTTTTCTATTAATTGCATTGCAGCTTTTTCAGCATCCTCATGAGTTTCAACATTGTGATCAACATAAAAACTTGCTTCTGTTTCATTTGGTGTAAAATAATCAATCATAGAAAATAAAGATTCATCTATTTCAGCTGCTGGCGCAGGATTTAAAATTGTTTTTACATTTAAACTATGTGCTTTTTTTAATGCATAAGTAACAACATCCTTTGGTGCCTCTAGTTGTGTAAGAAATATACTTGAGTTTTTAATTGCCTCTTCTGCTATATCTATATCCTCAATCGTAATTGCACCTGCTGCACCCGGAAAAACATTAATGGCATTAGCTCCAGTTCCTTCATTTACAAGTATACCTGCAGCACCAGTTGAATGATCTTTTGAAATAATAACATTGCTATAATCAACACCAGAATTTTCGTAAATTTCTGTTGCCATAGAGCCAAATTGATCATCACCAATCTTTGAAATAAAAAAAGTTTTTGCCCCAGCCTTAGACGCAGCTACAGCTTGGTTTGAACCTTTTCCACCAGGACCAATGACAAAATTTTTACCAAGAATAGTTTCTCCCTCAACAGGAATTTTTTCTCCAAAAAAAACAAGGTCAGCAACAAAAATACCAAGAATACTAATCGACATAATTATTTATCGATTATCCAAACAGTTCCATCTGGTTTAATAACACCTTTTGTTAAAATAAAATTACAGTAAGGTCTTCTTTCACTTGTTGTAATATATGCATAGGTTGATCTTGATTGCTTATAAAATTCTTGTCTTTCGTATGAACCTATTTTCCAATGATCTCCTGATACTTCCTTAATTGCATCAATTACTTCTTTATTAGCATCATTAATTTCATCTGGTTGATTATCAACTTCCATTCGGTGAACAGCAAATTCTACAAAACTATCCAATGGAAAAACAGATAAAACAGCTTTCATGACAGTTGTCATATCAAGGCCGTCTAATCGGTGAACTCTATTGTGGTTCGAATGAGCAGGATAATTAATATCAGATATAACAAGTCTATCACCATGACCCATTTCTCTTAGTGTTTTTAATATATCAGGACTTAAAATAGGATCGACGTTAATTAACATATTTTTAGTATATCACTCTCCGTATGGGATCCAAATATTTTTTACTTGTGTACTTTGATATAAAAACTCTTCCAAGAAATATTCTTCTTTCGAGGACCAATCAAGATTTTTTGATTGTGGACACCAACTTCTCTTTAAATTTGAAGTTGTACTTTGAATAACCTTCAGACGCTCATTATTATTTTCACTAAAATACCAAATACCATCGATATTCTCATGTTCTGCTAAGATTTTATTCAAACTATTTTGTTTAGTTGTAAGGATGTTAATATAACCAGCTGGAACATCAGAGGTTTCAAGTAGTTGATATAATTCTGTTGCTAAAAGAGACGTATTTTGACCTGGAACAATAATACTAGCGTTCCCTGCCGCAAAATTTGCTCCTAATGTTGTAATTAAACTTAAAAGAGGAAAATCATCATTTAAAATATTTGCCACAACCCCAATTGGCTCTTTAACGGCTAGTGTTAAACCTCTTATAGGAGGATTATGAATAGATCCTTCAAACTTATCAGCCATAGCACCATAATAAAAAAATCTTTCAATTGATTGATCAAATTCTTTTTCGGCATCTTTTTGTGAAATACCAATTAGAGATGATAGTAAACTAGAAAAGGTATTTTTTCGGTCTTGTAAATTTTCAGCTAAGTAATAAAGAATTTGAGCTCTATTAAAGTTTGTGGAGGATTTGCTAACTGCTTTCGAAGCAACCTCGACTGTATCTCTTACATCTTTGCGATTTGCGTTTGGAACATCGCAAATAAAATTATTATGAGCATCATAAGAGGAAAAGGAGTAACCACTATCAGGTCTTTTTTGCTTCCCTCCGATATATAATTTCGGTGTTCTATCGATAGCATTAGATGATTTACCTTTAGATGATTTTTTTCCTCTTTTTGACTTAGAAAGAGGAAGTGGTAATTTTGAATATGCTCTAATACCCTCTGATCCGCCTTCCCTTCCAAAACCACTTTCTTTGTATCCTCCAAAACCACAGGCAGCATCAAATAAGTTTGTAGAATTTATCCAAATGACTCCAGCTTTTACTTTTGGAGCAATATCTAAAGCTAAGTTAATATTTTCAGACCAAATACTTGCCGCAAGTCCGTATGGAGTGTTATTGGCAATGGATACAGCTTCACTAGGTGTTCTAAATGTCATTGTTGTCAAAACTGGTCCAAATATTTCTACTTGAGCAATAAAAGATGACGGTGTTACATTTGTAAATAAAGATGGAGGATAAAATAAACCATTTGTTGGACATGACCATGAAGGTTGCCATAATTTATTTCCATCCTTTTGTGCTTTATTTACTAAAGAATTAATTTTTTTAAGTTGGACTGGCGCAACTATAGCCCCAATATCAATAGACTTATCTAATGGATCACCAACACGAAGTTTTTCCATTCTTTTCTTAAGTTTTTGGATAAATTTTTTCTCAATACTTTCTTGTACTAATAGTCTTGATCCAGCACAACATACTTGACCTTGGTTAAACCAAATCGCATCAACAACACCTTCTACTGCGCTATCTAAATCAGCATCTTCAAAAACAATAAAAGGTGATTTGCCACCAAGTTCCATTGTCATTTTTTTATCTGGGTTAGTATTTGTTTGAATTATTTTCTTTCCAACTTCAGTTGATCCCGTAAAGGCAATTTTTTTAATATCTTTATGTGATGTTATATGTTCACCAGTAGAACCATCTCCCGTAAGAATATTAATTACACCTTGTGGAATTTTAGCTTTTTCACAAAGTTCAGCAAAATAAAGTGCTGTTAAAGAAGTATATTCTGCAGGCTTTAAGACTACTGTATTTCCAAGAGCAATTGCAGGAGCAATTTTCCACGCTAACATTAATAATGGAAAGTTCCACGGTATAATTTGTCCAACAACACCAATAGAGTTATCAGAATTATTAGTATTCCTCGCAGCCCACCCTGCATGATAATAAAAATGTCTAGCAACAAGTGGAATATCTATATCTCTTGTTTCACGTATTGGTTTACCATTATCAATGGTCTCTAAAACAGAAATAAATCTTGAATTTTTTTGTATTAGACGTGCGAGAGCATATAAATATTTTGATCGATCAAAAGATGAAAGTTTTGACCATTTGATATGAGCTTTTTTTGCAGCACTGACTGCAGTATTTACATCTTTTTTTGAAGCAACAGATAATGTCGCAATTTTTTTATTTGTGGAAGGATTTATTATATTTAATTTTTTTGAGCTAAATGATTTTACAAACTTTCCATTTATAAAAATATTATTTGGATTTTTTAAATTTTTAATCCAATTTGTAACTTCCTTGCTATCTTCTGGTGCTGGTCCATAAGTTATATTTTGAAAATTTTTAATAACTTTATCCATATTATCCTATTGCAAGTTTCTCTTTGTTTGCATACCTGCCACTAGTGTAGTGATAGAGTTGTCTTTCTATATCAATTAATAAACTAGAAGCACCAATTCGCAATAATTTAGGATTAACCCATTCAAATCCTAGTTCTTCTACTACTAATATTAAAAATTCTAAAACAGATTTGGCCGTTGATATTCCACCTGCAGGCTTAAAGCCAATTTTTTTTCCAGTTTTTGTATGAAAATCTCTAATCATTCTCAACATGACAAGACTGTTATTAAGATTTGCATTTATACTTTCTTTTCCTGTTGATGTTTTAATAAAATCGGCACCGGCCATCATACAAACCAAAGAAGCTTTTGCTACATTTCGAAGAGTCTCAAGATCACCAACACCAAGAATAGCTTTTATTTTTGTTTTACCTGCAGTTTTTTTAAAACTACGAACCTCATCATATAATTTTTTCCAGTTATTTTGGAGAACATATCCTCTATTGATAACAATATCGATTTCATCAGCGCCATCTTTAATAGAGTCAGAAATTTCTTTTTTTCTTGTCGTATATGATGATAAACCTGCAGGAAAACCCGTAGAAACTGCTGCAATCGGGATTTTGTTTTGAATAAGTTTTGTGCAATCTTTTATTAGATGATGATAGACACACACAGCTCCTACTCTTACTGCATTATTTTCTATTCCTAAATCTTGAAGAATATAATCATCAATCGGATTAAGGGCTTTATTACACAGTCTTTCAACTTTTCCAAAGGTGTCATCGCCACTTAGCGTAGTAAGATCAATTAAAGTAATAGCTTTTAACAACCAAGCGACTTGAAATTCCTTTTTTACAGTTCTTCTTTTAGTTAAGGTAGATGTTCGACGTTCTACCGCACTTAAATTAATTTGTGTATTGTTCACCCAGCTTGTATCTAAGTTATAAAATGTTTTCTTTTTCATCGAATTAAATTTTTTCTTCTGTTATTGGTCTACTTAGTAAATTACTTAGTTCTTCTTTTAAATCATGTTGCTTATAAAGTATATTGTATACAGACTCCATTATTGGCATATCAATATTTTTATTTTGTGAAATATTATAGACTGCTTTAACTGTATAATAACCCTCTGTTACTTCTTGCGATTTTAAAAGATCTAAAAAATTATCATATTTTGAAGAAGCTAATTTAATACCAAACTGTGTATTACGTGAATTTTTAGAGCTACATGTTAAAATTAGATCACCAAGCCCAGATAATCCAAATAATGTATTTTTATCAGCTTTAAATTTTTTTGCGTATCGTGCCATTTCTGCAAAAGATCTTGAAATAAGTGCGCTTTTAGCATTTTCGCCTAAGTTTAAACCTTCTGCAATGCCTGCAGCTATTGCATAAATATTCTTTAACGCACCACCTATTTGCGTTCCGATTAAATCATTTGAATAATAAATTCTAAACTCTTTGTTAGGTATAAGTTTAGAAATATTCTCAAAATCTTTTTTATCTTTTGTTGCAAGTGTTACTGCAGTTGGTAAACTTTGAGATACTTCATTTGAAAAAGATGGTCCAGATAAAATACTAATTGATTTAAAAGGCATCATTTCTTGAAATACATCTGTTAAAAATTTTGAGGACGATATTTCAATCCCTTTAGAACATATAACAATATGATGATTTTTATTATGTAATGATGAATCCTTAATTACATCCCTAATGTTTTGTGCCGGTAAAGTTATAAATACAAATTTAACATTTCTAATTTCTTTTAAAGAGGTAGTAGCGGTGACATTTTCATTAAATGAGCTATATTTTAATTTTGGATTAATTTTATGTTCATTTATTGATTTAACAATTTTTTCGTCTCGAGCATAAATGATAACTTTATTATTACTTAATACTCGGGCAAGTGCACTCCCCCAAACTCCTCCGCCTAAAATTCCAATTGTCATACGTTTGATCTTTATCCGGTGAGGCAAATGAAGTCAATTTATGGTTTTTGGCCAAAATCTTGGTTATTTTTATGAAAAAACTGCATGATTGATTTTTGGAACTAGTATATGAGGTACCATATATAAAAAGTATACTTTTTTGGAGGAAATATGAAAAAATTACTTCTAGCTGTTATTGTAAGCTTGTCGACTGTAACGACTGCTGCATTAGCAGAAATTAAAGTAGGAATTATTCTTGGTTTTACAGGACCAATTGAATCTTTAACTCCTGCTATGAGAGATGGTGCTAAAATGGCATTTGAAGAAGCATCAAACTCTGGAAATCTTTTAGGTGGTGAATCAATTACTATCTTAGAAGCTGACTCAACTTGTGTAGATTCTGCTGCTGCAACTGCTGCTGCTGAAGATCTAGTTGCACAAGGTGTAACAGCTATTATGGGTGCTGACTGTTCAGGCGTAACAGGTGCGATTAATGCAAACGTTGCAGTACCAAATGGTATCTTAATGGTATCTCCATCTGCAACTTCACCAGGTTTAAGTAAAGTTCCTGATAATGGAACTTTTTGGCGTACTGCTCCTTCTGATGCAAAAGGTGGTCAAGTATTAGCTAAACTTGCTTTAAGCAGAGGAATTGAAAGTATAGCTGTAACGTATACTAACAATGACTACGGAAAAGGTTTAGCTGAAGTATTTGAAGCTTCATTTGCTCGTGGTGGTGGAACTATTACAGCATCTGCTGCACACGAAGATGGTAAAGCAGATTATTCTTCAGAAGTTGGTGTTCTTGCATCAGCTGGTGGAGACGCACTACTAGTAATTGGTTATATCGATGATGGTGGAAAAGGAATGATCGAAGCATCTTTAGATTCAGGCGCATTTGACACTTTTGTTCTTTCTGATGGTATGATCGGTCAATCAATTGTAGATAATATCGGTGCTGATCTTGAAGGATCATTTGGTTCTATGCCAGGTGCAATTTCAAAAGGTTCAGCTAAGTTCGGAGAACTAGCAGCTGCTAATGGCATGGATGGAAGTGCTCCATATGTTGGAGAGTCTTATGATGCTGCAGCAATTATTGCTCTTGCAATTCAAGCTGGTGGATCTGCTGATAAGCAATCAATCCTAAACAATATTGCTAAAGTATCTAACGCTCCAGGTATTGTAATTAACCCTGGTCAATTATCATACGGCTTACAAATGTTAGCTGCAGGTAAAGATATTGATTACCAAGGTGCAACAGACGTAGAATTTAATGCGTTTGGTGATGCTGCTGGTGCGTTTAAAGAGTTAGAAGTTAGTGGTGGCGAATTCGTTACTGTTGGTGCTCTTTAATACTTAAAAATTATTTTAATTTAACCCCAGCTTTTAGCTGGGGTTTTTTTATGAATGCCTTACTTTTTCCGGTATAATTCCTTTCGGCCTATATCGTAAAATTAATAATAAAATTAAACCCATAAATAAGTATCTAAAGTAAGGAACGCTATCTAGTAAATGTAGTTTTAAAGCATTAGTTGGCTCTAATCCTATTGTAAGTTGATTAATAATAAATGTTGTAAGTGGTGCTGCTTCAATCCAAGAAAACCATATGACAAAACCTCCAAATATCGCACCTAAATTATTTCCACTACCGCCTACAATAACCATAATCCAAATAATAAAAGTGAAACGAAGTGGTCGATATCCTGAAGGTGTAAATAATCCATCTAAAGTAACAAGCATTGCTCCTGCAACACCTACAATTGCGGCTCCTATTACAAAAATAATTAAATGTTGTTTTACAACATCTTTCCCCATAGCATTTGCGGCTGTTTCATTATCTCTTATAGCTCTCATCATTCTTCCCCAAGGTGATAATTGGGCTTTGTTGGCAAAATAAAAAATTATCAACATAACAATCAAAAATAAAATAGCGTAAGATAATTTTACAAATATTCCTGAACCATCAATTATAAGATTGTTTAATACTTGTTGTCTATCACTTACATCAATAATGTTATTTAACTTTGATGAATTAAGATATGTAACTAAATTTATAAACCAATCAGCATTTTGCAAATCAATTTCATAAGGAACTGGCCTCTTTAAACCGATTACATTTTTTACCCCTCTAGATAACCATTCTTCATGTTTTAAAACACTAACAACTATTTCTGAAATACCAAGAGTAACAATAGCAAGATAATCTGATCTTAATCCGAGAGCTACTTTACCAATTACAAAAGCGACACCTGCAGCAAATAAACCTCCTACAATCCAAGAGAAAATTATTGGTAGTCCAAGACCACCTAAAAACCCTGCTATTGCAGGATTAACATCTTCAATATTATGTGTAGCATTTAAATAAAAGTATCTGATAATTAAAATACCAAAAAAAATTATTAGTGAATTTAAAATGTACCTATTTCTTTTTTGAATTACTGTTTTATTAATATACATTACAGCTATCACCAAAACGAATAGCAAAGCAAAACTAATACCTAATCCTCTACCTCCAGCCTGCCATGACTCTGCAATGGGAGGATAAGAAACAAGCACTGCTGCTAATCCACCCATGGCAAGAAAACCCATTACACCAAAATTAATTACTCCTGCATAACCCCAAGAAATATTAACTCCCATTGTCATTATTGCTGAAATAATGCACATATTTAAAATTACTAAACTTACTGACCATCCTTGAATAAAGCCTACAAAAATAAATAAGGAGATCATGATTGTAATAGCTACCCATTCATATCTTTCAAACTTCATCATAAGACTCTTCCTTTAAATATACCTGATGGTCTAATTAATAAAACAATGACTAAAATTGAAAATGATACAGCAAATTTATAATCTGTTGAAAGCAATTGTACTAAACCAGTTGGCTCAATAGAACTTGGTAGTAAATAGACAAAAAATTTCTTGTAAGCATATGTTACCATAATTTCGGAAAATGCAATGACATAACCGCCTACTACAGCTCCAAAAGGACTGCCAATGCCTCCAACAATTGCTGATGCAAATATTGGCAAGACTAAATTGAGATAAATAATTGGCTTATAACTTTTATCTAAACCATAAAGTGTTCCCGCAACACAAGCTAAGACACCTACAATAATCCAAGTAGTAAAAACTACTCTATCAGGATTAATACCAGACAATAATGCTAAATCTTCATTATCTGAAAATGCCCTCATTGATTTTCCAGTTTTTGTTTTTTGCAAAAACCAAAAAGTAAAAGCTAAAAGTAAAATAGTAATTAATATTGTAATAACTTGAGAAGATTTTAATGCTAACCCTTCATTCAAACCTGTCATTACTTTAAACTGTTTCGCTTTCATTATAAATTTCTGTCCATCAGAAAATTTTATAGTTTCTGTTCCAATTATAATTCTTATTATTGCATTTATTACGAACATAACCCCTATTGAAACCATTGCTAAAACAACAGGAACACTTTTTTGGTATCTGTAATATTGAAAAACAAATTTATCAGAAATAATACATAAAATAATTGTTGCTATTATTCCTATAGGTAAAGCTAACAAGGCAGTTGGCAGAATGCCTAAACCAATATTTTGTGATTGAAAAAACCACGTAAATAAAATTGTTATCATTGCTCCAAATGACATGATTTCACCATGTGCAAAATTTGCAAATCGAAGTATGGCATAAACGAATGTAACTCCAAGTGCTCCAAGTGCAAGTTGAGAGCCATAAGAAATGCCTGGAATGATAATGAAATTTAGAAGTACAATTATAGAATTTAGAAAATCAATCATTTTACCCTCCTAAAAACGACTTTCTAACTTCTGGATTATTCAATAGTTCTTCACCTGAACCTTCTCTACTATTTTTTCCATTTACTAATACGTACCCTCTATCAGCAATACCAAGTGCTTGTTTTGCATTTTGTTCAACCATTAGTATGCCAACACCAGTTTTACGAACTTCTATGATTCTTGAAAATAACTCATCCATTACTATCGGTGATACTCCTGCAGTTGGTTCATCTAACATTAAAATTTTAGGTTTAGTCATAAGCGCTCTCCCAAAAGCTACTTGTTGTCTTTGACCTCCTGATAATTCTCCTGCACTTTGATTTCTTTTTTCTTTTAAAATAGGAAAAAGATCATAAACATCATTAATGGTATGAAAAATGTCGTCCTCTCTTAAAAAACCTCCCATTTCTAAATTTTCTTCTACTGTCATACCAGTAAACACATTGTTTGTTTGAGGAACGAATGCCAAACCTAAATTAATTCTATTTTGAGGTAACATTGAAGAAATTTCCTTATTTGAATATTCAACAGAACCGGAAGTTAAGCTTAACATGCCCAGCAATGCTTTCATTGCTGTTGATTTCCCTGCTCCATTTGGACCAACGATGACAACAATTTCACCCTCGTTAACTTCTAGATTAATATCTTTAATTATATCAACACCACCATATCCAGCTGTTAAATTTTTACCAATTAAATTATTCATATAATTCTAATTCTTATTAATACCTTTTCCTAAATAAGCTTCTATAACTGTATCGTTATTTTTCACTTCATTAAAATTTCCTTTAAATAAAACTGAACCTTCCGCCATTACAATTACAGGATTACAAATTTTTTCAATAAGATCCATATCGTGCTCAATTACGAAAAAAGTATAATTCTTTTCTTTGTTTAATCTTAATATTGCATCCGTAATTTCATTAAGAAGTGTTCTATTAACTCCAGCACCCACCTCATCAAGCAAAACAATTTGAGGATCAACCATCATAGTTCTACCTAATTCAAGTAGTTTTTTTTGACCCCCAGATAAATTGCCTGCAAGTTCTTGAGTTAGGTGACTTAAATTTAAAAAATTTATTACTTCGATAGCTTTTTGTCTTATTTCTTCTTCTTGTTGCTTTACTTTAGTATTACTTAATAAAGCGTATGATAATTTTTCACCAAATTGATTTGGTGGTACCATCATTAAATTTTCAAGAACAGTTAAAGTTGAAAATTCATGGGCAATTTGAAAAGTTCTTAGAACTCCTTTAGCAAATAATTCATGAGGTTTTAAAAAAGAAATATCTTCATTATTAAGAGTTATATTTCCCTCATCTGGATCATATAATCCTGCAATAGTATTAAATAATGTTGTTTTTCCAGCTCCATTTGGACCTATTAAACCCGTAATTGAACCCATTTCAACTCTCATTGATGCGTTATGGACTGCTTTTAAACCTCCAAAAAATTTATTAACATTATTTATTTCAAGCATTATGTATTTTTTTTAAATTTCCATTCAATTCTGCATTAAGTACTAATCCTAGAGATATAATTATAGCAAGCATTGCTGATCCCCCATAAGAAACTAAAGGTAATGGAATTCCAACAACAGGCATTAAGCCAGATACCATAGATATGTTCATAATCACATATATAAATAAATTGCTGCCAACACCGATAGATAGAATTCTACCAAAAATATGATTTGATTTAATGCTTATGTAAAAACAGACTGATATTAATAATAAAAATAGTAAAATTATAAACATAGTACCAATAAAACCAAATTCCTCTCCAATTAAGGTAAAGATAAAATCAGTCTGTTTTTCAGGTAAATACTGAAGATATGATTGAGACCCTTCTAAAAAACCTTTACCAGTTAAACCTCCAGATCCTAAAGCAATTTTAGATTGTATAAGTTGATATCCTCTTCCAAGTGCATCAGCCTCAGGATTTAAAAAAGAGAAAATTCTATCTTTTTGATATGGTTGTAAATAATTTAATGACAAAGGAATTGATAAAATCAAAACAAAAAATCCCAAAACAAACTTCCAAATTCTTATTCCACTTGCAAATAGAATAAGAATTCCAAGCATCGCTATACTTAAAGCAGTTCCAAGATCCGGTTGAATAACTACCAAAGCAAACGGCAAAAATAAAATTAATATTGGAAAAAATAAATTTTTAATTCGCTTAATTTCATCAAATTTTAAATCATGATAAAATCTTGCTAATGCAAGTATTATAGTTATTTTTATTAATTCTGATGGTTGGATACTTAAACCAAATACATTTATCCATCTAGTTGCCCCCTTACCAAAAACACCTATTAATTCAACTGATAGCAAAAGTAATAATGATAAAATAAAAAAGATATAAGCAAATTGATAAATAAATTTAATATTTATAAAAGCTAAGATAATTGCTAAAAATATAAAAAGTACTAATCTAATCAAATGTCTTGATGCCCAAGGATTGTATGATCCTCCCGCTGCAGAATATAAACCTGCTGCACCAATAAAAGAAATTAGTATTACCAAGAAGATCAATAAGTAATTTAAATTTTGAATTTTATTTAACATTAAATTTCTAAATTTTTAGTAAACTGAAAAATTTCTTTAGCTATAGGTGCAGCAGTTGATGCACCCGAACCTCCATGTTCAATAACAACCGAAACAGCATATCTGGGATTTTCAACTGGCATATACCCAACAAATAAAGCATGATCTCTTTTTTTCCATTCTACTTCTTTTTTCCTAAAATCTTCACTTTCTCTCTCAGCTACAGTTATTCTTCTAACTTGAGAAGTTCCTGTCTTGCCAGCAAAAGGCGCAGACACAGATCTCGAGTTATAAGCTGTACCTTTACTTTCATTAACTACTTTAAACATCGAACGCTTAATAATTTGAATTGCATTTTGGTATTTTTCTAATTTTTCAAATTCAATGTCGTTATTTCGCTTGATAATATTTGGTTTTATATTTTTTCCATTGGAAGCAATAATTGAAGTCATTACTGCAAGTTGTAGTGGATTAGTTAATACGAATCCTTGACCAATAGCAGAGATTAGAGTCTCTCCAGGATACCAACTTTCATCATATTTTTTCTTTTTCCAGTCACGTGAAGGGATAATTCCTTTTTTTTGATTAGGTAAAGGGATATCATATATTTTGCCTAAACCAAAATCTTCAGCAACTTTAGAAATTTTATCTATTCCAATTTTTTTTGAAATTTCATAGAAGAAAACATCACACGACTCTTTTATTGCATCGCTAACATTCATCGAGCCATGACCATTATTTTTCCAACAATGATAAAGTCTATCACCTAAACCAATTTTTCCATTACAAAAATGTTTCGTATTTGTGTCAATAATCCCATGGATTATCCCAGCTATTGCAACAACCATTTTAAAAGTTGAACCTGGAGCATATAAACCTTGAATAGATCTATATGTGAGTGGAGATAATTCATTTTCTAAAATTGAGTCCCAATATTCCTTATTCGGTTTTTGTATAATTTTATTTGGATTATAAGATGGAGTTGAAGCCATACATAATATGTTACCATTGTTAACATCCATAAGAACTACAGATCCCGCTTTGTGTTCTTTTAATAAATTTAGAGCATATTGTTGAATTCTAAGATCGATGGTTATCTGAATATCATTACCTTTTTGGCTGTCTTGCCTTGATATTTCACGAATTACTCTTCCATAAGAATTAACTTCAATCTCTCTTTGTCCTGATTTACCTATTAAATTAGGGTTAAAACTTTTTTCAATACCATCTTTCCCAATCTCTAGATTAGGCATATTTGAAATAAAAGGTAATTCAACTTCTTCTCGATTGGGTTTATTTGTATAACCGATCAAATGTGAGACGGTATTATCAAACTGATAAGTTCGCATATAATCTTGAGAAATAAATATACCCTCAATATTAAGTTTGTTTGATTCTATTTTTTCAAGTTGTGACCAATTAATATTTTCTAAGACTTTTATTTTTTGAAATTTTTTAACTTTTTTAGATAATTCTAGTATTTTCCTTCTATCATTGAAATTAATTTTTATAATTTGATTTAATTCATTTAGAGATTTGTTTATATTGTTAGTATTTTCAGGAATTATGTAAACATCAAATACTTTTATATTAGATGCTAAAACCTTGTTATTTGTATCATAAATCTTACCCCTAAGAGGGTATATAATCTCAACGTCTATTTGATTATTTTTTGAAAGAGTTTTATATTTTTGTGAATCTTTTATTTGAATATTATACAATCTCCAGCCTACAATACCAAAAAAAGAAACTTTTAATAAATACAATAAAAAAGTTCTTCTATTTAGAACTGAATATTGTTTTTTATCCTCCGAATAAAACATTTTACTTATCCAATTTTGTAAACAAAAATACAGTAGGAATGAATATAATTAAAGAAATTAAAAAGAAATTTAAAAAAGCACTCATGTTAAATTTATAATTATGTATTAGATTTGCTAAAAATTGTTCAATGAGAAGCAGAATAGTTAAAGTTATAAAATAAATAAATATAATTTGATACGAAGATAACCTAATTAAATATTTTCTTAAAAATATAAATAAGATTAAAAGAGATAAAAAGGTAATTAAATGCACTCCAATATTATTTAATAATAATATATCAAATAATATTCCATATATCAAAGCTACAACATAAAGATAATAATGGTAATGATAAAATATTAGATAAATTAACGTTAAATGAAATAATACATAAAATGCATTATTAACATTAGGAAATAAAATAAAGGAATTTACCGAAATTGAAAAACTTATAATTAAAATGATATTTAGTTTAAAGGAAGGGTTAAGAAATTTGGAAAACTCCATTATTTTGAAGTAACAATTTGTAGATAATCAATATTTTTAAAATCTACAAATGGTAAAACAAAAAATCTATTTTTTTCAACTTTAGCTACTTTTCCAACCAAAAGATCTACTGGAAAGATTTGTGCTGTACCACTTGTAACTACAATATCTCCTAATCTTGGCATTTTATTTTCTTTAACAAAAGAGCTTACTAGATGTTTTCCATCTCCATGGCCAGTTAGCAAAGAAAATATGCCATCAGATACAGATTTTACTGAAATAGACAAATTAGGATCAGTTAAAAGAATTACTCTAGAATTATTTGAAGTTGTATCAATTACCTTACCTACTAATCCCCGTTCGTTTATAGCTGACATATTTTTCATAATTTTATCATCATAACCAGCATTTAAATTTATTAATTTGGAGTAAATTGTATCATTTCTATTTATAAGTGACGCTGTCTTTATTAAGGTTAAATTATTATCAGTAGCATTTAATAATTTTTTTAAAACTTTATTCTCTCTTGAATTTTGTATTGCTAATGTTTGCCATTTTTTTAATCGTATTATTTCTTCTTGAAGAATTTTATTTTCAAATTTTAAACTTCTAAACTGTTTGTATTCATCAACAAAATTGGAAAAGGCATTTACTGGAGCTGATATAACTTTTGTAATCGGAATAATTACTGAATTAGATATATTCTTTATCCCATTGATAAGATACAAATCAGATTTTGAAAAAAAAACTAAAAGAAATGATAGAGTAACAATAGAAATAATTGTCAGATTTTTTATAAAACTTGAAATTTGAAAAACTTTTATTTGGAACTTAGGTGCCATTTTAAATCTTTAATCAGAGGCAAATACATCACTCAATCGTGATTTTTCTTCAAGAGCCTGTCCTGTGCCCATAACAACACACAAAAGTGGGTCCTCAGCAATTGAAACTGGCAAACTTGTCGATCTTCTTAATACTTTATCAAGATTGTGTAAAAGGGATCCGCCTCCAGTTAACATGATTCCTCTTTCAACGATATCAGCTGATAATTCTGCCGGTGTTTGTTCTAAAGCTCTCTTAATGGTATCAATTATTTGAGCAACTGGTTCGGCAAGAGCTTCAGCAATTTGTCTTTGAGAAATTGAAATTTCTTTTGGAAGACCTGTTATTAAATCTCTACCTTTTACACTCATACTTTTTCCATCTCCATCATCTGGTGGACTAGCAGAACCTACATCTTTTTTCATTCTTTCAGCTGTAGTTTCTCCAATTGCTAATTTATGTGTTGTTCTCATATAATCCATTATAGCTTCATCAAATCGATCTCCAGCAGCTTTAACTGAACTAGAATTAACAACACCTCCAAGAGATAAAACTGCGACCTCTGTTGTACCACCCCCAATATCTACAACCATAGAACCTGTCGGTTCTGCAACTGGTAAACCTGCTCCTATTGCTGCCGCAACTGGCTCTTCAATCAAATAAACTCTCCTAGCCCCTGCAGCATCAGCTGACTCTCGAATTGCTCTTCTTTCAACATTTGTTGCACCAGAAGGTACACATATGACAATTTGAGGATTTGATATTGATCTACCTTTATGAACTTTTTTTATAAAACTTTTTATCATTTGTTCAGCAACATCAAAATCGGCTATTACACCATCTTTCATAGGGCGTATTGCTTGAATTTTTCCAGGTGTTCTTCCAAGCATTTGTTTAGCTTCGTTACCAACTGCTAAAACCTGCGTTCTTCCATCATTTTCTATTGTTGCAACAACTGAAGGCTCATTAAGAATTACACCCTCACCTTTGACATATACTAAAGTGTTTGCCGTGCCCAGGTCAATAGCCATATCTTTAGAAAATAAACTAAAAAAGCGATCGATAACCATTAATTAAACCCCCTCTATTTTTAAACTTGCTATATTCTCTTTAATAGATTTAGTTTTTTTAAATATCAATCTGTTTAATGCATTAATATAAGCTTTCGCAGATGCAACAATAATGTCAGGATCACTTCCTTTTGCTTGTGATGATAGATTGTCATCTTCAAGTCTAACAGTAACTTCACCTTGAGCATCAGTACCTGCCGTGATTGCATTTACTTGGTAAAGTTTTAGTTTAAATTCAGTATTTGTAAGTTTTTTTATAGCATTAAATGTAGCATCCACAGGACCATTACCATTAATTTTAGTATTTTGCACTTTACCGTTAATTTCTATTTTTAATTTAGCCTCAGCTTTTTCAACAGATCCAGCATTTACTTCTAATGATACAAATTTAATGTGTTCATCATATGACGAAGTTCTATCTTCTGCTAACGCAATTAAATCTTCTTCGAATATTTCTTTTTTCTTATCAGCTAAATCTTTAAATCTTCCAAACAATTCCATCAAAGCATTGTCACCAACTTCGTAACCAAGATCTTTTAATTTTTCTGAAAAAGCATGTTTGCCCGAATGTTTGCCAAGAACTAATGAAGATTTGTTAAGACCTATTGATTCAGGGGTCATAATTTCATACGTTCCAGAATGTTTAAGCATACCATCTTGATGTATTCCAGCTTCATGTGCAAAAGCATTTGCACCAACTATGGCTTTGTTTGGCTGTACAGGAAAACCTGTTATTGATGACACCAGTCTAGAAGCTTTCATAATGGACTCTGTTTTAATATCTGTATGATAAGGCATAAGATCTTTTTTTACTTTTAAAGTCATGACAATTTCTTCCAATGATGAATTTCCAGCTCTTTCTCCCATACCGTTAATAGTGCACTCTACTTGTCTGGCACCTTCTTTAATTGCGGCAACATTATTTGCTGTGGCTAAACCTAAATCATTATGTGTGTGAGTAGAAAGAATTGCTTTATCAATATTTGGAACATTATTTTTAACATTTTTAAAAATTTTACCAAACTCCTCTGGAAGTGTATAGCCAACAGTATCAGGTATATTAATAGTTGACGCACCAGAGTTAATTGCAAGATCAATGCATTTATATAAAAATTCTAACTCTGATCTTCCACCATCTTCACAACTCCATTCAATGTTATCACAAAGATTTCTTGCATGGGAGACGGTCTTTTGTATGGCTTCTAGAACTTCTTCTTCACTTTTCTTTAATTTATATTTCATATGAAGAGGACTTGTAGCAATAAAAGTATGAATTCTTGGAGACTTAGCATGTTGTACTGCTTCCCAAGCACGGTCGATATCTTTAAGGCTAGCTCTTGCCAAACCAGCAATTGTTGAATTTTTAACATGCTTACTAACTTCAGAAACAGCTTCAAAATCTCCATTTGAAGCAATTGGAAAACCTGCCTCAATAATATCAACTCTCATAGAATCTAGTACTTCAGCTATTTGAAGTTTTTCATCTAAATTCATTGATGCTCCTGGAGATTGTTCTCCATCTCGAAGAGTTGTATCAAAAATATAAATTTTTTCAGTCATTTCTTTAATTATACACTAATCAATATTTTATTAAACTTTCATCTAGTTTTTTGATTTATCAACCATTTTTCCTTCAGCAATCCAAGGCATCAATGTTCGCAACTTTTCTCCTACTGCTTCAATTGGGTGTTCAGCTTGTTCTTTTCTCATTACTTTAAATTTAGTTTGACCACTCTGATGCTCTTGCATCCATTCTTTAGCAAATTGACCAGATTGAATTTCTGAAAGAATTTTTTTCATTTCTTTTTTTGTTTCATCAGTGATAAGTCTTGGACCTCTTGAATAATCTCCATACTCAGCTGTGTTTGAGATTGAATATCTCATGTTTGCCATTCCACCTTCATATAAAAGATCAACAATAAGTTTAACTTCATGAAGACATTCAAAATATGCCATTTCAGGAGCATATCCTGCTTCGACAAGAGTTTCGTAACCGGCTAAAATTAAATGTGTTAAGCCTCCACATAAAACAGATTGTTCTCCAAAAAGATCTGTTTCACATTCTTCTTTAAAAGTTGTTTCTATAATCCCAGCTCGCCCTCCGCCAATTGCCGATGCATATGCAATTCCTATTTCTAAAGCATTACCTGAAGGGTTTTTATCTACAGCAACTAAGCAAGGCACTCCAGCGCCTCTTACATATTCAGCTCTTACTGTATGACCAGGACCTTTAGGTGCAACCATTATTACATCTATACCTTCCTTTGGCTTAATTAAATCAAAGTGAATATTTAAACCATGTGCAAATGCAATTGTTGTCCCTTCTTTAATATTTTCAGCTATGTCAATTTTGTAAATTTCAGATTGAAGTTCATCAGGTGTAAGCATCATAATCACGTCAGCCCAACTTGCAGCCTCTGCTGGTGTCATTACTTTGAAATTAGCTTGTTCTGCTTTACTTCTTGAATTTGAACCTTCTCTTAATGCAATTGAAATATTTTCTATTCCAGAATCTCTTAAGTTCATTGCGTGTGCATGACCTTGACTACCGTATCCTACAATTGATATTTTTTTATCTTTTATTAAGTTTAAGTCTGCATCTCTATCGTAATATACTCTCATTATTCCTCCTCATTTTTTTGAATTGATGATATTGCAACGGGACCACTTCTAACAATTTCAACTTTTGTTATTTCATTAATTTCTTTTATAAATCTATTTACTCTTTCTGAAGCACCAGCTATTTCAAAAATTGTGGTATTATTTTCATTTTCAATTTTTCTAGCTCTATATAAATCACAAAGCTGATAAACTTTCTTTTTATTTGTATCTGAAATATAAATGTAAACTAAAGCAACCTCAGCTTCAACAGAACTACCTTCTTGATCTAAGTTTGTAACACTGTGAACAGGAACAATTCTAAGTAACTGTTTTTCAATTTGGCTGACAACCTCTGAAGTTCCATGAGTGACAATAGTAATTCTAGAAATATTTTCATCATTACTAACTTCAGCTACATTCAAACTATCAATATTATATCCTCTACCAGAAAACATTCCTATTACTCTAGCTAAAACACCTGGTTCATTATCAACCAATACAGTTAGTATATGTCTTTTTGTCTCTGATACTTGATCAGGAGAAGCATAAACAGATTTATTCATTAAACTAAAATTTTTCCTTTTTCGGCAGATTTTTTATCTTGTTTTTGATCTTTACTTAACATCATTTCATTATGAGCAGATCCACTTTGAATCATAGGAAAGCAATTCTCTTCTTTAGTAACCCAAATATCAGCAATTACTGTATTTTTCGTTTCTATCATTTGGGTTATAACATCATCAAGTTCATCAGTTGTCTTTGCTCTTAGGCCAACAGCTTTATAACTTTCAGCTAACTTTACAAAATCAGGCAAACTATCAGTATAACTCTCAGAATATCTTCCACCATGTAAAAGTTCTTGCCATTGTCTTACCATTCCCATGTATTCATTGTTTAGAATAAATATTTTTACAGGCAATCTATATTGGACAGCCGTGCTCATTTCTTGAATGTTCATAAGTATGGACGCATCTCCAGCTATATCAACCACTAAAGCATCTGGATGACCAACTTGAGCTCCAATTGCAGCAGGAAACCCATACCCCATAGTTCCTAATCCACCTGATGTAAGCCATCTGTTTGGTTCCTCAAATTTATAAAACTGAGCGGCCCACATTTGATGCTGACCTACCTCAGTAGTAATAAATGTTTTTGTATTTTTTGTTAACTCATACAGTCTTTGAACCGCATACTGAGGTTTTATCTGATTACCTTCATTATTATAGTTTAAACAATCTACTTTTTTCCATTCATTTATTTTATCCCACCATAATTTTAGTGTTTTATCGTCTATTTTAAATTTCTTTTCTTTCCAAAGGGCAATCATCTTTTCAACAACCTGTTTTACATCACCAATGATTGGAACATCGACATTTATAGTTTTGTTAATATTGCTTTCATCGATATCAATATGGATTTTTTTTGAATTTGGAGAGAACGCATCTAGTCTTCCTGTCACTCTATCATCAAATCTGGCACCAATATTAATCATGACATCACATTCATGCATTGCCATATTAGCTTCATACATTCCGTGCATTCCAAGCATGCCAAGTGAGTTTTTATCTGATGAACCTACTACACCCAGACCCATTAATGTCATTGTTACTGGTGATCCAACTGTATTTATAAATTCTCTAACTAATTTTGAAGCTTTTGGTCCAGAATTAATACATCCACCACCAATATAAAAAATTGGTTTTTTAGCTTTTGAAATTAATTCTACTGCTTCTTCAATTTTATTTTTTTCAAAATCAGGACTTGGTTCAAACAATCTATGAGAGGGAATAATAATTTTATTTTTTTCTTCATAAGTTCCTGAGGCAAATTGAACATCTTTAGGTATATCAATTAATACAGGACCTGGTCTTCCATTTTGAGCAATAGTAAATGCTTCATGAAATACAGAAGATAATTTATTAACATCCTTAACTAAGTAATTATGTTTAGTACAAGGTCTCGTTATACCTGTTGTGTCACATTCTTGAAATGCATCACTACCAATTAAGTGTTGAGGTACCTGTCCAGTTATACATACAATAGGTACACTGTCCATCATAGCGTCAGTTAAACCAGTTACAACATTTGTTGCACCAGGTCCTGATGTAACAAGAACTACTCCAGTTTTACCAGTCGACCTAGCATAACCTTCAGCTGCATGTATCGCACCACCCTCTTGTCTTACTAAAACGTGCTTAATTGAATTCTGTTTAAATAAAGTATCGTATATGGGTAATACCGCACCACCAGGATATCCAAATACAACTTCTACGCCTTGTTCAGCTAAGCTTTTTAAGACAATTTCAGCACCTGTTATTTCACTATTCATTGATTTTAGCTCATAGGCTGTGGATAAAATAAAATCAATAAATTAGTTCAATTTTGCTCTAAATTAATGGATTTTACATCAATTTCATCCGGAAATTGATTAAATTTTTTAAAAATATTAAGATTTGAAGATCTCCACCAAGTATTTTGTCTTTTTACATAGTTTCTTGTTACTTGCTGTATTTTAGAAATACATTCCTCAATTGATACTTCGTTATTAAGATAAGATTGAATTTCAGGAACTCCATGAGCTTTCATTATTGGTAAACTATTATTATAATTTAATTTAAGCAAATTTTTGACTTCCTCTATCGCACCACCTTCCATCATTAAGTGTGTTCTATGATCTACTCTTCTATAGTTTTCTTTTCTATCTGGAAGAAATAATAATATTTTGTAATTTTTTAAATTAATAAAATTTTTATTTTTACTTTTTTTCCAGTCACTAAATTTTTTCTTAGTAAAAAAGTTTACTTCCCATATTCTTCTTATTCTTTGAATATCGTTAGGCGCAATATTAATCATGGCATCACTGTCAAGCTCTTTAACTAAATTATAAAAATTTTCCTTACCAATTTTTAAAATCATTTTTTCTGATTCTATTTTTACTTTTTCTGGAATAAATGGAATTGAAACTATTCCATTAATTAAAGATTCTATGTAAAGACCTGTACCTCCAACTAGAATAGGTGTTATATTTTTATTGACTAAATAATTAATTTTTTTTGATGCTTCCTCACACCATTTTTGAACATTAAATCTAACATCACCTTTAACAAAACCATAAAGATGATGATTGATTTTTTTTAGATCATTTATAGTTGGTCTAGCAGTTAAGATACTTAACTCATTATAAATCTGCATACTATCAGCATTTATAATTTCACCATTTAGTTTGTTTGCTAAGCTTAAAGCAAATTTTGATTTTCCTGATGCAGTTGGGCCTAATACAAAATAGATTTGAGTTTTCAATTATTCTTAAATTTAATTGTTACCCAATTTTGCTCATCATCTCTAATTATTTTTAGTAATAATGAGGATCTACCAGTTTTTTCTAAAGAATTTACTAATTCTTCAAATGAATTCATATTGTTAATAACCTCTCTATTAACTTCTGTGATTATGTCTCCATTTTGCAAACTACTATCAATGTCGTCAATTGAAATTACTTTAACCCCACTTTCATGATCTTCAATAGTAATTCCTAGAGATTCAATTTTTAAATTTTTTTCAATATTTGTAGTTGTTTTTCTTTCCGTAACTACCTCTCCAGGTAATTCTCCTAATATTACCTCAATACGAATTTTTTTATTTTTTCTCCAAACTTCTAATATTGCAGTCGAGCCTACATCTGACTCTGCAACAACTCTTGGTAAATCAGGCATCTTTTTAATTTCTATATTATTAAATTTTAAAATTACATCGCCTGGTTCTAATCCAGCAGTTTTTGAGGGCCCATTAGGATTGACATTGGATATGAATGCACCTTTTTGATCAGGTAAACCAAGACTTTCCGCAAAATCCTTTGTAACAGGTTGAATTTGTACACCTAACCAACCTCTCTTAGTTTTTCCAAAATCTTTTAATTGTTGTACTATTTTTTTGGCACTGTTCGCAGGTATTGCAAATCCTAAACCAATACTTCCACCTGTTTGCGAAACAATTGCCGTATTAATTCCTATTACCTCTCCATTTAAATTAAATAATGGTCCGCCAGAATTACCACGATTAATAGATGCATCTGTTTGTAAAAATTTAACATATGGTCCACTACCTAAATCTCTTGAAATTGCAGATATAATTCCTGCAGTGACAGTTCCTCCTAAACCAAGAGGGTTTCCAATTGCAATTGACCAGTCTCCAACTCTCATCTTATCCGAATCTCCCCAACCAACATATGTAAGTTTTTTGTTTTTTGGATCAATTTTCAATACAGCTATGTCTGCTTTGGGATCTCTTCCAAGTAATTCAGCTGTAAACTCTGTTTCATCATTTAGTATAACAGTTATTTCATCAGCTCCTTCAATTACATGATTATTTGTAACAACTATACCATCTTCACTGATGATAAAACCTGAACCAAGTCCTGTCATTGGTCGTTGTGATCGTCTTTGATCACGATCAAAATATTCTTTAAAAAAATCATCAAAGGGAGATCCTTCGGGAAATTGTGGTATTTGATTTTGGTTATTATTTTCGACAATAGTAGTTGATGCAATACTAACTACTGCAGGAGATAATTGTTCTACTAAATCAGCAAAACTCTCAGGTACTGCGATTAATGGTTTAGAAAATAAAATAAAAATTAAGAATAAAAATTTAATTCTCATATTAATTGTCATAATATTTGAACGTGAAATAAATAAGGCAGAGTCCTAGAAGAGCAAAAAATAAACTAATATTTTTTACTGTTTGGGGATTAATTAGTGAAAGCATATCGAAATATTTCTTTAAATTGTTCGCTAAGAAAAAATAGAGAATGCCTTCAATGATCAGCACTAGACCTATGCTTATTAGTAAAATTTCAAACATTAATTTTGGATATCTATTTCACCAAAAAACTTTTCACAAACTTCTCCAGGAGCAATTACCATGGACATCTCTGTATCTCCAAAAGTATCTTTACAAGCTTGCATTGTTCTTAAGAAATCAAAAAATTCCTCATCACGACTATAAGCATCACCTAATATTCTGTTTTTTGCAGCATCTCCTTCACCTCTTAGTATTGAGGAGGTTCTTTCGGCTTCAGCTAAAATAACTGTTTGTTGTCTATCTGCTGATGCAACAATTTCTTTAGAAAGTTCTTCACCTTCTGCTCTTAATAAATTTGCCTCTTTTTCACGTTCAGAGCGCATTCTTTGATAAACGTTATTAGATACTTGTTCAGTTAAATCAGTTCTTCCAATTCTAATGTCAACAATTTTAACACCAAAAGAATTTTCATTAACCTTAATTTGTTTTTCAATTTCGTTCATAATATTGATACGTTCATCACTCAGTAATGATGTTAAAGAGTATTGTGCAATTACACCTCTTACTGCTGCGTTTATAATTCTTCCAAATCTATCGGAGAAAGTAGTTTCATTTCTAACAGTCTGATAAAACTTTAGAGGATCAACAATGTTGTATCTAGCAAATGAATCAACAATAATTCTTTTTTGATCTGAAAGTATCATTTCTTCAGGTTGGGGATCGAGATTAAGTAATCTAGAATCTAAAAAAACAGCATCTTGAATAAATGGAATTTTAAATTGAAGGCCAGGTTTTGTAACAACTTTTCTTGGGTCACCAAATTGAAGCACTAAAGCTTGCTTAGTTTCATTTACAATAAAAAAAGCTCCTGTGAAAGTAAGGAAAAGAATAAATAAAACTAAAACTATAAGTAAATTTCTTGCACTAAATCTCATCTTAATTACTTCCTGACTTTTTTAGTTCATTCAATGGAAGATAAGGAACCACACCCTGTCCATTTCCAGTATCATCTAAAATTATTTTGTTCTTACCTTCTAAAACTTCTCTTAAAGTTTCTAAGTAAATTCTTCTTTTAGTTACTTCTTTCGCATCTTTATAACTATTGTAAACATCTATAAAGTTTTGTGCCACACCTTCTGCTTGTTTAACTACCTGCTCTTTATATGCTGTAGCAGCTTCAACAAGTTTTGCTGCCTCACCTCGAGCGTTAGGTACAATTCTATTTAAATAAGTGTTAGCTTCGTTAACTAGTCTTTCTTTATCTTGTCTTGCTCTTTGAACTTCGTCAAAAGCATCAATAACTTGATCGGGCGGATCAACACTTTGAAGCTGAACTGATTGAATTAAAACACCACTTTCATAGGAGTCTAAAACTAGTTGTAGTTCATTTCTTACAACTTGTTCAACCTCTTGACGACCTTCTGTAAGTAAGAATTGAAGATCTCTTTGACCAACAACTTCACGTACAACACTTTCAGACATATCTTTAACGGTAAGTTCTGGATTTCTAAGCTTAAATAGAAAATTTCCAGCGTCTTTTATTTTGAATAGTACTGTGAATGCAACATCTGCTATGTTTTGATCACCAGTAAGCATTAAACTTTCTTCAATAACTTTTCTCTCTGCATTTGAATTTGAGCCAAAACCAAGATCACTTGCACTTCTAAAACCAACATTGATTTTTCTAATTACTTCAACTTTAGGTGTAACAGTTTGACCGATTGGAGTGGGAAAAAAGTAATGTAATCCAGGCTCGGTTGTTTGACCGTTCCATCTTCCAAATAAAAGCTCTACACCTTGCTCATCAGGCTCGACTCTATAAAAACCAGTAGCTAACCATAGTAAAACAGCTACTATTATAAATATTGAGAGATTACGTCTGCCACCAAATTTAAAATTGCCAAATCTATCTTTTGCTTTTCTAATAGATTCTTCAAAATCTCTTCTATTTGGACCGTCTCCAGACCCTCCTGAACCCCAAGGGTTGTTATTTCCACCTGATCCCCATGGATTATTGTCGTTGTTATTTTTATTCCAGTTCATATATTATTGATAATATTGGTTCTATCTACTAACACTAATTATATTATTTAATAACTAATATTTGAGTAAATCTGGAAAAATCAAGTATGTCTGATGAAATTTTATCTTTAATTTACACATTTTCTAAGAAATTTAGTGATCCTGAAACAAATCTTAGTTTTGATCCTAAAAATCAAAATATTTCAGCAGTTGTAAAAGATGGCAATGTAAACATTTCCTTACTTGTGAAAGGTCAAAAAGAAGATCTTTATCTAAATATAGCAAGATTGCTTAAAAATAATGTTGAACAAATTTCTGGAATTCTTTCTGTGAATGTAATTATAAACTCAGATGTAGAAAGTACTAAAACAAATAATAATGAAAACAAAAGATTTAAAATTGATGCAAAAAATATAATAGCAATTGCTAGTGGTAAGGGTGGTGTTGGCAAATCTACATTTTCTGTAAATCTTGCCACAGCATTAAGCTCACTAGATCTTAAAATTGGTTTACTTGATGCAGACATTTATGGTCCTAGCATTCCTAGAATGATGGGTATTTCAAAAAAACCTATAATGAATCAAAACAAAAAACTTGTACCTTTAGAAAATTATGGAATAAAATTGATGTCTATTGGTTTTATTCTTGATGCTGAGGCTCCCACAATTTGGAGAGGGCCAATGGTCATGAAAGCATTAGAGCAAATGTTTAATGGAGTAGAATGGGGTAAATTAGATTACCTTATAATAGATTTACCACCTGGTACTGGAGACGCTCAGCTTACTTTAGCTCAAAGTTCAAAACTTTCTGGATCAATTGTAATTTCTACACCTCAAGATATAGCTCTTACTGATGCAAGAAAAGGAATAAATATGTTTAAAAAAGTAAATGTTGATATTCTTGGTATTGTAGAAAATATGAGTTATTTCATATGTGATAATTGTAATCAAAAACATCATATATTTTCAAAAGATGGAGTGAAAAAAGAAGCTGAAGAGTCTAAAATACCTTTTTTAGGAGAAATTCCTATTGATACACATTTAAGAATTCAATCAGACAATGGAATACCTATTATAATAGATAATCCAGACGGTGAAATTTCAAAAAAATTTATATCAATTGCTAAAAACTTAAAAAAGTCTCTTGATTAAACATTCATCTGAGCATCAATTTTTTCATGATGCTGATAGTTTATTAATTTAAAATCATCAACTTTGTATTTAAAAAAATCTTTTGTTTCGAATTGAAGCTCGGGTAATTTTTTAGGCACTCTTTCTAATTGGATTTTAACCTGCTCAAAATGTTCTTCATAAATGTGAAAATCTCCTAAAGAATGAATAAAAGTTCCAACTTCTAATTTACACTCTCTAGCTAACATATGAGTTAAGAGACTATAACTAGCTATATTAAACGGAACTCCCAAAAACATGTCACATGACCTCTGATATAATTGGCAGCTTAATTTGTTATTAGAAATAAAAAATTGAGAGAATGCATGACATGCTGGCAATGACATATTTTTAATTTCAGGTGGGTTCCAAGCAGAAATTATGTGACGCCTTCCATTTGGATCTTCTTTTAACCCTTTAATTAGATTTAAGACTTGATCTTCTCCATTAAAATTTCTCCATTGAACTCCATAAATTTTACCGACATCTCCATAAAATCTAGCCTTTGATTTCCAATAATCAGCTTGAGCATTTTGCGTCCAAATAGTTTTTTTATCTTTTAAATTTTCTCTTGAATCATTGTATAGAATTTCAGCAAGTCTTCTTTCATCGTCTGAACCTTCTATGAACCACAATAACTCTGCAACTACAGATTTCCATGCTAGTTTTTTAGTCGTTATAGCGGGAAAACCTTTTGATAAATCATAATGCATTTGATAACCAAATGATTTTCTAACTCCACCCGCTCTACTTTCAACATTAGATCCATTATCATAACAATATCTTAAAGCATCTAGGTATTGTTTCATCTTTCCCAAATCTCAAAATGGCAAGTTGAGTCGCCATTTAATTTTTTAATCATTTTCATATTATTTTCTAAAAAAGTAATATCTATAAATTTTTCACAATTGTAATTACCGTAGATTCTTGTGAGATAAAATTGTTCTATGGATTTAAAAGTTAAATTTATTATTTCTGAACCTCCAATGATAAAAATATCCATATCTTTATATTCTGATTGAAGATTTTGAATTTGATCATTTATGTTTCCACTGAAGTAATAATCTGCCCCTTTTATTAATTCTTTATCTTTGTTTGTAATTAGAACATTTATTCTTGATTTTAGTGGTGTAGGCATAAAAGGGTCTTCCCAGGTCTTTCTTCCCATTACTACTACATTATTTAAGGTATTTTTTTTAAACCATTTAAGGTCAATAGAATTTTTGGGCCAGGGCATACTTTGCCCCTTACTTATTCCCCCTTTTTCATCTACTGCCATTATTGCTTTAATCATATTTTTTTATTTTATTTATTAATTAGTAACAATTTTTTTTTTTAATTGCTAGGTTTCAAGACAAAACTTTCAAGTATAATTAGTTTAAGGTATAATGAAAATGTTGCTTTGCAACTAAGATAATAAATGCTTTGTGCAATAAGTTATTCGGACCCGGGGGCGGTACCCGGCGTCTCCACCAAATATGGGGACGAAATAGGTTTGACGGTAATTCAAAGACAAAGACTTTATCCGGTATTGTACCACCGTTATCGGGCTATTTTATAAACGCTAACGATAATAGATTAGCACTTGCTGCCTAGATTCTAGGTGAGCGCGGTCAGGGGCACCGAGCAACAGAACGCCCCACTTTTTTAATATTATCTAGTAATATCAATAATTTTTTATAAAAACCTTTCTACGAAGTTTACTACGAAGTTTCTACGAAGGAAAATATATAATTTATTATTAAATAATGTAAATTTTTGGATCTATTTTAACAAATTAATTGATAATGAATTATGAGTCTGAACTAACTGGTGGTCATCCAAATTCACTAGGTAATACAATAAAAGTTGTTGAACATGTTATTGTTAAAAAAAATAGAATTAATTCATTAATTAAGTGTTATTCAAGCACAGACCAAATAGTAAGGTTAAGAACATCAAATGCTTTTAAAAGAATTTTTAGACAAAAACCAGAATGGTTTTTAGATTTTAAACATATTTTCTTAAACAAAATTTCAAAGATAAAACAATCTTCCACACAATGGACCTGCGCTCAATTATTTTCAGAATTAGTTAATCAATTAGAAAATAAAGAGCAAAAAAAAGCAAAAAAAATTGTATCTGATTATCTTAATAATTCCAGTGATTGGATTGTTTTATGTCAATCAATGAATGCTCTAATAACTTTCAATAAAATTGATAATAAAACAATAAAAGAAAATATAAAAATTATTAAAAAACTATCAAAAGATGAAAGAAAGGCAGTTTCTAGACTAGCAATGAAATTATTATCCTTAGTTAAAGAATAAAAAAGACTACGAAGAACCAAAACAAGAAATCTGACAAATAACGAAAACTTACTACGAAGTTTCTACGAAGAAGTTTCCAAAAACCTATATTTTCTGTATATAATAAAATAGAGGTCGTTCTACAGAACGCCCCATATAAACGAGGTAGGAAAAATATGAAAAAATTTGAAGATTTAATGAGTGTAAAAAATGAAATTGAAAACATTTCTGCATCAGAAGCAAGAGAAAAACTCAATGATCCAAATGTGCAATTTATTGATGTTAGAGATAAAGAAAGTTTTGATAAAGGAACAATAGGAAATGCAATTCATTTGGATAGAGCCTTTATTGAATTTTACTTAGCAGAAGGTAGTCCCTTAGAAAATAAATTTTTCAAAGAAAATCCAAATAAAGAATATGTTGTATTTTGCGGTGTTGGTGGACAAGGAACTTTATCAACCAAAACAATGAAAGATATGGGTATAAAGGATGTGAAGAATATTGCAGGTGGTATGGCTGAATGGGAAAAATTAAAAAAGTAATCAGTGTATTTAAAAATGTCTGAAAGGAATAAAGCAGAAACTTACTCTGAATCTAAAAAAAAGTTTCTATATCAATATTACAAATATTTAACTTTAAAAGCTAGAAATGATTTTTTTAAATATTTTAAAAAGTATACAAAATATAATGATAGCAAATCAATTATAGATATAGGCTCAACTCCGTCACTAGATGATGAACAAAATAATTTTTTAATTAATACTTCTAATAATTATAATATAACTTGTCTTTCTGATCAGGATTGTAAAATTTTAAAAAGTAAATTCAAAAATTTAAATAAGATTATTATTGGTAATGGATTAAAAACAAATTTTGATAATGATTTTTTTGAAATATCTCATTCAAATGCAACAATTGAACATGTAGGTTCGTATAAGAATCAAATATTGTTTGTTAAAGAAATGGTAAGAATTTCAAGAGAATTTGTATTTATACAAACTCCAAATAGATTTTATCCTTTAGATTTTCACACAATTCTTCCTTTTATTCATTGGTTGCCCAAAAATATTCATAGAAGAATTTTAAGATTATTAAAATTAAATTTTTATTCAAAAGAAAAAAATTTAAATTTATTATCCAAAAATGATTTAGTAAATATATGCAAAAAATTAAAGTTAAAAAAATTCAAGATTTATAAATATAAGTTGTTTTTTTTTACGTCCAATTTAATACTTATAATTGAAAAATAAAAGCATTAGGAAAAAAGTTAATCTTTAATCATTATTATTAAAAACTAATTGTAATTATTTTATTTTCTCTTTAAAAAAAGGTACCATTGACGTCCAAACTCCATCTTTTTTTAATCTATGATAAGACGCAGCCAATATATGAATTATTATGAAAATATATAATAAATTAATAATTATTTCATGCAGCCAAATTACAATATTAATCAAAATGCCATCTTGGATTTTTAAATGATATAAAAAACCTATAAACAAACCTGATAGAGCTGTAGATGCTAGAAGAATATACATTGATAAATGGACTATTTTAGCAGCAATTTTCTGTGAATTTGATGTATCTGGAGGCAATGAGGAAGTTTGGGTTCTTTTCATATAAATGTAACGAACAATTAAAAGTATTAAAAATAAAGTAGCAAATGTAATTTCAAAGATAAAAAAGAATTTATCTGAAAGTTGCTCTAAATCATTTACTTGTTTAGCAACACCATAAATAAATAAAAAAACAAAAACCCAGTGAAATAATTTTGCCAAAAAGCTATAATTATTATTCATATCATTATAATTATTTTAAGTATTTTATTTTAAATTTTTCAATTTCTTTTAAAGAATGTGATTTTACAAATAATATTCCATCAAAAAAACATAAGAAAAAACTATTATCTTGCATAGCTAAATAAACTAATCCAGCTTTTTTTGTTATTTTAATTTTAAAGTTTAAATCATAAGCCTCATAAATAAATATTTTTTTATTCCTATTATATATTGCGTATGCACCATCAAAAGGTTTGGCACTAGCATGAATCAATGCAAGATTATATTTAATACCTTTTTTAAAATCAATTTTACAACTTTCAGGTGTAATTTTTTTAAAATCAATTGGGTTTTTAACTAGTTTTTGTTTTCTTAATTTTAAATTTTTTTTATTTATATCATCAATTAAATTTAGAATCATTTGTGCAGCTTCAAGAAGCGATTTTTTAATGACTATTTTGATATCTTCATTCGTATTAATTTTTATAATAGATGTTTTGAAAATGTCTCCTAGATCATAATTTTTAGAGTATTTAAAAAGATTATAGTAAATTTTTTTTTTATTTTTTCTTAAAGTCCAATTAAATGGAGATCTTCCTCTCCCATTTGGAAGTTTCAAATAACTACCATGAAATCCATAAAAACCAAACTTTGTCGAATTGAGAGCATTCTGTGGAATGATTCTTTGCCAACCAAAAACAATGCATAAGTCTAATTTAAGTTTCTTTATTTTTAATATATCATTTTCTGAAATTGAATATTTTTCTATCTTACATATTTTAATTTTATTTTTTTTTGCAAATCGAACTAAATTACCACCATCTGCTATATTTGTTTTTTTATTAATTTTTTTTAATGTTATTATGTAATTTATTTTAATATTATTTATTTTTAGAAGATTGATTAAATCAATACTTGCTATCTTTACTCCAAGGAAACCGATTTTCATATTTTAGGAAAATATTTTAACTCTTTTGAAAGGTCATTAGTAAAAATTTTTTTATTTTCTTGAATTAAATTTTTCAAGTTATTTGTATTTTTTGATCCAAAAATAGACCAGGAATATGGATGAGTTAAAATTTGGATCTTTAAATATTTTTTTTTATCAACAATGGGATTACCATAATTCCAAGTATGTAAAGAGTCTGAAAAATATTTAATTTTTGGTTTAAAAATTTTTTTGTTATTAAAAAAATGAAAGTACAAATTAGAGTAAACATTTATTTTTTCTTTTATTTTGATATTAGAACTTAGTTCAAAATTTGTTGGTCTATGGAATGAAAAACGGTCAATTGGATAATCAATTAATTTGCTAAATATATTAATTTCAGAAATGATATACTTTTTAAGATTTTTTACAGAGTCGATTTGATTTCCATTTTTGTGAACATGCAAACCAATTTTATGACCTAAGTTTATAATTCTTTCTAATATTTTCAAATTTTTATAGGAACACATGTTGTAACAGGAATTTCTAAATTGAAAAAAATAAGATGAATTTATACCCATCATATTTTTTTCATATTCTGCCATTTGTAATGCTCTTTCTGGAGAAAATTCTACATCATGTCTTATAAGAAGAAATTTTTTTGTCTTATTATTAATTTCAGAAAAATCTTTAATTTCATTATTTATTTGTAACTTTTCAATTATATTCTTGTATTCTAAATAGGAAAAGTTATTCATTTTTATTTATCTTTTATTTCTTTTTTGCTTTATCAATTTTTTAATTCTTAACAAAAAATTACTTGGAAGAAAACTGAGTATATATAAAATTAATATTTGTTTTTTTTCAATCAATTTTTTTTTTACTGCTTCATTTAAGTAATATTTAAAATATAATTTTTTCTCTTTATTTACTAATATGTTTAGAAGTAAAGAATAAATTGTGTATTTTAAATAATTCTTACCCATATGCTCTTTAAAATTATCATAATAAAATTTGCGCGTATCCAATGTTATTTTTGCATACTTTTCTAGATTTGCACCTTTAGAAACAGTATCATTCCCAAGACTCATAAAGCCTAAATAATTATTTGTATAAATTTCGTTAAAATCTTTCTTAATTGCTAATTCTATTCTGCTAGAATACCATTTAGATGGACTATCAAAATATTTATTAAAAAATTTATAATAATCTTTTGTTTGAACAAAAAAATGATCAACAAAACCTTTGCCACTACTATTTAGAGGATGATTATCTTGCAAAATATCTTTAGATTTTTGTTTTATATAATTTATTTCACTTAATTTTATGTCTTTTTCTTTTTTGTAGCTAAAAGCATAAGCTATTGTCCATGGGTTATATTTTTGATATTTTTTAAAATCATTTACAATTTGAGTGATTGAATTTGAAAATAGATAATCGTCTGAATCGAGTGTAAAAATTAAATCCCCTGAAACTCGTTTAAATATTTTAGAATTAAACATTGCAGTTGGCTGACCTGAATTAGATTTTAATTTAATATAAAAAATATTATCATGATCTAAATTTTTAATATAGTTTTCAGTATTATCACTAGATCCATCATCAATTATAAAATGCTCATAATTATTATAATTTTGATTTATTACTGAGTTGATATTAATTTTTAGTTTTTCTAACCTGTTGTATGTGCAAGTAATGATACTAATTTTCATAAATTTTAAGTTACAAAGAATAAAATTTTATTATTAAATAATATAGTATATGGTATTTTACAAATCGTTTGATAAAATATTTATAAAATTTTAAGTGATTGAAATCATATGTTAGATTATGACAATATTTTAAATAAAAACATGCTAAATGTTTTTAAAGAAATATTAAGAAGTATTAAAGATAATGGATTAAAGGGCAATAATCATCTTTATATTACTTTCCTAACAAATAATAAAAATGTTCAGCTACCAAAATGGATAAAACAAAAATTTCCTGAAGAGATGACAATTGTAATACAATACGAATATTATAATCTTGAAATAAATAAAGATAATTTTTCAATTACTCTTTCATTCAATGATATAAAAGCTAAATTAAAAATCAGTTATGAATCTATTGTATCCTTTGCAGACCCCTCAGCAAATTTTGGATTAATTTTACAAAAAAATAAAATCCAAAAGAAATTCAGGAAAAATTTAGAAAGTAAAAAATCTATAAAAAATAATGTAATAGATTTTTCTAGTTATAAAAAAGATTAATCTAAGTAATAATGATTTATTAGTTTACCGTTTTCATAGTCCAAACACAGTGGGCTACCAGTTGGAAGCTCTATTGAAGATATTTCTTGAGGTTTATACATACCAACTTTAATCATTATTGCTCTTAAAGAATTACCATGTGCTGCAATAAGAACATTTTTTTTATCTAAGATATATGGATAAATTGTTTCATAAAAGTAGGGTGAAACTCTTTCTACTACATCCTTGAGGCTTTCACCATTTGGTGGTGGTGTGTCATATGATCGTCTCCAAATATGTACTTGTTCTTTTCCAAACTTATCAGCAGTTTCAGATTTATTTAAACCTACTAAATCTCCATAATCTCTCTCATTTAATCTTTGATCTTTTTCATAAATAAGATTACCATTTTTATGTAAATTTTCTATTTCTGATGCCATAATTGCAATTTCTGCAGTTTTGTTTGCTCTTTCTAAAACACTACTAAAAATTTTATCGATTTTTATATTATTTTTTTTTAATAATAGACCTGCATTATTTGCTTCATTGATACCTTTTTCAGTTAATGGAACATCCTTCCAACCAGTAAATCTATTTTCTAAATTCCATTGGCTTTGGCCATGCCTAAGTAAAACAAGTTTGTTCATAAGTGTTATATAATATGTTATAAGTAGTTTGTTAATAAATAATGAAAAATATAAAAAGAACAGAATCTGACAGTTTAGGTTTAAAAAAAATTGATAAAAATAGACTTTGGGGAGCACAAACTCAAAGATCACTTGAAAATTTTAAAATAGGTAATGAGAAGATACCAGTTGAGTTAATAGTGGCATTAGGTCAACAAAAAAAAGCCTCTGCAGAAGCTAATATAGAACTAGGTGTTTTAAATAAAAAATTAGGATTATTAATTATAAAAGCTTGTAATGATATTATTAATTTAAAACTAATTGAAGAATTTCCATTACTTGTATGGCAAACTGGATCAGGAACTCAAACTAATATGAATGCAAATGAGGTAATTAGCAATTATATTATAAAAAAATTAAAAGGAAAAATTGGAAGTAAAAAACCTGTTCACCCAAATGATCATGTAAATTTATCTCAATCATCGAATGATACTTTTCCAACAATAATGCACGTGGCGATTAATGAGTTAGTTATTAAAGATTTAATTCCAAGTCTAAAAAAATTGATTAAAGAATTTCAAAATAAATCAAGAATATTTCGAAGAATAATTAAAATAGGGAGAACACATACACAAGATGCAACACCAATTACTTTAGGCGATGAATTTTCAGCATTTTGTACACAATTACAGGCATGTTTAAATAGAATTAAAAATTCACAATCAGAATTAAAATATCTTGCTCAAGGTGGAACAGCAGTGGGTTCTGGAATTAATGCACCCAATAAATTTGATAAAGTTTTTTGCAAATATTTAAATAAACTTACAAAAGATAATTACAAACCTGCGCAAAATAAATTTGAAGCTTTATCATCTCATGACCCGCTAGTAAATTTTTCGAATTCATTAAAAACTTTATCAATATCATTATTAAAAATCCTAAATGACATTCGGTTTTTAGCATCTGGACCTAGATCTGGTTTAGGAGAGTTAATTTTACCTGCTAATGAACCTGGGTCTTCAATTATGCCTGGAAAAGTAAACCCCACTCAAATTGAAGCTTTAAGTATGGTATGTGTTCAAGTAATAGGAAATAGTACAACAGTAGATCTTGCTGGTTCAAATGGTCATTTTCAGCTTAATACATATAAACCAGTTATAGCTTTTAACATTATTCAGTCAGTGAATCTTCTTAATGATGGTGTTAAAAGTTTTAATAATAATTGCTTAAAGGGATTAAAAGCAAATAAAGAAATTATTAATAACCATTTAAATAATTCTTTAATGCTTGTTACTGCGTTAAATAAAAAGATTGGATATGACAATGCAGCAAAAATTGCAAAAAAAGCCTTTGTAGAAAATTTGACTCTTAAGGAAGCAGCTTTAAAATTGAAATTAATTTCAGAGAAGGAATTTGATAAAATAGTTGATCCAAAAAAAATGATTTAACTATATATATTCGTAATTATTTTCTTCAGCAAACAAAGATCTTAATAATAAATTATTCAAAAGATGACCTGATTTGTTTCCAAAAAAATAACCTTGAATTGGGGCTCCAGCCAAATACAAATCTCCGATAGAATCAAGAATTTTATGTCTCACAAATTCATCTTTAAAACGCAAACCATCTGAATTCAGTATCTTACTTTCTCCAACAACAACAGCATTATCTAAAGAACCACCAAGTGCCAAACCATTTGATCTTAGCATATCAACATCTTTTTCAAATCCAAAAGTACGCGCTGAAGCAATATCTGTTTTATAGTTTCCATTTACTAATTGTAATTGACAGCTTTGTTTACTAATCAGTTTACTAGGAAAATCTATTGCGAAATCTATGGAAAACTGATTATTAGGTTTTAATTCCACAGATGAATCATTATTTTCAACTTTGATATTTTTTTTAACTTTTAAAATTTTTCTTCTTTTATTTAAACTTTTAATAGAAGTTTGATCAATTAGATCAACAAACTTTATTGAACTTCCATCCATTATTGGCACTTCTGGACCATCTATTTCAATTTTAATATTATCTATATGTAATCCAGACAAAGCACTCATTAAATGCTCAATAGTTGATACACTTGTACCACTTTGATTACTTATAGTTGTGCTTAATTTTGTATCAGTTACGTTTGACCACAGGGCCTCAATAATATTATTTTCAGTAAGATCTTTTCTTACAAACTTAATTCCATAATCAGCTTCAGCAGGATAGAGTTTCATTGATACATCTACTCCTGAATGCAATCCTATTCCATTTATAGATACAGAATGAGCTATTGTTTGTTGAAAGTTAAATGTATTAGATATATCTATCATTTTAAAAAGTGCTGATTTCAGCACTTTTTAATTACATATTTTTGACGCTCTTAACAACTAACCTAATATTTCAAAATATTGCAAATAAATTCTATACTAATTAGCCTGTCTTCTTAAGAAAGTTGGTATATCTAAAAGTTCTTCTTCTGTTTCCTGATTGAATTCATCATTTATTTCAGAAGACTCAGTCTCTTCAGGACTGAACTCCTCTTTTTCATTCATACTTAAATTATTATCTTCAGAGGTTTGTTCTTCAATTATTTCTTCTGAAGATGCAAAAACAGGTTCAGTTTTTTCTAGAATCTCATTTTCTGGAGTTTTATCTGCAGAGTCATTTTCAGTTGATAGAGTATCAAATAAACTTAACTTTCTTACACTCGTTTCACTTGGTTTTTCAACATTTAAAGATGAGCTTGATACTTCATCAGACATATTTCCAGTTTCTATTTGATCTCGAGTTTCTAAAACTTCATTTTGTTCAAATACTGTATTATCAATATTTTCTTCTAAGCTGGAAGCAGTTGTTTGCTCATCTAAATCTGTAATATTAGAATCTAAACTATCAACAATTTGTTCATTAGACATTTCAATGTTTTCAATATTTAGGATGCTTTCCTTTTGTGAAGTATTTTCCTGAAGAATAGAGTTTTCCGCTAATGTTTTAGGGTTGTCTATATCTTGTTTATAAATATCATTATTAATATTTATAGGAGCAAAATTTTCTAATGTTTTAGCTGATATATTATTGTTTGCATCGATACCAGTAGCAACAATACTAACTCTAACAACACCCTCAAGTCTATCATCACAAGTAGTTCCATAGATAATATTTGCTTCTTCATCAATTTCTTGTTTAATTCTATTTGCAGCCTCATCAACTTCGTATAATGTAATGTCTTTCCCACCAGTAATATTTATTATTAGACCTTTTGCACCCTTAAGAGATACGTCATCAATTAATGGGTTTGCAATAGCTGCTTCAGCGGCTGCAATTGCTCTACCTTCACCTTGTGCTTCACCTGTACCCATCATTGCTTTACCCATTTCGGACATAACAGTTTTGATATCTGAGAAATCTAAATTTATCATTCCAGGCTGAACCATAAGATCAGTGACACCTCTTACACCTGCATAAAGAACATCATCGGCCATTTTAAATGCATCAGAGAATGTAGTTTTTTCATTAGCAATTCTAAATAAATTTTGATTTGGTATTGTTAGTAATGTATCAACATACTGTTGCAATTCATCAATACCTTTCTCAGCTAACTTCATCCTTTGAGAACCTTCAAAATGAAATGGTTTTGTTACAACACCAACAGTAAGTATTCCTTTTTCTCTTGCTAATTTAGCTATTACTGGCGCAGCTCCTGTGCCAGTACCACCACCCATTCCAGCAGCTATAAAAAGCATATGACTTCCTTCTAACTTTTCACTCAGATCTTGAATTGCTTCTTCTGCTGCTTGCCTTCCAATATCAGGTCTCATTCCTGCACCTAATCCTTTTGTGCTGTTTAAACCTAATTGAATTTTATTTGGACAACTTGATATTTGTAAAGCTTGTGCATCTGTATTAGCTATTAAAAAATCTACACCTTCTAAATTAGCATTAATCATGTTGTTAACTGCATTTCCACCAGATCCACCTACGCCTAAAACTGTTATTTTAGGATGTAAGTTATGTGCTACATCTTGTATTGAAATATTGATAGTCATTGTAATCTCCGCCGTTTTAAATAGTTTTTAACGATTTATGTTCGAAATCGTCAATATAATTTACTACATATAGTATTATCTAAATATATTGATCAAGCCAAGTAAAAAAGCCTGAAATTCCTCGTTTTTTTGAATTTTTGTATTGTTTTGCTAGAAAATCAACTTTAAATAAATCTTTTTCATACAATATGGATCCAATAATGTCGCAATAATTGGGTTTTTTAAAATTATTTTCTAAATTTAATTGATCCAAAGGACTTGATATTCTTACACCACTAGCAAAAATTGTTTCTACATATTTTTCAATATTATCCAACATTGCCCCACCTCCAGTTAGAACAACATTATTTAATTTTTTAGTTCTTAAATTGTTATCTCTAATTTTTTGCCATATCATCTCTAAAGTTTCTTCAATACGAGGTCTTATAATAGCGTTTAAGCTTGATCTTGTTATTTGTTTAAATGTATTTTTATCTCCTGAAATAACTGGAATTTCTATAATTTCATGATCATCGCTAGGTGATGAAACCAAAGAGCCGTATAAAGTTTTTAATCTTTCAGCACTAGAAATAGTGGTGGATAAACCACGAGCAATATCTAATGTAATGTTATTACTGCCAACACCTATTGCATCTCCATAAACAAATTTATTATTTTCAAATACTGATATAGAAGATGTTGAATGACCTAAATCAATACAAATAGTTCCAAGTTCTTTTTCATCTTTTGTTAGTGATGATAAAGAGCAAGATAATGGAGAAGGAATATAATTATCAATATTAAGTTTCAATTTTTTGATAACACTTGAAATATTATCTGAATATTTTTTTTGTATATTTATTTTATAAAAATTAATTTTGATATTATCTGAATAATTTCCTATTGGTGCATTAAAATACAGATTATTATCTATATCGAATGACGTTATATTATTATAAACTTCAAATTTTTCAGTTTGATTATTAAAATATTCTGATTGATTAATAATTTTTTTTAAATGTAATTCTGAAATTCTCTCATTTTTTAATTCTATCGCTGAGTCGTAGTAATGTGAATTAGAATTCAATAGAGATAAATTTAGATTAATAGAATTCAATTTTGTTTGAGATTGTTTTTCGGCCTCGTTAACTAAAGATTTAATTTGATCATGTAAATTTTCAAAATTTAAAATTATATTTTTTTTAATATTATTATTAGGGATTGTTACAATGGATAGGATATTTATATTTTCGGTATTCTTATAATCAGCAATGACACATGATATTTTTGAATTACCAATATCTAAACCAGCTTTAATCATTTAAATTTATTAAGATCGTTTTTTTTATATTTCTTAAATCATATGCTTTTATATTATTAATATCTGTTTCGCTAAGTTTATTTTGTATCATAATAAAATTCTGAATAGATTTATTTGGATCTTCTTCTGAAAGCATTAATTTCACATCGCTGTATAAATTTATGTCCCATCTTCTTTTATTAACAAATTCTAAACTCTTTATTTGATATTTTTTTTCAAAATCATTATTTTTTAAAATATTAATTAGTGAATTAGCTTTTAAGTTTGAAGAATTACCCTTAAAAATTAATAATGAGTTATGATTGAAATCTGTAATGTAAATTTGATCTATAATTTTTCCATTTTCATCAAAAACAAAGTATTTCTCGTTAAAAAAATAAATTCCTATTGGTTTATATTCTTCAATCCTAATAAATAGAGTGTCTTTGTAATTTGTTTTTAAATATATTTCTTTGACCCAATTATGTTCTTTTATTAAGTCATTGATTTTATCCAATGGTAATAAAAAAATTGAAGATCCTATATAATTTTGAATTTTCTCCTCTACAAACTTTAATTCAATTTTTTCCAAACCTGAAACATCAAATTTTGTAAATTGATATTGGAAGTTTTCTGAAAAACTCTGAATTATATTTTTAGAGGTCTTAATTAAATTATTTTTGTTAAAATAAAGTAAAAAAGAAAAAATAATTAAAAATAAGAAAATACAAAAATAAGTAAATGATCTAAAACTTATTACATATCTTCTTCTATTAATATTGTTCATATTAATAATTTAAATTTTTGATCAAAATAAAAACGATTTCTGAAAAAGTTAACCCTTTATAATTAGCTTGTTCGGGCAATAGAGATATAGGAGTAAGTCCAGGTTGAGTATTTGTTTCTAAAAAGAAAATTTTATTTTTTTTTGTATCAAAAATAAAATCAGTTCTTGCAAGTGAATTACAACCTAATATTTTATGAGCTTTAGTAGCAAATTTAAGACATTTAGCATAATTTATTTTATTTAATTTAGCTGGCAAAATATGTTTAGCATAACCTTTTGAGTATTTTGCTTTATAGTCAAAGAAATTATTTTTTGATTTTATCTCTGTTACAGCAAGTGCGTGAATTTTTTTATCCAATTTAATAGTTGAAACTGTAAGCTCCCTTCCAGAAATATACTCTTCAATTAAAATTTCTTTGTGATTAGTAAGTTTCCTTTTAAATTCTTCTAAATTAGAAATTAAATTATTAAATTCTTTTTGATTTTTAATTATTTTTATACCAAAACTTGAACCACTTTTATTAGGCTTAATAACAAATTTTTTTAACTTACTTTTGATAATAATTAATTTCTTCTCAGTTAAATCATTTATATTTAAAAGATAATATTTTGGAGACATTAATTTATTTTTAATAATTTCTTTCTTGGATGCAGATTTATTAAAACATAGATTAGATGATTTTATATTTGAATGAGAAAAGGGAATTTTATTTTTTTTTAAAATTTTTTGAGTTTGTCCATCTTCACCAAAAGGTCCATGTAAAGCATTAATACAAACAAAATTTTTATAATTAATTATTTTTTTATGAAAGTTTTTAGGATTAACTCTTAATGTCTTAAACTTCAATTTATTTTGATCAAGAATTTTTTGAATTTCTCTAGAAGTTACCAAAGATACATCATGCTCTTCATTATTACCTCCTTCTAAAATTAAAAATTTTTTATTACTCACCTATTATTTTTACCTCCCATTCCAATTTTACATTGAATTTGTCATATACTTTTTCAACAATACTTTTACCCAGGTTTTCTATATCTGTTGCTGAGGCACTTCCCCTGTTTATTAAAAAATTTGCATGTTTATCACTTACATATGCATCTCCATAATTGGTGCCTTTGCATCCTGCTTCCTCAATTAATTTTGCTGCATGTAAATTTTTAGGATTTTTAAAAGTGCTGCCAGAAGTTTTATTTTTAATTGGCTGAGATTCTAAACGTTTATTCTTTATTTCATTAATCTTTTCTTTGATTAAATTTTGATCTCCATAATTAAAATTAAAAAAAGCTTTTGTAACTATTTCTGTATTATTAATTTTTGAAGATCTATATTTTAGATTTAGTTTATCTTTTGTAATTATCTTTCTTTGACCAAAATTATCACAAATTTCTATACTATTTATAACATCTACTGTTTCTGAGCCATAGCAACCTGCATTCATTTTTACTGCTCCACCTATTGACCCTGGAATACCACTGTAAAATTCAAAACCCTCTATATTTTGTCTTAATGCATAATTTGATAAATTAATGTCTAAAATACCAGCGCCAACTTCAAGTTTGTTATCATTAATATTAATAGTATTAAAACCTTTGCCTAATTTTATAAGAGTTCCATTGTAACCATTATCTCTAATTAAAAGATTTGAACCTGACCCTATTATGTAAAAATTTTCATTATTTATTTCATTTAGTAGTATTTCTAACTCTAAATTATCTTCAACTATAGCAAATATTTTTGCATTACCACCTGTTCTGAACCAAGTATGTTTACCAGCATTATAATCTGAGTAAATTTTACTTTTAAGTTTATTAGCTAATTCTATAATTTTTTTTGACATTAGTTATTCAAATATTTTTTTGCAATACTTGATATTGAGCCCGCACCCATAAAAACAATGGTATTTTTATTCATAGTATGAGGTTTCATTAATTTATTTAAATCACTTATATTCTTTAAATATGTAGTATTTTTATTTTTTTTTAATATTTTTGAAAATAAATCTTTTGAAGTCGCTCCCTTGATAATCTTTTCTCCAGCTGAATAAGTTTCTAATAAAAATAAATAATCAACTTTTGATAAAACTTTTATAAATTCTCTAATTAGTGTTTTAGTTCTAGTGTATCTGTGTGGTTGAAAAACAACTATTACTTTATTTTTTAGACTTTTAGCAGCACTTAATGTAGCTGCAATTTCAGTTGGATGATGCGCATAATCATCGTACACAAAGGACTTATTTTTTTTTCCAATAAATGAGAATCTTCTTTTAACACCAACATAATTAGTCAAGGCGTTATTAATATCTTTATTTTTTATTCCATTTAGTTTAGCCACAACAATACTTGCAGTTGCATTTAAAATATTGTGATTTCCGATTGCATTGATAGTAAATTTATAATTAGAAGAATGAATAATTTTATTGTTAATTTTTAATTTAAAGGAAGTTTTTAGTTTGTTTTGAATAATGTCAAAGATTAATACATCTGCTTTTTTATTTTTTATTGAATAAGTTAAAATATTTCTAGTTTTTATTTTGTTAATTAGTAATTTAAGGTTCTTATCATCATAGCACATTATTGTGGTTCCATAAAACGGAAGCAGATTTATAAATTTTTCAAATGCATTAATTAAATTTTTCTCTGATCTATAAAAATCCATGTGTTCAACGTCTAAATTAGTAATAATTGATATTTGATGTGGGAGTTTTAAAAAGGTGCCATCACTTTCGTCTGCCTCTACAATCATCCATTCCCCTTTTCCATAGCGATTATTGTTTGAAAAAGAATTTATAATACCTCCATTAACAATAGTAGGATCTAAACCTGCTTCATTAAAAATGTTTCCAACCAAACTAGTAGTCGTAGTTTTTCCATGGGATCCGGCTATAGCAATAGATTTTTTATTTTTCATTAATTCTGAAAGCATATCAGCTCGAGTAAGAAGAGGTATTTTTTTAATATATGCCTCTCTTATTTCAGGATTATTTTTTTTTATAGCTGATGAATAAACGACGGCATCGGCATATTTAATATTTTTTTTATTATGTCCTAAAAAAAATTTTATACCTTTTTTCTTTAATCTTTTTGTATTGTCGTTTACTGATATATCACTACCCTGGATCGAATATCCTTTATCTAACATCAATTCTGCAATACCAGACATTCCTATTCCTGAAATACCTATAAAATGAATTTTACTGTTAATTTTCATTTAGTATTAATTTATAAATTAAAGTGTTTGAGTTTTTAACTTTAATCATATCAAATTTATTATTCATTGATTCTAATTTTTTTGAATTATTGTATGTTTCATAAATATGTCTTTTTGCTTTATCTAAATCATTACTATTTTGATCAATAATTATGGCTAAGTCATGTTTAGCTAATATTTTAGCATTAAAAAATTGATGATTATCTTTTGAAGAAGGTAATGGAATTAATATCGAGGGAAGTTTAAAGTTAATTAAATCAACAATTGTTCCTGCTCCAGCTCTACATATTGCTAAATTAGCATTATCTAGTATTTCATCTATGTTAGTAAAAAAATCTTTCAAAATGATTGGTAATTTAATATTACTTAATTTTTCTTCTTGTTTTTTTATCAAATGTTTAGAGCACTGAAATATAAATTTTGCTTTTATAATTCTTTCATTATCTATAATTTTAATTAAATTTGTTGCAAAGTTTGATACAAATTCTGATCCCTGGCTTCCACCGGAAATAAAAATTGTAAAAATACTCTCAGAATTTTTATTGCTTATTTTATTATTTTTTTTAAAATTATTTTCTGGTGAGCCTACTACGTATATTTTATCTTTAAACTTTGAATTGATTTTAGATTTAATATCAAAATTTAAAAATAATTTATTTGTAAAATTCAGAAAAAATTTATTCGTCCTACCTATTATCGAATTTTGTTCATGAATATAAACACTAAATTTATAGAATGGCTTAAAAAATATACATGATAACATAGGAGAAAAGGAAGCGTAACTTCCAAAAGAAATAAAGTGCGATGGTTTTAATAAAAATATAATAGTAAATGATTGAATTAATCCTAATAAAATTTGAAATATACCATAGATTTTAAATATTATGTTACCATTTAAATTTGACGAACTAATGATATAAATTTTTCCATTATAATTATCAAAATATTTATAGCCTCTTTTGTCAGTTATAATTGTGCAATTTATATTTTTACTAGATAAATAATTAGCGAAATTTTTTGCTGGTATAACATGCCCGCCTGTTCCACCTGTAATTAGTAAAAAATTTTTTTTCATAATTCTTCATTTTTTTTATTTGTAAGAGATAATAAAAAACCAAATAAAATTGCTATTGATATCATTGAAGAGCCTCCATAACTTACAAATGGCAGTGTCATACCTTTTGTTGGTATAAGACCTAGCGAGCTAAAGATATTAATTAAGCATTGTAATCCAAATGAGCAAATTAAACCACTAATTGCTATAATTTTATAAGGATCTTCAAGTTGTAGAACTTTTAATAAGCTTCTTATTATAATAGATAGAATTATAAAAATAATGATTAAACAAAAGATAAATCCTAATTCTTCTCCAGCAACAGCAAAAATAAAATCTGTGTTAGCATCCGGAATTTTTTCTTTTAAAATGCCTTGCCCTGGACCTTTTCCAAGTAGCCCACCATTTTTGAAAGCTTGAATACTTAAATCAATTTGGTATGTATCAGTACCACTTAAACCACCAAGAAATGAATTAATTCGTGATTGAACATGATCAAAAACAAAATAAGAAAATATCGAAATTCCTAAAATAAATAAAAATGCAACAATAACTAAAAAAATTGATAAACCAGCAACGAATAACTGACAAAAAAAAGTTGCTGACAGTAAAACTGTCATCCCCAAATCAGGTTGCATGAGTATTAAAGATAAAAGCAAGAAGAAAAAAATAAACAGTAAAGGTAAATAAAATTTTTTATCCTCTATAGATTTACTTATACACCATGCCGTCAATATGACAAAAATAGGCTTAATTATCTCTGAAGGTTGTAATGTTAAGTTAAATATTTGAAACCATCTCTTAGCACCTTTAACTTCGTAATCTAAAAAAAGTATTAGCAGTATTATTATTAATAAAATAATAAATAAAAATAATGAAATTCTTCTTATATTTTTACTATCTAGGTCTGATAATGCAATAAGTAGAAAAATTGAAAAAAGAAAAAAAATAGAGTGTCTATTTATGGATAAATTTTCATCTATGGAAAATGAAAGTATTAATCCTGTAAAACCCAATGATAATATTAATATTACGTTAATTCTATCAATTGAGCTCCACCAATTCTTTAAATATTCCATGTTTAATTAATATAATTTTTAATTAATTTATTAAAATGCATGCCTCTTTCTTCAAAATTTTTGTATTGATCATAAGAGGCACATGCAGGAGCGAATAATATGGTTGATTGATTTGAATTTTTTTTAATATCCTCAAAGGTTTGTTTGATAACTGATTTCAAATTTGCCAATTTTTTTACATCCAATTCTTTTTTTAATTTTTTTTCAATAAAAGATCCAGATTTTCCGTAGGTATATACACAGTTAATTTTATTTTTATATTTTAGAAGAATTTCAAAATTTTTTTCTTTAGCTATGCCACCTAAGATTAAATAAATATTATTATAATTTACAACTGAATTTATTGTTGAATTTAAATTAGTAGATTTACTATTATTTATTATTTTTAATTTATTATTTGTAAAAATTGTAGATGATCTAAATGCAAGACCTCTAAATGTTTTAATAACCTTAAGAAAATTAGTTTCTGGAATTTTTAATATTTTGCTACATATGTATGCTATTAAAATATTTTGAATATTAAAATGACCTTCTAAGTCTTTTGAGATTTTTTTTATTGATAATTTCCTACCTTTTTTAAAGTAATTATCTAGAATATAATCATTATTAGCGAAACAATCAGCTGATTTATCGACTAAAGAAAAACTAATTTTATTTTTAATTTTTTTTTGATTAAATATTTTTCTTGAATAAACATCATCAATAGATAACAAATTAATTCCATTTTTAGATATAATATGTTTTTTCTGGTTAATATAATCACTAATACCTTTGTACCTATCTAGATGATCGCCAGATAAATTTGTAATTACTGATATTCTGCTATCAAGTGACTTAACTGTTTCTAATTGAAAAGAACTTAATTCGATGACATGAACTTTATATTTTTTTTTAAGAAGAAAAGCATTGCATAATGGTTCTCCAATATTGCCCCCAACAAATGTTTTAATATTATTTTTTTTTAAAATGTCTCCTATTAATTTGGTTGTTGTTGATTTTCCATTTGTGCCAGTAATAGCTACAATCTTTTGATTTGTTAAATTCGAAATATATAGATTTAAATCTCTATTTACTTTTTTAGATATATTTTTTCTTTTAAATTTTTTTTGTCTTAAAGATATTCCTGGGCTAATATAAATTTTTTCAAAATCATTCAAATTATCTTTTTTGATATTAAAAAAATATTCTTTATTATAATTTTTTTTTATAGCTTTTCTTACTATTGGATTATCATCCCAAATCTTAAATTTTATTTTTTTATTTTCAAAATAATTTACTATAGAAAGTCCTGATTTTTGAATTCCATAAATTAAATACATTATCTAATTCTTAAAGTTGCAAGACCTATCAAAGCTAATACAATGGTAATTATCCAAAAACGAATAACTATTGTTGACTCATGCCATCCCTTTTTTTCAAAATGATGATGTAGTGGAGCCATTAAAAAAACTCTTTTTCCTGTCATTTTAAAAATGAATACTTGGATTACAACAGACAAAGTTTCTACAACAAATAAACCACCTATTATTGCAAGAAGAATTTCATGTTTGCATATTATTGCTATTGAGCCTAAAGAGCTGCCTAATGCTAAAGATCCAGTATCACCCATAAAAACTTTAGCGGGTGGTGCGTTAAACCATAGAAAACCTAAAGCAGCACCAATTAAAGAACCACAAAAAACTGCTAATTCACCTGTTCCAGGAATATATTGAATAAGTAAATAATTAGAAAAAACTATATTGCCTGAAACATAAGCTATAAAAGCAAAAGACATAGCAACTATCATTACAGGCACAATTGCTAAACCATCAAGTCCATCAGTAAGGTTTACTGCATTAGCCGATCCAATAATTATAAATATGGAAATTAGAAAATAAAATATTCCAAAATCTATAATTAAGTTTTTAAAAAAAGGAAATGTCATAGATTTGCTTATGTTTGGATCTAAGTTAATAAGAATTAAATATGAAATGAAAAATGAAAAAATGATTTGAAGAATAATTCTTATTTTTGATGAAATACCCTCACTTGTATTTGATTTAATTTTTTTGTAATCATCTGCAAATCCAATAGATCCAAAAATAAAAATAGTTAAAAGTAAAATCCATATAAAAATATTTTTTAAATCAGCCCAAATAATTGTAGAAACAAAAACACTTAGAATAATCAATAAGCCACCCATTGTAGGAGTACCTTTTTTTGCAATAATATGTGACTCTGGACCGTCATCTCTTATTGGCTGACCAGTTGGCTGAACATTTGATAACTTGTTAATAATATAATTTCCAAATATGAGAGAAAAAAATAATCCAGTAAGAATAGAGGCGCCAGATCTAAATGTTATATAACTAAAAATATTTAGAAAACTAAATAAAGATTGGTATTCAAAGGCCAAATATTTAATCAAATCGATACCTGCTTTAGTAATGTTTTTGCAAATTTATTTATTTTTGTTGAATTAGAACATTTAATTAAAATAATGTCATTATTATGCACTTTCTCTTCTAAAAATTGCATGATTTTATTTGTATTTTTAAAATAGATAAATTCATTATTTGGATTAAAAAATTTTTTTATAGATAATTCAAAGAATTCGCCACATAAAATTACAAATTTAAAAATAGTGTCATCCAATTGTTTTAGTAATTTATAATGAATTTTGGAGGAATCATTTCCTAATTCATTCATTGTTCCAAGTATTATTATTTTTTTATTATTCTTTATTTTTATATTTTTTAAATTTTGTATACTTTGCATCATTGTATCTGGATTAGCATTATAAGATTCATCAATAATATTTATTTTTTTCTTATTTAAAGAAATTTTATGAACTAATCCTCTACCTTCAACTGGTTTAAAATACTTGAAACGATTTACAACTGATTTAATATTTAGAGAATTTTCATTATAAAATGCAAGACAAAATAATAAGTTATATAATCTATGCATTACTATTACATCAGTAATAATGTTAATTTGTTTTTTATTAATTGATAAAGTTACTTTATGAAATTTTTTAAATGAAGATATTTTTTTAATAAAATATTTTTTTGAAAAATTATCAATACGAATTATTTTAAGATTTTTTTCTTTTTTTGCCTTTGTAATTAAAATACTTTCAGAATTAGATGAAACATTTAGATATAGTTTTTGTCTATTATTATTATGTTTTTTATTAAATATATCAGCTTTTTCTCTAGCAATATTATTTTTAGTTTGGAAATTTTCAAGATGCGTAGATTGTATATTTGTTATAAATACCTGGGATGGTCTAACTAAATTACTAAGTAATTTTATCTCACCAAAATTGTTTGTTCCAATCTCAAAAATTGCAAAGTTTGACTTTAAGTTTAAATTTAGCAAAGATATTAATACTCCTAACTGATTATTATAACTTTTCTTTGAATAAGAAATGGTATGATCTTTTTTTAAAAAAAATGCTAAAGTTTCTTTTAAAGTTGTTTTACCAGCACTGCCAGTAATGCCTATTACTTTACCTTTATATAAATCTCGTTTTCTTTTTGCTATTTCTGAAAGAAATTTATAAATATTATTTACATATATAATTTTTTTATTCTCTTTAAAATTTTTTTTATCAGTTATACAAAATCTTGCACCATTATTTATTGCTTCACTTATGAATTTGTTTCCATGAAATCTTTTACCTTTTAAAGCTAGGAATATATCGCCCCCCTTAATATCTTTACTTGATATTTGAATTTTATCTTTTTTAGATATTATGTATTTCTCTAATTTATTTAATTCACTCATTATTTAATAATTGTTTTACGACTGCAAAATCATCAAACTTAATTGTTTTATTTTTTAAAATTTGAAATTTTTCGTGCCCTTTACCTGCTACTATTAAAATTTCATTCATTTTTAATTCTTTAATAGCTAATTTAATTGCTTTTTTTCTATTAGATACTTCAATAGCTCTAGGACAATATTTTAAAATATTTTTTCTTATTTTAGATGGATTTTCATTTCTTGGATTATCATCCGTTATATAAATTTTACCAGCATATTTATTCGCAATTAATGCCATGGATTTTCGCTTACTTTTATCTCTATCGCCTCCACAACCAAATAAAATTGCTGGTTTCATTTTTTTGATTTTATAAGCAAGTAGTATTTTTTTTAGAGCATCTGGTGTATGTGCATAATCAATAATAATTTTTGATTTTTTTTTCTTATATTCAATTGTTTCCAAACGACCAGGGGGATTAGTAACTTTTGATAATACTTTGACAATTTTATTTTGATTAATATTAAGTGCTAAACAACAAGTAATGGCGCATTCTAAATTTTCTAATTCTATGTTTGTTTTAAGTTTTAGATTTTCTAGCTTATATTTTTTATTGTTGGTATTCAAATATATATAATCATTAATTTTTATTAATTTTATACTTTTGCTTCCGAAATATTTTAATTTGATATTTTTTTTTATCAATTTTTTTTTTAATTCTGATGATATTTTTAATCTTGAATTAATTATAGCGAATCCACTATTTTCTAAATGATTAGTAAAAAGTTTAATTTTAGATTTTTTATAATTTAAGAATGTTTTATGATAATCAAGATGATCTTTCGTAATATTTGTAATCGCTGCAATATTTACAGGATAATTTCTTAACCTGTTTTGTTCTAAAGCATGACTTGATGCTTCAAAAATGTAAACATTTTTTTCTTTTTTATTTGAATATCCATATTTAAATAATTCCTCATAGGCAGGAGTTGTCAAATTTATATTACTTATTTTTTTTCCGTTTATAAAATGACCTAAAGTACCAACCGTTGTATTATTATATTTTAGTGAATTAAGAATTTTTGAAATATACCAAACTACTGATGTTTTTCCATTAGTACCTGTAACTGCAAGTGTTTTAAAGGGAAGATTTTTATAAAGCTTACTTAATAAAGAATATATCTCAAAATTAATATCAGATACAACAAATTGAGGAATATTTAAATTATTAATATATTTATTCGAAATTATAGCAGGAGTTTTATTTTTAAGTACTTCATCTAAATATATTTTTTTTATCTTTGTATTTTTATCATAGACAAACAACGTTTTGTTATTAGTAAATTTTGAATTGGAAGTAATTGCAGAGAAATATTTATTTTTATAAAAGTTGTACGCTTTATTTACATTTATAACTTTTGATAAATTAGACAGTAGCATTTAATTTTCTATATAAAAAATTTGTGTCTACTTTTAGAAGTTCATCATTTTTATCTTTTGAAATATTGAAGAGGCTTATAATATTAATAATAATATTTTTTACCAAGGGTGCATTTACTCTTGCTCCAGTCATTCTTTGTTTAGAGCCTGTTTCCTTTTTTGGATATTCGATAGCAGTGTAAATTACATATTTTGGTTTATTTGTTGGGAATATTCCAATAAAAGATGTTAAGTTTCTATCCTTGTAATATCCACCATTTGGATTTAGTAATTCTGATGTTCCCGTTTTACCACCTACAGAATAACCATCTACTTTTACTCTGGGACCAGTGTATTCGGTTTTGAGAACAACAGAATTTAATAAATTTATAAAGAATTTAGATGATTCTTTATGATTAAAAATTTGTTTTTGTTCAAATTTTTTCTTTAATTGAAGTGTGGGAAAAACCTCATTACCATTATTCGCTAATGAAGCATAAGCTTTAACTAAATGAAGGGGTGTAATTGCAAATCCATGACCAAATCCTATAGTTGCTGTTTCTAACTTGCCCCAATTATTTTTGTTTCCTAAAGGAGCTGAACTTTCTTTATTTTCTATATTTATTTTTTTGTTGAAACCTAATTTTTCAAAAAAATCTTTTTGATTTTTTTTTCCAATCAGAGTAGCAATCTGAGCAGTTCCAATATTTGATGACTCAACAATTATTTTTTCAACATCATAAATACCGTCGTCTTTGTATTTATCATGATCACTAATATTTAAATATTTTTTTGTAACATCAAAAGTCATTTGAGGGTCTAAAATTTCTAAATCAAATCCAATAGTTGCAGTTATTGGTTTGAAAGTTGATCCCATTTCATAATTAGACTGAAAAACTCTATTTATTAAATTATTGTTATTGTATGAGTATTTGTCCTCAGGATTATAATCAGGTAAGCTTACTGATGATAAGATTTGACCGCTTGTAATATCCATCACTATAGCTAAACCAGATTCAGCTTTGTAATTATTTATTGTTCTTAAGAGATTTTCTCTAACCAACTGCTGCAAATTAGTATCAATACTAATAACTATGTCTTGTGATTTTGAGAGGTCATTTTCAAAATACCTCTCAATTCCACTCTGTCCAATTTGATCAATATCTACATATCCAAGAATATGTGACAAAGTATTCTTATAAGGATATATTCTTTTAAATTCCTTATGAGCTTTGATATTTATTTCACCAAGATTAATTATTTCTTGATATTCAATTGGAGATATATTTCTTTTTATCCAAACAAATTTACTTGTTGATAATAATTTTTTTTCTATTTTTTTTATATCTAAATCAAGAATTAATCCCAATTTATTGGCAAGTTCTTTTTTATTTTTTATTTTATTAGGATTAATTGATAAAGAGATACTTTCAATTGAGGTAGCAATTATATTTCCATTCCTATCATAAATACTGCCTCTAATATCTTTTTTTACATATTTAGTAGTATCATCAATCAGATCAGGAAAGAGCATAATTGATGAAATCCTATAAATAGAAATTAAATAGACAAAGATAAAAATTGTAATTGAAAAAAAAACTCTTCTATGAAGTAATTTTAAAGAGTCACTATCAAATAATTTTAGTTTACTTAACATTAATTAATTATTTGAACTAACAAGCTTGATATTTTTATCTTGATCTGAAAGTTCTTTCATTTTTACAATAAGGGGAAGATTATTGTTTTGTGTCTCATTATAATACAATTCATATAGTGTTTTTAAATATGAGCTATTTTGATGAGAGGCTAATTCTACCTTATTAATTTTTAAATTTTCTGAAATTTTAGATATTTTCATTTTTAGATTTTGATTATTTTTTTCGATTTCTCTTGTATTGTTGGCAATAAAAATCATTAAAAAAACCAGTATTAAATTAAGAATTAAAAAGAAAATAATCGATTTAGTATACTTCATTATTAAATTTTCTGAGCTACCCGAAGTTTTGCTGATCTAGATCTGGGATTTTCTAAAATCTCAGAAGCTGATGGCAATATTGGTTTTTTGGTGATTATTTTAAGTTGAGTTGCCAGTTTATCAGGTAACTCCGGGTAGTGGCGGGAGGAACGCCATCGTTTACCACTATTGTGGTTAAAAAAATCTTTCACAATTCTATCTTCTAGACTTTGGAAAGAAACTACTAAAATTAGACCATCTTTATTTAAAATTTTTAAAGTTTTTTCTAGACTCGTCTTTAGTTCACTTAACTCATCATTTACATAAATTCTAATTGCTTGAAATGTTTTTGTAGCTGGATGAATCTTGTTTTTTAATTGATTCTTTTTTGGTAAACATTTTTTAATAATGTTTGATAATTCTATCGTATCACTTATAAATTTTATTTTTCTGCTTTTTACTATTTCTTTTGCAATAACTCTTGAATAACGTTCTTCTCCATATTGATAAATTATATTAGCTAAATTTTTTTCTTCATACTTATTAATTATATCATAAGCATTTTTATCTGAAGAACCCATGCGCATATCAAGTGGTCCAGATTTGTTGAATGAGAAACCTCTTTGCGCATTATCTATTTGATTTGAACTTGTGCCTAGATCGAAAAGAACTATGTCAAATTTTTTATCTTTAAACTTTGTATTATTTACTATTTCTTCAATTTTACTAAATTTATCATTTATTAATGTAAAATTTGAAAATTTAGCTTCTATTTCTTTTGCAAATATTTTTGAAATTGGATCCCTATCTATTGCTAATAATTCATTTACATTTAATTTTTCAAGGATAGTTTTTGAATAGCCTCCACCACCAAAAGTGGCATCTATTACATTTATTGATTTTGTTAATGGAAGAAATGATATTATTTCTTTTATCATTACTGATTTATGTAAATTTTCCATATTATTTTTGTTGTGTTAACATCATTCGTAATGATTTTTTTTCTTTTAAAAGACGTCTTCTTGAATCTTCAGTATTTTTAAGACCTTTTTTTGGCTCCCAGATTTGAAAGTAATGGCCTTGACCAAAAAAAGCAGCTTCAGTTTTAATGCTAGCATATAATTTTAATTCTTCAGGAATTAAAAATCTTCCTTCTTTATCAATATTAGTTGTAATTATTTCTGAAAATATTGATGTTGAAAAATCATCATAATCCTCAGAAAAAAAATCTAAATTATTAATCCTTTTTGCGATTTCTTTTAATCTTCCAACGCCACAACCCTCAATAGAAGGTGTTTTTATAGATTTGTATAAAATAATTTCATTTCTATTACCTTTTGGAAGTATATTTCTAAAGCTTGAAGGTAACGAAACTCTTCCCTTCTTATCTATTTTGTTAATATATTTAGATACAAATAAATCCATTTATTATGGGTTATCATGGGAATATATGGGCGTCAATGGGTATGTGAAATTACAATAAATGTTCTATTTATGTTCTCAATAAATATAAAGATGGTGCATAAGCCGGGTTCTGTAATTTTATAAAAATTGATGATCATTAATCTAGAACAAATGTCACCATTTGTTTCAAGCAGTCTACCCGAATAACTCAGCTGGAACTGATTGCTATTCCTATTTGACCTTGCTCCAAAAAGGGTTTGCCATGCCTTTTTTGTTACCAAAAAAGCGGTAGACTCTTACCCTACCATTTCACCCTTACCTTTTAAGGCGGTATATTTTCTGTTGCACTTTCCCTAAGCTTGCACTTGCCAGGTGTTACCTGGTTTTTTTTCCAGTGGAGCCCGGACTTTCCTCTTGATTCCTCAAGCGATCATCGCACCATCTAAAATCTTAATAAATTTATTTAAGTTTTCGTCAACATAAATTTAAAAAGATGTTTCATTAAAACATTATATAGCAATTTGTTGTTTTTATATCCTATTTCACTCAAATATCTAATCTTGTATGCATTCAATAATTTATTATATTTTTTATGATTTTTACTAACCAGATTTGTATCGTATCCTAATAATGATAAAGCTATAATAATAATTCTTTTTTTTGAATTAATATTATTCTTAGAAAACCATTTTTCAATAATTTTAATATCACTCTTTTTTACATTATTAAATTTTAGTAAAATTTTTGCTGATAAAAGTTTTTGCCATGGAAAATTTTTTCCTGGATCTTTTTTTCTAAAAGGAGCAATATCAGAATGGCCTAAAATATTAGATTTACTTATTTTGTATTTTTTTTGTATTTTCAGTATAATTTTTTTTAATGATGCTAACATACTTAAAGAAAATTTGTTATTCTTACCATAAGGACTATAATCAAGTTCAATACCAATTGATATCGCATTTATATCATAACAATCTTGCCAATAAGATTGACCTGCATGCCAAGCTCTATTTTTCTCATTAACTAAACGGTAAACACTACCATTTTGACCTATTAAATAATGTGAGCTAACTTTTTTTTCCTTATTACATAAAAAAGAAATAGCTTCGTTTGTATTTTTTAGGGCTGTATAATGGATTATAATAAGTTTAATTTTCAATTTTTTTCTTGAATTATAATTTGGAGATTTATATTTGTTTATATATTTCATTCAAATTTATAAATTAAGATATATAAATAAATAATGATTAAAAAAATCATTTCACTAATACTACTTTTATTAAGCGTAAATTGTTCATCTTATAATGCTAATATAGAATCAGATAATAGTACAAAAGTTTTAAGTGATCCAGAAAAGCTTTATACTTTAGCAAAACTAAATTTTGATGAAAAAGAATATGAAGTAGCAAGAATTCAATTTACTGAAATTAGTAGACTTTATCCACTTTCAAATGAAGCTATACAATCTGAAATCATGATAGGTTTTATTAGCTACATAAAAATGGATTATGAAAATGCTATAATGATTTTTGAAAAAATTATAAACAAATATCCTTCTCACAAAGATTTAGATTATTTGTTTTATATGAAAGCAATGTGTAATTATGAGCAGCTTCAGAACGCTGGATTAGATGGCATCTATAATGATTTGGCTTTAAGTTCATTCAATCAGGTAATTAATCGTTTCCCTGAAAGTAAATACGCAAAAGATAGTAGGCAAAAAATTATTTTGGTAAAATCAAATATTGCTGCTAAACATATGGAAATAGGCAGATTTTATTTAAATAATCAAAAACATATTGCTGCATTGAATAGATTTAAAATAGTAGTTAATGATTTTTCAATGACAAAATTTACACCAGAAGCATTACATAGAATGGTGGAGGCTTATTATGAGATGGGTATGTATGATGAAAGTTACAAAACTGCTGCTTTATTAGGGTATAATTACCCTCAATCTAAATGGTATGAATATAGTTACAATCTAATTATAAAAAAAGATGGTGAAGAAAAATTTTTAGAAAAACTTAGAAATCTTTTTGATGGATAAAAAAAAAGAAATAATAAGCAGATTGAAAGAGCTTGCTAAATTAATTAAAAAACACAACTATAATTATCATTCTTTAGATCGTCCTAAAATTTCTGATAAAGAATTTGATAAATTAGTTAAAGAAAATGATTATTTAGAAAAAAAATATCCAAATTTTATTTTAAAGGATAGTCCAAACAAGAATTATGGAAGTAAAATAAAAGATAATTTCAAAAAAATAAAACATAATTCACAGATGTATTCGCTAGCCAATGCTTTTAATCATAATGACATTAAAGAATTTGTAAAGCGTTCAATTAAATTTTTAAATTTAGATAATGATGGTGATTTTCAATATATCTGTGAACCAAAAATTGATGGATTGTCTTTAAATCTTTTTTACAAAAATGGAAATTTAGTTTCCGCAGGTACAAGAGGAGATGGATTTATTGGAGAAGATGTTACTGAAAATATTTTAAATATTAAAAATATTCCTTCAAAATTAAAGAGGGATTTTCCTAATTTTATTGAAATTAGAGGAGAAGTCTTTTTAAATAAAAGTGATTTTGAGATACTTAATTCTAAATTAGATAATAAATCTAAATTTGCTAATCCAAGAAACGCTGCCGCTGGAAGTCTAAGACAACTTGATATTTCTATAAGTCATAGTAGACCGCTCAAATTCATACCTCACGGTATTGGAAAATGTTCTATTAATTTTGATAAAATTGAGGATTATTATAATCAATTAAAGAATTGGAATATCATTCCCAATAATCTAAGTAAAAAATGCCAATCAGTTGAAGAAATCATAAAATTCTATGATAAAATAGATCAAAAACGATCAGGTATTGATTATGATATTGATGGATT
>CACMKZ010000006.1 GCA_902614375.1 uncultured Alphaproteobacteria bacterium
AAATCAAAAAATTAATCAAAGAATAGATTATCTAATCTTACCTCCATTAATTAATAAAATATTGTGGTTTGATTATTTTAAATTAGAAAAATTTAAAAATATAACATTTATAGATACTAAGAAAGATATATGATATAAATAATTAATGATTATTGAAAATTTTATAGACAAATCAGGTTGGAAATATATTGAAATAGATAAGTCTTTTGAAAATGCTCAAACAAATCTTAGTACTTTTAAAGATGATTTATATAATCAAATATTTAATTCAAACATAAATCTAAATGATGCACATTATGACGAGATACTTAAATCATCGTTAAGATCTGCGTTAAGATATTCGTCTTATTCATTTGACTTATTGAAAATAATAACAAAAAAATTAAATACTGATCTAAAACTTAACGATTATTATATCAACTTACCTTATTTTCTTATTCATCTTAGTAGTGATACAAATGAAATTGGTGATTTGCACACAGATATAATTAAAGAGTGCGGTGAGTCTTTTACTAGTTGGACTTCCATTAATAATTATGACCTCAAATACAATGCACTTTCATTGTATGAAAATACACATAATATAAATGATTTTTTATTTTTGAAAATTTTTTCAAAATTAAAATTAACAAAATTTTTGAAGCTATATTTCTATTTGACAAAAAAAAATAAAATCAATATTTCTCCAGAGAGATTTACCTCCTTAATTTGGTCAAGTAATTTAATACATATTGGTAATTTAAATACAGCTTCCAAAAAACATATAGCTATGACTGTGAAAATTTCAGAATTTCCTCACCTGTATGAAAAAAGTTATAAAATTTCAAATCTTTCAAAAATTAATAATTTTACTGATAATATTCAAATAAAAAAACTTACAGATTATTTATTGGAATTAGATTTATATTTAGATAAAAACTTAAAAAATATAGAAAATTTAAAATTACTACTTCAAAATTTTACAAAAATCCTTCAGGATTATCCAATAGAATATCATAAAGCAATTTCTTTCTCATCTAGTATTATTTCCCAAAGATTTAAATTAAAGTTAAAAATGAATAAAAAATCATATCTTTATGATTTAATTTCAATAATTTTTGGTAAAGAAAATTTGATTTCATTTGAAAGAATTCTAAAATTTTATAAAACAAAGAATGAAAAACAAGATTTTTTAAACAATTTAAATCAATTTTCAAAAATTAACTTATTAAGAGAAAAGCAAATCTTGGAAAGATACAATATTAGTTTAAACAATATAAACATTAATTAGCTTCTTATTTAATGAGTATTTCTAAAATTATATGAGTGTAAAAAAACATTTTATAAAAAAAATCCAAAACAAACAAGTCACTATTGGAGTTATTGGCTTGGGATACGTTGGTTTGCCTTTAGTAATTGAATTTCTAAAAAAAAAATTTTCAGTTATAGGTTTTGATAATGATTTTAATAAAATAAATAAACTAAAAAAAAATCAGAGTTATATAAACTATATTAGTTTAGATAGTTTAAGTAAAAAACAGATCGAAAATTTTCTACCCACTGATGATTTTTCAAACATAGAAAATGTTGATGTTATAATAATTTGTTTACCCACTCCATTAAATAAAAGAAATAATCCAGATATGACTTACATAAACAATGGTCTAAGACAAATGAAAAACTATTTAAAAGAAGGGCAGCTTTTGATTTTGGAGAGCACTACTTATCCTGGTACAACAAAAGATTTAATTTATCCTCTTTTGGCTAAAAAAAAGTTTAATATCGGCAAAAATTTTTTTGTTTCATATTCTCCAGAAAGACAAGACCCAGGTAATAGTAATTTTGGGTTAAAGGAAACCCCTAAACTTGTATCAGGTGCAACGTCTAATTGTCTAAAAATATCTCATAAATTGTATTCTATGATTGTGGATACTGTTGTTGAAGTAAGTTCTTTAGAGGTTGCTGAACTAACTAAATTATATGAAAATATATTTAGATCTGTAAATATTGGATTAGCAAATGAAATGAAAATCATATGCGAAAATTTAAAAATAAATTTATATGATGTTATTGATGCTGCGTCCTCTAAACCTTTTGGCTTCCTCCCTTTTTATCCTGGCCCAGGTTTGGGAGGGCATTGCATTCCCATAGATCCGTATTATTTAAAGTGGATAGCAAAAAAAAATAACGTTGATGCAAAATTTATTGAGCTATCTGCCAAAATAAATAACTCAATGCCATTTTATGTAGTCGAAAAAATTAAATCTGCTTTAAAAAATTTTAATAAAAAAATAAGAAAATCTAAGATACTAATTATTGGCGTTGCTTATAAAAAAAATGTTGATGACACAAGAGAGTCTCCATCATTAAAAATAATTCAAATTTTAAATGAAAATAATGCTAATGTTGATTATTATGATCCATATGTTCCTTTTCTAAAGCAATCTAGAAATTATAAATTAGGTTTAAAAAGTAGAAAAATAAATAAACATATGTTGGCTGAATATGAATGTGTTGTACTTCTAACTGACCACGATATTCTTAATTATAAATTAATTAAGAAATACTCAAAAATTATTATTGATACAAGAGGGAAGTTTAAAGGAAATCAAATTAATATATTTAATGCTTGAATAATATTTATGAAGTTTATTTTTGAATTTATTGATATTTTAACTTCCAACCAAAAATATAATTTATTTATTATCCAAATTTTAATTATAGTAATGTCACTCTTTGAATTAGTAAGTATTATTTCTATAGCTCCATTTATGACTATTTTAACTGATCCTAATTTAATATTTTCAAACTATTATCTTTATTTTTTTTATGACTATTTTAGTTTTACTAATAAAAATAATTTTTTAATTTCTTTAGCATTATTAGTTTTTAGTCTTTTTTGTATTTCTATGATAATATCTATGTATACGACTTGGCGACTTTTAAAATTCAGTCAACGTGTTGGAGCTGAAATTAGTATTTCTTTATTTAAACATTATTTAGGTCAAAATTGGATTTTTCATTCTCAAAATTCATCTAACGATTTTTCAAGAAAAATTTTTGAAGAAGTTAAAAGATTAACTGGCGGTATAATCCAACCTCTATTAAACTTAAACAACAAACTAATATTGTCAGTGATAATGCTTGTTGCTATCTTTATATACAATTTTTCTATAGCATTAAGTAGCTTTATAATATTTGGAACAATTTATTTTGTACTCTTTATTTTTCTAAGAAAAAAGTTATTTGAGAATAGTGAAAAGATTTCATACTTGAATAGAAATAGATATAATATACTTGGTGAAGCTTTTGGAGGTATAAAAGAACTTTTAATAAATAAAAAATCGAAAATTTTTGTAAATGAATTTATTGATTCCAATATTAAATTTGCTTCTACCCATTCAGCAAATCAATCTTTCGCCCAACTTCCAAGATATGCCATAGAATTAATTGGAATTGGATCAATTTTATTACTAACATTATATTTATTAATACTTAATGACTCTGAGTTAAATGTATTATTTACTACTTTGTCTATTTTTGCACTAGCTGGATATAAAATTCTACCTGCATTTCAGCAAATTTTTGCATCCATTGCGACTATTAAGGGAAACTTATCAGCATTTTATTCAATAAATGAGGAGCTTAAAACTTTTTATGCAAAACAAAAGCAAAAACAAGATTATGAAGATAATCTTTCCTTTAATAACAGTATTACACTTAAAGAAATTTGCTTTAAGTATAGTGGAAAGAAAATTAAAGCTTTAAATAATATAACACTTGAAATTAAAAAATCTTCAAAAATAGGAATAGTTGGTAAATCTGGTTCAGGAAAATCAACTCTAATTGATATTATATCTGGTCTTATAGAAAATTATGATGGAAAATTATTAGTTGATAATATTGAAATTGATTTTTCAAATATTTCTTTTTGGAAAGAAAGAATTTCATATATTCCTCAAAATATTTTTTTATTTGACTCAACCATTCTTGAAAATATTACTTTTGAGAAAGATATTTCTAAAATAGATGAAGAAAAACTAAATTTTTCATTAAGTGTCAGTTTATCTGATGAATTTGTATTTTCATTACCTAATAAAATTCAAAGTCATGTTGGTCAAGGAGGAGTTCAATTGTCAGGTGGTCAGAGACAAAGAATTGGAATTGCTAGAGCATTATATCTTGACAAAGATATAATAATTTTTGATGAAGCTACAAACTCCTTAGATTTAGAAACAGAAAAGAAGATTTTTAAAAATATAGTAAGTCTTTCATCCAACAAAACTATTATTGTAGTTACTCATAGATTAGAAACTTTATCAAGTTTTGATAATATTTTTTTTATTAATAATTCAGAAATTCAATTATCAGGTAAATATAATTACTTAATAAATAACAATGAAAGTTTTAGAAACTTATTAATCGATAAAAATGGTAAATAATATTAATCTATTTTTAAATTTAATTTTATAAATGATAAAAATTCTTATTAATTTCTATTCATTACTAGATAAAAACTTTAAATCATTTTTAATTATTCTTACAATTTTTCTTTTTCTTGGAATGATAATTGAAACAATTGGAGTTTCATTGATAATTCCACTTGTTTCTTTAGTAATATTTGAAGGAGAATACATAAATTATTTTTCAAACTTAATTGGCATTAATTTACTTTATTATCAAAAATCTTATTTAATTAATTTTTTTGTTATTATATTTGCAGTATTTTTTTTATTAAAATCGATTTATCTTGTCTCAATTTTATATCTTCACAATAAATTTTCTTTTGAATTGCAAGCAAGTCTTTCTTACAATTTATATAAAAATTATTTAAAAAAATCTTTTCAATTTCATACAAATCAAAACTCTTCAATTTTACTTAGAAATATAATTATAGAAATGAATAACCTTCATTTATACATTATCAATCCATTAATAACATTGTTCGCTGAGTGTCTTCTAGTTTTAGGAATAATGATTTTAATGATGTTGGTAGATATAAGAGCTTTTATATTGATAATTTTTATTAGTGTTCCTTTTATTTTTATTTATTTAAGCTTTGCTAAAAAAAAGATTAAATTTTTTGGTGAAAAAAGACTACATTATGATGGTTTAAAACTAAAAAATGCTAAAGAAGCATTTAACTCTATTAAGGAGATAAAAGTTTATAATGCTGAAAATTATTCTGTAAATAATTATGATATTTTAAATAGAAAGTCTGCAAATTATGCTAAACTTCAGCATTGGTTTGAGCAATTTCCTAGAATATTGCTAGAATTATTTGCTGTCGGCTGTATTTTAATTTTTTTGTTATATATTGGTAACAACTATAATAATATTGAAACATTAATTGCAAAGACTAGTTTGTTTGCTCTTGCATCCTTTAAAATACTTCCATCATTAAATAAGATTCTTGTTTCAATTCAAAACTTCAAATACGGCATACCTTTCCTTGAACAAGTTGCAAGTGACTTAGATAAGAAAGAAAAAATAAATAAGAAACATAATACTAATCAATTAAACCAAGTTCTTAATACAATTGAATTTAAAGACGTATCTTTTAAATATACAGAAAATTTAATTTTAAATAAAATAAATTTTAAATTTACTAAAGGAGATATAGTTGGAATAAAAGGCCCGTCTGGATCAGGTAAAACTACCATGTTAAATCTAATTACAGGTTTATTAGAGCCATCTAAAGGAAACATTATTATAAATGATGAACTATTAAATAAAAATCAAAATAAAATTACAAATAATATTGGTTATGTGCCTCAAAATATTTTTTTAAATGATGATACAATATTAAAAAATATTGCGTTTGGTGTAGAAGAAAATAAAATTAATTTAGATAAAGTAAAAAAATTAATTGATTCATTGCATCTTAAAAAAGTTATAACTCATTTACCAAATAAAATTAATTATAAAATAGGAGAAAATGCAGCAAAGATTTCTGGAGGTGAAAAGCAAAGAATTGGTATTGCAAGAGCATTATATTTCGAACCAGATTTAATTATTCTAGATGAGGCCACAAATGAACTTGATGAGACTACAGAAAAATTAATACTTAACACAATACAAAATTATTCTAAGACTAAAATTAGCATTATTATTTCACATAAAGAATCTACATTAAAAATATGCAATAAAATTTTAAATTTAAATAAAGGTCAATTAAATTGATTTTTAATCTAACTAAAACAATGATAAGTTTTAATTTATGACAAATTTTGGTTTTATTTTTGGATCATTAGGGCAAATTATTTCATTATGTATTTTTATATTTTTAACCCTAATTTTTATTTTCATTATTGATTTTAAAGATAAAAAATTATTGTCAAGATCTCTTTTAATATATTTTTGGCACACAGGTTTTAGTTTCTTTTATTTGTACCTCTCTTTAACTTCTGTATCAGATTCACTAAGTTATTTTGAAGATGCATATTACGGCGATATTTTAATTAATAAAACGCCTGCTGTTATATTTATATCATCATTGATTTCTATTCTTATTAAATTTTTAAATTTTTCTTATTTGGGTGTTTTTATATTTTATAATTTTATTGGTATTTTAGCATTATTATTAATTGATCGATCGTTAAATAGTTTTATAGTTTCAGAAAATAAAATTTCTCAATTAATAAGAAATATAATTGTTTTTTTACCTTCTATAAGTTTCTGGTCAGCTAGTATAGGTAAAGATACTATCGCATTATTCGCATTATCTTTATTATTTTGGTTATATATAAAAAAGAGGAACTTTATATTAATATTTTTAACTTTCTTGCTTTTTAGTTTTGTGAGACCTCAACATGCATCTGTTTTATTTTTTTCATCAATATTAACATTATTTTTTATAGATAATAGAAATTTAAAATTAATAAATTTTAAATATTTTAAATTTTTTTTATTTGTAAACATTTTTATTTTGAGTTTATTTTCTTTAAATTATATTTTATCTTATACAGGTCTTGGATTCAGAATAGATGATTATAGTAAAATTTTATCATTTGAAACATTAAGCATTTTAAACGAAAAATTAAAAATTAGACAAACTTTACCTGATTATCATGGTTCTGGGTATATTGAATTACAAAACATATATTTCTTTTCAGAAATTTATACTTATATTTTTAGGCCTATGATTTTTGAGTCAAATAATATCTTTACATTTGTAAGTTCAATAGAAAATACTTTTTTATTAATTCTATTTATTTATGCTCTTTATTGTTTTTGTAATCATAAAATAATAAAAGATAAAGATAAAATTTTTGTTATTTTTTTTATAACTGCGCTAATTCCTTTATCTTCACTTACACCTAACTTTGGAATATCTGCTAGACAAAAATGGATAATTTTAATACCATTATTTTATTTTTTGATATCAACTATCGAAATATATTTTGCTACTAAAAAGTTAAGTAATTAGGAATATTATATATATTTATTTTATTATTTGTATAATGTAAGTTAATCATTTTCAAATATGTGCGGATTTCTTGGCATTACATCAAGTAAAATAATAAAATATAAAAATTTTAATTCTGCTCTTCAAAAAATATCACATAGAGGTCCAGATAATTCATCTATATGGACAAAAAATGATTCAAAAATAATTCTAGGTCATAACCGATTGTCCATAATTGATCTTTCTAAACATGGTAACCAACCAATGTCTTACTTAGGAAGATACAAAATCATTTTTAATGGTGAAATATATAATTTTAAAGAATTAAGAAAAATTTTAAAAAATTGTGGATATAAATTTTTTTCTAATACTGATACTGAGATAATATTGGCTTCATACGATAAATGGAGAGAAAATTCTTTGCAATTCTTTAGAGGAATGTTTGCATTCGCAATTTACGATGAAAAGGAAAATAATTTATTCATAGCTAGGGATAGAGTTGGTGAAAAACCTCTTTATTATATTAAAAAATCAAATGAGTTTTTATTTTCTTCAGAAATAAAATCATTGTTAGAGCTAGGCGCAATAACACCAAAGGTAAATTTTGATACTCTTGATTATATGCTCACTAGAGGCTTTACTAAAAACAATAATAGTCTTTATGAAAATATTTATAAATTACCTGCGGGTCATTTTTTAAATTATAAAATATCTAATGAAAAATTAATTATTAACAAATATTGGGATTTAAAGCTAAATTTTGATACAATTCCTAAAAAAATAAATCAAATAGAGGAGTTTGATTCTATATTTAAAGAAGTTATTTCCCTACAATTAAATAGTGATGTTAAAACTGGAGTTCTTTTGAGTGGGGGGATTGACTCTAGTTTAGTTACTGGAATTGCATCATTGAACGATAAAAAGATTAAAACTTTCAATGTTTCATTTCCCAATAATTCCAGATATGACGAATCAATATATGCAAGTCAGATGTCTAATTTTTTTAAGACTGATCATTATCAAATAGATATAAAAAACATAGATCCCACAATTATAGATGAAATAACTGAAATTTATGATGAGCCTCTTTTTGACTCTTCAACTATTCCAACATTCTTAATTTTTCAGGAAATAAAAAAAAATTGTAAAGTAGTACTTGGAGGTGATGGGGGTGATGAAATTTTTGGTGGTTATAGACACTATAATTATATTTTATACCTTAAGGTCTTGCAAAAATTTATTCCAGAAATATTTAGAAAGCTCATAAAAAACTTAATTTTAAGAAAAAATAATTATTATTTTAAAGGAGAAAATTGGGTGAATAATTTAGACTTAAACCTAAACACCAATCTACCTACAATTCCAAAATATTTTGATAATAAAGAAAAAATTCAAATTTTTTTGAAGAATAAAAAAAATATTTTTAATTATAAAAATATTAATAAAAATTACAAAAATAATAATTTAGTAAAAAGCTTTATGTATGAAAATTTTAAAAATTATTTATGTGATGATCTTTTAGTAAAAACTGATATGGCTAGTATGAAAAATTCTGTAGAGCTTAGATCGCCTTTTCTTGATCACAAATTAATTGAATTTATATTTTACAATCTAAATGCTTCAGAAAATGTAAATTTTTTTAATAGAAAAATATTTATTAAAAAATATGCATCTATTTATTTTCCTAAAAATTACAACTTTAATAGAAAGCAAGGTTTTAGCATTCCATTTAAACAATGGCTTAAGGATGATAGATGGAAAGAGTATATTTATGATAATATATTATCAAGTAAAAATATTTTTAATAGAGAATATGCAATAAATCTGATGAATAAGCAAAATAAAGGTTATGATAATTCAAATAAAATATATGCTCTATTGATACTAATTTTATGGTTTAATAAAAAAAAATTACAATTTTAATCTTACGTATTATCTTTTTTATAATTAAAAAATAAGGTTAAACCAATTTTAGGTTGAACCAATGTAGAAGAGCAATGAATAAAAGTTCTATCAAAAACAAATGCTTCACCGATTTTCCAATTATATATCTTTTTAACTTTTAATCCTTTTAAATTTTCATAATGCTCATGCGGCAAATATTTCTTATATACTTGTTTATCAAATTCCTTTGTTCCTAGATGTTCATTTGTTCTTTTATTATAACCATAATTATTTTTTATTTCATTTTTATCAATTGTGAAAGAGCTTGATTCATTCCTCCATCTAGGTTCAAAAAGTAATGTTTCACCTATATTTGATAAAGGTATTAGCATTTGTTTATAAATAATTGAATCTGAATTCTTACCTGTATCAGCATGTAATTTAAGAGGATTCATGCTTTCATGAAAAATTCCTATAGCATTATCTTTTGAAAACATATTATCAAATTCCCAATTAGTAAGAATTGTATCAATCTTTTTTTTTATCATATCATCAAGTTTTAAATTATATCCTACTAACCAATGTTTTTTAATTATGTTTTGATTTTTATTAAACACAGCAATTGGTAAATCATTATAAAATTCTAAAATTTTTTTTATCTCAATTTGTGAAAACAAGTTGAAAACATACGGATCACTTTCTAATTCTATTATTTTATTTATATTTTTGAAAAAGAAATCTGACATTAAGAATATTAAATAATAATATTTTATTTTAATTAATTTTATTTATATATATAAATTCATATTTAGAAATAAAATATTAGATCTATAAGAAATAAACATATAAAGTTAAATTAATGAAAGTCCTCTATTTGACACCAAACTTTGGTACTTATAGTGCTGCGTATTATCAAAATGACTTAATATCATCTTTGCAAAGTAAGATTGAAATAATTTTATGGGGTCCAGGATATAAAAACTTTGACAATACTCTAACTTTAGAGCAAATATTTAATAAATTTAACCTCGATTCTAATGACACTGTTTGTGTTGGGCATGGGTGGCTATCAGATATTCCTCAAAATGCTAATGCTCAAAATCGTTATTCATGGAGTAAAGACTTAAATCGTGATTTATCAAATGATCTTGAATTTTGTGCTAAATATAATTTTGCTGATCATATTGGAAAAAAAGTATGTATTCTAAATAAAGAATATGTCTCATTAAATGCAAAACTTCAATTTATTAATAGAGGTAAGTTTGATCTTGCTTTTAGTCATTATTCAGAGTGTGAAGAATTTGAAAAGACAGCTAATACCAAATTTATCTTTTTCCCATGTTCTGTAAATAAAGAAAAATTTATAAATATTAATAATAGAACTAATTTAAAAAAAAAATATGATCTTTGTTTTTCTGGATTATTACAAAATCCATATATGAAAAAAAAAAATAAAAATTTATTTTCTCTTAGAAAAAAAATTCAAAGTGAGATTTTTGCTGAAATACTTGAAATACCTTTATATTTAAATAAATCTTATAATAAAAAATCTATTTATTGGAATGCATATCAGGATAGCTCAGTAATAAACAAAATTCTAAAAATACTTAATAAATACAAGAAATTAGATTTTAATGATTATGCTAAGATGTTTTATCTTAGCAAAGCTACATTAAATACTTTATCACCATTTAATTTAATTGGCCCTCGATATTTTGAATGTATGCTACTAGGATCTGTAAATTTTTGTGAAAAGTCTGATTATTACTCAAAGATATTTAAAGAATATGTGCATTATATTCCTTTTAAGGCTGATCTTTCAGATTTTAATGAAATGTTAGATTATGCAACTAGTGATTCTAAAGAGATAAAAAAAATTATAGATGCTTCATATACTTTAGTTGTTGAAAAGCATACATATGATAAAAGAGCAGAAAGTTTAATAAAACATATAAAAAACTTAAATTAAAATGTTGTACTACTCAAAAGTTAAAAAAAATAAATTAATTTATTCACATTTTAAACTAAGTGATTTTAAAAATTCAAGAGAAGATTTTTCTCCTGATAATCAATTTTTACAAGCTTCCTGCTCAAATTTATCAAAGGATAGGGTAGTTAAATCACATAAACATAAGTTGAATAAAAGACTAATTAACATAACTCAAGAAGCTTGGCTTGTATTTAAAGGTGCTATTAGTGCTAAGTTTTATGACATTGATGATTCTTTTATTTCAGAAATAATTTTAAAAAAAGGTGATTGTGTAATTTTATACAATGGTGGCCATGATTTTAAAAGTTTAAAAAAAGACACTATATTGTATGAATTTAAAAATGGACCATATTATGGCCCGGAAAAAGATAGGATTAATCTTGATAAATAAATGTTTAATTTCTAAATCAACTAATTTACACAAAATAATAGATTTGGGTATTCATCCGTTTGCAGATACTTTTATTAAAAAAAATCAATTGCATTTGATGGAACCAGTCTATCCACTGCAATGTTATTTATGTAAAAAAACTGGCTCTATTCAATTAAAATATTTTACTGATTCAAATATGCGATATAATCTTTATGATTATTCTTACACCTCTTCAAATTCAAACTATTCTCGCTCTCATTGGGATGATTATTTTTATAATGTAAAAAATAAATTAAATCTAAATAAAAAAGCTAAAATTTTAGAAATTGGTTCAAATGATGGTTATTTACTGAAAAAATTTAATATTAATGATTATTTAGCAGTAGGAGTTGATTCCTCAAAACTAATGACAAAAATTTCTCGTAAAAAAGGCTTAAAGTCTTATAATGAAATTTTTGACCTAAAATTTTCAAAAATATTAAAAAATAAATATGCATTTTTTGATGTAATAATTGCTAATAATGTTTTGAATCATTCAAATGATCCATTAAATTTTGTTAAGGGCGTAAAAAATTTAATGAATAACAATAGTACTTTCATTTTCGAATTGCCATATTGGTATGACACAATAAAAACAGAAAGATATGATCAAATTTATCATGAGCATGTAACATACTTTACTATTAAATTTGCTAAAAATTTATTTAGTAAGTGTGGAATGTATATTAGCGATATTCAAAAAAATTCATATCATGGTGGATCAATAAGGCTTTATTGTAAAAAAAAATATAAAAATTATAGAGAATTTAAATTAGTTAAAAAAATGATTTTAAAAGAGGAAAAAAAAGGCCTTTTTAATCCAGATTTCTATAAATTTTTTATGCGTAAAATAGAAAATAAAAGAAATAATTTATTGACTAAAATTCTTAAAATAAAAAATTCCAGAGGTGTGATTATTGGATTTGGAGCGGCTGCAAAAGGTAATACATTTTTAAATTATCATAAGCTTGATAATTCATTGATAACTTATGTTACTGATCCCTCAATTTATAAAAAAGGTAAATATACACCTTTAAGCAGAATACCCATAGTGGGTGATAATATTTTATCAAAATATAAAAAAGTTCATGGATTAATGTTATCATGGAATATTTCAAATGATATAATAAAAAAATTAAAAAAAATTAATAAAAATTTAGTTATAATAAAATAGAAAAAATGAAATACAAAAATATATGGACAAATGTATTAAAACCACTTGAGTTAAATGAAGATTCTAGAGGGAAAATTGTTGATGTTTTTTATAATGAAAATATTAATCATGTTGCTGTAATAGATTCAATTCCAAATGTAGTTAGGGGTAATCATTATCATAAATTAACTACACAACATATTTTAATTACAAAAGGATCTTTAACATATTGGTATAAAGAATATAACTCCAAAGACAATGCTAGGAGCGTAGAATTGATTGAAGGTGATTTTATATCGACTCCACCAATGGAAATACATGCTTTAAAAATAGGTAATCAAGGTAATCAATTTATTGTTTTTTCTTCAGGTTTAAGAGGCGGTAAAGATTATGAACAAGATACATTTAGGGTAAAAAATATAATTGTTTAAAGAAAAAAAAATTTTATTGCTCGGTGGCAGTGGTACTTTAGGTCAAGAAATAAAAAAAATTATTAATTCTGATACTAAATTTGCTATTTTATCTCCTAGTTCATCATTTTTAAATTTTAATAAAAAAAATTCAAAAAATATTCTTCACACTTTACTTTCTAAAAATAATTTTGATATTATAATTAATTGTATTGGTGTATTTGGAAGCAATTCTAGTGAATTTAGTGATATTATTAATCCAAATTTTAAATCAAATTGGGAAATCATAAATTATTTTTTATTTAAAAATTCTAGAAAAAAAATTAAAATATTTTTAATTGGCTCTTCAGCTTACTCTGGGGCAAGAAAAAATTATATGCTTTACGCTGCCTCTAAATCAGCCTTAAATAGTCTTTACAAAAGTGCAAAAGAATATTTTATAGGAAAAAACGTTTCAGTTCACATTAAACATCCGAAAACATTTAAATCACGAATGACAAGTAGCCTTCCTAAAGCAAAATTTAAAAATGATGCTAGTATTATTGCAAAACAAATATATAGATTAATTAAAAAATAATATGAAAAAAAAAGTTTTAATTACTGGAATCTCTGGGCAAGATGGCAGCTATCTTTCAGAGTATCTTCTTAAAAATAATTATGAAGTTTATGGCATAATAAGGAGAAATTCTATTGTTGAACATCAAAGAAATAGAATAGAGAAATTAGACAAACAAATAAATCTTGAGTATGGAGATCTATTAGATACAAGTTCATTAGATAGGATTTTTAAATCTGTAAAGCCAGATGAGATATATAATCTTGCTGCACAATCTCACGTAAGAATTAGCTTTGAAATACCACATTTTACATTACAAACTAATGGCCTTGGTGTTTTAAATATGTTGGAAGCTTTCCGGGCACATTCTCCAAATTCCAAATTTTACCAGGCTTCGTCATCTGAAATGTTTGGTCGATCTGTTGATAATGATAATTGTCAAAGAGAGACTACCCCTTTTGAGCCAACTAGTCCTTATGGTTGTGCAAAAGTACTTGCTTTCAATTTAGTTAAACACTATCGTTTTGCTTATTCTTTGTTTTGTAGCAATGGTATTTTGTTTAATCATGAATCCCCAAGAAGAGGATCTAACTTTGTAACTAACAAAGTTGTTAAAACTGCTGTTCAAATTAAACTAGGGTTAAAAGATAAATTAATACTAGGAAATATGGATTCTTATAGAGATTGGGGTCATTCGAAAGATTATGTTGTGGCAATGAATAAAATTTTAAACCATAATCAGCCTGACGATTTTGTTATCTCTACAGGTATAACAAGGAGTGTAAGAGATTTATGCAATTATGTTTTTACTAAACTTGATTTAGAAATGAAAAAATATATTTTTCAAGATAAAAAGTATATGAGACCAGAAGAACTAAAATATTTAAAAGGAGATTCTTCTAAGGCTAGAAAATTATTAAATTGGAAACCACAAATATCATTTGAAGAACTAATTGATGAAATGATTGATCACTGGATGGATATTTTCTCATCTAATTGACAAATGCATAATGCAGCAATATATCTTTTATCTTCTAGAAAGAAATTACTACCTCTTTGTTTAAAGCAGCTTTTTAAAAATTGGAATAATAAATATCAGTATCCTGTATTTGTATACTATTTTAAGAAAACATATAACAAAAAATATATTACTAAAATTAAAAAAGATATCTCAAATAAAATCAAATTTATAGAAATAGATTACAAATATCCAGATTATATTTTGGAAAATGAATTATTTTATAACAGGAAATATAACAGGTATGTAAGAGAGCAATTTCCTAAAAAAAGAGAGGGATACCTTCATATGGAGCATTTTGTAACAAATATTACTTCATTTGGTAAAATTGGATGTATTTCTGATCATTTAAAAAAATATGATTACTTAATGAGAATTGATGATGATTCAAATTTTTGTTCTAAAATTCATTTTGACTTGTTTGACACAATGAAAAGTAATGTTTTTGCAACTGGCTATACTTGGAACAATTTTTCATGGAGACAAGAATTAACTCGTGAAAAATTATGGGAATTTTATAAGAATTATCTAAAGGAAAAAAAATTAAAACCAAAAAATAAAATATTATTAGAAGCGATTAAAGATGATAATGAAACAAAAATGCACAAATTAAAATGGTCTGCAGGTAATTTAAATATTTACAATATGAATTTCTTTAAAAATGACTCTAATTGGTTAGATTATTTAAATAAATTAAATCAATATGGCGGTGATTATAAATATAGGTGGGGAGATATTGAAACCATTGGTTTGTTTTATTATACTTTTTTTGAAGAACCTGTCTATGATCTAGATTTAATAACAAAAAAATTATATTTGAATAAATTTGATAGCATATTGTCAAGTACTGCTCCATCAACTAAATTTACTCTTAATGTTCACAATTTTTTTATACTTAGATATTTTTATAAAATTAGAAAAATTTTCAGAATATGATTACTTTTACGAAAATTTTTAACTCTATTATAATTTATATTTATAAGCTAATTAAATATGATAAAGATTTTTACTTAAATGCAAATGCAATAAAATATATAAATAGAATTAATAATTTTAAAAAATTAAAAAAAGAAATTTCTAGCAGAAAATATATTAATCAATCATATTTAGAATTTGATATAAATAGAGCAAATGAATTTCTTAATAAAAAATTTAAAGTTGATTGCCAAAAAATGTGTTTGGATTTTGGAATTGAAATTTATTCTGATAAAAATCCATTATTTTTAGCCTCCAAAGAAATTTTGAAATTGCAACAAATAAATGAAAATTATGTTAGCCATAATTTAGATCTATTTATTAAAAAATTCATACCTAAAAATTATGCAGAGTCTTTCTTTATAAAAAAAAAATTAAAAAACCTCAGTAATCTAAGTCCACATACAATTTTTTATCCATGGTTTCATAAATATCCACAAAGATTTCAGAGATCTGGATTATTTGGCCCAAAAGATGAATTATTTATAAAATTTATATCAATAAAAATAATCAATTTAATTAAATCAATTAAAGAATATGGATTTATACCAAATGATAATGATAAAATTACAGGATATATCCTAATATATCAAAATGATTATAGATTTGTTGTTACAGGTGGATCTCATAGGTGCTCTGTAATTTTTGCATTTATGGAATTATATGATAAAAAATTTCCAAATTTTTTTGTAGAGTTTGATAAATTAAGAATTAATTCAGGTTTTGAAATAATTGATGTTAATAATATTAATTATTGGCCCGCAGTTAAAAGTAAATATTTAGATAAAGAAGAGGCATTAGAATTTTTAAAAGTGTTTTTTAATAAATGAACAAAGTAAAAAAGATAATTTCAATATTAATTAAATTTTGTAGAAAAATCATGTTTAATTTTAGGAAAATAAAAAATAATAATTCTTTTTGGAATGTTTATCAGTTTGATACATATGAGCACTATTTAAATTTTCAAAAAGAAAAAACCATGGACCCTTTAAAAAGGAATAAATGGCTTAATGAAGAATGGAATTCAAAATTAGAATATTTTAAAACTTATTTTAGTAACATATTATACAAATATGACTTAAGTAAAAATAGTAAAACTTTATGTTTAGGGGCAAGAACTGGTCAAGAAGTTCAAGCTCTCATAGATTTAGGCTACAATAATTCTATAGGTACGGATTTAGTTGAAACTTTACCATTAGTAATTGTTGATGATGTACACAATATGCAGTTTGAGTCTAAAACGTTTGACTTTATTTTTACTAATATTGTTGATCATGTTTTATATCCAGATAAATTTATTAATGAAGTTGAAAGAGTAGCAAAAGAAAATTGTTTAATAATTTTCCAATTAACAGTAGGTAAATCAACAGATAAATATGGAGTAACTGAAATTAGTAAAATTGATTCAATAATTGAATTATTTAAAAACTCAAATTTAATTGAAAATAATAAAATTAAAGAATGGCATGGAATGAATTGTGAAATAATATTGAAAAAAAAATAAAATGAATGTGAGATCTACATCTTTTATAAATATAAGTGGAGATAAAAAACTTAATTTTATTTTAGCCTTCCTTTGGTTATTAGTAAATATACTTAATAATTTATTGCCGAATTACAAAATAGACAAAAATATAAAACATTTAAAATTTAAATTTAGAAAAAATGATTTATCTTATATAAAAAATAACAATTATTTATCTCCAGCAAGATTTTTATGTGACTTATTTTGGATAAATTTCCCTTTCTATAAATTTTATAATAAATTCTCAAAACCTTTTAATATATGTGAGGTAGGTTGTGGTACAGGAGTTTATCCTAATTTACTAAAAAATATAATGGTGAATAGCAAGATATCATATACTGGCATTGATCTAAAAAAGTACAAAGAGTGGGATAATTTTGATAAAAGTATTTTTAAATTTATTGTAGATAAGTCAGATAATATTAAAAATTATTTAAATGATATTGATTTTTTATTTACACAAAGTGCTATTGAGCATTTTGATCAAGATCTCTTTTTTTTTAACCAGATTGCAGATCATGTTTCAAATATAAAGAAACCTTTTTTGCAAATTCATTTATTTCCATCTCATAAATGTTTATTTACTTATCTTAATCACGGCTACAGACAATATACTCCAAGAAATATATCAAAAATTACTAGGTATTTTAATAATTCAGATATTTATTTATATAAATTAGAAAGTTATAATTCAAATAATATACATCGAAAATTTATTACTTTTCCAAAAATTTTGAGAATAAAGGATAAAAGATATTCTAAAAATAAAGAATATATTAATGAAATAATTGCCTCTCTAAATCATAAATCTAAAAATAAACACCTTACATTTTATGCATTAGTTATTTCATCAAATAATAAAATTGATCTTAATTAAGATAATTTTTAGTTTCATTAATATCATATTTTTGAAAATTTTGATTGTAAGGATTGATTAATGGAAAATTTATAAAACTACCTATATTGATAATCAAATAAATAAAGGTTATGATATTTAATATTTTTGATTTATGAAATAGATCTATTTTACTTACAAGGTAAAAAATTGATATAGCAATTATTGGTAATGTTAAATCGGCCACCATATATCCACCCCATCGATTTGTAACAAATATCTGCAACCAAGTAAAAAAAATAAATATTAATAAGAAGTAAATAATTTTATTATTATTTTTATTAATTATCACTAAATTTAAAATACCAATAAAAAATAAAAATAAAAAAATATGAAAATATTCAATTAAATTTTTTGTAAATTTAACAAATGAAAATAATATTTCGTATGTAAGGTTTAAATAGCCTAATTTTGCAGCATCTAGAACCCATCCTAGGAAACCAGCTCCTTGTATACCATAATGATAAAATTGAATTTGAATATAATTTAAATATAATAAATATAAAAATATTGGAATTAAATGAATAAAAAAACTTATTATACTTTCGACAAAATATTTGTTTAAAAAACTGAAAACTAAAATAGAAAGATAGCATGCATAATTTGGCTTACATAAAATTAATATACCAACTAATAAAGAATATAATATATTTTTTAAAATTGAATACTTTTTTATTAGATTAAAATATAATGCTATAAAAATTATTGGAATAATAAAAGATAATTCACTAGTATGAAAAGTCGTAGCATAAAATATCGAATGATAATGAAAAAAAATTAAAATATTAATAAAAATTGAATTTTTTAAAGAAAAAAATTTAAGTAAAACACTTGTTTGTAATGTAATAGCTATATAATACACTAAAAACTTTAGAATTATATATCCAGCACCTGCATAATACAAATAATTGAATTTAAAAAAAGGACTTAAGAAAAAATACATAATATTCGTAATAAAATTTACTAATGCTGGATATCCTGGTCTGGAAATTCTAATTGCATTTTCTTTGAAATATTCAGGGAAAAAAGCAGCACTTAATAGTTCTGTTGGCGAATCAACATTGTATTGCCAAAAGATAGGGAAATATTCAATAGTCCTATAAACATCAAATTCTGGTCTTGGATTTAACCAAGCTATATTAGCAGAGATAAAAAAAACAGTTAAAATTACAAGAAAATTTATTATATTAATTTTGTTTATCACTATTAAATTATAATATATTCACATTAAAATGAATAATCCAGTTGATGTTATCATACCAGTATATAATGAAAAAGACACAATTGTTGAATTACTAAAAAAAGTTCATGATAATAGATTAAATTTTATTAATGAAGTAATCATTATTGATGATAATTCAACTGATGGCACCACAAATATATTAGATGATAATAAAAATTTGTATGACAAAATTATAAAAAATAAAAAAAATTCTGGTAAGGGGGCTAGTGTTAAAAAAGGCCTAAAAATTTCCACAGCTAAATATGTTATATTTCAGGATGCTGATTTAGAATATGATCCTAATGAATTCATAAAATTTAATAAAATATTACAAAAATTTGGACCCGATTTAATTATAGGTTCTAGACTAAACTATGATGAATACTCTAGATCACACAATTTTTATAACAAATTAGGAAACTTACTTATTACAAATTTATTCAACTTAAAAAATAATACTACTTTTACTGATATCTATAGTTGCTATATCTGTTTTAAAAGAGAATTAATAAACGTGAATGATCTAAAGACTAATGGTTTTGAGCAACAGGCAGAAATTTTAAAATATGTAGTTAAAAAAGGAAAAATATTTTATGAAATAAAAATCAACTATAATGGAAGAACTGTAGAAGAAGGAAAAAAAATAAAATGGTATAATATTTTTGCGGTTATTTATCAAATTCTTAAATTTTGGTAAAAATACTAAAATATAAAACTTTATTATGTATTTATGAATATTCTTTTTTTATTACCAAGATATCATACTAATATTATAGAAACAGTTAATTCACATTTAAAATTAGGACATAAAGTAGAAATTCATGTAAAAAATTATGGATACATAGAAGACTATTCTAATTTAAAGCCATTAAAGTTTGAAGAACTATATTTTACAAAAGTATTAAAAAAAATTTTTAAATTTAAAACCATTAATAATTCATTTTATTTACCCCGACCAATTAAATATATTTCTTATTTAAAAAAAAATAAATTTAATTATGCTTTTCTTCGTGTTCATGGGTTACTATATACCTATGTAATCTCTTGCATATTAAAAATATGTGGAATAAAAATTATTTATTATCAGCAAACAAATCTAGACTTATCTTTTTTAAATGTAAACAATCGTTTTATTAATATTAGAAAAATTGAATTTTATTTTAGACTTAAAATTTTTAATGCTAAATGGGTTACTCCACTTAAAAACAATGATTACAAATATAATGTTAAAAACTTATTTTATTTACCTTTCGTTGTACAATTAAAAAAATATAAATTAAATTTTTCAAATTTAAATATTTTAACAATTGGCAAATTTGTAAATAGAAAAAATCATATTTTTTTTTTAGAGTCTATATTAGATTTAATCATTTTAAAAAATATTAAAATTACAATTGTTGGAGAGCTATCAAATAATGATCATTATATTTATTATAAAAAACTTTTAAGTTTTGTTAAAAAAAATAAATTACAAAATAATATTTTTATTAAAAAAAATATTGATCATAATAAAATATATGATCTTTATAAAGATAATAATTTATTTGTATTGCCATCAACTAACGAACCAGCTTCCATTTCTATTCTTGAAGCTATGGGTTGTGGTTTAGTTACTATTTGTAGCAATACATGTGGCACAAGTACATATATAAAGAATGGTAAAAATGGATATATTTTTAAAGATAATTCTAAAAAAGATCTTAGAAAAAAAATAACTTTTATTTTAGATGATATGAATAATTTAAAAAAAATGTCTGATATTTCATATAAGTATGCAGATTCTAATTTATCATCTGAAAATTACAAAAATCATTTTGAAAATGTCATTAAGTAAAATTAAAAAAATATCTTTTTTAATATACTCTTTTGAATATGGAGGTGCTGAAAAAAATATGATTTTACTTGCTAATCTTTTTTTTAAAAAGGGTTATAATGTTGATGTTATTGTTATAAATAATAAGGGCGGGTTAAATCAAAATTTAGAAAAAGGTATTAAAACTATTAATTTTAATAAAAAAAAATCTATTCTTAGTATTTTTAAATTAATTAAGTATTTTAATATAAATAAACCAGATTATCTTTTTAGCTCAATAATACATTTAAATTTAATATCTATATTTTGCTCATTAGTAAGTTGGAAAAAAGTAAATATAATTATCAGAGAATCAAATATAATTTCAGATTCATATAACTTAAAATCTAAGATAAAAAATTTTATTTTTGTAAATTTAGCAAAATTTTTATACAAAAGATCGTTCAAAATAATTGCTATTAGTGATGCTGTCAAAAATAGTCTTAATGTTAAATTCAAAATTAATAAAAATAAAATAAATAAAATTAATAATCCTGTTGATATTAAAAATATTCAAATAAAAAGCAAAGAAAAAATCGAACATAAATATTTTAACAATAAAGATAAAATTATTTTGACAGTAGCAAGTCTTACTAAACAAAAAAATCTTCAATTACTTATAAAAGCTTTTAATAGAGTAATTAGAGAAATACCATCAAAGCTTATTATTATTGGAACAGGTATCGAATACAGCTCTTTGAAAAAATTAACTTATGAATTAAAGCTAGATAAATATGTAGATTTTTTAGGAAATATACAAAACCCTTATCCATATATGAAGCAATGTGATTTGTTTGTTTTACCTTCTCTTTACGAGGGTCTACCAAATGTTTTAATTGAAGCTCTAGTTTGTGAGTCTCATATATTAGCAACAAATTGCCCAGGTGGCTCAAGTGAAATATTACAAAAATATGGGAAGCTAGTAAAGTGTAATGATTTAGATGACTTGACTATTGAGATAATTTCTTTTTTGAAAAAAAATAATAAAAATAAAAATATAAATAGTAGATACTTGAATTTTTCAATTGAAAATCAATTTAAAAAATATGAAAATTTAATTTCTTAATATGAAAATTGTTAATATTATAACAACACTTGAAGATGGTGGTGCAGAAGCAACTCTGTTCAAATTAATAAAACATAGTAATAATTTGAATTTTAAACATACTATCATTTCATTAATGGATGATGGTAAATATGGAAATATTTTAAAAAAAAATAATTTCGAAGTTGTTACTCTGAATATGAAAAGAGGGCGTTTATCATTTTATGGAATTTACAAATTATATAATGTTTTAAAAAAAATAAATCCAGATGTAGTGCAAACATGGTTGTATCATTCAGATTTTTTAGGGGGCCTAGTAGCAAAGTTTTTGAAAATTAAATTAATAATCTGGAATATAAGAACATCTGAATATTTTAATAAAGATGCAAGTTTAAAAACAAAGTTAATTATTAAAATTAATTCTTTTCTTTCTTATTACATACCAAATAAAATTGTATATTGTTCAAAAAGATCAATTAAAATTCATCAAAGTATTGGCTATTCAAAAAAATCATTTTATATTGAAAATGGATATGATTTAAATATTTTTAAAGAAGATATTGATAAAAAAAATGAATTAAGATTAAAATTAAATATTGATCCTAATTTTTTTATTTTTGGATTTGTTTCTAGATACCATCCAATCAAAAATCATGAGTTACTTATTGAAGCTGTAGATTTGATTTGTAAGCAAAACCAAAAATTTAAATGTATATTTATTGGCAGGGATATAAAAGATAATGTTTATTTAACTAAAATTATTAAAGCAAAAAAATTAGAAGAATATTTTATACTTTTAAACAATACTAATAAAATTCATGAGTTTGTTAATATCTTTGATTTACATGTACTTTGCTCTAAAGGTGAGGGCTTTCCTAATGTTATTGCTGAAACTATGTCGTGTGGTGTTGTAAATATTTCTTCTGATGTTGGAGACGCTTCTGAAATTATAGGCAATAATGATTTATTATTTGAACTAAATAAAAAAGCATTATCAGATTTAATTTTAAAAATAATAGATATCAAAAATAGTGATTTAAAGACCTGGTATAATTTGAAAAATTTTTCAAAAACTAGAATAGCAAATAAATATTCTTTAAAAAAAATGTGTAAAAAATATAATGAATTATGGAGATATATTTAATTTTATTTTATCTTATCTTTAATATTTGCATTATTAATTGTAATTAAAAATTATTTATTATGAAAATACTTATATTAGGTGCATCAGGTAATTTAGGGAAATATATAACTAATTTTTTATTTATAAACAAATATGATGTTATCGCTCATTTAAGGAATAAAAAAAAAAATATTAATTTTAATGAAAAAATAAAACTAATAAATTTTGATATTAATTCAAATTTTTCCAAATTAAATTTTGATATCAATTCAATCGATTTTATTATTAATTGTGTTGCAGAGACAAAAAAAGTTAAACTAATGAATAATTCAAATATTTTGTTCCTTAAAATATTTTTAGAAAAATTTACACAACTATCCAAAAATAAATTTACTCTAATTCACTTTAGCACAATAGGTATATATTCAAAGAATGACAGTAAAATAATTTCTGAAGAAAGTACCCCAATACCTTCTAATGAGTATGAGAAATCAAAAAATGAAGCAGAAAAAATAATTAAATTATATTCTAAAAAATTTAGAAATATGTCATATTATATTTTTAGATTAGGTATAGTATATGGTCCTTCAATTGAGAGCAATGTTTTAAATGGACTTCAGAAAATATCTAATAAAATATTTTATTTTAAACTAAGTAACACTTACAGTCCATTTATTGATATTAGAGACATTTGTCAGTTTATTGAATTATCTTTACAAAATAAAATATTAATAAATAATTCATATAACTTGACTGAAAATTATAAGTTAGAAGATATTATATTTTCTTTTAGAAATAAAAATAAATCTAAATCAATAATTATTAAATTAAATAAGAAAATAGTTTATTTATTTTTTTTATTTTTTAGTACTATTTCATACAGAATAAATATGCAGCAATTTACTTTTCTATCATCCGAAAAACAATTCAATAATAAAAAAATTTCACTTTACAGAAAAAATCTTAAAAAATATAATTTAATAAATTTTATATTAAATGCTAGAAATCATGAAAAATAAAATTGCTTTAGTCTGTACTACCTCTACCACTATAGAGACTTTTTTTGCATATCATATAAAAAATTTATTACCTCATTATGATATTACCTTAATTTCTAATTTTGAAAATAGTAATACTCTTAATAAAGGTTTTGAAAATGTTGAGGTAATAAATCTTAAAATGAAAAGAGGATATTCAATTTTATCAGATTTTATTAATTTAATATATTTGATCTTACATTTTTATAAAAATAATTATACATTTACACTATCTTGTACTCCAAAAGCTGGTTTTCTTTGCTCACTTTCTAGTTTTATTGCTAGAAAAAAAATTAGAGTTCATTTTTTTACTGGTCAAGTATGGGTTACTAAAAAAGGTTTAGAAAAAATATTCTTAAGATTTATCGATAAAATTATTGCATATTTATCAACTGATTTATTAACAGATAGTTTTTCTCAAATGGATGTTTTAACAAATAACAAAATTACAAATAAAAATAAAATAAAAGTCTTGGGTAATGGATCTATTGCGGGAGTAAATTTTAATTATTTTAACAGTAATCAAAATATTAAAAAACAAATAAGGAAAAAATATAATATACCAATGAATGCTACAATAATACTTTTTCTAGGCAGATTAAATAAAGATAAAGGTATATTAGATTTAATCAAGGTATTTGAAAATCTTGTTAAAAAAAATAATTTTAAGTCGCTATACTTATTCATTGTTGGACCTGATGAAATTGATATCCAAAAATATATAAATAATTCAATTAATTCGTTTATAAGACTCGAGAGTTATACCTCAAAACCACAAGAATTTATGTCTGCTAGCGATATATTTTGTTTGCCTAGTTATAGAGAAGGTTTTGGAATGTCAGCCATTGAAGCTGGAGCATGTAATTTACCAGTTGTTTGTTCTCGAATATATGGACTTACAGATGCAGTGGAAGAGAATATCACTGGTTTAATGCACGAGCCTGGAAATATTCAGCAAATTGAGGATTGTTTAAAAGAGTTAATTTTAGATCCAGAACTTAGAAATAAAATGGGTAATTTAGCTCGTAACAGAGGAATTAAATATTTTAGCCAAGAGTTTGTTTCTAATCAAATGTTCACTTATATTGATTTGAAAATTAGTAATATATTAAAGAAGAAACTAACTATTGTTGCTTCTACAATAATGTCTGTACAATTATTTTTAGTACCTCAAATAAATATTTTAAAAAAAAAATATCAAGTAAGTATTATAACTAATTTAAAAAATTTTGATAATTATGATGAAACATTGTTTAACAATTGTAAATTAATTCATATTGATATTTCAAGAGGAATAAATACTATTTCAGATATTATATGTTTATTAAAGCTCTTATTTATTTTTTCTTTAAATAGACAAAATTTAGTATTTTCACTTACACCAAAAGGAGGCTTTTTATCCTTGATTTCTAGTTTCATTATTTTTACACCAATACGCATTCACTGGTTTGGTGGTCAAGTATGGTACAACAAAAAAGGATTCATGAAAAATTTATTAAAATTTACTGATAAAATAATTTCATACTGCTGCACACATGCCTTGACAGAATGTAGATCACAAAAGGAATTTCTTGTTAGTAACAATATAATTGGAAATAATAATATTTCTATTTTAGGCAATGGATCAATTTCAGGAGTTAATGTAAAGCAATTTTATAGAAAAATATCTTCAAGAAAAAAAATTAGAAAGAGTTTATCAATCAATAATGATGAACTTGTTATATTGTATTTAGGCAGATTAAATTATGATAAAGGTATCTTAGATTTACTGAATGCATTTAAAAATTTATTATTAAGTTATAATAAAATAAAATTATTATTAGTTGGTCCAGATGAAGATAATTTTAATAACACAATTAATTCTCTCCCTATTTCTATAAAACAAAAGATTCATCAATTTCCTTATACAAATTTACCACAAGAATTTATGTCTGCTAGCGATATATTTTGTTTGCCTAGTTATAGAGAAGGTTTTGGAATGTCAGCCATTGAAGCTGGAGCATGTAATTTACCAGTTGTTTGTTCTCGAATATATGGACTTACAGATGCAGTGGAAGAGAATATCACTGGTTTAATGCACGAGCCTGGAAATATTCAGCAAATTGAGGATTGTTTAAAAGAGTTAATTTTAGATCCAGAACTTAGAAATAAAATGGGTGAGAATGGAAATCTTAGATGTAGAAAATTATATAATCAAAAACAAGTTGTAAACAATTTTATTTCTTATATTGATAAAGTTGTATGATATCTAAAAGAATTTTTGATATTTTTTTTCTAATAATTACTCTCCCAATTTTCTCTATTCTTTTTATAATTATTATGTCATTAAATATAATATTTAATGGTTTTCCAATTTTTTTTTATCAAGAAAGAGTTGGTTATAAGAACAAAATTTTTACAATTTACAAATTCAGAACTATGCCCAATAATATAGATTTTAATGAAAAAATTGACTCTTTAAGTACATGGAATAAAATTCTAAGATCTTCAAGTTTAGATGAAATCCCTGAATTAATTAATATATTTAAAGGAGAAATGAGTTTTGTTGGGCCAAGACCACTATTAGTAGAGTATCTTAAGATTTATAATAAAAAAAATATACAACGTCATAATGTTTTGCCAGGTATTACTGGTCTATCACAAATTAATGGAAGAAATACTATTTCTTGGAAAAAAAAGTTTGAGTATGATATTTATTATGTAAAAAATAGAAATTTTCTTTTAGATATTAAGATTATATTTATTACATTTATAAAAATATTTTCATTCAAAGAAATTAATTACTCAGATAAACTATCAATGGAAAAATTTACGGAAGAAAGTGAACAATAAATTAGCAATTTTTGGTTGTGGCGGACATTCAAATGTCATTATTGATATTGCAAAAAGAAATGGATTTAAAAATATTAAAATCTTTGATGATAATATAGATTTACCAAATGTTACTGGCAATTTAGAAATTTTAATTGAATCTAAAGATGAGTTTAATTATTATTTTGTAGCTATTGGTAATAATCATATTAGAAAAAATATTTACTTAAAACTTAAAAAATTGAATTTAGTACCTATATCTTTAATTCATCCAAATTCTAATATAGCAAGTAATGTTAAAATTGAAAATGGTGTTTGTATTATGGCAGGAGTGACTATTAATGCTAAAACAATAATCTATGAAGGATCTATTATTAATACTAATAGTAGTGTAGACCATGATTGTAGAATTGGCAAATTTTCACATATTTGCCCTGGAGTTAATATTGCCGGTACTGTAAATGTTGGTGAATTAGTGTTCATAGGTATAGGAAGTAATATTGTTAATAATATAGATATATCATCAGATTCAATGATAAAAGCTGGCACTACTGTTGTTAAATCAATTTAAATATAAATGATAAGCTGGCCAAGACACTCAACTAAAGAAATAGAGCTCGTTAACAAGATTATTAAATCTGGTAGAGTAAATCAATGGACTGGAGAATATGTAAATAAATTTGAAAAAAAATTTTGCAAATACTTTAATTTAAATTATTCTTTAGCTGTTGCAAATGGTACAGTTGGATTAGAGGCTGCAATAAATTCATTAAATTTAAATAAAGACTCAGAAATAGTGGTTACTCCAAGATCATTTATTGCTTCAGCTAGCAGTGTTTTGAAGATGGGCTTTAAACCAGTTTTTAGTGATGTTGATCTCAAATCACAAAATATTGAATTAGATAATATAAAAAAAGTAATTACAAAAAAAACTAAAGCAATTATTTGTGTTCATTTAGCGGGTTATCCTACTAATATGAAGCCAATAATGGAGTATGCCAGAAAAAAAAATATATATATTATAGAGGACTGCTCACAAGCACATGGTGCAAAAATTAATAATAAATATGTTGGAACTTTTGCTGATATTAGTGTTTGGAGTTTTTGCCAAGATAAAATTATATCAACCTTAGGAGAAGGTGGAATGATCGCTACAAATAATTCTAAACTACATAAAAGATTATTGTCATATAGAGATCATGGTAAAAACTTTAATCAATTATCAAAAATTAAAAACTTAAATCAGTTTAATTATATTAATGATTTTATTGGTACAAATATAAGAATGACAGAAATTCAAGCCGCAGTAGGTTATCTTCAACTAAATAATTTAGCTAAATGGGTAGAGACTAGAAATCATATAATTAAACAAATTGAAAAAAAACTTTATAATATTAAGAAAGGAATTGTTTTAATAGAATACCCTAAAAATATAAAACACGCTTTTTATAGATATTATTTTTTTATTAAAAATAATCAGTTTAAAAATGGCTGGAACTATTTAAAATTAATTAATGCATTAAGAAAAAAAGATAAAAGTTTTTTTATAGGAGGATGCCCAGAAATTTATAATGAGAAAATATTTTCTAAATATAGGCCTTCTAAAAAATTAACTAATACATTTCTTTTATCAAAAACTTCTATATGTATAAGAATTGATCATAATATTACAAAAAAAAGAATAGATTATCTTTCACAATCAATAGAAGATGTATTCATAAATGCTTTTCAATGAATAAATTAATAAATAATTTAACAAGAACTCAAAAGAAATTAATTATATTTTTTGGTGATTTGGTACTAAATCTTTTAGCAACAGCAATTGCTTTGATACTTAGATTGGAAAAATTAGATGTTAATTTCTTTGATTTTAAATTAAGTTTTGCATTAGCTTTTGTTGTTTTTATAGCAACATTTTATTTTTTTAAAATATATAGAAATATTTTTAGATTTTTCAATTTTGAATTAATTAAATTTTTTCTATATTCAGCAATAGTTTCTATAATTTTATTTTATTCATTAATTGAAGTAATTAGGATAGAGGGTGCGCCAAGATCGATAGCAATTTTACAACCAATTATCTTTTTCATTTTAGTTTGTATTTTTAGAACATTTGTTTCATATACTATTTTATTTTTAAATAAGGAGAACTTAAAAAATAAAATTAATATTTTAATTTATGGCGCTGGTTATGGGGGGAACGAATTCTTAAATTATATAAATCAAAAAAATAATTATAAAGTTTTTGGATTTATTGATGATAATACAAAAAAAACAGGTAGTTATTTAAATGGAATTAAAATTTTTGATATTCAAAATATTGAAAGTCTAATTAGTCAAAATGATATAAAAAAAGTTTTTATCTCAATTCCAAGTTTAGATAAAGAAAAAAGAAAAAAAATAATAAATAATTTATTAAAATTTGATATTGAAATTCTCTCTTTACCTATTTTAGAAAATTTTGATAAACTTAATTTTGATTTAGATAATTTTGCTAAAATTAATTTTGAGGATTTATTTGGAAGAAATATTAATCTTAATTTTAATTCGCAGATAGTCATCTCAAATAAAACTATAATTGTTACTGGCGCGGGAGGCTCAATTGGAAGCGAACTTGCAATTCAAATTATAAACTTAAAACCTAAAAAAATTATCTTATTAGATAATTCTGAATATAATATTTATAATTTACAGAAAAATATTCAGCAACTTAGCATAACAAATAATGTTAAAATAATTTATTTACTAACTTCTATTCTAGATAAAAATCAACTCAGTTTTTATTTCAAAAAATATAATCCTGATTATCTTTTTCATACAGCAGCGTATAAACATGTAAATATTCTTGAAACATCAGTAATTCAGGCAATTAATACAAATGTTTTTGGAACATTAAATCTTTTAAATGTAGCACAGGAAATTGGTTTAGAGAAGTTTGTTTTTGTTTCTACAGATAAGGCAGTAAAACCATCATCTATTATGGGAATGACAAAACGACTATCAGAAATAATTATTCAATCATATGCTAAAAAATTTAAAGATAAAACTAGTTATTCAATTGTTAGATTTGGAAATGTAGTCGGTTCATCGGGATCAGTCATACCTCTTTTCTTGAAACAAATTAAAAATAAAGAACCTATAACTATTACAGATCCAAATGTTGAAAGATATTTCATGAGTATTTCTGAGGCTGCTAGTTTAATTATTGAAACTTTAAATTTAGAGGGTAACGGATCTATTTATGTTCTTGAAATGGGAGAAAGAATTAAAATTTTAGATTTAGCAAAAAAATTAATTAATATTTCAGGAAATAGCTTAAAAAGTAAAAGTAATCCAAATGGTGAGATTGAAATTAAATATATAGGATTGCAACCAGGTGAAAAAATATATGAGGAACTATATTCGGGAGAACTTATTAAAACAGAAAATAAGAATATATACTTGTGTAGAGAAAAATTGTTTTCTTATGAAGAAGTTATGCAAATATTAAAAGAATTAGACATAAATCTTAAATTATATAATGCAGATAAGCTAAATAATTTACTTAACCAGATAAAATATAATTAATTATATTTTTTCATCTAAAATTTTTATAAGATTATTAATTTCAGATATTTTATTATAATGGGTTAAGCTTATTCTCACTACACCATCATTGGTATCTATTCCTAATGCTTTCAGACATCTCCATGCATAGAAGTTATCATTTCTTGTAGCAATTTTATTTTCAATTAAAATATTGGAAACTTTCTTTGATGTTTTAGTTTTAGATATAAAAGAAATAGTCGGAGCTCTATCTTTATCTTTTACATTATCTTTTCCTATAAGTACTAAATCTTTTCTTGATTTTAAATATTTTAAAATTGGATTAGCTAAATTTTCTTCGTGATTAGATATTAAATTATTTATTTTCTTTATTTTTTTTAAAAAAGAAATATTTTTTTCATCAAAGTGATGATTATAAAGATTATTAAAATATTCATAAATTCCAATTAGTGAGACTAGTTCCTCATGATTAGGCCCTCCAGGATTAATGGTGTAAGGGTACTCTCCATTTAAAAATTCATGATTTTGATTTGGTAAATCTTTTAATATTTCTTCTTTTCCATACAATAACGCTAAATGTGGACCATAAGTTTTGTATAAACTAAATGTATAAAAATCTACATCTAAATCTTTTACATCAGGAAATCCATGTGGTGCATAAGATACTCCATCTCCAATAACAATTATATTTTGATTATGCGCTAATTTACAAATTTTCTTTAAATTATTTATGGATCCAACTATATTTGAGCAATGAGTAACCGCAATAATTTTTGTCTTAGAGCTTATTAAATTTTTTAATTCAGATATTTCTAACTCATGATTTTCTAAATTAAATTTCCACTCTATTATATTAGCACCATCATCTTTCAATCTTCTCCAAGGACTTATATTTGCTTCATGATCTTGATTAGTTACAATTATTTCATCACCAGGGTTTATATATTTTTTTAACGCATTAGATAAAACATATAAGTTTATTGATGTAGATCCTCCGATTAAAATCTCTTTTTTTTTAGCATTAATCATTGAAGCGAATAGACTTGTAGCTCTGTCCATATTTTCACCAGCAATTTTTGACATAGGATATTCAGCATATGGTTGTACCTTTGTAGATGTCATAAATTCGGTTAATTTATCTATTACATTTTGAGGCACATAGCTGCCTCCAGCATTCTCAAAAAAAGACCAATCTTTTGAAAGCGGGTCTTTAAATGCTGGAAACTGTGATCTTACGTAGCCTATATCGAGTTTAATATTTTCTAGTGTCAATTTTACCTCTTATTGTATATTCTTTTATTCTAATATAGAAAAAAATAAATGTATAATTTATTAAAATCTTATTCTTCATGATTGATAAACGAAAATTTTATATAAATGGTGCTTGGGTTAATCCAATTATAAATAATGATTTTGAGGTTATTAATCCTTCTAATGAGCAACCGTACGCTATTATTTCCTTAGGATCTAAAAAAGATGTAGATCAAGCAGTAAATATTGCAAAAAAAGCATTCATTACATGGAGTCAAGTAGATAAAAAAGAAAAGATTAGTTTACTAGAAAATTTACTTAAGATTTATAAAAGTAGATGGGGTGAAATAACTCAAACAATGTCTGATGAAATGGGAGCGCCATTAGATTGGTCATCTTCCGCACAAACCTCTTCAGGAGCAGAACATATAAATGATTTCATTTTAAGATTAAAAAATTTCGAATTTGAGAAAAGATTTAATAAAAATTCTAATAATTATATTGTTTATGAACCGATAGGAGTATGCGGTCTTATTACGCCGTGGAATTGGCCTATCAATCAAATCACATTAAAAGTAATACCTGCTTTAGCCACTGGTTGCACTATGATATTAAAACCTTCAGAAATTGCACCCATGTCAGGGATCATTTTTGCGGAAATAATTCATGAAGCAGGTTTCCCTCCCGGTGTTTTTAATTTAGTGAATGGGGATGGAGATGGTGTAGGTACAGATCTATCATCTCATAATGATATTGATATGATATCATTTACTGGATCAACAAGAGCAGGAAAACTTATTTCTAAAAACGCAGCAGATACAATTAAAAGAGTTTGTTTAGAATTAGGAGGTAAGGGGGGTAATATTGTTTTTAGTGATTCACATCCAGAAGCAGTAAGAGAAGGTGTTAGGAATATTATGAGTAATTCTGGTCAATCTTGTGATGCACCAACAAGAATGTTAGTTGAAAAATCAATCTATAAAAGAGCAATAGAAGAGGCTGCTGATGAAGCAAATAAAATTAAAGTTGATATTGCTTCAAAGAAAGGAAATCATATCGGTCCAGTTATTTCTAAAACACAATATGGTAAAATTATTGATCTTATTAATAGTGGTATAAATGAGGGTGCTACACTTTTAGCTGGAGGGCCTGAAAAACCAAATGGTCTTGAAAAGGGTTATTTTGTTAAGCCAACAATTTTCACAGATGTAACTAATAATATGAGAATTGCAAAAGAAGAGATTTTTGGACCAGTATTATCCATAATTCCATTTGAAGATGAAGATGAAGCTGTATCAATTGTAAATGATACATCTTATGGTTTAGGAAACTATGTTCAAACTCAAGATAAAGAAAAAGCAAAAAGAGTTGCAAGAAAATTTAGATCAGGTGGTGTTTATATAAATGGAAATAGCGCTGATCCAGGAACTCCCTTTGGTGGTTATAGACAATCTGGTAATGGAAGAGAGGGAGGTGATTGGGGTCTAGAAGAATATTTAGAAATTAAAACTATCTGCGGATGGGAATGATCTAAACTTTAATATTATTAAAATAATTTAATCTTCCTATTATTTCATCTCTTTCAATATAATATCCTTGAAGATGTCTATTTCCAGAGTTTGGATCAAATTCAGTTCTCCCATGTAATACTCTTCTATTGTTAAAACAAAATATATCACCTGCCTCTAATCTAAAATCAATTTTAAATTTTTTGTTTTGAAGCAATGATGCAAAATATTGGTAGGCATCATAAAATTTTTTCATTTTTTTTGGATCAACATCAACTGTTCCCATTGCAGCCATACTAAATCTAATATCATTATAATCATTATCTTTTGTAAGTGTTATTATTGGTGAATGAAGAATTCTGACAGCTTTTTGAGTATAATCAGTATCTTTGAATTTCACGTGAGTTTTTGTTAAAATTTTAAAAACATCTTTTTCATTTTTTTTTAAATAATTTGCAACTGCAAAACCATCTACAACAGATGATAATCCTCCATTTGCTTCATTCACTAAACAATGAAGAAACTGATAACCAGGAGCATATTCAAAATATGGTAAGTCGGTATGATTTCTTAATGCATCTGCTGTATAAGCAGTGTTATTTGGCTTTGGAATGTTAATTACTTCAAATGGTGTACCAAAAAATGTTTCTCTATGATGGCTTATTCTATTTAATATTTTGAATGCTGATTTTTTGCGAGTGGGTGCATTTTTGATTAATGCAAAACCAAAAGTATGAAGTAAATTTAGCCATTTACTTAAATGTTTATCATTTTTTATTACACTTTTATGATCAACAATAATTTTCTTTAAATTTTTTTTTAATTTACCATCCCAAAAAACATAAGGTGATTTATATTTTCGATTATTTATTTCGGTATAACAATGATCTCTTAACCATTTTAAATTGAATTTGCTAGTATGATCACCTTCACTCCAATCAATATTGAGTTTATTTTTTTCAATTTTATAATTTTTAGGAAATATATTTTTACTAACAGTTAAAATATTAAAGACTCGCATATTTGCGGTAGGATGCATTGCTGTTGGACAATTATCTCTTAACCACATAAAATGGAATTTACTTTCAAAATTATCTTTCCACAAAATACTTAAATGGTCATTCTTTTTTTCTAATTTTTTTACATGATATCTACTACTCATTTTAAAATATTTATATCTGAATAAATTATCTTAGTATATTTAACAAATTAATGAAATCGAAAAATAATAATCTCTTGGGAATTTCTTTCATGTTATTGTCCATGTTTTGTCTTAGTATAAATGATATTACATATAAATATTTAAGTTTTCATTTTCCTGTATGGGAATCAATATTCTTTCGAGCACTAAGTGGAAGTATCATTGCAACTTTCTTAGCAATGTATTTTGGGTTTGATAAATTAAAAACTAAAAAACCAGTTGGACATACCATTCGAGCTCTTTCTGCTTCTGCTTGTGTTGTATTCTATATTTATGGAATTAATCATTTAATGTTATCTGAAAACATAGCTATTGCACATTCTGCCCCTATTATTGCTGCATTTCTTGCTGTACCAATACTTGGTGAGAGAATTGGGATTTTTAGAACAACTGCAATTTTAATTGGTTTTATTGGTGTGTTAATTATTGTTAAGCCAGGTACTGACTTGTTTAAATTAGAAACACTCTATCCTCTAATATCTGCTGCTTTTATGGCTTCTGTTTATTTATCAACGAGATCAGTAATGAGTACTGATTCTAGTGTTGCTATTGTTTTTTATTACTCTTTCGCATTATTAATTACGTCAATAATATTTTTTCCAGATAATTTTATTATGCCAAATGGAATTCAACTAATTTTTGCTATGAGTTTAGGTGTGATGGGATCACTTGGCCATTTATTTATGTCTCAGGCAGCTAAATACGCAGATGTTGCAATTACTTCACCATTTGAATACTCATCTTTCATATTTGTAGGAATAATGGGATACTTAATTTATTATGAGGTTCCAACTTTAAGTATTTATTTAGGAGGAACAATAATTATAAGTACTGGCATATTTATAGCCTACAGAGAAAGAAAAAATAGTTAAATTAAAATATTATTTCTTTTAGATTTTTCTTCTTATTTTTTTGATTTCTTATTTTATTTAAAATAATTTTTTTACCTCCACACATTAAAAATTTTTTATCAATATCTTCGTCTTTTAAAGGGTTATTTTTTCCACCTTTAATATGTGATATTTTTTCAATCAATATACTTCCATCATTCATTATTACTTTAATTATATCAGGATACTTAGGATCATAATCTTCAAAATTATTTGGCACTTTGTAAGTGACTAGTTTAATTTTTTTAGTCATGTTTAAACTTTTTTTATTTTTAGAAATATTTAAACTACTTAAATCAAATTTACCATTAATGAGAGCAGTTGCTAAACAATAACTCAATGAAAATCTAGCTTCAGTAGAATTTTTAGGTATATGAAATTTTGATACTCTGAACCAAGGTTCTGGAAACTCAATTGTAATAGATTTAATATTTTTTTTTATAAAAATTTTTTTATTTAAAATTAATCCTCCTTGTATTACTCTTTGTGAATAACTACAAACTGGCCAAAACTTAATGAAATTTGGAAATTTAATTATTGCATTTCCTAAATCTGATTTTTTAAAATTATTATTTAATTTTTTAGAAAATTTACTACCATACAATTCAATAAATCCTCTCTCAATATTCCAAATATCTTGATTAGCTGTTCCTCCATTTTTTGCAAGTAAGGCTGACTGTACCCCTGCTTGAGCAGCAAACCCTAAATGAAAAGCTTTTATATCTGTGCCAAATTGCTGTTTTAAACCAGATGAAAAACTTGTTGCAATAGAAATTGCATTTGCCATTTGATCTGCATTTAATTTTAACACTTTAGATACTGCTGCAGCAGTTCCGATCACACCTATTGTATTTGCTGAATGCCATCCTTTATAATAATGATCATAGCTAAGTGCTTGTCCTAATTTTATTATTAATTCATATCCTACTAACCACCCCTGATATGTTTCATCAATTGAAATTTTTTTTATTTGAGCAATAGATATAAGAGCTGAGAAAATTGGCGCACTAGGATGAGATCCTGCAACGTATTCGTAATCATCAAAGTCTATAGACGCTGATCTGACTCCATGTAAAAAAGATGCTGCAGAAATAGATAATTTTTTTCCTCCTCCAAAAATCTTAATTTTTCCTGAGTTATTACTTTCTAAACAGTATTTTAATGCAACCTTTGATTGTTTTTCTTTAACACCTGATAACATACAAGCTAGAGTATCTATGAATGCATTTTCTGCTCTTTTATAAGTTACCTTATTGATATTAATTTTTTTTTGTGATGCCCAATTGCAAAATTTTTTATGAAAACTCATTTTTTATATTTTGAAATCATTGTAATTTCCTCTTTTTCATTAAGAATTCTTCCAATAATTTCATCATCTCGATTTTTACCAATTTCTACAAAGAAATTATTGTTATATACAAGAGGTTTTGTAGCTTTATATTCAAAAGAATTGAACTCAATATCATTTTTTCTAGCAAGATTTAAAAGATAAGTTGCTTGAAGTGGCGCATGGACTAATAATCCCATATGGCCCTCATAATTTTTTGTATAATTATTATCATAATGAATCTTATGTCCATTAAAAGTTAAAGCAGAATATCTAAATAGCAAAGTTGATGAACTAAAAATTTCTACTTTATCAATTAATTTTAATTCATCTTTTATTTTAGGGGTAATGGAGTTTTTATTTATTTTTTCTCTATAAACAGCAGTTTGATCTTCTGATATTATTAATTTATTTTTATTTAAATATTCATGATTAATATTTACAAAACATAGATTGCCTGATCTACCTTCTTTAAATTCAATACTTGAAATTGTTGAATTTTTTTTAATTTCAGATCCAATTTCAAATTCATCAAATATTTTTATTTTACCTCCAGCCCACATTCTAATTTTGTAAGGTAACTCAGGTAAGAAAATTCCTAATTTAGTATTTCCATCTTTGTCTAAATCATTTATTGAAGTTACATCTGGGCATAAACATAAAAAAATTCCCTCAGGTACAGTTTGATCACTTAAACAGTTTTGATCAATTGTTTTTTTTAAATTATCAACTAATCGAGGAGTAATAATATCGCTTCTTGAAATTTTCTTTCCAATCCAATCTTTGTAATTATTCATATTTAATTTACTCGAGTTTACTTATAAATTAATAATTAGTATAATTTATATTTTTAAAAAATGAAAAAAACATTTGACTATATAATAGCAGGAGGAGGGTCTGCTGGCTGTACATTAGCATCAAGATTATCTGAAAATAAAGATATAAAGGTATTACTAATAGAAGCAGGGGGGTCAGGAAAAAGTTTATTCACTCAAATGCCCGGTGGTAACGGATACATTTTTGGAAACCCTAAATTTGATTGGGGTTTTGAGTCAATACCCCAACCTTCTTTAAATAATAGAAAAATTTTATACCCTAGAGGTAAAGGATTAGGAGGATCCTCTCTTTTAAACGGTATGATTTACATGAGAGGCGCTCCAGGCGATTTTAATCGGTGGAGACAAAAGGGCCTAGAGGGTTGGTCATATAATGATGTATTACCATATTTCAAAAAATCTGCCTCAGCTTTTCATAGAGAAAAAAATGAATATCACTCACATTCTGGTCCTTTAAAACTTACACCAGCTGGTAATTACAATTCTATCGATAAAGCATTTATTGATGCATGTGTTGAAGCTGGTGCAGAAATTAATAATGATTTTTATAATGGCAATCTAAATGGAGTAGGCCGATATGATGTTAAAGTATGGAATGGAAAAAGACAATCATCTGCAGAAGCTTATTTGAAATTTAAACCTAGCAACTTAACAATTTATAAAAATACATCTGTAATAAAAATTTTAATTGAGAAAAATAAAGCGAAAGGATTACTTTTATCAAATGGTGAAGTTTATGCATCATCAGAGGTAATATTATCTTTAGGAGCATTCGGTAGTCCCAAATGTTTAATGTTGTCAGGAATTGGTCCAGAAGAACATTTAAAAGAAAAAAATATAGAATTATTAATTAACTTACCTGGAGTAGGTGAAAACCTTCACGATCATCCTGTTATGCCAATGAATTGGGCTTTTCAAAACAACAATTTAAGTTTCTCTAAATATCAAAGGATCGATAGAGCTATTATTGTGGGATTAAAATATATTTTATTTAAACAAGGATTAGCTGCTGCTCCTTTTTGGTCAACAAATCTATTTCATGCAATAAGAGAAAAAGAAATGCCTGAAATACAAGTGTTCATGACACCTATGTGTTTTAAAGAAGAAAAAGATAACTGGTCTATGAGTTTAGATAATTTATTAAATTTTGGTTCATTATTTTTTTCTAGAGGTAAAAAAGCTTTTCCAGGATTACACTTTCAAATTAATTTATTAAGACCAAAGAGCACAGGAAGTGTAAAGCTTAAAAGCTCAAATCCTAATGATGAACTTAATATAAATCCAAATTGGTTCATTGATCCATCAGATATGGAAGATATGATAGAAGGGATGAAGCATACAAGAGAAGTATTGTCAAAACCCAGTTTAGCAAAAATTGTTTCGGAAGAATTACTTCCAGGAAAAAAAATAAAAAGTGATCAGGACTTAAAAGAGTCAGTTCGAAATCATGTACAAACAGGGCATCATCCTGCATCTACTTGCGCAATGGGTTCCAGTAATAACAAAATGGCTGTACTTGATAATCAGCTTAAAGTTAGAGGAATAGACAATCTGAGAGTAGTAGATGCATCTTCTTTCCCAGATATGATAAGTGGAAATATAAATGCATCTGTAATTATGTTAGCGGAAAAAGCATCAGATATGATATTAAAAATTAATTAATCACAAATAAGTTGACCAATGAAAATATTTAAGTTTAAATAAATTATGTCTGAAATTCAAACCTACAAATTTTACGCAGGAAATAAATGGCATGACCCTTCTTCTGAAAAATATTTTGAAAGTGAGGATCCATCTATAGGTAAAGTATGGGCAAAGGTCCCTGACTGTAATGAAAAAGATATTAATCTTGCAGTATCATCTGCTAAACGTGCTTATTATGATGGTCCTTATGGTAAAATGCATCCGGCAGAAAGAGGGAGAACATTAACTAGAATTGGAGATATTATTGCTAAAAACGCAGAAAGAATTGGAAAAATTGAAACTAAAGACAACGGCAAACTTCCAAAAAATATCACTCCTTCTTTAACTAGCTGGCAGACTGATAGTTTTTATTATTATGCAGGTATGTGTGACAAGTATGAAGGTAGACTGATACCTTCAGAGGTTCCAAATATGCATAATTATTTAAAATGGGAACCATTTGGAGTTGTTGCGCTCATTCTACCTTGGAACTCACCAATTGGAACATTAATCTGGAAATTGGCACCAGCAATAGCAGCAGGCAATACTGTTGTAATTAAACCTTCAGAAAGAGCATCGTGCTCTACATTAGAGTTAATGAAAATTTTAGAAGAAGCCGATCTTCCTGAAGGTTTAATTAATGTTGTTACTGGTTTTGGTCCTACCACTGGTGCATCTCTTATTGAACACCAAGATGTTAGAATGATAAGTTTTACAGGTGGAACAAAAGGGGGGAGTGCAGCTAGTTTAAGTGCATCCAAAAAAGTTAAACCTATTATTATGGAGCTAGGAGGAAAATCACCACAAATTATATTTAAAGATGCTGATTTAAGTTTATCAGTTAATGGAGTTGTGTCGGGTATATTTCCAGTTTCAGGCCATAGTTGTATTTCAGGATCAAGAATATTAGTGCATAAAGATATAAAAGATAAATTTACTCAAAATTTATTAGAAGTTGTTAAAAAAGCTAAAGTTGGTCACCCAAATGATACAGCAACACAAATAGGACCTATAGCAAATAAAGAGCAATATGATTTTATTTTATCTAAGATAGAAGCGGCTGAAAAAAGAGGTTTAAAATTATTAATTGATGGAAGAAAAGATCAAAAATCTGAAGGGTACTATATTGGACCAACTATTTTTGATAATGTTCCAAATGAAGATGATTTAGCTCAAAATGAAGTATTTGGACCTGTCGCCTCAATACAATCTTGGGATAATGAAGATGAAGTAATTAAAATTGCAAACGATACTATTTATGGACTTGCAGCAGGTATTTGGACTAAGGATACTAATAAAGCTATACGTTTAGCGGATAAGATAGAGGCTGGAACTGTTTATATAAATAATTATTTTAATGCATCTACTCAATCTCCGGTTGGAGGCTTCAAGCAATCAGGATACGGTCGTGAAAATGGATGGGAGGGAATGCAAAGTTACATGCAGACTAAATCTACTTGGCTAGCTACCAATCCATCTCAACCAGACCCATTTTAAGAAGTAATTATTCTTTCCAGTTTGGTTCTCTTTTTTCTAAAAAAGCTTCAATACCTTCCTTGGAATCATCATGTAACATATTTTCTGTCATTACCTTTGAAGTAAAAGTATATGCGTCTTCTAAATTCATATCTTTTTGTTTGTAAAAAGCTTCTTTACCAATTTTAATAGTATTAGAAGATTTAGACGATATTTTTTTAGCAATTTTAAATACATTTTCTTTTAAACTATCTTCTTCAAAGACATCATTTATTAAACCAATCCTTAATGCTTTATTTGCATCTATAAGATCTCCAGTGAGAAGCATTTCCATTGCTTGCTTTTTACCTACAGTTCTTGATAATGGAACCATTGGTGTAGAACAAAATAATCCAATATTAACACCAGGGGTTGCGTATTTTGCTCTGCTACTTGAGTAAGCTAAATCACAGCTAGAAATTAACTGACAGCCTGCTGCAGTAGCAATACCATCAACCATAGCTATAACTGGTTTATTATTTTTATTAATTTTCAGCATAAGTTGAGAGCACATTTGAAATATTTTTTTAAAATAGCTTTCACCTTTGTCATTTTGCAATCTTTGTGAATTTAAATCTTTTAAATTATGTCCTGCACAAAAAATATTACCGTTTGATGATAAAATAATTACTTTTACATCATTATCTTTATCAGCGATGTCTAGTGCTGATGTTAATTCATTGATCATGTTTTCGCTTAAAGTATTTTGGTTTCTCTGGTCATTAAGAATAATATTAAAAATATTATTATTTTTTTCGTTTAATATTAGATTAAAATTCATTTAATTGATTTGAATTTCAACATCTTTGGATAGTGAATTAGCTATAAAACAATACTTATGTGATCTCTCTTTCATCTTTTTCATTTCTTCATCAGAAATATTAAAATTATCTTCAAATACTATAGCTGGATTTAGCTCTATTTTGTTAACGTACATTCTCCCCTCTGCATTTTTTCCTAAATACGAAATTGCTTTATCTTTGTAATTAATAACTGGCCATTTCATTTTTGCAGCTAAAGCTAAAAACGTCATCATAAAACAACTACTTACAGCTGCAGCTAGTTTTTGCTCTGGATTAATATTAGTTTCGCTTCCTCCATAATCTGGAGATGATCCTGCATCAATAGATACATTTTCATTAAGCATTACTGTGTGATCAGTTAAGTATTTTCCAAATTCGAGTTTTTGATCTCCTAATTCCCACTTTAATTCGATTGAATGACTCATTTTAAGAATAATTAAAAGGTAGTGAGCACACTTTACCTTTTCTCTCAATGTTGTCTGGTGTTAATACGATAACATCCTGCCCATCATTCCAATAATCTCTATCAACCATAGATAGCCCAATATTGGTTTTTAAAAATGGTGAATAAATACCAGAGGTGATATTACCAATTTGAAATCTATTTTTTGAGTATATAGGAAAAGGTATTGTACACGAAGGAGTCGGGGACCCATCAAAAGTAATTCCTTTTATTTTTTTTTCTATTCCATTTTTTAATATTTTTTTTAATGCATTTTTTCCAATGAAATCATGAGATAAATTGTTACAATAATTATCAAATCCACATTCAATTGGATTATTTTCTAAAGTAAATTCATTACCATAGGATAATAAACCACCTTCTATTCTATCAATTAAATTTGGACATCCAGGTGAAATATTAAAATCTTTTCCTGCTTCCCAAATAGTTTCCCAAAGTTTTTTTCCTAAACTAAAACCTTTAAGGTAAATCTCAAAACCATCTTGTTTGCTATATCCTGATCTTGCAATTATCTGTTTTGTTCCTTCAAATTCAAAAAAAGAAAAATGAAAGAATTTTAATTTTTTAATTTTTTCTCCAAATATTGATGACATTAATTTTTCAGATTTTGGACCTTGAATTGCTAAGGGATAAATATCTGGCTCTATAATATCAACTTTAAAATTTCTTCCTACAGCCAATCCTTTTGCCCAAAGAAGTACATCTGAATCTGCAACTGATAGCCAATATTTATTTTCACTTAATTTTAAAAGTACAGGATCATTTATCATCCCTGCATTTTCATCTATCATTGGATAATAGTAACATTTACCAATAGGCATATCTTTTATTGACCTTGGAGACATGAGTTGTATTAATTCTGTAGCATCTTCTCCTATTATTTGAACCTGTCGTTGACATGAAACATCCCAAATTTGAGTATTTTTAGATAAGTGCCAATAATCTTCTTCAACTGTTGCTTTATATGATTTTGGAAGAAGCATATGATTAACTACAGTAAAACCACTTACACCAGCCTCAATTACTTTCTCGGTATAGGGAGTCCTCCTAATGCGTCTAGACATGTTTAATCCTGAATTACTCATTTTATTTAGACCACCATATTGAGTATCCATTTGGAGAAACAATTAAAGGTATGTGATATTTTTTAAGAGGATCTTTCATTTTAAATTTAACACTGATTGAATTAATTATTTCACTAGTATTTCTAAAATATTTACCAGAATTAATTATCATTTCATAATCACTTTCACAATCTTCTTTCGTTAATTCAAATTCTTTAAGCATTCTTCCAGAACTATCTGTTTTATCTTCTAGAAATACAACTTTGTTATTATTATTTACTTTATAAATAACAATTTCTACATCATTCGCATGCGTACCATCTATTGAGTTTAGTAAATGTGTAGAAAAAATTGCCATAACCTACTCTATAGACGCTTTATCTCTTTTATCACTAACTGCAGCAACTATTGGACTAATAACACCTTTAGCCTTAACATTTACACATGCAGTTTTACCACTTTCTAACGCTCTTTTTAAAGCGGGGCCTAAATCTTCTCTTTTAGTAACTAATTCTCCATGTCCTCCAAAACCCTCAAAAATTGAATGAAATGGAATATCTCTAAAATCAGTTGCAAAGTGTTTCCCACTTTCAAATAACCTTTCTTGTTGTTGAGAAATACAGTCAAGACCTCCATTGTTATCGATAACTACAACAATAGGTTTTTTTTCTTGAAATGCAGCTTCAATTGATAATCCGCCAGATAAAAATGCACCATCTCCACTTATTAAAACAACATTAGATTTAGGATTAAGATTTTTCGCTGATACTGCAAAAGGAACTCCAACACCTAACATACTAAAAGTACCTGGATGTAATATTCCTCCAAGTTTTTTACCTTTTGATCCAGCAATATTAATTGCAATCTCAGACCAGAAATGTGTGTTTCCACCATCAATAACTAACCAATCATTTTCAGTTAATACTTCTTGAACATCTAAAGCTAACTGAAGAGGATGAATTTTTCCACCTTCTTTTTTAGCCTCTTCAGTTTCTTTATTTAAATCATCTAATGTTTTATCAATCCAATTTTTTTTCTCTTTTTTATTCTTATCAAACCATTCATTATTTAATTTCCATTTACTATTTTTCTTTAATTCTAGGAGTTTATCCAAAAAGACTCCAGGGTCACAAAGTAAATTAATATCTGCAGCTCTATTTAATTCTATTTCTTCATGTGATCCATTAATACAAACAAGCTTTGTGCTTTTTGGAAAAAGTGGAGGATTACCAAAATTCATTTGATTATCAAGACGTGCACCAATCATAAGAACCAAATCTGATTCATTGAGAGCCATTTTTGATGGGGGGTATTGATGAATATCTGCAAGACCCATATATGTATCTGCCTCTTCACCTAAAAGTTTTTGGTGATATGGTATATTAAATATTGGAATATTTAATTCAAACCCAGCTTGCTCTAATTTTTGTTCCGCACTAGACCACCAAACTCCATGCCCTCCTATAAAAACAGGTTTTTGTGCACTAATTGCTAGATCAAATATTTCATTTAAACTCTCAGGATCAGGCCAAGCTTTTGCTAAAGGTTTCTTTTGATGAGTAAAAGGTCTTTCTTCTAAACCTGCATCATCTGCAAATGATGAAAACATTATATCTACTGGTACACTTAAATGTACTGCACCAGGATAGCCATTTGTTGCAATTCTATATGCTTTATCTACGAACTCTCTTATTCTGGTGCCATCTGTTATACTTGCACTGTATTTTGTTAACGGTGCTGCAATAGATACATCATCTATTTCCTTAAAACCGCCTGCTCCTTGTCTTTTTAAACTACTTGATCCAGTTATAAAAATAACAGGTGATCTTTCACCCCAAGCTTCCATCATTGAGGGTACTGCATTTGCAAAACCTTCGGGCCCCACAATACAAACGGATGGTTTTCTTGATATTCTGGTATGACCATCAGCTAAATGACCAGCAATTTGTTCATGAGGACAATTAATTACATTAATTTGACACTCCATAAATCCTTCAAGTGCCGGATTACAAAAACCTCCAGAAAGTGTAAAAACATTATCAATACCTTTGTCTCTAAGAGCTCTTGCAACTAATGCCCCACCTCTAATCTTTTTATCTCCCATCTTAGTACTTTATATCCTTAAAAAATTTCTCTGCTATAATTTTTTTATCAACTTCATTTATATCGGTTAATCCCACTAAGCCAAGATTTGTACTTAACTCTTCTTTAATTAGGTTAATGATTCTTCTAAGACCTCTTGCACCATCTGCTCCAATAGCATACATTAAAGGTCTGCCAAACATAACGAAGTTAGCTCCCAGAGCTAATGCTCGTAAAATATCACTACCACTTCTAATGCCACTATCAAAAAGTATTGGAAAATCGTCTCCCAAAGCTTTTCGTATTAATGGCAAAGCATTAATAGAAGCAGTAGCACTATCTAATTGCCTTCCACCATGATTTGATACTTGAATTGCATCAGCACCAGCCTCTTTAATTTTCATAGCATCTTCAGAATTCATTACTCCTTTGATTATTAATTTTCCTTTCCAAGCCTCTCGAACCCTTTTTAGAGTATTCCAATCAGTTGCTCCTCTACTTTCTTTTCGTCTAAAAATTTGATCACCACTTTTAGAGGTAACATAATTCATTGGTTGTGGAGCGCCTTTAAACAAAGTTGTTAAACTCCATTGAGGATGTAGTGCAAAATCTAAAAATTGTTTTGGGCCAATTTTAAATGGATAACCAAAGCCATTTCTATCATCTCTAGCTCTTCTTGAAAGAATTGGAACATCAACAGTGAGGATCAAAACCTTGTATCCAATACTTTCTGCTCTTTTTAATAATTCCATAATAAATTCTTCACTTTGAAAAATATATATTTGCATCCACGAATGACCTTCTGAAAAAGTAAACATATCTTCTAACGTTGTACTAGAAGCCATTGAAACACATGTTGGAATATTATTATACGCACTTTCTTTTGCTATCATTTTATCTGCATCAGGCCATGAAAGATTTGTCATTCCCATTGGTGCAAATCCAAATGGATAATCAAAATGAAAATCAAATATTTTTTTACTTAAATTTCTATTCTCAACATTTCTAAAAACCTTAGGCTCAAGTCTAATTTGATCTAATGCTGTACTATTAATTTCTGCAAGTTTGTCATCTCCTGATGCTCCATCAATAAAGTCAAACACTAATTTTGGTAATCTTTTTTTAGATAATCTTATTGCATCATCAATTGTGTGAATTTTTGTGCTAGGTTTAATGAGATCATTCATTTTAATATTTGTATTCTAATATAATTTATAATTCTATTACAAAATATATTAGTTTTTTGAAATACCCTTCCAAGGTATAGGGCTAGAAGGAATATTTTCTTTTAAACCTCTTTGTATTTCTCCTTTCTCATCATACATTGGTAAAGTACATATTTCACCTTTTTGTAAAGTACCATCATCGCATCTAACATCTACTATTGTATCTGGTCCAAATTCTGCTTTATCCATATGAACTATAGCAACACCACAAACTTGAAATGGCGACCATGTACTTGAAGTTACAATTCCAACTTTTTTATTATTAATAGAAATTTCAGAATCAACCAATGCAAAACTATTTTCCACTCTCATACCCCATGTTAAACAATCTTTGCTTGCATTTAGTAAATAATCTCTTCCAATAAAATCTCCCTTATTAAAATCTATAAATTTTCCTAATCCAACAGCAAATGGAGATCTGTCTCTTGTAAAATCTCTCCCTGCAGATAAGAGACCTGCCTCAATTCTTCTACATCTAAACCCTGGAGAGGCTGTTAGGATCATTCCCATTTCTTCACCCTTACTGAGTATTAAGTCCCCAATTTTTTTGGAATTATTTTCTGGCCTTAAATAAATTTCCCAACCTAGTTCATTCGTAAACCCTGTTCTACTTATAATTACTTTTTCTGAAGCAATTGAAGTTTCAATCCAATCAAAGTAATTAAAATTATTTTTTAATGGTTGATCAATTAGTTTCTCTAACAGTTTTAGAGATTTAGGTCCTTGTATTTGACTTACCCAAACATTTGGATCTTTAATTTCAACATCTAAATTTTTCGAATGAGCTTTGTACCAACTGTATAAATGTCCATCACCTTGTGCAAACCAAAATTTATTTTTTTCTAGTCTTAATAATAATCCATCTGAAATCATTCCTCCATCATGATAACAAGCAAATTGATAAGAACATCGTCCTATTTTTACTTTTGAAATATCTCTAGGAAATATTTGTTGAAGTAAATTTTCAGCATCCGGACCAGAAATTTCGTATGGATGCTCGCCCGTATGTCTTAAAATTATTTCTTGTCTAGCTTTCCAATACATTTCATCTGCTGTAGCATGAGATAATTTTTCAAGTGTAAATCTTCCATCGGCGTAGTTAGTATATTCTGGGTTGAGTGGTAACTCTTGATAAGTGAGAGGATGTATTTTCATGGGCCTAGCCAAATCCAAAGATCTACCAGTTTCCTTAATAACTGGCTTAACGACAAATCTGTAATTACTAACTAAATCTCCCATAAAATTTATTCAACTTATCACAAAATAATGAAAAAAAAATTTTAAAATAAATTCTTAATAGCTTCAATATGTCGTGGCTTCACTTCACAGCATCCACCAACTAGAGTAACACCTTTATTTAAAGATTTTAAAACAAACTTTTTATATTTATCTTCTCCAAATTCTTCATTTCGAGTTCCAAGTAACTCAACGGGATCAATATAATCATAATGTCCTTCAAAGCCCTCTGAATTAAATTTTTCTTTATTACTAGTAGGCAGTTCTTTAAATAAATTCATTTTATAGCCAAAAGGAAGCTTTTGTTTATTAAATATAGGAATACTCAAATTAACAATTTCAGGCGATACACAGGCTGATACTATGCCGCAACAATTAAATTTTTGAATAGTTTTAAAAAGTTCATCAAGACTTTCTCCAGATGGTAATTTTCCATCATAACGTAAGTGTACACCTACAAGAACTTGTTTATTAAATTCTTTTGAAGCTTCTAGAGCAATTTTTATTTCTTTGATGGAACACAAAACATCTAAGTAAAATATATCGACATAATCATTTAATATTTTTGCAATTTCATGAAAATAATTAAACATTGTTTCATCAGTTTCAAAATGTATTGGGGAATATGTATTACCTTGATTTGGCAATGAGCCCGCAACAATAACTTTTTTATCACTTTCATTTTTTGCTTTTAATGCTAGTGATCCAGCAGATCTTATTCCAAATTCAAATTTATCAAGTAAATTATATTTTTTTAATAGCCTCCTTCTAACACTAAAATTTGAAGTGACTATTAATTGTGATCCAGCATTTATAAAATTTTTATGCATTTCTAAGACCATTTGGTGATTATTTTCATTTAATAAAGCTTGTGCTGACCAAAGATCGCCTGTTGTCTCTAAACCCATCTCCATTAAAGTTTGACCGGAACCTCCATCAAAGAGGTATTTCTTATTTTTTAAAAACATTTTTTTGGAAGATTAGCAGAAATAGTGTGGCGCATTTAAATGCGCCACAAAGAAAATTAATATTTTATGCAAACCACCAACGTTCAGAAAGTTTGTTACCGTCACTTTCCCAGTTACCAGCAACATCTTCACCGTGAGCAAGTTTTTTAGAACCAGCACCAACGTATTGGTTAAATGCATAAACAATTGCACCACCATCGTAGTTACAAAGTGCTTGTGCTTCCCAGTACATTGATTTTCTTTTTTCTGCATCAAGTTCTGATCTAGCAGATCTAACAAGTTCATTGAAACGAACAGTTGAATCAGTTTGAACTAGATTACCCCATGCAGCTTCGTTCCACTCAGTGTCATCTGTGAATGCAGCAGACCACATCATATCCTCTGTAGGTCTTCCACCCCAAGAACTCATACTGAAACCTTTTGTGTTCCATACGTTACTCCAGTAACCATCTTCAGGCTCTTTTTTAACTCGAAGATCGATACCACATTCTTGGGCAGATGCTGCAATCAAGTTTGTTGCATCTGTACATCCTGCATAAGGAACCTCTGAAGTACTAATTTCAATTGGTCCACTTACACCAGATTTTTTCCAGTGATATGCAGCTTTATCAGCATCAAACTCTCTCTGCTCTAAAGCGCTATTGTGATATGGGTGAGCAGTAGAGATCGGATGATCATTACCAACAGTACCATATCCAAGCATAATCTTATCAACAATTTCCTGTCTTTTAATTGCAAACTTCATTGCCATACGTACATCAAAGTTATCAAACGGTGGAACGTTCAATCTCATTGGAGCTGTATAGTGAGCGTAACCAGAAGCTGCTGTAATTTCTACACTAGGATTTCTAGTCAATAGATTAGCAGTTCTAAGATCAACACCATTCATCCAGTCAATTTCACCGTTTAATAATGCTGCTTGTCTAGTAGCAGGATCATTAATACCAATTACTTCAACTGAATCAAAGTGTGCAACACTATCACCTTTGAAATAATTTGGATTTCTTTTTCCAAATTTTGCACCAACACCAGGATTGAATTCATCCATAATATATGGACCAGTTCCAATCGTTGATTGAGCATCAACAACTCCATCTTTTGTTGGTTTAATCATAATATGATAGTCAGTAGTTATTGCAGGCCAATCGGCATTTGCACCTTTTAGCTTAAAAATAACTCTGTCATTTCCATCAGCAGAAACTGTCTCAATTTGAGATAACAGTCCGCCTGCTGCCGAAGCAGTATCTGGATTCATATGATACTGGTAGTTGAGCACAACATCTTCTGCTGTCATTGATTTACCATTATGGAATTCAACACCTTTGCGAAGATTATATACCCAAGTTTGAGCATCATCTGATTCAATTGACTCAGCAAGCTCTCCAACAATTGTGTGATCAGAATCAACAACAGTTAGACAGTTCTGATATGACCAAGCAGTAGCTTGCATAAATGAGCTCTGATAAGTTGCTGGATCAAGAGTATCAGTTGCATCTGCTGCACTATTACCCCATCTTAAATGTCCACCTTTTTTTGGTGTAGCTGCAACTGCTTTATCTGCTAATGATAATGCAATTGGAAGCGTGACCCCAGTAGCAAGGACAGACATCATAAACTGTCTTCTATCAATAAGCCCTTTTGTTAGCTTTGAAGACTGTTCTTCAATGTATTTGTCTATTTTCTTATTTTTCATTTGTCCTCCCTTATAATTGAACAAAAACCTAAGATTTTTGTTCATAATTTCTAGAAATTTAACAAAAAACAAACTTAAGTTAATATATAAAAACATATATAACGTTTTAATTCAACGTATAAATTATTAATTTTAGCTTACATGTTGACCTAATTTAGACAAAACTTTAAGAATTAAGATTGTATCTTTAAGGAGGGTAATATTACTAGAATTCATCCAATATTTAGAACAATTTTGTTAAGGCTTAGTCTTGGTCTCGTTACAGTTTTTGCATTTTCAGTTATAATATTTAGTACATTCTCTTTTTTACCGGGAGACTTTGCTACGGAAATATTAGGTCAAAGTGCAACAAAATCTGCAGTAAAAGCTCTAAGAGCAGAATTGGGTTTAGATAAACCTCCAGTCACAAGATATTTTGATTGGTTAGGAAATGTTTTTCAAGGAGATTTTGGTAGTTCTTTCTCTGGAAGATCTAAAGTTCAAGGGGATCAAGGTGATAGGTCCAGAGAAGTTGTTGGTTTAATTGTCCCCAGATTAAAGAATACATTATTTTTAACAGGGGTTGCCGCCATGTTGGCTATTCCTCTATCTTTAATCTTAGGTATTTCAGCAGCATTATACAGAAACTCTTATTATGATAGGTCAGCAACTGGAGTTAGCTTAGTAACCGTATCTTCACCAGAATTTTTTACAGCCTATATTTTTATTCTTTTACTAGCGACACTGTTTCCAGTTTTTCCAACTATTTCTAATGTGGATGAAGCTTCAACTTTGGCTGAAAGATTTTACAGGACTGCTCTTCCAGTTTTTACTTTGACATTAATTACTATGGGTCACATGATGAGAATGACAAGGTCAGCGATAATAAATATCTTATCAAGTGAATATATTGAAATGGCAAAATTATCGGGAGCTTCTAGATACGAGGTAATTGTTAAACATGCACTTCCAAATGCTTGGGCACCTATTTCTCAAGTAATTGCAATAAACTTAGCTTATATGTTGATTGGCTCAGTTGTTGTTGAATATGTTTTTAACTATCAAGGTATTGGTAGGTTGATGGTCGGATCAGTCTATAATCGAGATTTACCTGTTGTTCAAGCTTGTGCATTAATTTTTGCATCAACATATGTAATATTAAATTTAATTGCTGACTTGATCGGCATTATTTCTAACCCAAGGTTACTATACCCAAAATGAGCGAAAATTTATCTTATTCTGCAAAAAGTGAAGTTGCAAATTTAATCAAAAGAAGAACTAGATTAGAAAGATTAAAAATTGCCTTATCAAAAGCTCCAATCTCAGCTTGGTTTGGTATGATTGTACTATTCATATATTTTTTTGCTGCAATATTTGCTCCCTTAATTGCTCCACATGGAGAAGCAGAAATATTCCCAGTAGCTTATGCTCCTTGGGGTGATGGCCATATATTTGGTACTGATCAAATTGGAAGAGATATTTTTTCTCGCATTATCTATGCTGCAAGAAATACAATTGGTATTTGTTTATTGGCTACTTTTATTGCTTTAGGAATTGGAACAGTATTTGGAATTATAGCTGCTTTGGATAGAAGGTATTTAGATCAACTATTAAGTAGAATAGTAGACACGCTTATGGCTATACCTGTAATGATTTTTACATTTATACTTTTATCAGTTTTTGGACCTACTAATTTTAATTTAATTGTCATTTTAGGAATTTTGGAATCAACTAGATTTTTTAGAATATCAAGATCAGTTGCTGTTGGTCAAGTTGTTCTAGAATATGTTGAGGTCGCGAGGCTAAGAGGTGAAAATTTATCATATATTATTTTCAGAGAAATACTTCCTAATATAGCTTCACCTTTGATTATTGAGTTTGGTTTAAGGTTCATATTTATAATTTTTACAATATCTAGTTTAAGTTTTTTAGGAATTGGAATTCAACCCCCTTCAGCAGATTGGGCATCAATGGTGAGGGAAAATGCAATACTTATTCAATATGCACAATATGATATAACAGCAGGTTTAACACCATTAATTCCAGCTGCTGCAATTGCTTTGCTTTGTGTATCAATTAATTTTGTTGTTGATTGGTATCTTTACATTACTAGCGGATTAAAAGATGACGTCAAATAAATCAAAAGAACTTCTACTTGAAATGAAAAATATCCATATTGATGGATTTTCAGATGAGAGATGGCATAAAATTTTAAAAGGTGTAGATTTGACTTTACACAGAGGAGAAATACTAGGATTAATAGGAGAGAGTGGTGCCGGAAAATCTACTATGGGTAAAGCTGCAATGGGCTATACCCAACCTGGTTGTAAGATTATAAAGGGAGAAATTAATTTTAACGGCATAGACCTCGCTAAACTAACTGAATTTGAAAAGAGAAAGATTTGGGGAACTAAAATATCTTATGTTGCTCAATCAGCAGCAGCATCTTTTAATCCTGCTCATAGATTAATGGATCAAACAATAAGTGCCGCTAATAGATTAAAGATAAATCCCACGGATGTATTAAAAAAAGATGCTGTACAACTTTATGAATCACTACAGCTTCCAGATGCGGAAAATATAGGAGATAGATACCCGCACCAAGTATCAGGAGGCCAACTTCAAAGAATAATGACTGCTATGGCTATGTCACCAAGACCAGAGTTAATAATATTTGATGAACCAACTACTGCCTTAGATGTAACTACTCAAGTAGAAGTATTATCTGCTATGAGATCTATAGTAGACAAATTTAATACAGCAGCAATTTATATTACTCATGATTTAGCCGTAGTTGCTCAAATGGCTGATAGAATAAAAGTTTTGCGATACGGTGAAGAAGTTGAAGAAGCTGAAACAAGAGATATGCTATCAAACCCAAAAGAAGAATACACTAAATCTCTATGGTCAGTAAGATCACTGATCAAGCCTGAAGAAACAAATGAAGATTATATGTTGTCCATTAAAAATATTGATGCAGCATATGGCTCATCTAAGGTCTTACACAATGTTTCTATAGATATTCCTAAAGGTAAAACAGTAGCTATAGTTGGCGAAAGTGGATCAGGAAAATCAACAACAGCAAGAGTAATTACAGGCTTACTTCCTCAATTAAAAGGAGAAATAATTTTTGATGGAAAAAAATTGTCTCCAAAACTTGAACAAAGGTCAAAAGAAGAATTAAGAAGAATTCAAATAATTTTTCAAATGCCTGATACTGCAATGAACCCCCGTCAAACTGTTGATGAAATAATAGGAAGGCCAATAGAATTTTATCAAGGTATAAAAGGGAAAGAAAGAGAAGCAAAAGTTATTGAATTATTAAAAATGATTGAACTAGATGAAACTTTTTTAGATAGATTACCATCCGAATTATCTGGAGGTCAAAAACAGAGAATATGCATTGCAAGAGCTTTAGCGGCTAACCCAGATTTAATTATTTGTGATGAAGTAACATCAGCGCTAGATCAAATTGTTCAAGAAGGAATATTAAAATTACTCCAAAAATTACAAAAAGATCTTGGTGTTACTTATATTTTTATAACACATGATATAGCAACGGTTAAAGCAATCTCAGATGAAATAGTTGTTATGTATCAAGGTGAGGTAGTGGAACAGGGTTTGAAAAGTAAAATTTTGAATCCACCATATCCTGATTATACAGAACTTTTATTGTCTTCAGTCCCAGAAATGGATCCTGATTGGCTAACCAATCTTCTGAATAAAAGATCTTCCTAGTAATCTATATTTTAAATAATGAATATATTTAAATTTTTACTTAATATTTTTTCTAGCAAAGAAAATAGAATAGATAATCTAGAAGCAAAAAATATAATGATAATTGAGAACAGTTTTAATAAAGATAATTTAACATTAGGTTCTATTTACAAAGTAAACCAAAATATAAAACTAAAAAATTTTAAAAATAAAATTCTTGAAGACAACTTAACAATAGTAGTTACTGACAATAAAGGTAAAACTATTGGATATATTTCTAAAAAAGAGATAGATAATATTCAATAAATGAAAATTAACCTTAGTAAAAAAAATTATATTATTTCTGCTGGTGCAGATGGCTTAGGTTTTGCTATAGCAAATAAAATAATCAGTTCTGGTGGAAAAGTATATTTATCTGATATAAATAAATCAAAAATTGATAAAATAAATTTAAACAAAAAATATCGTAATAAAATATTTGCTAAACACTTAGACTGCACAAATCCAAAAGACATTAAAGAATATTTTAAGTCTCTATCTAACTTAAAAAAAATAGATGGATTAATAAATAATATAGGCATTGCAGGACCTACAAAGTATCTTCAAGATATTTCAATAGATGAATGGGATAACACGATTAAAACCAATTTAAGTTCACATTTTTATTTCACAAAATTTGCTATTCCATTTTTAAAAAATGCTAAAAAAGGATCTATTATTAATTTATCTTCAACTGCAGGATTATATGGTTTTGCTCAACGTTCACCATATGCATCAAGTAAATGGGCAGTAATTGGATTAACTAAAACATTAGCAGTTGAATTAGGAAAATTTAAAATACGTGTGAATGCAATTTGTCCTGGTTCTGTTAATGGCGATAGAATGGATAGGGTAATAAATGCAAAAGCTAAATTAATAAATTCTTCAAATAAAAAAGTAAGAAAAGAATTAGAGTCAATGGTTTCATTAAACACATTTGTAGAAAAAGAAGATATTGCATCAATGGCATTATTTTTATTGAGCGATGCTTCAGAAAATGTATCTGGTCAAATCATGACTGTTGATGGAAACACTGAAAGAATGAATTAGTGGATAAAAACGCTGACTACATCATTGTTGGAGCAGGGTCAGCAGGTTGTGTTTTAGCTAACAGATTGTCTTCACAATCAAAGAATTCTGTAATTTTATTAGAAGCTGGCCCATCCAGTAAAACCTGGAAAGTTGATATGCCAAGTGCACTTCTATATGCAATGCATGATCCAAAATATAATTGGAAATATTATACTGAACCTGAGCCGTTTCTAAATAATAGATCTTTATATTGTCCAAGAGGTAAAATGATCGGGGGATGCTCTTCGCATAACGGAATGGTTTTCGCTAGAGGTCATAAAGAGGATTTTGATAGATGGTCTTCAAGTGGTTTAACTAATTGGTCATATGAAAAAGTTTTACCTTTTTTTAAAAAATTAGAAACTTGGTCTCATGATAGTAATGTAAGAGGTAAAGAGGGGCCATTAAAAGTAAATAAATCAAACATAGATAAAAAATATCCTCTATTTAAAAAAGTTTTAGAAGCTGCACAAGAAGCTGGATATAAAATATTTAATGACTCTAATAGTATTGATAAGGAAGGTTTTGGAACTTTTGATGTAACAATAAACAATGGCGTTAGGCAAAGTGTTGCTAAGGCATATTTAGAGCCAATCCAAAATAGAAAAAATCTAAGAATAATAAATAATATTGATGTTAAAAAAATTCTTTTTAAAAATAAAACTGCAATTGGTGTTGAAACGATTAAAAAAAATATAACCAATAATTATTTAGCCAATAAAGAAGTTATACTTTGTGCTGGTTCAATTAATTCACCTAAAATTCTTCAATTATCCGGAATAGGTAATGAAACGTATCTTAAAAGCTTGGGAATAGAAGTTATTAATAATTTAGTTGGGGTGGGAGAAAATTTACAAGATCATTTAGAGATGTACATTCAGTATAAATCTAAAAAAAATGAAACATTACATACTCTAGCAACGAATTATCTTTATCAAGCTATTGAGGGATCAAAATGGTTTTTATTTAAAAAAGGTAGATTAGCAAACTCACATTTAGAATTAGGAGGGTTTGTTAAATCTGACAAATCATATAGTCATCCAAACTTACAATTTCATTTTTTTCCGTACTTAGTTATTAATCATGGTTTAGAAAATCCTAAGTTTGAAGCTTTTCAATTTCATGTATGTCCAAATAGACCAAAAAGCAGAGGTTTTATTAAAATTAAAACAAATAACTATAAAGATGATCCTAAAATTCAATTTAATTACCTTAAGCATGAGGATGATTTAAAACAAATGAGAGAAGGTGTAAGAATTGCCAGAAAAATTTTGTCTCAAAAACCACTTAAAGAGTATCTCGGTAAAGAAATTAGGCCTGGGAAAAATGTATCTAATCAAAATGAATTAGATGAAGTTATTAAAAATACATCTGAATCTGCGTATCATCCGTCATGCACTAATAAAATGGGTGAGGACAAAACTTCAGTTGTAGACCAAGACCTAAGGGTTCATGGAATTCAAAATTTAAGAGTTATTGATGCTTCTGTAATGCCAGATATTGTTAGTGCTAATTTAAATGCAACAACTATTATGATTGCTGAAAAAGCTTACGACCAAATAAATAGTACCGTTAGTTAGAGAGAAAAAATCTAATTTAATTAGATCGTTTTTCTTCTAAGAGTCCAACCGTATCTTTCGCTGTAGTATGCTTCGATACCATCAGCAAGATTAAGGTCATAATTTGAGTCTAAAGATCCTTCAATAACCTTATTCTCAATAGAACTCTGCTCTAGGCTGTCTTTTTGGCTATTAATATTTTCTGTTAATTTACTATTCATATTTACAGATTTTACAAATACATAAAAAAATAAAAAAAAACTAGAGTTTTTCTTATTTTTAATGTAAAGAAAATTACTTCGAATTTATTATTTTTGTAAATTTTGTAAATGAATATTGAATCTGACATAAATTTTGGCCCAAGGTTAAAAAAACAAAGGATAAGCAAGGGTTTTTCACAAGCTGAATTATCAAAAACTATTGGTATATCTCCTAGTTATTTAAATTTAATTGAAAGTGGAAAAAGAAAAATACCACTTTCCTTACTAATTAAAGCAGCTGATAAATTAGATTTATCAATTAAAGACTTCTCAACAGAATCTAGTAAACGACTACTTTCAGACGTAATGGATGTTTTAAGCAATGAGATTTTTGATGATTTAAAGATAACCAATCATGACACAAGTGACTTTATTGGTTCAAATCCTAACATAGCTAAAGCATTACTGACAATAAATGATTCTTTTAAAAGTTTTAAAGAAGATATGCAAAATCGACTTGAAACGATGGATGTCAATGCAAATCAAATTGAAAAACCAACAAGATTACCTGTAGAAATCGTTTCAGATATTCTTCAAGAAAATAAAAATTACTTTCATGATTTAGAAGTAAGTTCTGAAAATCTAAGAAAAGAAATAGGTCTTGAAACTGGACCTAACATTGGTTCTGGATCTAAATTATCACTTTATCTTAAAGAAAAACATGGAATTGAAGTTAAAATAGTAACCATAAACGAAGATGAAAAAATAGTTAAAAGATTTGATGAAAAATCCAAGATTTTTTATCTTTCTGAAATGTTAACTTACACATCAAGAAACTTTCATTTAGCATCACAAGTTGCTTATTTAGAGGCTAATGATGTTATCAATAAAGTTATTAAAGATAATAACGTCGAATCAGAAGAAGTAGAACCTTTGCTTAAACTATCTTTACTAAATTATTATGCTGCTGCTTTTATGATGCCTTATAACGATTTTTTAAAGAGTGCTAAATTACATAAATATGATGTAGAAATTTTGATGCATCATTATGCTTGTAGTTTTGAACAAGTTACACATAGATTAACAAATCTTCAAAGACCTGGAAACGAAGGAGTGCCATTTCATTTTTTAAAAACAGATATTGCTGGAAATGTGTCAAAGCGATTTTCTTTATCTGGTATTCACATACCAAGACATGGAGGTTCTTGTCCTAGATGGAATGTGTATACTGCTTTTTTAAATCCTGGAAAAATTCATCCTCAAATATCTAAAATGCCTGATGGACGAGTATATTTTTGTATAGCAAGAGCTTTTGAGAAAGGAATTGAAAAACATGGAATGCCTAAAAGTTTTGTTTCGATTGGTTTAGGTTGTGATATGAAATACGCTAAAGATCTAATTTATTCTGAAGGAATTGATCTTAATAATAAAAAATTACAAATGCCAATTGGAGTTTCGTGTAGGATATGCCCTAGAGTGGAATGTCAGCAAAGAGCTTTTCCTCCAATTGATAAAGAACTTAAATTAGATATAAAATATCGAGGGACGTCTCCCTACGTTACAATTTAGTTAAATTTTAACTAACATTTTGCCTAAATTTTTACCATTAAGTAAATCTATAAATGCTTTAGGAGCATTTTCTATATTTTCATAAATTGTTTCTTTAAATTTTATTTTTCCTTCTGAAATCCAATTTCGCATATCAGTTTCAAAAGGCTCATTATCATTTTCATGATCAAAAATTAAAAAACCTTTTATTGTTAATCTTTTTACTAATACGTGAGCCATATTTTTTAGTCCAGCAGGAGTAGAAGTTGAATTCATCTGAGATATTCTTCCACAAATAATAATTCTTCCAAAATTTTTCATTCGAAAAATTGCAGACTCTAAAAAATCACCCCCAACATTATCAAAATATAAGTCAAATCCTTCAGGACAAATTTCTTTTAAGTGAAGAACAAGGTTATCAATTTTTTTATAATTAAATGCCACATCAACATTTAATTCATTTTTTAACCAATCAACTTTTTCATCTGATCCTGTACTAGCATAAACTTTACATCCTAAATTTTTTGCAATTTGACAAACTGTTGATCCAACACTTCCACCTGCTGAAGATACAAGAATACTTTGCCCCTTTTGTATATTTCCATGATTAAAAAGACCAATATATGCTGTTTGACCTGTCATTCCTAAAGGTCCTAGATAAGTTTGCAATGGAAGATTGAAATTTTTTATTTTTTTTAAATCACCGCCTTTGCAAATGAAGTTATCTCTCATTCCAAAATTACTGAAAACAACATCTCCTTCTTTAAATTGTGAATCTTTTGATTTTTGTACTGACCCAATTGCATAACCTTCCATTTCCTCGCCTAGTAAAAAGGGTGGTTTATAATTTTTACGTTCTGTCATTCTTGCTCTCATATATGGATCAACAGATATCCATGAATTAAGAACATGAATATTATTTGTTTCATCTAATTCTAAAGTTTTAGATTTAATTTCAAAATCCTCTTCTTTGGGTAAGCCAGTTGGTATATAATTTTTTAAAGCTACATATTTTGAGATTATTGTCATAATTATAATTTATATTTTTTCTTTAATTCTAGCAAATCTATTAAGAAATTATCTCTTATGTTACTTAAATCTTTTATAGAATGATTATTTGATTGTTTTTTTGTTCCTTTGATGATTTTTTCTTTAAGTTTTTTTGTCAATTTTGGAGATTTCAGTTTAGTCCATGGAAGTTTTAATGCTGGTCCAAATTGATCTAACATGTGTTTCATACCCATTTCTCCTCCAGCAAGATGAAAAGTAAGAAAAGTTCCCATTAAAGCCCACCTCATACCAGGCCCATAAGTGATTGCTTCATCTAAATCTTTTGTTGAAGCATATCCATCATTTACAATATGTAACCCCTCTCTCCACAAAGCTTCTTGCAATCTATCAGATAAAAAGCCTGGTAATTCTTTTTCTACCGATAATGTCTTCATTTTAATTTTTTGATAAAATTTTTTTGCTTTATTTAGATATAAATTTGTAGTTTTTTTACCTTTTACAATTTCAACCAAAGGGAGAATATATACAGGGTTAAATGGATGAGCTATGATTAATCTTTTTGGATTAATACATTTCGATTGTAAATCTGATGGAAGTAAACCAGATGAACTTGAAGCAATTATTGAATTTGAGGGAGAATATTTACTTATATTTTTTATAACATCTTTTTTTAAAGTTAATCGTTCGGGGACATTTTCCTGAATTAAATCTGCATTTTTAACTGCTTCTTCAATACTGTCTACGATTTCCAAATTTTTGAAATTGATTTTTGTATTATATAATTTTTTTATAATTAAGTTTGTTCTTGTTATTTCTTCTTTTAGAAAATGTAATTACTGAGAATTTTTATCAAATGCTTTGACTTTTATACCATTAGCGAGAAATCTAAGTATCCAGCCGGTACCAATTACACCAGTTCCAATGACAGCAATATTTTTCAAATTAAAAATGTTTTTTTAGTTTTAATTTCTCTCTAGTCTGTTGAGGGGATAAAATAGAAGCCCCCATATCTTCAACAATGCATCTTGCTTTTTCAACTAACTGTGCATTTGATGCAAAAACTCCTTTCTTTAAATAAAGATTATCTTCAAGTCCCACACGAACATTTCCTCCTAAAATAACTGCTTGTGCAGCCATGGGCATTTGTGATCTTCCTATTCCAAATCCAGACCAAATACCTTCAGTAGGTACCATTTCAGCCATTGCTTTCATTGCGCTCGTTGTTGCAGGTGATCCCCAAGGTATGCCAAGGCATATTTGATAAAAAGGAGGACCATCAATTAAACCTTCTTTATAAAGTTGGTTAGCAAACCATAAATGACCCATTTCAAAAGCTTCCATTTCTGGTTTCACTCCAAGCTCCTGCATTTTTTTTGCTGCAGTTCTTAGTTGTATTGGTGTGTGAATAAATGTCATGTTTGAGTCACCAAAATTTAGTGATCCGCAGTCTAAAGTACAAATTTCTGGCAATAACTCTTCAACATGTTCTAATCTGCTTAATGCATCGATCATATCTGTATTTGCTCCCACTGGATTTAAAGGATCTTTACCTGTTCCAACTTCAAAATCACCACCCATACCTGTAGTAAAATTTAAAACTACATCAGTATCAGAAGAGCGAATTCTATCTGCCACTTCTTTATAATAACTTAAATTTCTAGAAGGTTTGCCATCAGGTTCTCTTACATGTACATGAGCTATTGCTGCACCCGCTTTGGCAGCTTCAATTGAAGCATCAGCAATTTGTTTTGGTGTTATAGGTAATTCAGGATGTTTGCCTGCTGTATCTCCTGATCCAGTTACAGCACACGAAATTATTACTTCATTATTCATTTTTTTAAACTACTATATTTTTTGAATTAATAAAGAAAAACAATGAAGATATATTTAAATTCAGGAAGAGTTAAAAAAGAATGGACCGATTACAATGGTCATATGAATTTGGCATTTTATATTCATCTTTTTGATGCTGGATGGGAAGTTCTTTTACAAAAATTTAATATGGGTGAAACTTCTGCAAAAACAGAGAAGAAAACTACTTTTGCTGTAGAGTCACACACAACTTATGACAAAGAAGTGAAAGAGGGTGATGAAGTAGATATTAATTTATTATTTCTTGATAGGGATAAAAAAAGATTAATTTATAAATTAGAAATGACACATAAACTTGAAGGTTACAGAGCAGCAACAACAGAGGTTTGTTCTTTGTATGTTGATTTAAATGTTAGAAAAGTTTCTGAATTAGAATTAGAAAAGCAAAAAGATATAGATAAATTTATTCAAGAAAATAAAAATAACTTTGATCCAGGTAACCTTACACTAATCAATAAGCTAAAAAAATAATTATAAATTTCTATAAGGTGTTCTATTAAATATTCTTTGAACCATTGGAACAAATTCTTTTAGAGGAATTGTATCATAATTTGGATCAAATGATGCTTGATCCCATCTTTCACAAAAATCTATAGTGTCTTTAAAGAATTCATGACCTTTGAACTTATCTCTTAGATTTCTATCTTTTCCATAATAATGATTATAGTAGTAGGCCTGAAACAAACCGTGTTGTTCTACTATCCATCTTGTTTTTTCAGACACAAAAGGTTTTAATACTGCAGCTGCAAGTTCAGAATGATTAAGAGGTGCAATTTCATCACCTATATCATGCAATAAGGATGCTACCACCATTTCTTCAGAAGCTTGTTCACGTAACGCTCTTGATGCAGTTTGAAGAGAATGTTCTAATCTAGATACCTTATAGCCACCTAAAGAGTTGTCTAAACTTTCTAGCACTCTTACTATTCGATCAGCTGTACCTTCAATAAATTTATCTTCAAAATTAGCAAGAAGTTCATAATCCTCTTTATCACCATGTTTCATTTCAGTGAATTTTACTTCATCTTTAGACATGAAATAATTATACATATTTTTAAATTTTATGAAACTAATTCCTGAATGGCATGAACACCAATATTGTTTGATTGCTTGGCCGTGTAATAAAGATCTTTATGGTAAAATTATTAATAAGGCTAGAGATGAAGTTGCAAATGTAATTAATGAAATTGCAAAAACTGAGCAGGTTATTGTTTTGTCAAATAAAGAAGATATTAATGAAATTCAAAATAAAACTGATCATAAAAATATAGATATTATAGAATGTAAATTAGATGATTCTTGGATGCGAGATATTGCACCAATTTTTTATAATGAAAATGAAAAATTAAAATCAATTAGCTTTGAATTTAATGGTTATGGAAAGTATCCAGATTATTTAAATGATAATAAAATATCAAAATTTATTTCAAGCTATTTAAATATCCCAACAACAACTTCTGACTTGGTCATTGAAGGAGGAGCAATAACTTATGATGATAAAAAAAATTTATTTAGCACCAAAAATGTAATATTTAACAAGAATAGAAAACAAAAACATAATAGTGAATATATTATTAAAGAATTAAAGCTCTTGTTTGACTTAAATTATATTTTTCTATTTGAAAATGGACTAATGGAGGATGATACAGATGGTCATGTAGATAATTTATTATGCCCGATAGGAAAAAATCAATATTTAATTGCTACAACTCACAAATTAGATCCTAATTATGAAATATTAGAAAAAAACAAAGCTGATCTTATTAAGTTTTTTAGAGATACTAATCAGACATTTGATTTAATTGAAGTTCCTTTACCTACAAGAAAAAAGATTAATAATAAGAATATTATTAGTTCATATATAAATTTCTATTTCAGTAAAAATAAAATTATCTTACCTAAATTCAATGTTAAGGAAGATAATGAGGTAAAATTAATTTTTGAAAAGTTATTCCCAAATCGAGAAATTGTGATGTTGGAAACAGAAAATATAAATTATGGTGGTGGAAATATTCATTGTATAACAATGAATGTACCAAAAATATGAAAGTAAAAGTAGCAACATCGCAATTCAAGGCTCTTAAAGGAGACTTTGACGCTAATTTAAATAAAGCAATTAGTTTAGTTGAAAAAGCATCAAATGAAAATGTTGATATTTTACTTCTGCAAGAATTATTTCAAGATTATTATTTTTGTTCAACAAAAAATGATAAATTTTTTGATCTTGCAATTGATTTTCCTTCTAATCCAATGTTCGAAAAATTATCTAATATTTGTAAAGATAAAAAGATTTCATTACCAATTAGTTTTTTTCAAAAAAAGGAAAATAAGTTTTTTAACTCTCTAGTTATGATTGATTCTTTTGGTAAAATAAGTGAAGTTTATAATAAATCTCACATCCCTGAAGGGCCTGGATATAATGAGAAGTATTATTTTGAAAAAGGCAACACAGGTTTTATGGTTTTTGACACTCCTCTAGCAAAAGTTGGCTGTGCAATTTGTTGGGATCAGTGGTTTCCTGAATGTGCAAGAATATTAACGTTGAAAGGTGCAGATTTAATTTTTTATCCATCAGCAATTGGCTCTGAGCCACACATGCCTGAATTAAATTCAAAGGATCATTGGATTAATACAATGGTAGGACATGCTGCTGCAAATCAAATCCCTATAATAACTTCGAACAGAATAGGGAAGGAGGTCGAAGCTGATATTGAATTAAATTTTTATGGTAATTCTTTTATATTAGATCATCTTGGAAATGTAATAAATCGGATGAATGATCAGGATGAAGGAATAATAACTGCGACATTAGATTTGTTAATTTCAAGGGAATACAGAAAATTATGGGGTAACTTAAGAGACAGAAGGCCCGATCTATATAAAAAAATTCTCGATTTTTAATTTATTTTATTTAATGTAATTTTTATTTAGGAGGGGAATAATGCTTAAGTATTTTATATCTCTATTAGTTTTAATTTCTTTTTCAGCTCAGGCTAAAGAAGAATTATTTATTTATAATTGGTCTGACTATATTGCTGAAGATACAATTGAAAACTTCGAAAATGAATTTGGCATTGATGTAACTTATGATGTTTTTGATTCAAATGAAGTTCTTGAAGCTAAACTTTTAGCTGGTGGTTCAGGTTATGATATTGTGGTGCCTTCAGGCTCTTTTTTAGAAAATCAAATCAAGGCTGGAGTTTTTCAAAAACTTGATAAGGCTCAACTTTCAAACATTGGTAATTTAGATCCCGATGTACTAGCAAAAATTGATGCACATGATCCAGGAGGTCAATACTCGATAAATTATATGTATGGTACTACAGGTATTGGCTATAATACTGATAAAGTTGATGAAAATGATATTACAAGTTGGAGCATTTTGTTTGATCCAGCTATTGCATTAAAATATGCAGATTGTGGAATCGCAATGTTAGATGCTCCTACAGAGGTTATGGAAATCGCTTTAAAATACGTTGGAAAAGATCCTTATACAGAGGATGAGAAAGATTATGAGGTTGCTCTTGAAATGTTACAGCAAGTAAGACCTTACATAAGATATTTTGATTCTTCGCAATATATCGATGATTTAGCAAATGGAGAGATCTGTTTAACTATGGGTTGGTCAGGTGACGTTTTTCTAGCTGCAGATGAAGCTGCAGATGGAGTAGAAGCTTGGTACTCAATACCATCTGAAGGAACTGTAATATGGTTTGATATGATGGCTATTCCAGCTGATGCAAAAAATGTTGAGAATGCACACAAATTTATAAATTATATTTTAAGACCTCAAGTTGCTGCTGATATTACAAATTACGTTTGGTATTCAAATCCAAATAAAGCAGCCAATGAACTAGTTGATCCTGAAATTTTTGAAGATCCTGCTATTTATCCAGATGAAGCAACTTTAAGTATGCTTTTTGCTGATACTGCAGACTCTCCGAAAAAATCTAAATTATCAACTAAATATTTTAATAAGTTTAAAGCAAATTAAAAAATATACTTCATTTCAGCACTAATATATTAATATTAGTGCTGATTTAAGATGGATAATAATTTTCTTGTAATTGAAAATATTTCTAAATCCTTTGGAGATAACAAAGTTTTAGAAAATATTAATTTAAATATTTCAAAATCTGAATTTTTTGGTCTCTTAGGATCTTCGGGTTCAGGCAAAACTACATTACTAAGAATACTAGGTGGATTTGAGAAGCCAGATACAGGACGTGTAATACTCGACGGAATGGACATAACAAACCTTGAACCTTTTGATAGACCATTAAACTATATGTTTCAATCGTATGCTCTATTTCCTCATTTAAACGTATTTAATAATTTAGCTTTTGGAATAAAAGAAAATTTTACCCAAAAAGAAATTGAAATAAACGTAAGAAATATCGCCGAACTTTTATCTATTGAACATTTATTAAATAGAAGAATTAAGCAACTATCAGGCGGAGAGCAGCAACGAGTTGCCCTTGGAAGGTGCTTAATAAAAAAACCTAAGTTATTATTATTAGATGAGCCTCTTGCGGCACTAGATAAAAAACTAAGATCAAAAACACAATTAGAGTTAACAACACTCCAAAAGAAACTAAAAATTACATTTGTTTTTGTCACCCATGATCAGGAAGAAGCAATGTCCTTATCTGATAGAATGGCAATAATGAAGAATGGTCTTATTTTGGAATGTTCTAGCCCTGAAGAGATTTATGAAAATCCTAAAAGTCTTTATACTGCCAATTTTATAGGAATTGCAAATATAATTGAGATTTATAAGAAAGATGAAAATTTTTATTCTGATGATTTAGGTATAAATTTTAAATTAAACAAAGAATTAAAAAATACAAAAACTAATATTTTACTAAGACCAGAGAAAATAAAAATACAATCAATAAATAATTTGAAAACTAGTTCATTTAATTCCTTTAGTGGAGAAATTTTAGAAAAATCATATTTGGGAAGCTTTACACGTTATGAAATTAAAATTAAAAATATGATAATTTCAGTTTTAGATCAGAATTTTAACTCCAACTCAAATTATAATTTCCCAAAAGGGGAGAAAGTCATTTGTACTTGGGAAAGTGAATCAATTAAGGCTTTAGAGGATTAATTGAAAAATAAATTATTTGAAAAATATTTTGTTTTTAGTCCTTATTTTTGGCTTGTTCTATTTTTTTTTATACCATTAGCTATAATTTTTAAAATATCAATTTCGGTATCAGAATGGGGTATGCCTCCTTATCAAGATATTTTTCTTTTTGATAATGGATTTAAGATCAATACTACATTTGAAAACTATGTTTATATATTTAGTGATTATTACTACATTGGATCTTTTGTAAACTCTTTGATACTAGCTCTAATATCTACTTTTTTTTGTTTACTTATTGGGTTCCCATTAGCTTTTTATATTGCGACTTCAAATATCAGATTAAGAAATATCCTATTAGTTTTAGTAGTTATTCCATTTTGGTCATCATTTTTATTAAGAGTATATGCATGGAAAATAATTTTACAGAATAATGGAATTTTAAATGTAATACTTCTAAATCTAGGCATAATATCAGAACCACTTCAATTATTATACAATCAATATGCTGTCATCATGGGAATTGTATACACTTATTTACCTTTGATGATTTTACCACTCTATGGATACTTAAATAAATTTGACTTAAATTTAATTGAAGCATCAAAAGATTTAGGATTAAATCGTATTAAAACTTTTTTTAAAGTTATTCTTCCTTTGTCTGTTCCAGGAATTGTTGCTGGATCTTTATTAGTTTTTATACCTGTTGTTGGGGAATTTATTATACCTGAAATGTTAGGTGGTAGTGATAGATTGTATTATGGAAAAATATTATGGGAGGAATTCTTTGTTAATAGAAATTGGCCAGGTGCTAGTGCTTTAGCTTTTAGTGGAATTATCATTTTGGTTTTGCCAATTGTTATTTTTCAAATAATTTATTCTCGTTGGAGTCAAAAAAATGAAATCTAGTTTAATCAAAAGTACAGTTATTTTTTTAGGTTTATTTTTTTTATATTTCCCAATTTTAGTTTTAATTTTTTACTCATTTAATGAAAATAAGAGAGTAATGGTTTGGAAAGGATTTTCTTTAAGATGGTACAATGAATTATTTAATAATGAACAAATAATTGAGGCATTTATTATTAGTATTAAAATTGCAGCTTTGTCTGCAACTTTTGCTACAATTTTAGGAGTTATGATTGGATATTCACTTGTAAGAATAAGAAAAATTCCTTTTAAATCATTTTATATTTTTCTTTCTTCAACACCTTTGGTTTTACCAGAATTAATTTTAGGTCTTTCAATGTTGCTTTTTTTTATAAGCTTAAATAATGTAATTGGATTTCCATCATCCAGAGGACAATTAACTATTTTTATATCGCACGTTACTTTTTGTATTGCATTTGTCGCAATTATTATTCAAGCAAGATTAACTGACTTTAACAAAAATATTGAGGAAGCTGCGATGGATCTAGGCTATAATTATACCAAGGTACTCTATAAGATAACATTACCTATAATTTTGCCTTCTATTATTGCTGGTTGGTTATTAGCTTTTACAATTTCTTTAGATGATCTAGTTGTTGCGAGTTTTACTACTGGGCCTGGAGCTAACACTTTGCCAATTGTAGTTTTTTCTAAAGTTAGATTAGGACTGAGTCCTGAAGTAAATGCATTATCAGCTATTTTAATGTTTGCTTTGATAATAATTGGTTTATTTTATTTTTATTTTAATAAAAAATTTAAACATTAAGTAATAAATACTCTCGCTCCCAAGAACTTATTACTGATAAATAAGCTTGATACTCTACTCTTCGTATCGCAGCAATCGACCTTACAAATTTTTCATTAAATATCGATTTTATATCTTCATCATTTTCAAAGAGAGTTAATGATTCATCCATATTTTTAGGTAGATTAGAATTTTTATCTTTAAATGCACTATCTTTGGTTTCTGGATTTGGTTTTAAATTATTTTTCATACCCAAGTATCCTGAAGCTAAATTAGCTGCAAAAACTAGATATGGATTTGTATCAGATCCAGGAATTCGATTTTCAATACGTATATTCCTTTCCTCAATTGACGGAATTCTAAAACCACAACTTCTATTACCTATTCCCCATTTAACATTTTTAGGAGCACCCCAAGTTGCAAACAATCTTCTAAATGAATTTATATTTGGAGCGTATATTGGCATTAATAATGGAGTATATTTTTCCAATCCACCTAAATAATTTTTCATTTTTTTTGAAATTTTAGATGATTTATTAAAAAAAATATTTTTATTTTTTTCATTATATATCGATTGATGTATGTGCATTGCACTACCAGGTTGGTTCTCCATAGGTTTTGCCATAAATGTTGCATGAAGTTTATGTTTCAACGCCGACTGTCTTAGAGTTCGTTTAAATAAAAATACCTGGTCTGCTAGATCTAAAGGATCACCATGCTGAAAATTAATTTCCATCTGAGCTGAACCAGATTCATGATTAATAGTATCAATTTCAATATTTTGTGCTTCACAATAATTATATACATCTTCAAAAAGATGATCAAATTCGTTAACCGCATCTATTCCTAAGGCTTGCTTACCTGTTTCTTGTCTGCCTGATTGACCCACTGGAACTTCAAGGGGATAATCTGAGTCAGCATTAGGTTTTACTAAATAAAATTCTAATTCTGGTGAAACAATTGGAGTTAATTTATCTTTTTTATAAAGTTTAAGAATATTTTTTAGAGCATTCCTGCTAGAATTTATAACATCATCTCCGTTAAGATTTATTGCATCGCAGATAATTTGTGCAGTAGGGTCGTCGTACCATGGCACTACTCTCATTGTATCAAAATCTGGTTTTAAAATTACATCAATGTCAGTTGGATTGTAAACACTTCTTGGTAAAGCACCGGCAGAGTCTTCAGTTGCATAATCTCCTGATATTGTTTGAATAAAAGTTGACTGTGGTAATCTGTGACTTTCATCTTCCAGTCCTTTTAAAAATTTATTAGTTGGTAAAATTTTTCCCCTTGCTATACCTCCAAGATCTGGAACTAAACATTCTACTTCTGTAATAGATTTTTCATGAAACCAATTTTGAAATTTTTCAATCATATTGAGACTGTTTGTTTACTAATTATTATTAAACCATTAAAGATAAGTTAATGTTTACTACAAAAAAAAGGACCTTTAATCAACATGATAATGAAAAAGAGAGTTTTTATAAATTTTCAGCACCTAATTTTCCTAATCAAATTAAATTAAATGAAAATATTTCAACTGATGTATGTATTATTGGAGGTGGATTAACAGGTATTTCTTCAGCATTAAATTTATCTAATCAAGGTTTATCAATAACGATTTTGGAAGCAAATAAAGTTGGATCTGGCGCTTCTGGTAGGAATGGTGGTCAACTAGGAATTGGAATGAGAAAAGATCAATTCTACTTAGAAAAAAAATTTGGTATTGAAAAAGCAAAATTTTTTTGGAAAATTGGATTAGATGCTGTTTCAAATGTAATTAATTTAATTGAAAAATACAAAATTGATTGTGCGCTTAGACAAGGCGTTCTTCATGTAGGCAACACAAAAAAAGATTATAAATATTTTCAAGATGAAATTGAGCATATGCAGAGGAATTATAATTATAATAACTATGAATACTTTGATCACAATTCAATAAGAGATGAAGTTAATAGTGACAGATATTTTTCTGGAATGCTTTTAAAGGATTCTTATCATTTAAACCCATTAAAACTGACATATGGTTTAGCAGAACAGTGTTTAGCAAATGGTATAAATATATATGAAAATTCTCCAGCTGATAAAATTGTTGATAATCAAAAAGAAGTTATAATTCACTCTGGAAAAAATATTATTAAAGCGAAGAAAGTAATTATTGGTTGCAATGGTTATCTTGACAATCTTTTGGGATCAAAAAGAAATTATTTTATGCCTATAAATAATTATATTATTGCAACTGAACCTCTCGGAAAAGATCTGGCAACTAAATTAATCAAAAGAAATTGTGGCGTAATAGATTCTAGATTTATGATTGATTATTATAGATTTTCAGAAGACTACAGACTTCTTTTTGGAGGACCTGAAACAATTACATCTCATTTTGTAAAAGATGCAAAGAGTTTTGTCTCTAAACGAATGTATAAAGTTTTTCCTGAATTAAAAAAATTTAAAATTGAATTTTCTTGGGGAGGTACCTTGGCAATATCGATTAATAGATTGCCTATTTTTGGAACTATAATGAATCAAAAGTTATATTATGCTCATGCTTACTCTGGGCATGGGTTAGCTATGAGTATTATGGGAGGAAAAATGGTAGCTGAAAAAATTTTAAATAAATCAAATAATTTTGATATTTTTGATCAAATTAATCATTTTAAAATTCCAGGTGGCAACATGTTTAGAAGACCATTGTATTCTTCAGCTATTATTTATTATAGGTTAATGGATTATTTAAATAGATTGTAATTACTTAATTGCTCTTCTTAATCTGTCATTTATAGTTTTGCCAAGCCCTTTATCAGGTATTTCTACCACAGCAATTTTTTTGCATTTACTTTGATCTAATTTATGAAGATAATGATAAAAATTTTTTGCTGCTTCATTTAAATTTTTTTTATTACTCAAATTTAAATTAATTATTTTAGACTTTAATTTATTATTGCCAAAATTTAATAAACCTTCATTTTTTAGTATTCTCTTAGCATTCATTCTTATTGGCTTTAAAGTTGAGTAATGTTTTTTTAAATTACCAGGAGAAATAGATGATTTCTTTTTAATTTTTACTTTTGCATATTTATTTAGCTCTTCAACAGTTATGCTGCCATATCTTAATACTTCAATTTCATTATTGGTATCAATTCTTACAACTGTGGACTCTAGTCCATGAGAAGACTGTTTATCTTTTAAAACAAATATTTTTTTTACTAGAATAGGATCGATATCCATAATATTGGTTACGGAAGTTCTTTCTGATAGATTAGCGCTAGGGGCTGCAATAGGTAGGTCAAATAAAGTAATTAATTTTTTAGCCAACTTATTACCGGGAATTCTGCAGCCAACTAAAGTTGAGTTGTTAGAGACTAATTTTGATATTTTAGAATTTTTCTTTTTTTTTAATATTATTGTCAAAGGACCAGGCCAGAATTTTGAACCTAATTTTTTTTCAAATTTATTTAAAATAAAATATTTTTCTATTTGTTTAATACTTTTAAAGTGACAGATAATTGGATTACTTCGTGGTCTTTTTTTTACTTTAAAAATAGATTTTACAGCCTCATCATTTGTTGCATCTGCTCCAAGACCAAATACTGTTTCTGTGGGAAATATTACAAGTTCTCCACTGCTTAATAAATTTTTTGCAATATCTAACTTATTTTTTTTCATATTTTTTTATAAAATGTTTCCATCTATCTTTAAAATAGTTATTATCAATACTTGTATATGGGAAAAGTTATAGCATTTTCGAATCAAAAAGGTGGTTCAGGTAAATCGACTCTTTCAGCAAATTTATCAGTTTTGTGGAGCAATAGTGGTTACAAAGTAGCTGTTATAGATGCTGATGCACAAAAAAGTCTATCATATTGGCTTGAAGCAAGAAAATCTTATTATGGTGAAGATGATATTGGAATAACTCAATTAAATTTCGATATAAGGAATTTAATAGACGAAATTAAAGCCATAAAAAGAAAGTACGACTTTATAATAATTGATAGCCCTCCATCTATAACTTTTGAAACAATGCAGGTTGTAAAAGCTTCTGATAGGGTATTTGTTCCAGTACAACCAAGTCCAGTAGACTTAATGGCTACACTTCCTTTTTTAAAAATTGCAAAACAAGAAAGAAAAAACCCAATAATTATTCTTAATAGAGTGATGCCGAGAGCAAAATTAACTGACGCAATGATTTTGCGTTTAAGATATGCTGGTGCTAAAATTGCTCGCTCCCGACTGTCTAGCAAAGTATTATTTGCAGAAACATTCTCAGTTGGAAGGGGTGTAGTAGATATAAGTGTTACATCAGATGCTTCAAAAGAAATAATTAATGTTGGAAACGAAATTTTAAGAAATTTCTAACTTAATGTCTGATATTACAACTGTTATACTTGCTGCAGGCAATAGTACGAGATTTAAAGCAAGTAAATCAAAGCTTGTTTATCCATTATGTGGGTTACCAATTGTTTCACATATTTTTAATATTGCAAAAAAAATATCTGGTAAAAATATATTAGTTGTATCTAATGAAAAGAATAAAGAAGAATTAAAATTAATATTAAATACCTCAAAGTTAGTTGTTCAAAAAAAACAAAAAGGAACCGCTGATGCAATTGAGCAAGTTAAAAAATATGTTAAATCAAAAAATATTTTAATTTTATTTGGTGATACACCTTTAGTTGAAATTAAAGATATAAGAAAACTAGTAATTAAATTTAAAAAAAGTAAAGCGAAAGCTTCATTAATTGCATTTAATACTTCAGATCCACATGGTTATGGTAGATTATTATTAAATAACAACTACGTTGAAGAAATAATTGAGCAAATCAATTTAAAACCTGAACAAAAAAAAATCAATTTATGTAATTCTGGTATTTTGATAGCAAATACTAAATTATTATTTGATAATTTAAAAAATATTAAAGAAAATAAAATTAAAAAAGAAAGATATCTTCCTGATATATGTAAAATTTTTTCAAAAAAAAATATTCCTATCAATTATATTGAGTGCAACAAAGAAACAATGTTGGGCATAAATACATTGGATGATTTTAATGTTGTACAAAATATCTTGCAAAAAAAATACGTAAAAAATTTTATAAAAAATGGAGTCAATTTTTTAAAACCAAATACTTGTTATTTAAGCTATGACACCAAAATTGAACCTAATGTTACAATTGAAAGCAATGTTACAATAAAGGAAAAAACAATTATAAAAAAAGGCTCAATAATTAAAAGTAATTCATACTTAGAAGAGGTTACAATAGATGAAAATTCACAAATTGGCCCAAATGCTAGATTAAGACCAAAAACAAAAATCGGAAAAAAATCAAAGATTGGTAACTTTGTTGAAATAAAAAATTCTAAAATTGGAAATAATGTTTCTATTGCTCATCTTTCATATGTTGGAGATTCAGAAATAGGAAATAATGTGAATATAGGTGCTGGCACAATAACTTGTAACTATGATGGAAAGAAAAAACACAAAACGATAATAAAAGATAATGTATTTATAGGTTCAAACACATCACTCATTGCTCCAGTTTTAATTGAGTCTAAATCTAGAATTGGCGCAGGTAGTGTTATCACTAAAAATATTCCCAAAAATTCACTTGCTATTGAAAGATCAGCCTTAAAAATTCTAAGAAATAAAAGATCTAAATAATAACCCTTGTTTCAAGATATATTAGGGTTTATGAGCCTTTTCAAATTATGAACGATAAATGGTCACCAAATAGTTGGAGAAATAAAAATGCTCTTCATATGCCTAACTATCAGAATGAAGATCATCTAAATAAAACTCTAAATGAAATTTCAAAATATCCACCTTTAGTTTTTGCTGGAGAAGCGAGACTATTAAAAAAGAAACTTGGAGAAGTTGCAAACGGGAATGCTTTTTTATTACAAGGTGGAGATTGTGCAGAAAGTTTTGCAGATTTTCATCCAGATAATATTAGAGATACATTTAAAGTTATTTTACAAATGGCTGTTGTATTAACGTTTGGCGCTTCTTGTCCAATTGTTAAAGTAGGAAGAATTGCTGGACAGTTTGCAAAGCCAAGATCATCTGCCACAGAAGTTATTAATGATTTAGAACTTGAGTCTTATAAAGGCGATATAATTAATGGTATAGACTTCAATCAAAAAGACAGAGATCCTAATCCAGATAGATTAATTCAGGCCTACAATCAGTCTGCATCTACACTTAATCTTTTAAGAGCTTTTTCTCAGGGCGGTTTTGCCAATTTAAATAAAATACATCAATGGAACCTAAATTTTGTTAAAGGTGAGAATGCTGCTAAATTTAGAGAGATATCTTCTAGAATTGACGAATGCTTATCTTTTATGGAGGCATGTGGAATAAATGGAAACAGTGTAAGACAATTAAATGAAACAGACTTCTTTACAAGTCATGAAGCTTTACTTCTTCAATATGAGGAAGCATTAACAAGAATAGATAGTACTTCAGGTAAGTGGTACGATGTTTCAGCTCACATGTTGTGGGTAGGTGACAGAACACGACAACTTGATGGAGCACATATTGAATTTTTAAGAGGTATTGAGAACCCTATAGGTATTAAAGTGGGTCCAAGCACAAAGACAGAGGAATTATTAAAGATATTAGATGTGTTGAATCCAAATAATGAAGCTGGAAAAATAACGCTGATATGTAGAATGGGTCATGAAAAAGTTAGTAGAATACTTCCAAAAATAATTAGATCAGTTAATTCAGCTGGTAAAAATGTTGTTTGGACTTGTGACCCCATGCATGGAAATACTATCAAATCTAACACGGGTTTTAAAACTAGGCCATTAAAAGATATAATTTCTGAAATTCAGCAATTTTTTCAAATTCACAGAAGCGAAGGAACATATCCAGGTGGCGTCCATTTAGAAATGACTGGTCAAGATGTTACAGAATGTATGGGTGGTCTTCAAGAAATAACAGATGAAGATTTAAAAAATAGATATCATACATATTGTGATCCGAGACTAAATGCCTCGCAGTCCCTAGAATTGGCTTTTTTATTATCAGATTTTTTAAAAGAAGAAAAATTGCTCTCAAAGCAATCTTCAAATTTATAAATTTATATTTATATATTACTTATGAATTCAAAAGATAAAATCATATACATTACCAATTGGATTAAAAATTACGCTAAATCTATAAATAATAATCCAACTGCATTAGTAATAGGAGTGTCAGGAGGAGTTGACTCAGCTCTTACTAGCACCTTATGTGGTAAAACTGGTTTAAAAACTATAGCTGTTTCAATGCCTATTAAGCAAAATTCATCACAACATGATTTAAGTTTAAGACATTTAGAATTTTTAGAGCAAAATTTCCCAAATGTAGAAACAAAAATAATCGAGCTAGATAATGTTTTTAAAACATTTCAAAATACGATGCAAAATTTTGATAGTGAGTTAGCTTTTGCAAATTCAAGATCTAGACTAAGAATGGTAACTCTATACCAAATAGCTCAAAGTAATAATGGTATAGTTGTTGGTACTGGAAATAAAGTTGAAGATTTTGGTGTTGGATTTTATACAAAATATGGTGATGGAGGCGTAGATATATCGCCAATTGCAGATTGTACTAAAACTGAGGTGTGGGAATTAGCCGAAGAAATTGGGGTTATAAAAGATATTATTAGCGCAGCACCTACAGATGGTTTATGGGATGATAGTAGAAATGATGAAAGCCAGCTTGGTCTTTCATATAAGCAATTAGAAGAAGCAATGGATAATAAGTCTAGTGAATATTACAGTAGATACGAAGAAATTAGAAAACCAAATCTTCATAAGATGAAGCCTATTCCCGTTTGCGAAATTCCTAAAGAATAATATGAAGTGTAGGTTCGCTCCTAGCCCTACAGGAAAAATACATATCGGTAATGCTAGATCAGCAATTTTGAATTGGGTTTTTTGTCAAAAAAATCAAGGTGAGTTTGTATTAAGAATTGATGATACTGATGCCAATAGGAGTTCTAAAGAATTTGAGACAAGTATCAAAGATGATCTTAAATGGCTTGGATTAAATTGGAGTTACACTTTTAATCAGTCCTCTAGACAACATATTTACAATGAGAAAATCCAAATTCTAAAACAAAAGAAAAGACTTTATCCATGTTTTGAAACAGAAGAGGAATTAGCTTTAAAGAAAAAATCTTTGTTATCATCTGGGAAACCACCTATTTATGATAGATCATCATTAAATCTAAGTGATGAAGAAGTAGAAAAAAAAATAGAATCAGGAATTCAACCCCATTGGAGATTCAAATTAGATCATGAAAATATTAGTTGGAAAGATATTATAAAAGGAGATGTTTCATTTGATGCAAAAAATTTGAGTGATCCTGTTTTAATTAGAGCTGATGGAACATTGTTATACCATTTACCTTCAGTCATCGATGATATTGAAGAAAAAATTACACATATTATTAGAGGGGAGGATCACATAGCTAATACTGCCTATCATATTCAAATTTTTAAGGCTCTTGAATCTTCTATTCCATCCTTTGCTCATCATCCATTCTTAGTTGATGAAACTGGTAAGGGTTTTAGCAAAAGACTTGGAAGTCTTTCAATTGAAAATTTTAGAGACGAAGGATATGAAAATATATCGTTACTTAATTATTTTCTTTTTATTGGTTCGAGCAGTAATATTGATCCAATCAAAGATTTAAATGAAATAGTAAAAAAATTTGATATTCAAAGCTTATCTAGATCTTCTGCTAAATTTTCAATTGAATCCTTAAGAAATCTTAATGAAAATACCATTAAATTATTTAGTTATAATGAGATTAGTCATAAGTTAAAAAATATAAAATCAAATTTTCAAAAAGAGAGTTTTTGGCGTTTTATTAAAAATAATATTTCATTTATTAAACAAGCTAAAGAATGGGAAGAAGTAATTACAAAAATAAATAATGCTAAAGATTTAAATATTGATGATAATTTTATTAATACGGCAGTTGATGAATTACCCGAGGATCCTTTTGATGAAACAACATGGGATCATTGGACATCAAAAATTAACAAAAAAACTGGGCTTAAAGGAAAAGATTTATTTATGCCTTTGAGGTTGATTTTGACAGGAAAATCTCATGGACCCGAATTAAAATATCTACTACCATTATTTGATAGAGACGAAATCTTGCAAAAACTTGGAAAAATCTAGTAAATTTAAATTTATACTCTATTAGCGATCTAGTAATTATGGAAGATAAAGTATATTTATTCGATACCACACTTAGAGATGGTCAGCAAACAACAGGAGTTAATTTTTCTGTTAGTGACAAAATGAATATATCTCAACATCTTGATGATTTAGGAATAGATTACATTGAAGGTGGATGGCCGGGAGCAAATCCTACCGATAATGATTTTTTTTCAAGAAATACAAAATTTTCAAAAAGTAAATTAACTGCCTTTGGTATGACAAGAAGACCAGGGAGAAGTGCAGATAACGATCCAGGATTAAATGCACTTATTAATTCAAGCGCAAGTTGTGTTTGTATTGTAGGTAAATCATCATCATTTCACGTAAAAAATGCTTTAGAAATATCTGAAGATGAAAATTTAAAAATGATTAGTGATAGTATTCAATCAATAAAAAATAAAAACAAGGAGTCAATTTTTGATGCAGAACATTTTTTTGATGGCTTTAAAGAAAATAAAGAGTTTGCATTGAATTGTATTAAAGCAGCGTATGAGGCTGGTGCAAGATGGGTTGTTCTTTGTGATACAAATGGGGGAACTCTTCCAGATGAAATTTACAATATTGTTTCAGAAGTAGTAAAAGTTATACCAGGTCAAAATGTTGGTATACATGCTCACAATGATACTGATAATGCAGTTGCAAATGCATTAGCAGCTATTAATGCTGGAGCAAGACAGATACAGGGAACGATTAACGGTTTAGGAGAAAGATGTGGAAATACTAATTTAATTTCGTTAATTCCATCTTTGGTTTTAAAAACAAAATATAAAACAAACATTTCAAAAGATAAATTAAAAAATTTAATTCACATTTCTAGAACCTTGAATGATATTCTTAACATGCCTTCTAGAAAAAATGCTCCATATGTTGGAGATCATGCTTTTTCTCATAAAGGTGGATTGCATGCATCCGCAATAGAAAAAAATTCTTCAACTTATGAACATATTGAACCAGAAATAGTTGGTAATTCTAGAAACGTCGTAATTTCTAATCAGGCAGGAAGATCTAATATATTAAATCAATTAAATAAGATTAATATTGATCTACCTAAAAATGAAATCAATAATATTTTAGAGATTATTAAGGAAAAAGAATCAGAAGGATATTCATTTGATACTGCTTTAGCTAGTTTTGAATTATTAGTAAGACGTCACCTTGGTCATTTTGAGGATTTTTATAATTTAGAAAAATTTAGAGTCACAGATGAAAGAAGATGGAATGCTAAAGGTGAAATTGTTACTGAAGCAGAGGCTACAATATTTTTAAAAGTTAAAGATTCTAATATGATGACAGTGGGTACTGGAAATGGTCCAGTTAATGCTATTGATAGTGCATTAAGAAAAGCTCTTATTGATTATTATCCTAATCTAAAAGATTTAAAGCTAACTGATTACAAAGTTATGATTCTTTCATCAGAAAAAGGTACAGGTGCTATAACAAGAGTATTAATTGAATCTTCTGATTCTTCCAATACACACTGGACAACTATTGGTGTATCTCCAAATATCATTGATGCATCTTATAGCGCTATTTTTGATAGTATTACTTTTAAGTTATTTAATGATTTAAAGAATAAAAATTGACTCCAAAAAATCCAAGTATAATTTTAGTTAGACCTCAACTTCCAGAAAATATTGGAATGGTTGCTCGTGTAATGCACAATTTTGGTCTAAAAGATCTAATTGTTGTTTCGCCAAGAGATAACTGGTTAAACAATAAATCAATAAATGCAGCAAAAAAAGCAAAGAAAATTATTGAGAATATTAAAGTTTTTGATGATTTAGAAATTGCACTCTCTAACTTTACTTATGTTGTGGCCACGACTAATAGAAAAAGATATTTAGAAAAAAATTCTACTAACGATTTTAAATTTATTAAAAGAAAAATTATTGTTAATAAAAAAACAGCAATACTTTTTGGTCCTGAAAATTCAGGACTTTCAAATGAGGATTTGAGATTATCTGATATTATTTTTACTATAGAAACAAGCAGTAAAAGTAATTCATTAAACCTTTCTCACGCAGTTACCATTTTATGTCATAAATTATTTGAATTGAATAATTTTAAAAATACAAATTCGACTACCATTGAAAAAAATAATATTAGTAAACTCCAATTATCTAAATTCTTAAATTATGTGATTGTGAAACTTGAAAATAAGAATTTTTTTACACCAAGAGAAAAAAAGGAAAGTATGAAGAATAATATTTACAGCATTTTTACAAAAATTCCTCTCACAAAGAAAGAATTGCAAACTTTATGGGGAATTACTAAAAAACTTAACAAATAAGCCAAAAATTGAGCATATTAAATTTGACATAGTACTTTAAATCACTATATAGCCCTCATAATAATGACAAAAAGACATAACGCTAAATACAAAATTGATAGAAGGTTAGGTGTTAACCTGTGGGGCAGACCTAAAAGCCCCTTCAATAGAAGAAACTCAAAGCCTGGTCAGCATGGCGTTCAAGGTCAAAGAAAAAAACTCTCAGACTATGGTAATCAGCTATTTGCTAAGCAAAAACTTAAATTTTATTACGGTGATTTAACTGAAAGACAATTTAGAAATATTTTTAAAAAAGCTTCTAATATTAAAGGTGATACAAGTCAGATTTTAATTGAACTTTTAGAAAGAAGATTGGATGCTACAGTTTATAGAATGAAATTTGTACCTACAATTTTTTCTGCAAGACAGTTAGTTAATCATGGTCATGTTAAGGTTAATGGTAAAAGAGTTAATATTCCATCATATAGTGTAAGTGACGGGGATGAAATCTCAATAAGAGATAAAAGTAAAGAAATTAACTTAATTGTAGAATCAGTTAGTTCTCAAGAAAGAGAAATTCCAGAATACTTAGAAGTTGATGTAAAAGAGTTGAAAGGTCGTTTTTTAAGAGCACCTCTAATTCATGATGTTCCTTATCCTGTAACTATGGAACCTAATTTAGTTATTGAGTATTATTCAAGATAATTTCTTTTTTATAACTATCATAAATATAAATTATTATTCCTATCCAAATAATTATAAATGATATTAACTTAATTTGTAAAATTTCTTCATTAAGAATAAATACTGAAGTTATAAAATGAAATGTTGGTGCTAAGTAAAATAAAACTCCAGCTAGACCTAGTTGAATAAATTTTAAGCCCAAATTAAAAAATAATAATGGAAAAATTGTTACAGCTCCTGTTAGAATTAAAAATAATGATGTCTTCAAATCAATACTAAAGATACTATTTTCATTTTGCCAAAATAAATAAACTAAGTAGGGAATAGATATTAAAGATATTATGAAAGTCTCATATAGTAAGCCAATTGGGGGATTAACATTAACTTGTTTTCTTAATAATCCATATATTGCCCATGAGGTTCCAATCCAAATTATTAGGAATGGAAATTGATTTAAATTAATAAATAAGAATAATATACCTGATAACATAAAACATACAGATGCAAATTTAGGCTTAGTTATTTTCTCATTTAAAAAAAAATAACCAAGAATAATACTGATCATTGGAGTAATAAAGTAACCCATTGATGCATCCTGAACTCTTTCTTGTCCTACAGAATAAATAAAACCTGCCCAGTTACCTGCAATAAGAAAAGCTGTAATTGTTAAAATAAAAATTCTTTTTCTAGATTTAAATATTTCAATAAAATCACTTATGTTTGAAATTAAAATTAATAATAAAAATAAAAAAATAAATGACCAAAAACCTCTGTGAGCTACAACTTCAATAGTCTCAACGTGATTTAATTCATTAAAAAAAAGAGGTTGTGGAAGCCCCCAAAAAATTGCTGCAATACAGGAAAATATTACACCTTTAGAAAATTTATTATTTAACAATCTAGGACGGGTTTACGTCTATTCCATTTGTATTAAATAATTCTAATAATTCACCACTTTCAAACATTTCAGTTATGATATCACACCCACCTATAAATTCTTTCTTAACATAAAGTTGTGGTATGGTTGGCCAATTAGAATATATTTTAATACCTTCTCTCATTTCATCACTCTCTAACACATTCACACTTCCAAATTTAACACCTACTTTATTTAATATTTCAACAACTCTTGCAGAAAATCCACACATTGGAAATACGGGGGTACCCTTCATGAAAAGCATTACATCATTAGAGTTAATTTCATTTTCTATATTTTGAGATACATGGTCGTTATTATTCATTATTACTCCGATACAGTTTTTAGCTTAAGTGCGTGCAAATCACTACCCATTTTACCATTAAAAGCATCATAAACCATCTTATGTTGTTCTACTCTTGTTTTTCCAGAAAAAGATTTTGATGTTACTGTAGCACTGTAATGATCACCATCTCCTTTAAGATCTTCAATTTCAACAGTTGCATCTGGTATAGCTTCTTTAATAAATTGTTCAATTTGTTCAACAGTCATTGGCATAACTATAAAATAGTTCAGATATTAGTAAAAATAAAGACTATTTAATTTTATTTTTAAAAATCCAATCTATTTTCTTTAGATCATTATCATCTTTAATGATTTTCATGATTTCTTTTGAATTTAATATTTTATTTAATTCTTTATTTTTTTGAAAAACTTGGGAAAAATTCTTATTATTATTCCATGTTTCCATGGCACTTTCTTGAACAATTTTATAAGCTTGTTGTCTTTTCAGTCCTTTTTCAATTAATTTTAACATAATATTGTGAGTTCTATGTAAGCCTCCAAGCATATTCAAATTTTTCAACATATTTTTTGGATAGACTTTTAAATTCTTTATAATGCCATTTAAACGATTCAGTGCAAAATCAGTTGCAATTGTAATATCTGGAGTCATAATTCTTTCAACACTAGAATGACTAATATCTCTCTCGTGCCAAAGTACGACATTTTCTAGTGAAGGTATTACACCACTTCTAATATATCGTGAAATACCTGTTAAGTTCTCACTCAATACAGGATTACGTTTGTGAGGCATTGCAGAAGAACCTTTTTGGTTAGAAGAAAAACTTTCTTCAACTTCTAATACCTCTGTTTTTTGTAGATTTCGAATTTCCACAGCAAATCTCTCAATAGAAGATGCTAAAATTCCTAATACTGAGAATAAATATGCATGCCTGTCTCTTGGAATTACTTGAGTTGATACATCTTCAGAATTTAGTTTAAGTTTTTTTGCTACATAATCTTGAACTCGAGGGTCTATAGAATTAAAGGTTCCAACAGGTCCAGAAATAGCACAAACAGATATTTCGTTAATTGCCTGATCAAGTCTTTCTAAATTTCTTTTAAATTCAAAATAAAAGGAAGATAATTTTAATCCAAAAGTAATAGGTTCAGCATGTATCCCATGACTTCTTCCAATCATTAATGTGTCTTTATATTTTTTTGATTTGATTTTTAGACTTTGAATACACTCTACTAAACTTTTTCTTATTATTTCAGAGGTTTGCTTAAGTTGTACAGAAAATGAAGTATCAATAATATCACTGGAAGTTACACCAAAATGAAAATACTTTGACGAGTCGCCAATATATTTGCTTACATTATTAATATAAGCAACAACATCATGTTTTGTTTCTTTTTCAATTTTTTCTATTTCTTTAACATTGAATTTTGCTTTATTTCTTATTTCTTTTGCAGCTTTTTTAGGAATAACGCCAAGCATCGCTTGTTTTTCTGCAATCAAACACTCAATTTCTGTCCAAATTGTAAATTTATTTTCTAATGACCAAATCTTTTCAATTTTAGGTCTATTATATCTAGTTATCATTTTATCTACTTATACATCCTTTATTGGGAAAGCTGTATTATTTTTAGATAATGTAAATATTTCATTTCCTTCTTCTGTTATTCCTATTGTATGCTCGAATTGAGCAGATAAAGATTTATCTTTTGTCACAGCTGTCCATCCATCATTAAGTATTTTTGTTTGCCATCCACCTAAATTAATCATTGGTTCAATTGTTAAAAACATACCAGGCTCTAACATTGGTCCTTCACCTGGTTCTCCAAAGTGTAAAACACTAGGTGGAGTATGAAATTCTTTTCCAATTCCATGACCACAAAAATCTCTTACTACAGAATAACCTTTTCCTTCAGCAAGTTTCTGAATTTTATTTCCAATATCACCAATATGCTTACCAGGTTTAGCTTCACTAATACCAATTAATAAAGATTCATAAGTTATTTTTAAAAATTCATAATTTTTTTTATTTGTCTTGCCTGCTACAAACATTCTGGAACTATCACCGTGCCAACCATTTAGAATAACTGTTACATCTACATTTACTATATCACCATCAGATAGAATTTTTCTTTCAGAAGGAATTCCATGACAAACAACATGATTTACAGAAGTACAAACTGATTTTGGGAACCCTTTATAATTTAAAGGAGCAGGTATTGCTTTATTTTGAATAATTTGATCATGACATATGTCATTTATTTCTTGAGTACTTATTCCTGGAACAATCTTTTCACTTAAAGAATCTAGAACTTCAGCAGCTAAAGAACCAGCCTCCCTCATTCTCTCAAAATCTTTTTTCGTATGTATTGGAATATTGTTGTTTCTCATTTAAAAAATAATTACTTACGATTAATAAATAATATATAGAAAATATCAATTAATCATATGAGTTCTTTTACTGCAGGAGTTATTGTTATTGGTGACGAAATACTTTCTGGTAGAACTCGAGATACAAACTCAAATTATATTGCAAAAAAATTATTAGAAGCTGGTATTAAGTTAGAAGAAGTTATTGTTATTCAGGATGAGAAAAAAACAATAATAGAAAATGTTCTAAAATATAGCTCAAAATACTCTTATGTTTTTACTACTGGAGGAATTGGACCAACTCATGATGATATAACTTCAGAAAGTATATCTGAAGCCTTTAATTTACAATATGAAACAAATAAAATAGCATTTGAAATTCTTGAAAATTATTATCCAAAAGGTGAATTTAATGAAAGTAGGCAAAGAATGGCCAAAATGCCATTTGGTTCAGAACTTATTTTAAATCCAATGACTGCTGCACCAGGATTTATTGTAAAAAATATTTATGTTTTACCAGGTGTGCCAGAAATAATGCAAGTTATGTTTGAGGAATTATTGAAAAAAATTAAAAAAGGTAACCCAAAACTTGTTACAACAATTAATACTAATTTATACGAAAGTAAAATTGCAAAAAATTTAAAAAATATTCAAAACAATTATGCAAATGCATCAATCGGTAGTTACCCATATTTTAATCTTGCAGCTAAAACAGGTGGTGTCAACATAGTTGTTTCATCATGGGATATGAAATCTATCCAACCAATAGTTGATGATATAACTGAGATGATTGAATTAAATGGTGGAAAAAGTTCTATAGTTTGATATTAGTCCAAAATTAGGCCTCGTGGTGGAATGGTAGACACAAAGGACTTAAAATCCTTGCCCTTTTGGGAGTGCCGGTTCAAGTCCGGCCGAGGCTACCAATCTCTAAATTATGTTTGCTTTTATTACCATTGGGACAAATAATTTAAAAAAATCATCTGCATTTTATAATAAAATTTTAAAACCTCTAAAAATTAAAAAAGTTTTATCTCATAATCGATATTATGGTTATGCTAAAAAAGAAACTCCTAAAAAAATAGAATTATACTTGATTAGACCTCATAACAAAAAAAAAGCAACTATAGGAAATGGTACAATGATTACTTTTAAAGCTAATTCTAAAAAAACTGTTAATGAATTTTATAAAATTGGAATTAGTCTTGGAGCAAAAGATGAAGGAATGCCTGGGCCCAGAAATGGTAAAGATTATTATGCATATTTAAGGGATTTAGATGGCAACAAGATTTGTATTTTTAAAAAAATTTGATCTTAAAAATTAAATTGTTCATTCAAAATTTTATCTTCAATAGAGTGTTTACTATCGAACAATACAGTGCATTTATTTTCATCTGAAGATACGATATTGACTCTGCTAATATCTCTAAACTCAACATTGTCTGCTGTTACGCTAGATGAGCGTTCATCATTATTTAACACTTCAAAATCAATTTTACTAATTTCAGATAACAGAGCACCTCTCCATCTCCTTGGTCTAAAGGCACTGATTGGAGTTAATGCTAGTATATTTGAGTCTAAAGGTAGAATACTACCATGTGCGGATAGATTATAAGCTGTACTTCCAGCTGATGTAGATAACAAAACGCCATCACATATCAATTCTTCCATTTTTACTTTCTCATTTATTTTGATTTTAATTTTTGATGCCAAATGAGTCTGCCTCATAAGAGAAACTTCATTATATGCATATGCCTCAAAGATTTCATTATTAACACTTTGTGCAGTCATTTTTAATGGTTTAAAAGTAGATTTTTTAGCATTGGTAATCATGTCATTTAAATTTTCATTACTAAGATTATTCATTAAAAAGCCAATTGAACCAAAGTTTATTCCAAAAAATGGTTTGTTTAGTTTATTAAAATTATGAAGTGATTTTAAAAGTAATCCATCTCCTCCAATTGGAATAATGTAATCGGCATCTTCCACAGAATTTTGTCCAAATAATTCTATTAGTTTTTTTTCTGTATTTTTTGCCTCAGGATTGTTTGATGATAAAAAATGAAATTTCATTATCCACCTGTTACGTTCATATGTCTTTTCATATATTTATTAATTTTTTCTCCAATCATAAAATCATGTTGTTTTGGTTTAATATTAAGAGCAAACTTAATTTTTTCTTTTATATAATCATCACTATAATCTTTTCTCATTATTTCTCTAAAATCAATAAAATCATTCTGACCAAGGCACATGAAAAGTTTACCAGTGCTCGATATTCTTACTCTATTGCAAGAGGCACAAAAATTATTTGTTAAAGGACTTATAAACCCAATTTTATTAGAAACTAAATCACTAGAATAAAATCTTGCTGGACCTCCAGTACTATAATCAATTTTAGAAAAATTATATTTTTTGTCTAGTTTTGAAAAAGTATCAGATAATGAGATAAACTGATATTCTCTTGATATATCTGTTTCTTCCATTGGCATTACTTCGATAAATGTAAGATCAATTTTTTTATTGCTAGTCCAATTTATTAATTCTTCAATTTCATTTTCATTAAAATCTTTAATTACTACAGTATTAATTTTAATTTTTATGTTGTTATCAAGTGCTTCATTAATTCCATCAAAAACTTTTTCAATATTTCCAAATCTTGTTATTTTATTATATTTTTCAGGATTAATTGTATCTAGAGAAACATTAATCCTATTAATACCATTTAGCTTCAGTAGTTTCGCATATTTTTTTAATAATGTACCATTTGTTGTCAGTGTTATTTCCTTTAGATTTGTTTTTTCTTTTTTGGTATTAAGTTTTTCAATTAATTTTATAATATCATTTCTTACCAAAGGCTCACCCCCAGTTAATCTAATTTTTTCAACTCCAAGTGCTATAAAGTTGTCACATAATCTTTCAATTTCTTCTAAAGTGAGTATGTCTTTTCGAGGGAGAAATTGCATTTTTTCTTTCATACAATAAACACATCTCAGATCACATCTATCTGTAACAGATACTCTTAGATAATTTACTTTTCTTAAATACTGATCAATTAGTTGCATTTATATTAATTATTCTTAATTCAACTTCTCTAGGGTTAATAGTTTTTTTTCCAACATTTTCAAAATTAATTGTAACGATATTATTAATACATGATTGTACTTGACCAATTCCCCATTCCTTTTCTTTACTAACATTTACAACAAACGTACCTGGTGTAAGATCACCTATATAAAAATCTGACATTTAAAAAAAATTAATTAATTCTTTTTTCTGCTTTTTCATGCATTTCTTGAGCTTCTAAACTCAATGTTGCAACTGGTCTTGCTTCTAATCTTTTGATACTAATTGGATCACCTGTTTCATCGCAATAACCATATGAACCATCTTCAATTCTTTGAAGGGCGGCATCAATTTTATTAATTAGCTTTCTTTCTCTATCTCTAGTTCTAAGTTCGAAAGATCTATCTATTTCTTCAGATGCTCTATCAGTTATGTCGGGTTTTGCCTCATTCTCATTCTGAAGATTATTTAAAGTTTGAGATGACTCCTTGAGCAAATCTTTTTTCCAACTTACTAATTTTTGCCTAAAATATTCTTTCATTTTGGCATTCATGAATTTTTCTTTCTGAGTTGGTTTATAATTTTTAGGTAATTTAGTCATAATTTTAAAACGCTGCTGATTTATCAAATGATTTTATTTATTCAAGCAATATTGAAATATTATTAATTATAAATAATTCATATTTTTCAATATTTTAATTAAATTTTTCTTAAAGAACAAAAATAGAACTTTTAAAAATAGAACAAAACGTGTACAAGTAAACATGATTTGCAAGAATCTTAATAAAAACATAGGAAATTAATGGAGAAATGTAATGTCTCAAGCTAAATTAAAAGTAGTAAATAACGAAAATTCAATGGATAAAGAAAACAGAAGTAAATCTTTAGAAGCCGCTGTAAGCCTAATAGAGAAAAATTATGGAAAAGGCTCAATAATGAAATTGGGCTCTAAAACAAATGTAGATATTGAAGCAATATCTACCGGTTCATTAGGGCTTGATATAGCTCTTGGTATTGGAGGAGTTCCAAAGGGGAGAATTATTGAAATTTATGGACCTGAAAGTTCTGGTAAAACTACTTTAGCTACTCATATTGTTGCAGAGTCACAAAAACAAGGTGGTAATTGTGCATTTATAGATGCAGAGCATGCTTTAGATCCAGCATATGCTAAGAAATTAGGTGTAAATTTAGAAGAATTATTAATTTCCCAGCCTGATACAGGTGAGCAAGGTTTAGAAATTGCTGATTCTTTAATTAAATCTGGAGGTATTGATGTGTTAATTATTGACTCAGTTGCAGCACTTGTACCAAGAGCTGAATTGGAAGGCGATATGGGAGATTCATTACCGGGCTTGCAAGCTAGATTGATGAGTCAGGCTTTAAGAAAACTCACAAGTTCTATTGCTCAATCAAACACTTTAGTTGTATTCATAAATCAACTTAGAATGAAAATTGGTGTTATGTTTGGTAGTCCTGAGACAACTACAGGTGGTAATGCTTTAAAATTTTATTCTTCCGTAAGAATGGACATTAGAAGAATTGGTGCAATTAAAGATAAAGATGAAATCATAGGAAATCAAACTAGAGTAAAGATAGTTAAAAATAAAGTCGCACCTCCATTCAAAGTTGTTGAATTTGATATAATGTATGGAGAAGGGATATCTAAATTAGGTGAATTAGTTGATTTAGGTGTCAAAGCAGAAATCATTGATAAATCAGGATCATGGTTTGCATACAAAAATACTAAAATAGGACAAGGTAGAGAAAACGTTAAAAACTTTCTTAACGATAATCCCACTATAGCTAAAGAAATTGAAAATCAAATTCTACAAAATGCTGGAATAGTTGAAAAAGCTATGATGGAAGGAAAAGTAGAGAATAAAGAAAAAGAAGCTAAAGAAGCTGAAGAAATAAAAGAATAATAAATATTATTTTTGTCTGGCGCCTATTTAAAAATAGGCGCTTTTTTATTTAGACAATAGAGTTTTCAAGTTATAATACCTTTTCATGAATTCAAATCAGATTAGGTCAACATTTCTGAATTATTTTAAAAAAAATGGACATGAGGTTATTCATTCAAGTTCTCTAGTGCCAGATAATGACCCTACTCTAATGTTTGCTAACTCTGGAATGGTACAATTTAAAAATATTTTTACAGGTAAAGAGACAAGAGATTATAAAAGAGCGACTACTGCTCAGAAATGTGTAAGAGCAGGCGGTAAGCATAATGATTTAGAAAATGTAGGATACACGACAAGACACCATACTTTTTTTGAAATGTTAGGTAATTTCTCTTTTGGAGATTATTTTAAAGAGTTGGCCATAGAACTAGCTTGGAATCTAATTACTAAAGAATATTCAATAAATAAAGATAGACTATTAGTAACTGTTTATTCTGATGATCAGGAAGCTTTTGATTTATGGAAAAAAATAGCTGGTTTGTCTGAAAATAAAATCATTAAAATTAGTACATCTGATAATTTTTGGTCAATGGGTGAAACTGGTCCTTGCGGTCCATGTTCTGAAATATTTTATGATCATGGTGATAAATATGAAGGAGGCCCTCCAGGTTCTCCAAACGAAGATGGTGATAGATTTATAGAAATATGGAATTTAGTATTTATGCAATATGAGCAAATATCTAAATCTGAGAGAATAAATCTACCAAAACCATCCATTGATACTGGAATGGGTTTAGAGAGAATGACAGCTCTTCTAGATGGTTCTAACGATAATTATTCAACAGATTTATTTCAACCAATTATAAATGAATCAACAAAACTATGTGGTGATGAAAGTTCAATAACAAATCCTAGCCACAGAGTAATTGCAGATCACTTAAAATCCTCCTCTTTTTTAATTGCTGATGGAGTAATGCCTTCAAATGAAGGTAGAGGATACGTCTTACGAAGAATAATGAGAAGGGGAATGCGACACGCTCATTCTTTAGGCAATAAAGATCCTGTATTCCATAAGCTATTCCCTATTTTTTTAGATGGAATTAAAAATTCATATCCTGAATTAGATAGAGCAAAAGATCTCATTACTAATACATTAATGAATGAAGAAACTAAATTCAAGGAAACTGTTGAAAAAGGAATAAAAATTTTAGATGAGGAAATTTCTAACTCAACAAATATATTTAATGGAGAAGTAGCATTTAAATTATATGATACCTATGGATTTCCCTTAGATTTAACACAAGATTATTTGAAAAGTAAAAATATTGAAGTCGATATAAAAACATTTGAACAAAAAATGTTAGATCAAAAGCAAAGAGCTAGACAAAGCTGGAAAGGTACAGGAGACATCGAGGATGAAAGCATTTGGTTCGAAATAACTTCTAAAATAGAGCCAACAGAATTTTTAGGATATTCTGATATGGAAGCTGATTGTAAAATAATTTCAATCATATCAGAAAGTAAGTCAGTAGATAAAATTAAGAAAGATCAAGAAGTAATTATAATATTAAATCAAACACCTTTTTATGGAGAAAGCGGTGGTCAGGTCGGAGATCAGGGTTTTTTTGAAAATGATAACTTTAAGTTTGAAGTTATAAATACTACAAAAATATTTGGAAATTATTTTCTTCACAAAGGTAAAGTAATTAATGGTGAATGTAAAGTTGAAGATACCATTAAAGCAAGCATTAATACTGTGAATAGAGATTTTATTAAATATAATCATTCTTCAACTCATTTATTACACGCTGCTCTAAGAAAAATACTGGGCAATCATGTTACGCAGAAGGGTTCACTTGTAAATTCAGAAAAACTTAGATTTGATTTTAGCCATAATAATCCAATTGAAAAAGATCAACTCATAAATGTTGAAAAAATTGTAAATGATCAAATTCAAAAAAATGGAATTGTTGAAATTAAAATTGTGGATCAAAAAAAAGCTATTGAAGAAGGTGCGATGGCATTATTTGGAGAAAAATATAGCGATGAAGTAAGAGTAGTAACAATGGGTCAAGAAAATGAATCATTCTTTTCAAAAGAATTATGTGGAGGAACTCATGTTTTTAAATTAGGGGAAATAAGTAAATTTAAAATAACTAATCAATCTAGTGTTGCATCTGGAATTAGAAGAATAGAGGCTGTATCTAATGCTGCAGTAGATAAATATATTAAAGAAATAGAAAAAAATTTAATAGAAAAAAATAAAAGGCAAGATAATCAAATTGAAGATTTAAAGAATAAAATTAAGAAGATTAATGCTAATTATAATTTTAAAAATCAATCTAAAGACAAAGGTTTATTAATTAAAGAATTAATTCAGATACACGAAAAATTAAAACAAAATATGTCTATATCAAAAAATATTGATAATATTGTTGTAAAAAAAATAAAAGAATTAAATTTCATATATTTAATTGCTGAAGATTACCCTAATAAATCTTTGAAAACATTTATTGATGAGCAAAAAAAACAATATAGTAAAAATAGTGTTTCGTTAATAATTTCAAATAATGAAAAAAAACTATCTATAGTGCTAGGAGTTACTGAAGATATTACAGATCTTTTTGATGCTTCAAAAGAAATAAGAGAAATTTCGATTATTCTAGGTGGCAAAGGCGGGGGTGGTAGAAAAGATCTTGCTCAAGGAGGAGGATCAGATGTTAGTCAAATAAATGAGAGTATAAAATACGTGGAAGATAAATTAAATTCTATTAGTTAATTTGAAAATTATTTTTTATTGCGCTTAAAAAATCTTGAGTGTTTAACCATTTCTGATCTTTATTAATTAATATTGCTAAATCTTTTGTCATTTCACCACTTTCTACAGTTTTAATACAGGTTTCTTCCAGTTTTTTTGCAAAATTTATTAATTCATTATTACCATCAAATTCTCCTCTAAAACTTAAACCCCTGGTCCAAGCAAAAATTGATGCAATAGGATTAGTTGAAGTTTCTATACCTTTCTGATGATTTCTATAATGTCTTGTAACAGTTCCATGTGCAGCTTCAGCTTCTACTGTTTTACCATCAGGGGTCATTAACACACTTGTCATTAAACCTAGTGATCCAAATCCTTGTGCAACAGAGTCTGATTGAACATCTCCATCATAATTTTTACAAGCCCAAATAAAATTACCTTCCCATTTTAAAGCTGAGGCCACCATATCATCAATTAATCTATGCTCATAAACTATGTCTTTTTCTTTAAACTTATTTTTAAATTCAGTATCAAATACATCCTGAAATAAATCTTTAAATCTTCCATCATAGACTTTTAAAATAGTATTTTTAGTAGAAAGGTAAACTGGCCAACCAAGGTTAAGTCCATAATTAAAACAAGCCCTAGCAAAGTCCTTAATAGAATTATCTAAATTATACATTGATAGGGCTACACCAGATTTTTCAAATTCGTATACATGTTTTGTAAATCCTTGAGATCCATCTTTAGGTTCAAAAACCATTTTAAGTTTCCCTGGTTTATTAATTAATGTGTCAGTCGCTCTATATTGATCACCAAAGGCATGTCTAGCAACTACAATTGGATGGTCCCAGTTTGAGATTATTCTTGGAACATTTTTGCATATGATTGGTTGTCTAAATATAGTTCCTCCAAGTATATTTCTTATTGTTCCATTTGGAGAACGCCACATTTGTTTTAATTTGAATTCCTCAACTCGATTTTCATCAGGTGTAATTGTTGCACATTTTATTCCTACACCATATTTTTTTACCGCCTCGGCAGCGTCTATCGTGATTTGATCATTTGTTTCATCTCTTTTAATCACTCCAAGATCAAAATATTTGATATCTATATCAAGATAGGGCAAAACTAATTGTTCTTTGATGTACTCCCAGATGATTCTGGTCATTTCATCTCCATCCATTTCAACTACAGGGTTTTTAACTTTTATTTTTGCCATTTAATTAAAATATTTTTTAATTGATCAACTGTATCTATAATGTGAAAACTGTTTTGTAAATTTTTATTTGAAAATTTTTCATCTTCAAAAAACTTAAATTGTTGAAATAGATTATCCCAGAAATTATTTTTATTAAAAAATATTATTGGCTTATTATGAATGCCCATTATTTTCCAAGATACAACTTCTACTATTTCTTCTAAAGTTCCTGTTCCTCCTGGTAATGCTAAATACGCATCACCTTTCTCAAAGAGTAACCTTTTTCTTTCAGACATATTATTCACTATTTTTAACTCATCTATATTTTCTAAAATTATTTCTCTCTCAGATAAAAAATTTGGAATTACTCCAATAACTCTATTTTTATATTTTTTTGCTGTCTTAGCAACTACGCCCATTATACCAACTTTTGCCCCACCGTAGACAATAGTTAATTTAAATGATGATATTAATTTGCTAATTTCTTCTGCATCTTGATAATATTTATTACTTAATTTATCTGAAGATGAGCAATACACAGTAATTGATTTAATAGTCATATATTTAATTATTTATTAGAAAAAATTTAACTAGAAATTTTATTCTTATACCAATTCTTAATGTTTTCTCTAAACATTAATGCTGATGGTGTTACAACTAATGTAAGAAATGTTGCAAAAAGTAATCCAAATACTATAGCTGTTGATAGTTGAACCCACCACTGGGTATCTGGTGAACCTCTAGTTATTTCTCTAGATATAAAGTCAACATTTGTCATTGTTACCATTGGTAACAATCCTAGTACTGTTGTAGTTGTTGTAAGTAAAACTGGTCTAAGTCTCTGTGCTCCTGTTTTGATAATAGCTTCTCTTATAGATGAGGTTTTAGTTTTTAAAAAATCAAATGTATCAATCAATATAATATTATTGTTTACCACTATTCCGGCAAGAGCAATAACACCAACTCCTGACATAACAATACCAAATGGCTGTGCTGTCACCATTAAACCTATAAACACACCGGCTGTGGACATTACTACTGCAAAAAGAATTAAGAATGCACTATAAAAGCTATTAAACTGCAATAAAAGTATCATTAGCATTAAAAATAAAGCTACACCAAAAGCTCCTGTTAAAAATTCTTGAGCTTCTTTTTGGTCTTCATTTTCTCCAATAAGTTCAGCCCTTACTCTGTTATCTAATTTATAACGAGGTAAGTCTAATGTTCTTCCTCTCCAAGACGGAGCAGTATCTGAAATGCCTAATACATACTCAAGTTCTCTAACTTTGCCATCAGGGTATGTTCCTGGCTCAACATCTGCTTGTATGTTGATTGCATTTTTTGAATCGACTCTAATAATATTTCCTGTTCTATTATTTGGAACAATTTCTACAAAATTGGATATTGGAACTAAACCATTTGCAGTAGTTACTCTTAAGTTATCAATTCTATCTAATGTTCTTCCTTCGTTTGGATAACGAAGATAAAGTGGTATACTTTCATTACTATCATCAGGTCTATATTCACCAAGTTTAAGACCGTTTGTTGCAAGCTTAATCACATTACCAATTGATGTAATATTAGCTCCAAATTTAGATGCTTGTTTTCTATCAACATTAATTTCCCATTCAATCCCAGGTGCTGGTAAATTATCTTCAACATTCATTAACTTTGGATAACTATCCATAAATTTTTTAAGCTTAATTCCTTCAGCAATTAAAATTTGTTTGTTATCACTAGTTAATTTAATATTAATTGGTTTACCCTCACCAGGACCACCTTGTTGTTCTCTTGATTCTACTTTTATTCCATTTATAGTTTTTGTGGCTTCCAAAATTTCTGCTAGAATTACTTTTGATTTTCTTCTTTTATCCCAATCTGTATATTCCAAACTTATTGATCCTATAAAGTCTTCTGATGCCTCTGATTGTTCACTTACATTTCCACTTAAAGAATAAATATTTTTAAATTCCTGTCTTTCCGATTGAAGCTTTAAAATAATATTCTCAACTCTTGATACATAATCTTTTTTTTCTTCAACAGAGAGATTACCTCTTGCAAAAACTACGATTTTTGCAAGATCAGGCTCAACATCTGGGAAAAATTCTACACCTTCTCCAACTTGAGTATAGGTGTAGTTTACAGCAATTAATATTACTAAAGCACTAATCATCACCTTCAAAGGATGAAATAATAAGTAGTTTAATATTTTTGCATAAAATCCAACAAAACCAGTTACGTTTAAAACAGGTTCATTTGATTCTGAAGATAAGATTTTTGCATTTTTAGAAACTAATTTATCTGTAGAGTTTACATTTTCTGAAATTTTATAAACCCTTGGTATAATTCTAATGAATACGAATATAAATAAAGCAAAGCTTAGTAAATATTTTCCAATAGTTATAAATAAACTAAATCCTTGAATGTCTAATAATCCAAATCCATAAGATAAAAGATTATAAAAAATTAATGATATTAGTAATGGTACAATAAATTGTAGAAGTATTCTTGATACAGTATTTAGAATTGATCCTAAAACTGGGACAAACAGAAGTGCCATAAACAAAGAAGAAATAAGAACACATATAAGTGTTATTGGTAAATATTTCATAAATTCACCAGCTATACCAGGCCAGAAAATTAATGGTAAAAAGGCAGCTAAGGTAGTTGCAGTCGATGATATAATTGGTAGTGACATTTTTTTTGATGCATTTGCAAAAGCATCTTTTACACCAAGACCTTCTTTCATTTTTCTATCTGCATATTCAACAACAACAATTGCTCCATCGACTAATAGTCCTACAGATAAAATTAGAGCAAATAATACTACTATATTAATAGTAAAACCCATTACAGACAAAGCTAATAAACCTGATAAAAACGAACCTGGAATAGATACACCAACTAATAAACCGGACCTAACGCCTAATGCTCCTAAAATAATAATTAAAACAAGGATTATAGCTGCAATGACATTATTTTGCAGACTATTTAACATAGTTTTAATGCCTTTTGATTGATCATTTCCAAAAGAAATTTCAACGTTTTCAGGAAAACTTTTAGCAGTAATTGCAGTAATTCTTTTTACTTCTTCAATAGTATTTATAATATTTTCACCAATTCTTTTGGAAACATCAATAGTTATTGAATTAGATCCATTTACATTTGCATAAGATTGCCTATCTTCGAAAGTTCTCTTTACTTCAGCAATATCCCTGAAAGTAATAACTGAATCTCCGTTAGTTTTAACAGGAGTATTTAATACATCTTCAATAGTTTCGTATAAACCTGGAACTTTAATATCAAAACTTCCGTCACCAGTGTCTTGACCACCAGCAGATACCATTTTATTATTTTCTCTAACGATATTAATAAGACTCTCAAGATTGATGCCATAGCTATCAACTGCAGTTGGATTAATTAATATGTCAACCTGCTCATTTCTTTTACCACCAATTTTAGCTTCTAAAACACTTGGAATTGTTTCTATATCATCTTGCAAAATGTCAGCTAAATCCTGAAGGGTTCTATTAGGTACATCTCCACTCAAAGAAATGGATAAGATAGGAAATGTACTTATATTAACTTCGTTAACCGTTGGCTCATCTGCTTCACTAGGTAGATCGCCCTTAGCTCTATCAACTTTATCTCTAATATCAACCATAGCTTGATCAGAATCAAATCCAGCATCAAATTCTAATAAAACGTTGCCTCCACCTGAATAGGCTGTTGATCTTACTTCCCTTACTCCTTCAACAGTTTTAACTTCGTCTTCAATTGGTTTAACTAAAAGCCTTTCTGAGTCCTGTGCAGAAATACCATTTTGACTCAGTGAAATATAAACTATTGGTATGCTTACATCAGGGGATGATTCTTTGGGCATTGTGATGTAAGTAGATGCACCTGAAAAAATAATAAAAATAAGTATTCCCATGAAAACTCGGGAATGGCTAATTGCGTAATCTATAATATTAATTTTCATTCAGATTAGTTTATTGTTTCACCAATACTTATATATTCCTGACCACTTACAATTAAATTTACTGTCTCAGGTAATCCAGAAACCCACATTCCATCTATTGTATCCTTAATTGTTTTAGTTGGATAAAAAGTAACTTTATTATCATTATCTACGGCTTTAACACCTACAGTCCCATCGTCTAATAAGGTTAATATTGAAGGTGGTATTTTGTGAGCTTTAAGTTCTGAACCTTTGATAACAATTTTAGTTGTTATACCACTTTTATAAGAGAGATCTTTGTTATCAGCTTCAATAGTAATTTCGAATGTTCTAGTACTAGTTTCAGCTGATGGAGAAATAAAAGATATTATTCCATTTTTTTTAATACCATTACTATCTTCTATTAAAGCTTTAGTACCAACACTTACTTTATTTACGTCAAATTCAGATAAATAACCTTCAATCTTGATAGGGTCTAAATCAATTATAGTAAATAGAGGAGTGCCTATTGAGATGAATTCAGTTTCCTCAACCATTTTTTCAGAAATAATTCCATCGAATGGTGCCTTTATAGAAGTTTTTTCTATATCAAGTTTTATGTTCTTTAAAATTGATTTTACATTTGAAATCTGAGCTTCAAGGTTTGCTAAGGTAGATTCAAATTTTATTTTAATATCTTCTCTATCAGCTTGAGCATTGGCGAGATTAAAAGATGCTAAACTTAATTTTGATTTTGAACTTAAACCTTTATCAATAAGTTGTTTTGCAGATGCATATTCAATTTCATACAATTCAATTCTTTCAACATTTTGTCTAAGTAAATTATCTCTGTTTTTTTCATTTAAAATTAGTTCTTTATTAAGTCTTTCTAAATCTTTTTTTGCACTAGAGAGCTTTTCATTTCTATCCTCTGGGGAGATTGTAATCATTTCAGCATTTTGAGATACTCTATCTCCTCTTGCAAATTCAATATTATCTATGTTACCAGATGTTTCAGATTTAACATCAATCTTTTTATTATGAATAGTTTGACCTTGTAATTCAATAGATTGATCAATTAAACTGGAAGTAAATACCTTTGTTTCAACGGAAAATGTAAATTCCTCATTATCATTATTTTCTGTACCTTGAGAATATGAAGTTTCTGTTTCAGTGCTTGATTCTGTATCATCGTCTTTTGCAACAACATTGTTTGAAAACTGACCAGATCCAATCCATCCGACAACAGCGGCAAGTATTAAGAAAGCTATAAATATTGATCTTTTCATTAAATATCGTACATGTCATATATATTAAAGTTACTAAAAAACAATTTTTTGTTAGCTTTATTATCTTTTATGAAATCAAAAAACTGGCTTAATAGACAAAAAAATGATCAGTTTGTAAAGAAAGCTAAACAGTTAGGGTATATCAATCGAGCTGCTTTTAAACTAGAAGAGATTGAGCAAAAATATAAAATAATTGAATATTCTAAAGAAATACTAGAACTTGGATCTTCTCCAGGAGGCTGGACTCAAGTCATCTTAAATTACAATCGAAAAACTAATATAACCTGTTTTGATTTATTAGATATGAAAATAAATAATCAACGTATAGCTTTCTATAGAGAAGATTTTTTAAAATATAATTTTACTAATTTAAAAAATAAATTTGATTTAGTTTTATCTGATGTAGCCCCGAATACAACTGGTCATCAATCAACAGATCATCTCAGGATAAGTCAATTAATATATGAGGTTATAGACAGATTAGAAATAATATTAAAAAAACAAGGATCATTAATATTCAAAATATGGAAGGGGGAGGAAGAAAAAGAAATTATAAAGATGCTTAAAAAAATTTTTGATAAGGTTGAGTATTTTAAGCCAAAATCATCAAGACAAGAATCAAGTGAAATATTTATAATATCAAGAGGATTTAGATTGCATGAAGAGTAAATTAGAAACTATTTTAATTGTAGATTATGGATCTCAATACACACAATTAATAGCAAGAAGAATAAGAGAGTTAGAAGTCTTTTGTCTTGTCTATCCTTTTAATAAAATTACAAAAAAAATTTTAAATGAAATCAAGCCATCGGCATTTATATTATCAGGAGGACCTAGATCAGTACTAGATAAAAATGCTCCTAAATTAAATCAAGAAATTTTAAAAATGAATAAACCAGTTTTAGCAATTTGCTATGGCATGCAATTAGTAACAAAAAATTTGAAAGGTGTAGTAAAACGTTCTACGCATAGAGAGTATGGTCACACTATTATAAATATTAAGAAAAAATCACTTTTATTTAAGGGAATTAATAAACAAAAAATCAAAGTATGGATGTCTCATGGAGATAATATCAATAAAATACCAAAACTTTTTTCAGTAACATCTTTATCAAATAATAAAATTATTTCGTCTATTGAAAATTATAAAAATAAAATTTATTGCCTTCAATTTCATCCTGAGGTCTATCATACAGATTTCGGTTCAAAAATAATTAATAATTTTGTTTTCAATATTGTAAATATAAAAAATAAATTCAAAATTCAAAAATTTATTGAAAATAAACTATTAGAAATAAAAAATGAAATTAAGAATAAAAAAATAATCTGTGGTTTATCTGGAGGTGTAGATTCCACAGTTACTGCATATTTATTAAGCAAAGCCGTTAACAAAAATCTTTATTGTATTTTTGTTGATCACGGTCTTCTAAGAAAAAATGAAGCTAACGAAGTGTCAAAAATATTTTCCAAAAAATTTGGTAAAAACTTTACTAAAATAAATGCTTCTAATATTTTTTTAAAAAATTTAAAAAATGTTTCTGATCCTGAGAAAAAAAGAAAAATTATTGGCAAAACATTTATAGAAGTTTTTGATAAAGCAGCTAAAAAAATAACAAATGTAGATTATTTAGGGCAGGGGACTCTTTATCCAGATATTATAGAAAGTATTCCATTTTTTGGAGGTCCAACAGCTAAAATCAAAAGTCACCATAATGTTGGAGGCTTACCAAAAAAAATGAAATTAAAAATTGTGGAGCCATTAAGAGAATTATTTAAAGATGAGGTAAGAAATGTTGGAAGGCAATTAAAAATAGATAAACATTTACTTTTAAGACATCCTTTCCCAGGTCCAGGTTTAGCAATCCGAATACCTGGAGTAATTGATAAAAAAAAGATCTTAATTCTTCAAGAGGCAGATCATATTTTTATTGAGTATTTAAAAGAGAAAAATCTTTATAATAAAATTTGGCAAGCTTTTGTTGTTCTTTTACCAGTAAAATCAGTAGGTGTTATGGGAGATGAAAGAACATACAATTACTCTGTTTCACTTAGAGCTATTACTTCAGTAGATGGAATGACAGCGGATTTTTATATGTTTTCAAATAATCAATTAAAAGAAATATCATCTCGCATAATTAATAAAGTAAAAGGCATTAACAGAGTATTATATGACTTTACTTCTAAACCTCCGGGAACCATTGAGTGGGAATGAGCAAATGATTTGTATTAAAACCGAAATACCAGAAGAAATTTGTAATATAGATGATGAGTTAAAGGCGATTTACCATAGTAAAGATACTATTTGTATTTGGGTTTTTAAAACAAGAGAAGATAGAAATAAATTTATGGATGATACGGTTGGTATGAAAAAAGATGATAGACAAAATTACTATGATAATATTTACAAATAAAACTTACACACTTTTAAAAATGGCTTTAGAATAGTTGATAAACAATGATAGTTTTAGTATCTACTATTGAGTAGGAATAATATAAATTATTGATTTTGTTATATTTTTAAATTTATGATTTATGTATGCATTTTAAGAATTACTAAATTGCCTATATCGTATTATTAAAAAAACACATTTAAAATAACCTCAAATTTAAATTAGGAGGTATAATCAAATGAAAATTTTTTTAATATTTATTACTTCAGTTCTCTTATCTTTCAATAGTTTTGCAAATACTAAAATATCTTTTGCTTTAGATTGGAAATTTGAAGGACCAAGTGCACCTTATTTCTACGCAATAGATAAAGGATATTTTGGTGAAGAACATTTAGAAGTTGAAATATCTGCAGGTAAAGGATCCTTAGATGCAATTCCAAAGGTTGCTACAGGAGCTTTTCCTATTGGCTTTGCAGATATAAACAGTTTAATCAAATTCTTAGATCAAAATCCTGGAGCGCCAGTTATGGCAGTTATGATGGTTTATGATAAACCTCCATTTGCAATTGCTGGAAGAAAAAGTCTTGGTGTTACAACTCCATCTGATTTAGAGGGAAAAATTCTTGGTGCGCCACCACCTGATGGTGCATGGGCACAATTCCCACCATTTGCTTCTGCAAATAATATTAATGTTGATAATATAACAGTGGAGCCAGTAGGTTTCCCAACAAGAGAACCGATGTTAGCTGAAAAAAACGTTGATGCTATAACAGGGTTTTCATTTTCAATGTTTTTAAATTTAGTTCGTCTTGGTGTTCCTGAGGATGATATATCAATTATGTTGATGGCAAACTATGGATTAGAATTATATGGTAACGCCATAATAGTTAACACTGATTATGCAGATGCAAATCCTGAAATAGTAAAAGGTTTTTTAAAAGCTGTATCTAAAGGATGGGCTGATGCTATGAAAAATCCTGAAGACGCGGTGAAGAGTATGGTTGAAAGAAATCCAGCTGCTGATTTAGCTTTAGAGACAAGAAGATTGATACTAGCAATAGAAGGAAATGTTAATACTGATTATGTAAAAGAAAACGGTATGGGCAATATTGACATTGCAAGAATGGAAAAAGCTTTAGGACAGTTAGCAGAAACATACGAATTCTCATCTGATCCAAAGATTTCATCATTTTTTACTGATAAATATTTACCTTAATATTTTTTTATGGGGTAGACTATTTCTACCCCATATACTAATCATAACTTATGCATATCAATATTGAAAAGGTTTCTCATCAATATGAAACTAAACAAGGTATGCTTCCTGTTTTAAAGGATCTTTCCCTATCAATTAAAAGAAAAGGTTTTACTGCTATAGTTGGACCTTCAGGTTGTGGAAAATCAACAATAACTAGATTAGTCAGTGGATTAATTAAACCAACTCAAGGTAGTATTTTTATTTCAAATAAAAAAATTACTTCTCCACTTTCTACTGTAGGTATGGCTTTTCAAAATCCAGTTTTGTTAGAATGGAGAAATGTAATTAAAAATATAATTCTTCCACTTGAGATAGTATCAAAAAATATGACTTATAATCAAAAGAGATTGAATGCATTAGATTTACTTAAATTAGTGGGATTAGAAGAATTTGAAAATAATTTACCATCTGAATTATCTGGTGGGATGAAACAAAGAGTTTCACTTTGTAGATCTCTAGTTCATAATCCAGAAGTATTAATTTTAGATGAACCTTTTGCAGCTCTAGATGCATTTACAAAAGAAGATTTGTGGGACGTTATGCACAAATTAAAAAAAGAAAGAGACTTCACATGTATTTTAATAACTCATGATTTAAGAGAAGCTGTTTATTTAGCTGATCAAGTAATTGTTTTATCTGGAAGACCAGCTTCATTACAATACGATGTCAAAACTAATTTTAATGAAGAAAAAAAAATCTCTGATTTATATTCATCAGAGGTTTCACAATTACTTGCAACACTTAGAAATCAAATCGAAATAGCTCAGAATAAAAATGATTAGAATCAATAATTTTATTATACCTTTATTTAGCCTTATAATTTTTTGTTTGTTATGGGAGTTGTTGGTTTGGTATAATAATTGGCCAAATTATAAAATGGCTTCCCCTTCAGATTTATGGCCAGCATTTTGGAAATTTAAACATCTCTTTTTAATCTACGGTTGGGAAACTTTTTGGAGAACCGTTGTAGGATTAATATTATCAGTTTTAGTAGGGTTAATTTTAGGTATTTTGATGGGGTTTTCAAAAACTATAAGAATAGGCTTATATCCAATCCTTGTTGGTTTTAATGCTATTCCTAAAGCAACAGTAGTCCCAGTAATTGCATTAATATTTGTCGGTATGCACAATATGAATACAATTATAATTGTAATTCTCATTTCATTTTTCCCCATCTGTGTTTCAATTTCAATCGGATTGTCAACTTTGGAAAGAGAATATGAAGACATACTTTTATCTTTAGGTGCAAATAAATTTGAGATTTTTTATAAAATTGCTTTACCAAAAACATTACCAGAATTTTTTGGAGCATTAAAAGTATCAACAACACTCGCCTTTATTGGAACTAATTTGATGGAGATTATTGAGCCACATGGAAAAGGATTAGGACATTTGTTTGATAGTGGCAAAATTAGTGCAGATTATCCATTAATGTTTGCAGTATTGATCACCTTGGCTGTTATGGGAATATTTTTATATTATATTGTAGTTTATCTTGAAAATATTTTTGCTGGTTGGGCCATTAGAAAATAAAGTTTAGAAAGATAAAGTTTAATTATATAAATTGTTAATTAAAACTGTTTAAATTTAATTTACTAACTTAAAAATATTTCGATTTAAAGATGATATCAGTGCATCTAAGCTTTCAAATTTCTTGTTTTGATTTTTTGATTTTAAATTATAAAAAATTTTTCTTTTTTTTCTCTCTAGTGATTTATTTAGTATGCATTCTGGTGCTGCAAGACTATGTTTAAATATATAAAAAAATGCATTATTTTTATTAAAATCAATAGCATAGTCTTTCCATTCTCCATTAGAAACTCCTTTAGAATAAAGATTTAGGATCTTGGCGAGTTCATCTTTGGAAAAGTAGAGATTGTGATTGTTAGTTGAAGCACTAGATGTTACTAAGCTCATAAATTAAGAATATAACAAAAATTTATGCCTGTAAATGCCCCAAATGATAATTTAGATGTATTAGCACCATCATTTAATCTTAAAAATATTGATGATGAGATGCTTTCATTAGATAATGCAAAAGGATTAAATGGTACTGTTATTGTATTTATATGTAATCATTGCCCATATGTTAAAGCAATTGCAAGTAGATTAAAAAAAGATGCTGATGAGTTATTAGAGCACTCAATAAATACAATTGCCATTATGTCTAATGACGTAATTAACTATCCCGATGATTCATTTGATAATATGAAAATTTTCTCTGATAAATATAAATTTAATTTTCCATATCTTTATGATGAAACACAAGAAGTGGCAAAAAATTATAATGCTGTTTGTACTCCAGATTTTTTCGGTTTTGATAAAGATCTTAAATTAAAATATAGAGGTAGAATAGACTCAGGTGTAATGAATGCAAATCAAAATTCAAATATTGAAAGAGATCTTTTTAATGCAATGATTAAAATCAAAAATGAAGGAGTAGGCCCAACTAATCAAATGAATAGTATTGGTTGTTCAATAAAATGGAAATAGTATGAATCAAGAGAATAAAAATCAAAATTTATTTAAAAAAATACAAAATTTTATTTTTAAAAACTATATACAATTAATAATTTCATTAGTGTTTTTGCTAATTATATTTATTGGTTTCCAAACATATAATTATTTTAAAATTCAAGATATTAAAAACTCTAGTATAAGTTTTTTTGATATTATCCAAGATGATCAAAATGATTTAAGTAGTTTAGAAAACTTAATTGATGAGAATAATATTTTTTCTATTTTATCAAAATTAAAATTAATTCAGCAAAATAATGAAAATAAAAACTTTAGTTACTCTAATGAATTGTATAAAGAATTACTTACTTCATCAAATTTAGATGAATTGTATAAATCGGCTATTGCTGCAAATGCTTCATACACATTGATTAATGCATCTTATGAAGACAATACTAATAATTATTTAAATGATATATCAAATTATATAAATAATATTAACGATGAGTTGGATAGTTATTTTTCTATTAAAAGAGAATTAGAATATTTATTAATCGTTACAGAAATTGACCTGAATAAATCTGAATATAGTAATTCAAAAGCATTTGAAAAATATAATGAAATATTTAATTCAAGTTTGATTTCTGCCTCTACAAAAGAAAGAGTGAAAAAGATTCATGAGTTTCAACTTTATAAATAAAATATCGCTATATCTATCTTTCATATTTATTATTTCATGTCAGGATACGATTTCATCATTAAGAAATAATGAAAACATAGATTCTGAAGATTATACCTTTCAATTAGAAAAAGAAGAATTTTTAGATTTTAGTTTTTTTGAACAGTATGCAGATAACGTAATTGATAACTATACCTACAAAGCATCTGACTATAATTTTTTAGATAAAGATCAAGTTGTATTAAAAATTAATAACTATGAAGCAAAATATAACAATAATGAACCGATAAATGTAATATACCTCGATGAAAGTATTTACTCATTCAATAAAGATGGGGAACTTCTAAAGTTTGATTTAAATAATGGAAAGTTGATTGAAAGAATTAATATTGATTTAGATCAAGAAAAAAAAGTACCTATATCTTTTTCTATTTATAATAATGATTTTATTATTGCTTTTAAATCAGGAGAAGTAGTTAGAATTAACAAATTAGGACAAGTTATTTGGTTATTTAAAAATAAAGATTTATTAAATACCCCAGTCAAAATATTGGATGACTATTTAATAATATTATATCCACAAAAAATAGTTTTTTTATCAATTTTTAGTGGAGATATAATTTATGAGAAAGTTTTTAAATCTAGTAATATAATTCAGTCATCGGGAGGTAAAATTGAAAATTATTTCAATATTATTTTCTTTATACTCCCTAATAGTGAATTTAATTCTTTAGACACATATTTATTCGAGGAACATAGTTTAAATTTTGACAATATTGAACTTAATACTTCACTTAATAATCTAAAGGATCAAATACACCTGTACAAAAATTTTCTAGTTTATTTTGATGATGGCAATATTATTCATACTTACGACATAAACAAAAACAAGTTTCCATTAATTAATTTTAGAATAAGTAACTCGTCTTCTGCTGTACTATTTAATAATTCACTAATTTCTAAAAATGAAAATTTTGTTGAAATATATAATATTCAGAATGGAAAGTTATTCTCAAGAATTAATATTAACAAAATACTAAATAAAAAATCAAAAATAATAAATTGTTTAATTATAAATAAAAATATTCATTTATTTACAGACAATGGTGAAATAATTATATTGGACCAAAATCTTGAAATTCAAGAAACGGTAAATCTTAAAATTAAAAATATTAATAAAGTTTATAATTATCAAAATAAAATTTTTATAAGTACTGAAAAAGGCATTACATACATTTATTAAAATGAATATATTGATTTTAGGTATGCCAAATGTCGGCAAAACATCACTTTATAATTTAATTACAAATAAAAATAATAATATAATTCATGATACCATTGGTACAACAAGAGATTGGCATGTATCACCTCTTAAATCAAATAGTAATATTGATGTATATGATACACCAGGAATAATTAATCAAAAAAGTTTAGTAACAAAGAGTGTGAGTAGCATAATAAGGAAAATAGATATTTTTCTTTATGTAATTGACTATAAAGCTGAGAATTATTTTATAGACAAAGAATTGATCAATGAGTTAAGAAAATTTAATAAGGAAATATTAGTTATTATTAATAAAGATGATAATTTTAAACAGGATAAAAAAATTAACAATCTTGGTATCAA
>CACMKZ010000007.1 GCA_902614375.1 uncultured Alphaproteobacteria bacterium
TACTAAACTTATAAAATAAATTGATATAAAGATTATAGAAATAAATGATCTTAAAAATAAATTTTTATAATCCATATTTTCTTTGAATTTTAAGATATTCATGAATTATTGAATTAAATTCTTTTTCTGAAAAATCGGGCCATAATGTTTCTGTAAAAAAAAATTCAGAATAAGTTAAGTTATACATAATAAAGTTACTTAATCTTTTGTAGCCTCCAGTTCTAATTAAAATATCAGGATCTGGAGCTAAACCTAAATAAAATAAATTTTTAATATTCTTATCATTATTAATATTTAATTTTTTTTCACTATTAATTATTTTATTTAAAACATATTTAATTTCGTCTTTAAATCCATAATTAAAAGCAATATTCAAAATTAATTTTTTATTTTTAGATGATATTTTTTCTATACTCTCAAATATTTGCAATAATTTTCTAGGTAGATTTTTTTTTGAGCCAAAAATATTTATTTTTACTCCCTTTTCATCAATTAAATCATTAAATGTTTGTGAAAAGTTATCATAAATAATATTGTAAATTAAATTTACAGATGATCTGTTAAAGTTTTCTGAAGATAAAGCAAAAATAGTTAAGTATGATATTTTTTTTGATAATGAAAAATTAACCAAATTTTTAATATTTTCAAAACCTTTTTTATAACCATAAGAATTAGAGAATTTATTTTTTTTTGCCCATCTTTTATTCCCATCAAGAATTAGGGCTATATGGTTTAACCTATTCAACAGACCTATACTTTCAAAATATCAGTTTTTTTTAATTCTAATATTTTGTCAATTTTTTCTATATTATTATCTGTTATTTTTTGAATTTCATTCAATCTTCTTTTTAAATCATCCTCAGAAAGACTAGAGTCTTTTTTTTCATTTTTTGAAATTTCTATAAAGTCTCTTCTGATATTTCTTACAGTAATTTTTGAATTTTCAGCAAATTCAGATGCTATTTTAATTATTTCTTTTCTTCTTTCTTCACTTAATTTTGGAATTGGAAGTCTTATGAGTTGACCATCTGTTTGAGGATTAATTCCTAAATTTGACTCAGTAATAGAATTTTCAATTAATTTAATTAAAGATGAATCCCATACTTGTATTGTAATGGTGCTTGCATCTTGAACAGAGATATTGCCAAGCTGATTTATGGGGGTTCTTGAACCGTAAGCATCTATCAATATGTTGTCTAACATTGAAGGGTTTGCTCTTGAAGTCCTTAAAGAATTTAATTCCTTTTCAAAATGTGAAACAGCAGATTTCATTTTATTTTCAAGATCGCTCATAATTAACTTATTTTACTATATGAACCTTTGCGATTCAAAACATTAATTAAGGAGTTTTTATTAAAAATATTAGTAATAAAAATTGGTATTTTGGTATCTTTAGCCAAACTTATGGCAGTTAAATCCATAACCTGTAAATTTTTATTTATGACTTCATTGTATGTAATATTTTTAATTAATTTAGCATTTTTATTTTTAACTGGATCTTTATTGTATATCCCATCAACCTTTGTTGCTTTAATAATTAATTTACAATCTAACTCAGAGGCTCTTAAAGTTGCAGCAGTATCTGTAGAAAAGAATGGATTACCGGTACCTGCTGCAAATATAACAATTCTATCTCTCTCCAAGTGTCTTATTGCTCTTCTTCTAATATAAGGCTCGGCTATTTGTGACATTGTAATTGCTGATTGAACTCTAGTTGGTACATTAATTTTTTCTAAACTACTTTGTAAAGATAATGCGTTCATTACAGTAGCTAACATACCCATATAATCAGATGTTGATCTGTCTATTCCTTCAGACGCACCCTTTATTCCTCTAAATATATTTCCACCACCAATAATTAAACAAATTTGATATTTTTTTTTGTATACTTGTTTAATTTGATTAGAGATTTTATTTATTGTTGAAACATCTATCCCATAGTTAGAAGATCCCATAAGTGACTCACCTGAGATCTTAAGTAATATTCTTTTATTCATTTTATAAATTAATTAAATCAAAAGATATTAAGTTATATTCATATTTTGAGTGTTGATTAATTATATCTCTAACAGTTTTATCTTGATCTAAAATATAAGATTGATTTAATAGAGTAACTTCACTGAAGTATTTTTTCATTTTACCTTCTAGTATTTTATCTGCTATGTTTGATGGTTTTCCAGAATTTAAAATTAATTCTTTTTGAATTTTTTCTTCATTAATTACTAAATTTTTATCTAAATCATTAATATCCATAGATTCAGGTTTCATTGCTGCAATATGCATACATAGATTCTTAGATAAAGCTTCAGTTTCAGTATTTTTATTTGTAGAAGAATATTCTACCAATGAAATTATTTTTCCAATATTTTTTCTATAACTATTGTGTATATAAAATGAATAACTGGAATTTTTATTTTCCTTAATTAATAAATCATTAAGAATAAGATTTTCTCCTATTTTTGCAATCATTGAATTAAAATAATCTTGTACAGTTCCGTTTTCAAACTGTAATTTTAGGAATTCTTCCTTATCTATGTTAGTATTATTTTCTAAAACTAAGTTTCCTAAAGTATCAAGAAAATCTAAGAAAGTATCACTTTTAGCCGCAAAGTCTGTTTCACTATTCACTTTAATTAATGCTGTAATGTTCTCATTTGAATAAACGCCTACAGCACCTTCAATTGCTGCTCGATCACTTTTTTTTGATGCTTTTGCTAATCCTTTTTTCCTCAATGCTTCAATGGATTTTTCAATATCATTATTATTATCCTCTAGAGATTTCTTACAATCTAAGAATCCTGCACCAGTCTTTTCTCTTAATTCTTTAATTAATTCAGTAATACTAGACATTATTTATTATCCTTTTTTACATCTTCATCTAAATTTTTATCTTTAACATTAGATATATCTTGAAAGCTAGTGGCGTCTTGAATAGTTTCTAAGAAATAATTTTTATACAAATTTATTGAACGAAGGGCATCATCATTTCCAGGAATTATATAGTCAATATTTTCTGGATCAGCATTAGTATCAACTATTGCAACTACTGGTATATTAAGTTTGGTTGCCTCACTTACTGCAATTTTATCTTTGATTACATCAAACACAACTAAAAGATCTGGTTTGCCATTAAGGTTTCTAATCCCGCCTATGTTTAATTCAAGTTTTTGCTTTTCTCTAGAAATATCTAATAATTCTTTTTTTGATAAGTTTTTTGATAGATCGTTATCTTTTAAAAATAATTCAATCTCCTCTAATCTTTTTATAGAATTTGAAATTGTATTCCAATTAGTTAATGTTCCACCTAACCATCTTTTATTAACATAAAAATTGTTATTTAACATAGCTAATTCTTTCACTACATCACTGCATTGTTTTTTTGTTCCTACAAAAAGTATTTTTCCAGATTTAGAAATAGTTTCATGGATCTTTGTAAGAGCAGTATTAAGTAACTCTAGAGTAATTCTTAAATCAAAAATATGAATGTTATTTCTAACACCATAAATATATTCTTTCATCTTAGGATTCCATCTTCTAACATTGTGTCCAAAATGTACACCCGACTCTAGAAGATCTTCAATTTTAACTTCAGGTAAATTCATAATAACTCCCGGTTTAACCTCCACAGAAATAAAAACACCGGTTTTTTCTGTGTGCTAGATTTAATATGATCGATGTATTATTATATAGTATTATTTTTTCAAGATATTTCTAAAGAATAATCTAAGATTTTTGATTTATTCAAATCATCAAGCTTTTTATATGATTTAATAGAATACTTGCGAAAATCAAAATTCACTAATTTTTGATCTACTGTAATAAATAAATCAACATCATGATTAAAGTTTTTATCTTTCTTTTCTTCAAAAATATTATCTTTTAATTCTGCTAAATGCTTAATGTTTGTATAAATATTAAATTTAGACTTTCTATTATTAAATACTTTATCAAGTAAAGCGATATCTCTAATTATGAAACGTGTATCAGTATTATTTTTTACAATATCTACATTAAATATTAATAAATTTCCCTCTTTAAGCAATGGTCGGTATTTATATAAATTTTCACTAAATATTGTTAATTCAAATTGAAAACTTGTTTCTGAGACAGTGATAAAGGCATATTTTTTACCATCTTTATTAGATCTTTCTTTAATATCTAAAATCGCACCACAAACTTTTATTGAGTTTACGTTATGATTTTCTGAGTAATCTTTAAAAGGAAAAATATTTTCTAATTCAAAAAACTTCTTTGGATACAGATTTAGTGGATGATCAGAAAAATAAAAACCTATAACCTCTAATTCATTAGATAATATTTCTGAATTTTTCCACTTTTCATAATTTTGATTAAATAGATTTTTGTCTTCAAAAGAAATTTCATTTTCTTCAAAAAGCATATCTTGATTTATATTTTTTTCTCCTCCATATAAGTCAACAAATTTTGGAACATTATTAAATAATTTTGATCTGTTAATCTCTATACTATCGAATGCTCCAGCTTGAATAAGCTTTTCTAGTTGCCTTTTATTAATTACATCTTTTGAAACTCTTTTCATAAAATCTATAATATTTTTAAATTTACCATTTTTATTTCTTTCATGTACCATGCTTGAAATTGATTTTAGCCCAACACCTTTTATTGCAGCAAGGCCAAATCTAATTGATTTTGAAGTTTCATTCTTTTCTATTGAAAATAAAGAGTTTGAATTATTAATATCTGGTTTTAGAAAGTTAATGTTCAGCCTTTCTATTTCTTGTTTAAGTAAAATAATTTTTTCTGTTCTATCGATAGAATAGTTTAATGTTGCTGTTAGAAATTCATGCGGAAAGTTAGCTTTTAAATATGCAGTTTGATAAGATATCAAAGCATAAGCGGCTGCATGACTCTTATTGAAACCATAACCAGCAAATTTGTCAACCAAATCAAAAATTTTTGAGGCTTCTTTTTTTTCAATATTATTTTGAACTGCACCCTCAATAAATCTTGATTTTTGCATATCCATTTCTTTTTGAATTTTTTTTCCCATTGCTCTTCTTAATAGATCTGCTTCACCTAAAGAATAATTAGATAAAACTTGCGCAATTTGCATTACTTGTTCTTGATACACAATAATTCCATAAGTTTCTTTTAAGACATCTTCTAACATAGTATGAAGATATCTTATTTCTTCACGCCCATGTTTTCTATTGCAAAAGGATGGTATATTATCCATTGGCCCTGGTCTAAATAAAGCAACTACAGCGATTATTTCTTCAAATTTATCTGGTTGCAACTGACGGAGAACACTCCCCATACCGTTACTTTCCAACTGAAAAATTCCTACAGTTTCACCTTTACTAAGCTGATCATAGGTTTTTGTATCTTTTAAAGATATGCTATCAATTAAGAAATTTTTATTTTCTTTTACAATTAATTTTACGCAATCATCAATAATTGACAAAGTAGTTAATCCAAGAAAATCAAATTTTACTAAACCTGCTTCTTCAACATATTTCATAGAAAACTGGGTTGCATTTGTGTCTGTATTTTGATCTTTATACAAAGGAACTACTTTTGATAACTTTTCATGGCCAATAACTACACCTGCAGCGTGTGTAGAAGCATGTCTGTGAGTTCCTTCAATTTTAAGACTTACATCAATAATATTCGAAATTCTTTCATCACTGCTGATCCTTTCTTGCAAACTTCTTTCAGATTTTATTGACTCACTCAAGGTTAAAGGGTTTGAGGGATTAAAAGGTATTAATTTGGCAAATGAGTCAACTTCACCATATGGAACCTCTAAAACTCTTCCAATATCTCTAACAGCAGCTCTTGATGCTAAAGTACCAAATGTAATTATATGAGCAACGCACTCACTGCCATATTTTTTACCAACATATTCTATAACTTCATCTCTTCTTGTTTGACAAAAATCTATATCAAAATCTGGCATTGATACTCTTTCTGGGTTTAAAAATCTTTCGAACAGTAAATCGTAATCTAATGGATCTAAATCTGTTATTCCCAGACACCAAGCAACTAAACTTCCTGCACCTGACCCCCTACCAGGGCCAACAGGAATATGTTGTTTCTTAGCCCAATTAACAAAATCAGCTACTATTAAAAAATATCCTGCAAATCCCATTCTAATAATTATTTCATTTTCATACTTTAACCTTTCAGTATAGATTTCAATATTTTTAATATTCTTTTCTTTAATTTTTTTAGCAAGTCCAAGTTCAGATGATTTTATTAAAAAGTCTTCAGCTGATAAATTTTGATCATTTTTAAATTCAGGTAATTGAGGTTTTGCTGATTCAGGAAAATAATTGCAAGATATAGCAATATTAAAATTATTTTGTATTATCTCAGGTATATCCTCAAAATTTAAATACATTTCTTCACTTGATTTAAAGTAAATATTCTCATTTGAAGTATTTCTTTGAGAATTATTTATAGTAGATTTTTGTGCAATGCATAATAATGCGTCATGAGCTGAAAAATCATCTTCATAGGCATATTTAATATTATTTGAGCCAATAAGAGGTATATCAAACTCTTTTGATAAATTGATAAATTCTTTTTCAAAGATATCTATGTTTTGATCTTTTATTCTCTGAATTTCAAAAAGAAAATTTTGCTTATATATTTTTTTAAATTTTGTAATAAATTGAATTATATCCTTTTTTCTATTTTCTTTATTTAATAAAAGTAAAGGGTTAAATTCACCACCCACATAACAAAATAAACCTTCTGAGAATTTTTCTAATTGTGAAAGATGTATACCTATATTGTTTCCGTTATTGAGATGAGAAAGTGAGCTTAATTCTAAAAGATTCCTATATCCATTTTCATTTTTTACTAAAAATGTAATTTGGGATATTTGATCATTTGAATAAATATCTAATAAATTTATTGAAGTTCCAATTATAGGTTGAATATTATTTTTTACGCATTCTTTAGAAAATTCAAATACACCAAACATATTATTATTATCTGTTATTGCAATTGCAGGCATTCCATTTTTTTTAGCAAGATCGACTAAATTAGTAATTTTTAGCGTACTTTCAGATAAAGAATATGAAGATAAAGCACGTAAATGAACAAAAGGATTATTCATTTGTCAAATGTATTTTCTTATTTTTAAAATAATAAATTTCATCAGCTAATAAAGAATAAGTTTTGTTATGAGTAACATATACTAAAGTTTTATTATTTTGTTCGATATAATTTATGAAAAATTTAAAAATATTGTTAGCAGTATCTTCATCAAGATTGCCCGTCATCTCATCAGCTAAGATTAAATCCGGATCATGTATCAAAGATCTAGCAATAGCGACTCTTTGTTGTTCTCCTCCTGATAATTTTAAAGGTTTATAATTCATTCTTTCATCTAAACCGAATTCAAAAAGTAGTTTTTTAGAAATTTCATAACTTTTCTTTTCATTTTTATTAATTAACAATGGTAGCATAACATTTTCGATCACAGTAAGTTCAGGAATCAGATGAAAAAATTGATGAATAAAACCAATGGATAATCCTCTAATTATATTCGTTTCATCTTTAGAGCACAAAGAAATATCTTTATTCTTAAAATAAAAGTTTCCATCATATTCTGAGTCAAGTAAACCAATAATATTGAGAAAAGTTGTTTTGCCCGAACCTGAAGGCCCAACAATTGAAACTTTAGTATTTTGCTTTAATTTAAAATTTAAATTTTTAATTATCTCAATTTTTGAATTATTTTCATTTGTATAATTTTTACAAAGATTAGTTATCTCTAATAAATATTTATTATTCACTTCTTAAACTTTTAACAGGGTCTATTCTAGCTGAACTTAAAGCTGGAAAAATAGTTGATATAATTGATATGATTATTGCTACACAAAGTACGTAAACTACCTCATTTAGACTAATTTTAGAAGGTAAAGATGATAAATAATAAACTTCTTCAGAAAACAGTTTTGTTCCTAGTAAATATTCTAAAAAACTTTGAATTGATTTAATATTTATTGTGAAAAGAATTCCAATTATTAATCCTATTAAAGAACCTATTAAACCAATTGAAATTCCAATAGTAAAAAATATTTTTATAATACTTTTATTACTCATTCCAATAGTTTTCAAAATTCCAATATCTTTGTTTTTTTCTTTTACAAATATAATTAATCCAGAAATTATATTTAATGATGCAACCAAGATAATTAAAGAAAGAATAATAAACATAACATTCTTTTCCACTTTAAGTGCATTTATTAAAGTTTTGTTTTGATCCTTCCAAGAGATTGAATAAAAATTTAATAAAAGATTAGATGTTTCTAATTCTACTTTATTTTTAAATAATTCAATTTCATTAGGAGATGACGCAAAGAATTCAATTTTGTTATATATATCTTCATCATATAAGAGTAATTTTCTAACAAGTTCTGAAGATAAAAAAATTAAATTCGAATCATATTCATATAAACCTAGATCAAATATACCTACTACCTTCAATGTTTTAAATCTTGGAATGTTTCCTAAAATTGTTTTATCAGTCTTTGGAATTGCAATTTTAACCTTATCTCCCACGCTTAAATTCATTTCATTCGCTAAGGAGTCTCCAATTAATATTTCACTTTTTGGATTTTGAATTAATGCGCCTATATTAATTGAATTAAACAAATAATGATTTTTATCATATTCGTCATAGCCTTTGATCATAACACCTTTTGAATTATTTGATTTTATAATTAAGCCATTTGTTTCAATAGATTTGTAGTATTGGTAAAAAAAAGCATTATCAATATTCAATATGAGTTCATCAGCTTGCTTATTAGTTATCTCATTATCAATACTATAAATATTAAGGTGTGAATTAAGTCCAATTATTCTGTTAGTTAGATCAATTCTAAAACCATTCATAACAGACATTACTATAATAATTGCTGCTACTCCTAAACTAATACCTATTATTGAAAACCAAGCGAAAATAGAAACATAGCCATCAGATTTCTTAGAAAATAAAAACCTAAAAATCAGTAATCGTTCTGATTTAGAAATCATCTATTTTTCTAACTTATTATTAATAAAATCAATTACACTACTGGATGAAATTTTTTCACTTTCATTATTTTGGCGATTTTTTATTTCTACTAAATTATCTTTTAAATCTCTTTTGCCAATAATAATTTGATATGGTGTCCCAATTAACTCATTATCAGATAATTTTTTTCCTATACTGCAGTTTCTATCATCTAAAATGACTTCAATATTATTTTTCATAAAATATTCATAATATTCTGATGATTTTGTGGCACAATCTTGATCTTCAGGCATTAAATTAACTATGGAAACCTTAAATGGAGCAACCTCTAAAGGCCACTTAATTCCTTTTTCATCATGATAAGCTTCTATAATTGCACCCACAAGTCTTGAAACACCAATGCCATATGATCCCATATGCACTGGAACATTTTTCCCACTTTTATCTTGAACAAATGCGTTTAATTTCTCAGAATATTTTGTTCCAAAATAAAATATATGACCCACTTCAATACCCTTAGAAATTTTTAAATCTTCATTTAAAATTGGGCAATTTTTTTCATCATGTTGATCATCAACTGCAGCATAAAATGACTGCAACTCATTTGGGTCTATAGTTTCAGGGTTTAGTGTTTCTAATTTTTTATCATAATAAAGTGTACTTTCACCAGTCTTAGCTAGTATTTGAAATTCATGGCTTAAGTTACCTCCAATTGGTCCTGTTTCCGCTCTTAAAGAAATTGGTGTTAAACCCATTCTAATAAAAGTTTTTATGTATGCTTTAAACATATTGTCATAAGATTTTTTTGCTTCACTTTCATCAAGATCAAATGAATAATTATCCTTCATTAAGAATTCTCTTCCTCGCATTACTCCAAATCTAGGCCTAACTTCATCTCGGAATTTCCATTGAATATGATAAAGATTTTTTGGAAGATCTTTGTAAGAATTTATATGTGATTGAAATATATCTGTAATTAATTCTTCATTTGTTGGGCCGTAAAGCATTTCCCTTCCACTTCTATCTGTAATCCTTAACATTTCTTTCCCATAATCATCGTATCTTCCTGATTTAATCCATAAATCAGAAGATTGGATCGTAGGCATGAGCAGTTCTACTGCTCCTGCATTATTTTGTTCCTCTCTAACAATATGTTCAATTTTTTTTAAAACAAGTAGGCCTAGAGGCAACCACGAATAAATACCGGCACTAGATTGTTTAATCATGCCAGCTCTGATCATTAATTTATGTGAAATTATTTCAGCATCTGATGGCGCATCTTTAATAGTGGGAAGAAAAAAGTTAGAATATTTCATTTATTAAATATATTTGATAAATCAAATCCAAATAAAATCAAAAAAAATAAAATTAAAGCTGATATTAATGAAGTTGCTATAAATTTTATTAGAAGATATGGCTTACTCGGAGCGCTTTTTGCATGTCCAGATTCTACTTTTTGGGGTACTTTTATCTTAATCGGCAGGAGTATGAAAAATAAAATCCACCAAATAAGGATAAAAATTAGAACGTGAGTAAATAATGCCATTAAGATCGTATTAAATGAACTTCAATTTCTGGTTTTTTTTGAATTGAATTTTTTATAATCTTTCTAAAACTACTTTTAACTAAGTCAGAAACTATAAGATTTGATGATTTTTGATCCTTGTTAAGTTTTGTATAGTTTTCTATAAAAAGTATTTTAAAATCATTTTTAATATTTTCTTCATCTATTCCTGGTAATCCTTTTAAAGTAAGTAACATTTTTTTATTAATTGAATAGTCGTCATCATTGATAATTAAAGAAATTAAGACTAGACCCTCAAATGAATATTTTCTTCTCTCTTTAATAAATGCAGATTCAGAATCGTAAAGATTTTTACCCTCAACAATTAGCTTTCCAGTTTCAAATTTTTCTACAATTTTAGGTTCACCTGGTGCAATTTTAAGACATTTTCCGTTTTCTAGAATTTTAGTAAATGGCACCTGAGATGAGTAAGATAATTGTTTATGCGCCTCTAGATGCATGGGCTCACCATGCACGGGAATAGATAAGTAAGGTTTTGTCCAATTATACATTTGTTTTATTTCATCTGCATAACCATGACCTGAAACATGCACTAAATCGTCATCAGCTGTTACTATCTCAACTCTTTGTCTAATAAGTAAGTTCTTTAAATTATTTATTGATTTTTCATTACCAGGAATATCTCTAGAGCTAAAAATTACTACATCTTCGGGCTCTAAATGTAAATGTTGATGAGAATTATAAGCTATCCTAAAAAGGGCAGATCTTTTTTCACCCTGACTACCAGTGCAAATTATGACTAAATTTTCTCTTGGTATATAAGAAGCTTCATCTTCACTGATAAAAATTTCATCATCCGAAACATAACCACATTTTCTTGCTACCTCGATATTTTTTTTCATACTCCTACCAACAAGAGCGACCTTTCTTTTATTTTTTTTTGCTGCTTGAATAATATTTTTCATTCTTGCAATATTTGAAGAAAAACATGTAACAACAATTCTATTAGAAAATCTTGAAAAAATACTTGTCAGTTCATCTCTAACATCATTTTCAGATTCTGATTTACCAGGCACATTTGCGTTAGTAGAGTCACCTATTAAGGCAAGTAATCCATCATTTCCTAATTTTTCAAATTTTTCTTTTGAAAATGAGTCTCCTAAAGTAGGTGAATGATCTATTTTCCAATCAGCAGTATGAAGTAATGATCCATATGTTGTTTTAATTACAATTGCAGTTGGTTCAGGAATTGAGTGTGTAGTTGGAATAAAACTTATATCAAAATTATTGAGTATTAATTTCTTTTCTAGATTTATCTCTTCTAAAGTAAATCCTTCTACTTTATTGAATTCTTTTAGCCTATTTTCGATTAGAAGTTTTGCAAATTTACTTGCATATACTGGACATTTAATTTTATTTGCTAAGAACGCAACAGCTCCTGCATGATCTTCATGACCATGGCTGATAATAATAGCCTCGAGCTTATCTTCTAAACTTTCAATATGATCTATTTTTGGTACCAATAAATCTACGCCAGGAAATTTTTCATCTGCAAATGAAAGGCCTAAATCTATCATTATCCATTTTCCATCACATCCGTAAAGATAACAATTTGCACCTATTTCTCCAATACCTCCAAGAGATAAAAAGTGTAGTCCTTCATTAAAATCATTTAGTTGTAAATTATTACTCATAAAAATGTTTGTTACCGATTTCTTTTATTCCTTCTAATGTCAAATGTTCCATATATATAGGTTTATAAATAATTTTATCCTTAAATATTTTACCTAGACCACCCGTAATATAGACTTTGGGCTTAAATTTATTCTCCTTAATAATTTGCTTTAATATGCCATTAACTGCATGCAAATAACCAAAATAGAAACCTGATTGAATAGAAGCTGATGTATTATTATTAACAATTTTATTTGATTTTGAGATTTTTGAAGTTTTTATTAACTCAGCATTTTTTAAAAGTGTCTCCATTGAAAGATTTATACCTGGAAAAATTAATCCACCTAAATATTGACTATTTTTAATGACATCAAAAGTAGTAGCTGTACCAAAGTCGAGAATTATACAGTCTTTGATTTTCTTACTATATACATAGGCATAGTTTGCTATTCGATCACTCCCAATTTGATTTAGATTATAATTGATACTATTTCTGAATGATATTTTTTTGGGGTTAATTATATAAAATTTGAATTTATTTTTTTGAAAAATATTTTTAAAAATTAAATTTAAAGAAGGTACAACAGAGGACAAGATACAAAATCTATCTTTAAGACTATTAATCAACTTTTTATTAGATTTAAAAAATTTATTTATTTCTTTTTTTGTAATATTGATTTTTTTTTCTGTTTTTAATCTAATAATTTTAATTAATTTATTTTTTGTATAGAAACCTATAACTATATTTGTATTACCTGCATCTATAACAATCATTAAATTATTCTAGCATTATATATATTTTCAAAATTAATATTATTTTTTAAAGTGATTGAACCATCTGGGTTAAGATTATGAAATATTCCTTGTTTTACATTTTGTTCATCAATTTTTAAATTAATATTGCTTCCTAAATATAATAATCTACTTTTATATTCAGTCATAATTTTTTCGTGATTATTTAGCAGTTGTTTAAAATTTTTAAAATACTCTTCCATAATTTTATATACAAAATAAAAATTGTTAATTTCTTTATTGTATTTATTAATATTAGTTGTTGGATAATTTTCAATTTTAGGAGAAGATACTATATTAACTCCAAAACCAGTATTGATATATTTATCACTTTTGATACTAAATATTTCAGAAATTATTCCAGAAATTTTTTCTTTGTTAATTAAAATATCATTTGGCCATTTAATTTGAGTTTTAACATTACAAATATTTTCAATCACAGAACAGATCATATTAGTAATAAAAGCATTATTTAAAAAATGATTTTCTATTGGCAATATATTTTTAGATAAAATAGAAATATAGACATTATTTTTTGGACTTTCCCAAGTTGTTCCTCGTCTTCCAAATCCTTTTTTTTGTTCATTTGCCATCAAACATATATCTCTATTATATATAAGTTTTTTAACCTCTGACATTGTAGAGTCTACAGATTCAATAAAATGAAAATCAAAATTGTTTTTATCTAATAGATTTTTAATTTTATCTAATGACATTAATCAAATGGTCAAACTTGCTGATATATTAATCAATAAAGACGGGTAAAATATAAAACAAATAATTACAAACAAACTTAAGGACAGAATAATTTTTGATTGAAAAGAAATTTGAAAATTAATTATTCCTTCACTTTTACTTTCATCAAAATACATTATCTTAATAATTCTTAAATAATAAAAAGCAGAAATAACACTAGCTAGGACGCCAAGAACTGAAAGCACATATAATTCTTGTTCAATTGCAGCAATGAAAACATAAAACTTTCCAAAAAATCCTATAAAGGGTGGGATGCCAGCCATAGATAGCATTATTATTGAAATAGAAAGACTAACGATTGGATTACTTTTACTTAAGCCTTTTAAATCACTTATATTAATTAAATATTCATTTTTAACTTTTAACGAAAGTAAAATAGCAAAAATAGCAACATTCATTATCATGTATGAAAACATATAAATTGATGCTGCTTTAATTCCATCATCATTTGCGGCAACTAAAGCTATTAAGATATAACCTATATGTCCAATAGAACTATAAGCTAATAATCTTTTAATATTTGACTGTGCTATAGCCGCTACAGCTCCAAGGAACATTGAGGCTATTGATAAAAATAAAATTATTTGACTCCATTCTAAGTAAAAATTTTCAAATGGAACTAAGCAAAAACGATAAATTAAAGCTACTGCAGCAATCTTAGGGACAATAGCAAAAAAACCTGTAATTGAGTTTGGAGCTCCTTCATAAACATCAGGAGTCCACATATGGAAAGGTACGGCTGAAACCTTAAAAGCCAAGCCTACCATCACAAATACAAGCCCAAATATTAGACCTAAATTTAAATTATCATATTTTGATAAATAGAAACTTATATCATCAAAATTCATTGAACCAGTAAATCCATAAATTAAGGAGAAGCCGTACAAAAGTATACCAGACGACAATGCTCCTAAAATAAAGTATTTTACTCCTGACTCAGCTGATGAGATTGAATCTCTTTTTATTGCTGCAGCAACATATAGAGATAAACTTTGTAGTTCTATTGCTAGATACATGGACATAAGATTATTTGAAGCAATCATTAACAACATCCCAAGTGTAGAAAATAAAAATAAAACAGGAATTTCAAAATTTTTAAGCTTAATGCCTAAGAAATAATCTTTAGAAATGATGATACTAGCTATAGATCCTAATAGAGCTAAAATTTTAAAAAAGTTTATAAAAGAAGAGTGACTGAATAAACTTTTATAATTTGCAAAATTTGATTCGCTATCATAGTAAACAAGCAAAATGGTTAATAATAAAACGAAAAGTGCTAGATTGGAAGTTTGTCTAAATGCATTCTTTTTTAAAAAAAGCCCAAAAAGTAAGCAAACAAAAGAAGAGCATGCTAAAAAAATTTCGGGTATAAAAAAAATGTTGTAAATATTATTTAGCATTGGCTATTTCATAGTTTGTTATAATTAGTTCAAGTGATAATCTCATAGGATCTAAAAATAGATTTGGAAATATACCTAGTAATATTACTGCAATTGCTAAAGGAATTAATATTATTTTCTCTCTTGTGTTTATATCTAAAATATCTGCAAGTTTATTATTAGTTATGGTGCCAAAAATAATTCTTTTATAAAGGTATAGCATGTAAACAGCGGATAATATTATTCCAAAAGCCGCGCCAATAACAACGTAACTTGAAAATTTAAATGCGCCAACAATAACTAAAAATTCTCCAATAAAACCACTAGTTCCAGGCAATCCAACTGATCCCAGCATAAAAATCATGAATACTGTTGCATAAAGTGGCATTCTTTGAACTAATCCTCCGTAAAATTCAATTTCTCTAGTATGCATTCGATCATAAATAACACCAACACATAAAAATAAAGCTGCTGAAACTAGTCCATGACTAATCATTTGCATCATTGCTCCTTCTAAGCCTTGTTGATTCACTAAGAAAATTCCAATTGTTACAATTCCCATATGAGCAACAGATGAATATGCAATTAGTTTTTTAATATCAGTTTGTGCTAGTGCTACTAATGAAGTGTATACTATGGCAACTATACTTAATGTCATAATTAAAGGAATAAAAAAATCTGTTGCTTCTGGAAGCATGCCTAAAGAGAAACGGATAAAACCATATCCACCCATTTTTAAAAGTACTCCGGCTAAAATTACAGATCCAGCTGTTGGAGCTTCAACATGGGCATCGGGCAACCATGTATGAAACGGCCACATAGGAATTTTAACTGCAAAGGACGCAAAGAAGGCGAGCCATAGAAACAATTGAGTATTATAGGAAAAATAATTACCTTGTAAGAATTCAATACTCATTGAACTTGTATTTCTGTACATCACAATAATAGCAATCAACATGAGTACTGACCCCAAAAGAGTGTAGAGAAAGAATTTAAAAGAAGCATAGATTCTTCTATTACCTCCCCATATGCCTATGATTAGATACATTGGTATTAATACTGCTTCAAAAAAAATATAAAATAAAAGTATGTCTATAGAAGCAAACATTCCAATCATTACAGTCTCTAAAAATAAAAAAGAAAGCATGTATTCCTTGACTCTTTTTTTTATATTATTCCAACTAGCTAAAATACAAAGTGGGGTCAAAAATGTACTTAGTAAAATCATAAAAAGTGAGATACCGTCTACTCCAACATGGTAGAAGAAATTAAAATCATCAAACCATCTAAATTTTTCCTCATATTGATAAGAGGGATTGGAATAATCAAATTGTAACCAGAGTATTAAACTTAAAATAAATGTTCCTAATGTCGCTAGTAAAGCAGCCCATTTAATATTAATTGATGTTAATTCATCTTCTTTAATAAAAAGAATAATTAAAGCACCAATTAAAGGTAAAAAAATTATTACTGATACTAATGGCCAGTCAATCATTTAGTAATATAAAAACCATGTTAAAATTATTACTAAGCCTCCAAGCATAGCAAAAGCATAATGAAACAAATACCCTGATTGAAACAAACTTACATAAGATGAAGATTTTGAAATAATCCAGGAGACCCCGTTTGGCCCTAAACCATCAATAGTTTTTTCATCTCCTTTTTTCCAGAAAAAGTTTGCCAATTTGAAAAAAGTTAAAACAAATACTTTATGATATAGCTCATCCACATACCATTTATTTTTAGAAAGAGAATATAAAGGATCTAAGTTATAGGAAAGATTTTTTGCTCTGTTTAAATTATTTGAATATATCAACACACAGACAAGAATTCCAATTGCAACAGCCGATTTTGATATTAATGATTGCGTAAGAGGAAGATATTTATGAGAGCTTTCTGTTAATAATATTGCATTATCCCAAAATTCTTTTTTGTAATATCCAATAAAATAATCAGCAAAGAATATTCCAGAAAAAATAGAACCAATTGCAAGAATAAATAATGGAACTGTCATTACTAAAGGTGATTCATGGGCGTGATCATATGTTTTATTATTTGATCTATTTTCACCATGAAATGTTAGGAATAATAATCTCCATGAATAAAAAGCAGTAAGTAAAGCAGTTAAAATACCTACTAAATATGCAAAATATGCTATTCCATTTGAAGTATAGAAAGCATTTTCTAAAATACTTTCTTTTGAATAGTAACCAGATAGATATGGGAAACCAATAATTGCAAGAGATCCAATCCACATCATTGTAGCAGTAAAAGGTATTTTTTTGAAAAGTCCCCCCATTTTTCTCATATCCTGTTCATGATGCATTGCGTGAATTACAGAACCTGCAGAAAGAAATAGAAGAGCTTTAAAAAAGGCATGGGTAGTTAAGTGAAATATTGATGCATTATAAGCTCCTACACCTGCTGCAAAAAACATATATCCTAATTGACTGCATGTTGAATATGCAATGACTCTTTTAATATCATTTTGCGTTAAGGCTATAGAGGCAGCAAAAATAGCTGTGGCCGCACCAATAAAAGTAATGAATAAATTAGTAAATGTAGCAAATTCATAAAGAGGACTCATTCTTGCAACTAAGAATACACCAGCTGTTACCATTGTTGCAGCATGTATTAGTGCAGATACAGGAGTAGGTCCCTCCATAGCATCTGGCAACCAGGTGTGTAAACCTAATTGGGCAGATTTACCCATTGCGCCTATGAATAAAAGAAAACATAAAAAATCTAAAGTTGGAAAACTGAATGAAAGAAATTGAATTTGATGATCACTAAATTGATCCACTTGTAAAAATATACTGTCGAAACTTACCGTGCCAAAAATATAAAAAATTCCAGCAATTCCTATTGCGTATCCAAAATCTCCAACTCTGTTTACAACAAATGCTTTTATAGCAGCTTTATTTGCTGAATCTTTATGATGCCAAAAACCAATTAATAAATATGAGGCTAGCCCAACACCTTCCCAACCAAAAAACATTTGCAGCAAGTTATTACTTGATACAAGAACAAGCATAAAAAAAGTAAATAAGCTTAGATAACCCATAAATCTTATTTTTGATGGATCATCTTCCATATAGCCTATTGAATATAAATGAACACAGGCAGAAACAGTTGTAACCACAATGAACATCACAGCAGTTAAAGTGTCTAATCTAATTGACCAATCAACAATAAAGTTTCCAGAACTTATCCAGTTAAGGATAAAGATTATTTCAGTTTCCTTATTATTAATAAACTGAATGAATATTATCCAAGAAAATAAAGTACAAAGAAAAAGGATTGAAGTTGTTGATATTTGATAAACCCTATAGTTAAACTGTTTACCTAGTAAAAAACAAAAAAGAAAACCAAGTAGAGGTAAAAATATAATTGAGGTTGCCATCTACTATCCCTTAAGCTGATTAATTTTATTTACTTCTATTGATCCTAAATTTCTAAAAAATACTACAAGTATTGCGAGTCCAATTGCTGCTTCAGCTGCTGCAACGGTAAGTGTAAGCATTGCGAAGATTTGCCCTGAAATATCATTAATATATGCTGAGAAAGCAATAAAATTAATATTTACTGACAACAAGATGAGTTCTATAGACATTAAAATTATAATTAAATTTTTCTTATTTAAAAATATTCCTAAAACACCTAAGGTAAAAATAATTGCGCCGAGAAAAAGATAATGTTCAAGAGTAATCATTAATTAAATTCCTTCGCCTATTTTTACTTTTTTCTTTTCTATAGCTATTGATGCATCAACTGTATTTTGTGAATCAATATTTTGCCTTTTAACGCCACCTTTATCTCTTAATGTAAGTGTAATAGAGCCAATCATTGCGACTAATAAAATTATCCCACATATTTGAAATAAATAAAAATATTCAGTGTAGAGTATTTGCCCAATCATTTTTGTATTCTCCACTTCACTAACTATAGGTTGTAATGGTGTTTGATTGTTGTAAATATTAGACGATCTATCTGTTAAAAAAAGTATTCCAAGTTCAATTACTAGAACTATCCCTAATAATGCTCCAAAAGGTAAATATTGCAAAAAACCTTCTCTCAACTTTACAAAATTTATATCAAGCATCATTACAACAAATAGAAAAAGGACAGCAACAGCTCCAACATATACAACGACAAGGATCATTGCCAAAAATTCAGCGCCTAATAAAACAAAGAGTCCTGATGCGTTAACAAAGCTTAAAATTAAGAACAAAACTGAATGAACTGGATTTTTTGCACTTATAACCATTAGAGCAGAAAGAACCGCAACAGATGAAAAAAGATAAAATGTTAATGAATAAAGAATCATTCTTATCTATATTTTCTATCGAGATGAATATTTTGCGCAATTTCTTGCTCCCATCTATCTCCATTTTCTAAAAGTTTATCTTTATTATAAATTAATTCTTCTCTCGTTTCAGTGGCAAATTCAAAATTTGGTCCTTCGACTATTGCATCAACTGGGCAAGATTCTTGACATAAACCACAGTAAATACATTTAGTCATATCTATATCATATCTTGTTGTTCTTCTGCTTCCATCCTCTCTTGGCTCTGCTTCAATTGTAATTGCCTGAGCAGGACATACTGCTTCACAAAGCTTACATGCGATACATCTCTCTTCCCCACTTGGATATCTTCTCAAAGCATGCTCGCCTCTAAAACGTGGGCTTAATGGACCTTTTTCATGAGGATAATTTATTGTAACTTTAGATTTAAATATGTATTTGAAAGTTAAAAATAGTCCTTGAAATAATTCAAATAAAGTAAAAGATTTAATTAATTTATACATATTAGTTTGGCAGCATTTCAAAATATACTAAAAAACCAGAAGTTGCCACAACCCAAAACAAGGAAAATGGTAGAAAAACTTTCCATCCAAGTCTCATTAACTGATCGTATCTATATCTTGGGAAAGTTCCTCTAACCCAAATAAATAAAAATAATATAAATATTATTTTCACAGTAAACCAGATTACTCCAGGAACAACATTTAATGGGTATACATCAAATGGAGGAAGCCATCCGCCTAAAAAAAGAATGACAGTCATAGAAGACATTAAAATCATACTCGCGTATTCACCTAAAAAAAATAATACAAATGAAGCAGATGAATATTCAGTAAAAAATCCTGCAACAAGTGTTGATTCATCTTCAGGAAGATCAAAAGGTAATCTATTTGTTTCAGCTAAAGCAGAAATAAAAAAAATAATGAACATAGGTAATAATGGAATTGCAAACCAGACAGTCTGCTGAGCTAAAACTATCTTTGTTAAATTTAAAGAACCTACACATAATAATACTGTAATTATTACAAATCCAATAGATACTTCATATGAAACCATTTGAGCAGCTGATCTTAATGCTCCTAGAAAAGGATATTGAGAGTTACTAGCCCAACCGGCCATTATTATTCCGTATACTCCAAGAGATGATACTGCAAACAGATACATGATACCTACATTAATATCAGAGACTACCCAACCTGGAGCAAAAGGTATTACTGCCCAACCTGCTAAGCTAAGTACCATAGTTATTATGGGTGCTAAAATAAAAACAATTTTATTTGATCCACTAGGTATAATATTTTCTTTAGTAATAAGTTTTAATGCATCAGCAAAGCTTTGTAATATACCAAAAGGCCCTACTATATTTGGACCTCTTCTTAATTGAATTAGGGCTAAAACTTTTCTTTCAGCATAAACTAAAAAAGCTACAGATATTAAAACTGGCACAACAACAGCAAGTATTTGGGCAACGATTATTAGCCCTGTAATTAATATATCATAATTCATATAATTATTATGCTGCCTTATTTAAAATATCTTTAGTACATTTTGCCATTGTTTCAGAAGATCTAGAAATAGAATCATTCATATAAAAATTTTCAATGTTATATTTAATTTTAATATTCTCAATTTTATTATTTTTAGCAAAAGTTATTTCGCCAACAGAATTAACTTCATTTAAGAGAGCAAATTGACCATAGGTACTTGTAAGCTCATTTCGAAGCTCCCCAAGATTATTAAAATTTAAATTTTTTTCAAATAAGTCGCTTAAAACTCTAAAAATTTTCCACTCTTCTTTAGCTTCACCTATTGGATTATGACACTTAGTTGTTTGAATAACTCTACCTTCTATATTCATATAAGTAGAACTTTTCTCAGTATATGCAGGAGTTGGTAAAATTATATCAGCTATAGAAGCTGAAACATCTCCATGATGACCAAGATAAACAACAAAAGCATTTTCAAATGTTGAAAAATTTATCTCATCTAACCCCATTAAGAAAACTACAGGCTTTTTTTTATCAATATGTTTTTTTAATTGTTTATTGTAATCATTATCAAATTTTTTATTATAAAATTTCAAATCTAATGCTCCTACTCTAGAAATATCTTGGTTAAGAATATTTAATGGGTTTATATTTTTATTTTTTTGAATTTTTTTCGCAATTAATCCTGCAGTTTCTAATATTTTTTTTCCATGATCATTATTTATTGCTGAAGTACCTAAGATTATTAGTGGGTTTTTTGCAGATTTTAAAACTTTATTGAATTCAGATTTATTATTAGATAAATTATTAAGGTAATCTAAAGAATCAGATAAATGATGATAATCGTAAGTAAGATCTAATTTAGGACCTATAAGACCAATTTTGCAGTTATTTTCAATATATGCCTTTCTAATTCTAGCGTTTAGTACCGCCGCTTCCCATCTAGGATTAGATCCGATTAAAAGAATAGCATCAGCCTTTTCAATTTCTTGAATTGTTGAATTAAATTTATAACTTGAAGATGAATTATCGATAATTTGTGTATTATCAAATCTGCAATCATAGTTTTTTGATTTTAGTGAATTGCTGAATTTTTGTGCAGAATATAAAGTTTCAATATCGGTAAACTTACCAGATAGGAATACAGTATTTTCTTTACCTCTTTTTGTAATTTCTTTTTTTATTAATTCAAATGCATCATCCCATGAAGATTTTTGGAGTTTTTTATTTGATTTAGAATATACATTATCCAATCTTTGACTTGAGAGTCCATCAATTGCAAATCTAGTTTTATCACTTATCCATTCTTCATTGGTTTCTTCATTTATTCTAGGAAGAGCTCTTAAAACTTTTTTTCCTCTTGTATCAATTCTTATACTTGAGCCTATACCATCAAATACATCAAATGTTTCTGTCTTAGTTAGTTCCCATGGTCTAGATTTAAATGCGTATGGTTTACTTGTCAAAGCACCAACAGGACACAAATCAATTACATTTCCAGATAATTCTGACTCAATAGTTTTTTCTAAGTATGTAGTGATCTCAGCATTTTCACCTCTACCAAGCAATCCTATATCATCAACTCCAGCAACTTCTGTAGAAAACCTTACGCATCTTGTACAATGTATACATCTTGTCATAATTGTTTTGACAAGTGGTCCCATATTTTTATTTTGAACTGCTCTTTTATTTTCTTCATATCTAGTTTTGTCAAAACCATAATACATAGCTTGATCTTGAAGATCACATTCTCCTCCTTGATCACAAATAGGACAATCCAATGGATGATTAATAAGAAGAAACTCCATTACACCTTTACGGGCTTTTTTAACTGTTTCAGTATTAGTTCTTATAACCATTCCATCTGAAGCTGGCATGGCACATGATGCAATAGGTTTTGGAGCTTTTTCCATTTCTACTAAACACATTCTACAGTTTCCTGCTATTGAGAGTTTTTCATGATAACAAAATCTTGGAATTTCAGTGCCTGCTTGTTCACAAGCTTGCATTACGGTCATACCGTTTTCAAATTCGTATTCTTTATTATCAATTGTTATCTTTGGCACTAAGCTACTCTTCTATTTCTTTCTTGGATTCTTTTTTCAATTTCAGGTCTAAAGTGTCTAAACAAACCTTGAATAGGCCAAGCGGCAGCATCGCCTAAGGCACAAATAGTATGGCCTTCAATTTGCTTAGTCACATCTAAAATTTTATCAATATCTTCATGTTTAACATTTCCATGAATCATTTTTTCCATCATTCTGTACATCCATCCAGTACCTTCTCTACAAGGTGTGCATTGACCACAGCTTTCATGTTTATAGAAATGTGATAATCTAGCTATTGCTTCAACAATATCTGTTGACTTATTCATTACAATAACAGCTGCAGTACCTAGTCCACTTTGAACTTCTTTTAGGCTATCAAAATCCATTTTAACAGTATCACAAATAGACTTAGGTAATAAAGGTACACTTGCGCCTCCAGGAATTACAGCTAATAAATTTTCCCAACCACCAATTACCCCACCTGCATGCTTTTCAATGAGATCTTTCAGTGGTATGCCCATTTCTTCTTCTACATTACAAGGGTTATTTACGTGTCCAGAAATACTAAAAATTTTTGTACCTGTATTATTTGCACTACCTAAATTAGCAAACCATTTAGAACCACGTCTTAAAATAGTCGGAGAAACAGCAATGGTTTCAACATTTGTAACTGTTGTAGGGCATCCATATAAACCTGCACCAGCAGGAAATGGAGGCTTTAATCGAGGCTGGCCTTTTTTACCCTCTAAACTTTCAAGTAAGGCGGTTTCTTCTCCACAAATATATGCTCCCGCTCCTCTGTGAAGATAAATGTCAAAATCCCATCCTGTACCACATGCATTTTTACCAATTAAATTATTTGCATATGCTTCATCTATTGCTTTTTGTAAATTAGAAGATTCAGAATAATATTCACCCCTTATGTAAATGTAGCAGGTGTGTGCATGCATTGCAAAGCCAGCAACAAAGCAACCTTCTAAAAGAAGATGAGGGTCATTTCTCATAATTTCTCGATCTTTGCATGTACCTGGTTCTGACTCATCTGCATTAACAACTAGGTAATGATCTTTTCCAGAATCTTTTGGCATAAATGACCACTTAAGTCCCGCAGGGAAACCTGCTCCTCCCCTTCCTCTTAATTGACTATTTTTAATTTCCTCAACAATTTTATCACTACCCATTTTAATAAGTTCTTTAGTATTTGACCAAATACCTCTTTTTTTGGCACCTTCTAATTTCCAGTCTTCAAAACCGTATAAATTTTTAAAAATTTTATCTTTTTCCTTAAGCATCAAATTTTCTTTCAGGTTGTGATGATTTTCTACCAATTTGTGAACCTACTTTTATTGATTTATTATCTTTTAAATCTTGAAGTATTTTTTTAAAACTATCTTCATCTAAATCTTCATAATAATCATCATTGATCTGAACCATAGGAGCATTGCAACATGCACCCAAGCATTCAACTTCAACAACTGTAAATATTTCATCATCACTTGTCCCACCAATATTAGTTTCGCAAACTTCTTGTGCTACTTTAGACAGTTTATCACTCCCTCTTAACCAACAAGGTGTCGTTCTACAAATTTGGACAAAATTTTTACCAATAGGTTCTAAATTAAACATCGAATAAAAAGTGGCAACTTCCAACACTCTGATGTAAGACATACTTAGAGTTTCAGCTACTTTTTCCATTGAGTTTTTACTTAGCCATCCATTATTTTGTCTTTGTGCTAAATCAAGTAAAGGAATAACTGCACTTTGAATACGGTTTGATGGATATTTTTTTATTATTTCAGAAATTTTTTTAAAATTTTCTGATGACCATTCAAAATTATCATTAATTTTTTTATATACTCTATTATTTGTACCAGGATGATGCATTATCTATCTATCTCTCCAAAAACAATATCTAAGCTACCTAGTATAGCGGCTATGTCAGCCATTAAGTGGCCTTTAGATAAATGATCTAATGTTTGAAGGTGTGCAAAACCTGGTGCTCTTATTTTACATCTGTATGGTTTGCTGGATCCGTCAGAAACAAGGTAAACACCAAATTCACCTTTTGGAGCTTCTACTGCGCTATAAACTTGACCAGCGGGAACACGGTAACCTTCAGTGAAAAGTTTAAAATGATGAATTAAAGCTTCCATTGATTTTTTCATTTGATTTCTTTTAGGAGGAGTAATTTTATTATCCTCAATTGATATTGGACCAGGTTTGATTTTATTTAAACATTGGTTAATAATACTAATACTTTGTCTCATTTCCTCTATGCGAACCAAATATCGATCAAAACAATCACCTTTTTTTCCAACAGGAACTTCAAAATCAACTTGATCATAGGCATCATAAGGTTGAGATCTTCTTAAATCCCATGCAACTCCTGTACTTCTTAATACAGGACCCGAACACCCCCATTCAATTGCTTCTGACTTTGAAATTATTCCTATATCAACTGATCTTTGTCTTAAAATTCTGTTATTAGTCAGCAAGCTTTCAAGATCATCAATAAATTTTGGAAGAGTTTTAAAATGGTCAAATAATTTTTCTTCCATTCCTTCTGGCATATCCTGATGAACGCCGCCAGGTCTAAAATAGGCTGCATGAAATCTTGCACCAGATACTGCTTCATGAAATTCTAAAAGCTTTTCCCTTTCTTCAAAACACCATAAAAATGGTGTCACTGCACCAATGTCAGCAGCATATGCAGGTATATTTAATAAATGATTTAGTATTCTAGTAATTTCGGCAAAAATAACTCGAATATATTTAGCTCTTTCAGGAACATTGATACCTAAGAGATTTTCAGTTGCTAATGCAAAAGCATGTTCTTGGCACATTGGTGAAACGTAATCAAGTCTATCAAAATAAGGGACAGCCTGAAGATAAGTTTTATATTCAATTAATTTTTCTGTTCCTCTATGTAACAATCCAATGTGTGGTTCTGCTCTTTGAACTACTTCACCTTCCAACTCAACTACTAAACGTAAAACACCATGCGCAGCTGGATGTTGGGGGCCAAAATTAATTGTGGTTGTATTAAGCTCTACTTCTTTCATTTAATTTTCACCAGTAGATTTCTCATCACCAAAAAGTTTGTTTTCCATTCCTTCCCAAGGAGATTCACTATCGAAATTTCTAAATTCTTGAGATAACTTAACAGGCTCATATATTACTTTTTTTTCAAGATCATCGTAGCGAACTTCTGTATGTCCTGTTAAAGGAAAATCTTTGCGCAACGGATAACCTTCAAAATTGTAATCCGTCATTATCCTTCTTAAATCAGGATGATTAATGAATTCAATTCCAAATAAATCATAACATTCTCTTTCATACCAATCCGCAGATTTGTGAATTTTAGTTATTGATTCTATGTTTTCTTTTAGTTTAATAAAAGTTTTAAGAATAATTTTTTTATTTTTTGTTAAACTTTGCAAAATATAAATCAAATCAAATCTAAATTCTCTTGAAGGATAATCGACAGCTGTAATATCTAATAATTGATTAAAATTTAGCTCAGTATTATCTTTTAATTCATTAAAAATTTTTATAATATCATTTTTTTCAAATTCTATTTCTAACAAATTATTATTCTCTATAACGTTATTTATGCCATCTATTTTAGTAAGAATTTTAATCATATAAAATTATCTTTTAAATTTATTTTCTCTTCTAATTTTTTTCTGTAATTGCAATATGCCGTAAACTAATGCTTCCGCTGTTGGTGGGCATCCAGGTACGTAAACATCAACGGGAACTATCCTATCACACCCTCTAACTACTGAATACGAGTAGTGATAATATCCACCACCATTTGCGCATGAGCCCATTGATATTACCCATCGAGGTTCAGGCATTTGATCATAAACTTTTCTTAAAGCAGGTGCCATTTTATTTGTTAGTGTGCCAGCAACAATCATAACATCAGATTGTCTAGGGCTTCCTCTTGGTATAACACCATAACGATCTAGATCATATCTCGCCATATAAGAGTGTATCATTTCTACTCCACAACATGCCAATCCGAATGTCATTGGCCATAAGGAGCCAGTTCTAGCCCAAGTAAGAATTTTATCATAGCTAGCAACTAAGAAGCCTTTAGAAGATAATTCTGTGTTTAGAGTATCATCAACAATTTTTTTTGCTTCATCTACTCCCATTCTAGAGCTCCTTTTTTCCATTCATAAATAAAACCAATAGTTAGAACAGTCAGAAAAATCATCATTGACCAAAAACCAAACAATCCAATTTTACCAAGTGTTATTGCCCATGGAAACAAGAATGCAACTTCTAAATCAAAGATAATAAATAAGATTGCTACTAAATAAAATCTAACATCAAATCTTCCGCGAGCATCGTCGAAAGCCTCAAATCCACACTCATAAGCAGATAATTTTTCTTGATCTGGCTGAGAGTCTCCAACTACAAAAGACAATAATGTCATTCCAACGGCTAATGTCAAAGCTATGAAAATAAAAATTAATATGGGTAAATATTCAAATAGAAACTCTGACACTATAATCTCACAATTAAATTAGTAATGTATTTAACGATTTATTCAACAATAACAATGTGTCTCGTTGCGACTTTAGTACACAAAACAAGCAGTGGAATAAGTGGCGCGAGAGACGGGATTCGAACCCGCGGCCTCTGCCGTGACAGGGCAGCGTTCTAACCAGCTGAACTACTCCCGCGCATGGTGGGTGTTGAGAGACTTGAACTCCCGACCCTCTCGGTGTAAACGAGATGCTCTACCAACTGAGCTAAACACCCAAATAAAAACGGCTGTTAAATTTATTTAACAGCCGGTGCAAGAAAAAAAGATAATTAATTGTTTACTGAGTCTTTTAAAGCTTTTCCTACAGTAAATTTAGGTCTTTTTGATGCTGGTATTTGAATTGATTCACCTGTTCTAGGGTTTCTACCAGTCGTTGCTTTTCTATGGCTTACACTAAAATTACCAAAACCAACAATACTAACCTTTTCATCTCTTTTTAAAGCATTAGTGATTGCATCTAGAAAACTTTCAATTGCTCTAGTTGCGTCAGATTTTGATAGTCCAGCGGAAGAAGCTACAGATGCGATAAGATCATTTTTGTTCACTTTTAATCTCCTTTATTTAATTTTAATGATAATTGTCTGTTTTCCCAACAAGTCAACATTATTATAAAAATTTTCGCGGAAATAAAGGAATTTATCTATTAAACGGCTTAATATATAGATTATTTGTAAATAAATATTAGTGCGTGCTAGTGGTGTTTTGGCTATTCTTTAATTGAGATTCGCTTAAATTTAATGGAATTATTGATTTAGTTAGAGTGTGTTCAAGAATTGAGAATGCCTCAGACACAGGAACGATCTTAATTCCTTTAATAACTTCCTTATCAAATTCAGATACTTCTCGAAAATTTTCTTGAGGTATAAGAACTTTTTTTATACCAGCTCTGCTAGCAGCATAGATTTTTTCTTTTAAACCTCCAATTGGAAGTACTCGACCTCTCAGGGTAATCTCTCCGGTCATTGCAACATCTCTTCTAATTTTATTATTTGTAAGAGATGATACTAAGGAATTAAAAATTGCTATACCTGCACTTGGCCCATCTTTTGGAGTAGCTCCCTCAGGCACATGTATATGAATATCGTAATTTTCGAAATCTTTTGGGTTGATTCCTAAACTTATAGATTTTGACTTAACATATGAAGTAGCTGCTTGAATTGATTCTCTCATAACTTCACCTAATTTACCTGTAATAGTTAATTTTCCTTTGCCTATAGATAAAATAACCTCAACTGATAAAATTTCACCACCAACTTCTGTCCAAGCCAAACCATTAGTAACACCAATTAAATTCTTTTTTTCAATTTCACTTGATCTAAATTTTGCAATACCAAGAAGATCCTGCAGAGATTTGTCATTTAATTTTATCTTTTTCAGTTTTGTAGTTTCTAATTTTTTAACAGCTTTTCTACATACCTTCGAAATTTCTTTTTCAAGATTTCTAACTCCAGCTTCTCTAGTATAACCTCTAATAATTGAGTTCAAAACTTTAGAATTGAATGAAATTTCAGAATTTTTAATTCCATGATTTTTTATTTGTTTAGGTACTAAATATTTTTTTGCAATTTGATTTTTTTCTTTTTCAGTATAACCAGGTATTCTGATAATTTCCATTCTATCAAGAAGCGCTGGGGGTATATTAAGAGTATTTGCTGTACAAACAAACATTACATCAGATAAATCGTAATCAAGTTCTAAATAATGATCGTTAAACTTACTGTTTTGCTCGGGATCAAGAACTTCAAGGAGTGCGGAAGACGGATCTCCCCTCCAATCAGAACCAAGTTTATCAATTTCATCTAATAATATTAGTGGATTAGATGATTTAGATTTTTTCATAGCTTGTATAAATCTACCAGGCATAGATCCAATATATGTTTTTCTATGACCTCTAATTTCAGCTTCATCTCTTACCCCTCCAAGAGACATTCTAATGAATTTTCTTCCAGTAGAATTCGCGATAGATTTTCCAAGAGATGTTTTTCCAACACCTGGTGGCCCCACCAAACATAAAATCGGCCCCTTAAGTTTATTAGTTCTTTTTTGGACGGCTAAATATTCAAGGATTCTTTCTTTAACTTTTTCTAGACCATAGTGGTCGTTTTCTAAAATTGTTGATGCTTTTTTAATATTCTGAGATATTTGATCAGGATTATTCCAAGGTATTGACATTACCCAATCTAAATAATTTCTAATTACGGTAGCTTCTGCAGACATAGGACTCATATTTTTTAATTTTTTAATTTCTGAAGTACATTTGTCTTTAGCTTCTTTAGAAAATTTATATTGATTTATTTTTTTCTCAAGTTCAGCTATTTCATCTAATTCATCATTTTCGCCCAATTCTTTTTGAATAGCCTTCATTTGTTCGTTTAAATAATATTCTTTTTGTGTTTTCTCCATTTGTCTTTTTACACGACCCTTTATTTTTTTTTCAACTTGAAAAGAATCAATTTCGGATACTAAATAACCATAAACTTTATTCAACCTATCTTCAGTATTTATAATTTCTAAAATTTCTTGTTTATGGGATAAAGAAATTGAAATATTTGATACGATTATGTCAACAATTTTATCTGGATCATTTAAACTTTTAACATTATTAATTACATCAAGAGAAACTTTTTTATTAATCTTTTGAAATTCCACAAACTGCTCTGTAATTAGTTTTTGCAAAGCTCTTATATTCGTATTTTTTTTAGTTTTAGTACTAATTTCAGTAATAGATGCGCTAATAAATTCTTTATTAAAATTAATTTTGTTGACCTTTGCTCTTTGAATACCTTCAACTAAAACCTTAAGGGTTCCATCTGGAAGTTTTAATAGTTGAATAATTTTAGCAACTGTTCCAAAAGAGTAAAGATTTTCTTTGTTAGGGTTATCAATTTTAGAACTTTTTTGAGAAAGTAAAAAGATTTTCTTATCACCAGTCATTACATGGTTAAGAGCATTTACTGATTGTTCTCTTCCAACGAATAGGGGAGCTACCATACTAGGAAATACCACTATATCTCTAAGTGGAAGAACAGGAATATGATTTTTTAACATTATTTATAAATGTCTATATATTAAATAAAATCAAGAGTTATTAGTCATTAATTTTTGACTATTTTCTTTATTTGAATAAATTAATATAGGATCCGATTTTTTTTCAATTACATCTTTATTTATCACAACTTTATATAAATCTTTTTGATCTGGAGCTTTATACATAAGATCCATTAGTGAATCTTCTATTATAGATCTAAGTCCTCTAGCGCCAGTATTTTGGGATACAGCTAACTTTGCAATTTCTTTTAAAGCATCTTCTTTAATCTCCAATTTAACACCATCCATTTTCATCAAGGATTCGAATTGCTTTACGATAGCATTTTTTGGCTGAGTCATTATTCGAATTAGCATATCTTCATCTAATTCACTTAAAGTGGTAACTACTGGAAGTCTTCCAATAAATTCTGGTATCATTCCAAATTTTAATAAATCTTGGTTTTCTAGTTTTTTAAGTGATGAACCAACAGTTTTTTTAGTTTCTAAATCTAATTTTGAATTAAAACCAATTGCAGTTCCTTTTAATCTATAGTTAATTATTTCCTCCAAACCTGAAAAAGCTCCTCCACAAATGAAAAGTATGTTTGATGTATCTACTTGTAAAAATTCTTGTTGAGGATGTTTTCTTCCACCTTGTGGAGGTACGCTAGCCACAGTTCCTTCCATGATTTTAAGAAGGGCTTGCTGCACACCTTCTCCTGAAACATCTCTAGTTATAGAAGGATTATCACTTTTTCTTCCAATCTTGTCAATTTCATCAATGTATACTATTCCTTTTTGTGCACGTTCAACGTTGTAGTCAGATGCTTGTAATAGTTTTAGAATTATGTTTTCTACATCTTCTCCAACATATCCTGCTTCGGTTAGACTCGTTGCATCAGCAACTGTAAAGGGAACATCTAATATTTTTGCTAAAGTTTGTGCCAATAATGTTTTGCCTGTACCAGTAGGGCCAACCAAAAGAATATTTGATTTAGATATTTCTATGTTATCGTTTTCTAAGTTAGAAGATAACCTTTTATAGTGATTGTAAACAGCTACCGAAAGTATTTTTTTCGAATCTTTCTGTCCTATTACGTAATCATTTAAAAATTTATTTATCTCTGAAGGTTTAGGTATATCTTTTTTAACTTTGAATTTATTATTCTTATTATCTTCTTTTATAATATCCATGCATAGTTCTACACATTCATCACATACAAAGACTGTTGGACCAGCTATTAATTTTTTAACTTCTTTTTGATTTTTGCCACAGAAAGAGCAAAATAATGAATCTTTATCATTTTTTTTATTCATTATTTCCTATCCTGTACAACTTTGTCTATAAGACCAAATTTAATAGCCTCATCAGCTGAAAAATATTTATCTCTTTCCATTATACTTGAAATTTCTGATAATTTCTTTCCTGTATGTTTTGAATAAATTTCATTTAATTTCAATTTTGTTTTTTTAATTTCATTAGTTTGAATTTCAATATCTGTAACCTGCCCTTGCATACCACCACTAGGTTGATGTATCATAATCCTTGAATTTGGAAGAGAAAATCTCATTCCTTTTTCACCAGCAGTTAAAAGAAGGGAGCCTGCTGATGCTGCTTGCCCGATACAAATAGTCATAATTTTAGAGGAAACATACTGCATGGTATCATAAATAGCTAATCCTGACCAAACAATACCTCCAGGAGAATTAATATAAAAAGAAATTTCTTTTTTTGGATTTTCAGACTCTAGAAATAATATTTGAGCACAAATTAGACTTGCAACATTGTCATCTATAGGACCAGTGAGAAAAATTATTCTTTCTTTCAACAATCTCGAATAAATGTCATAAGATCTTTCACCTCTTGATGATTGTTCAACAACCATTGGAATTAAATTATTTGTAATATTATCTATTGGATCTTTCATTATTTTGTATCTTTAATGTCAAATGTTTTAACTTCAAGTTTTTTGTATTCATCTTCACTTAATTTTATAACATTTGTTTTGGATTTGGAAATAATTGAATCGATTACTTTCTGCTCAATAAGAGGAGCTCGAATTGTGTCTAATGATGATGGGTTTTTTTCAAAATATTCCATAATCTGCTTCTCTTGACCTGGATATTGACTGCTATATTCTAATATCCCTTTATTAATTTCTTCTTCAGAGACAACAACTTTCTCTTCTGAGGCGATTTGTTGCATTAATAAACCAAGTTTAACTCGTCTTTCTGAAATTTTTTTATATCTTTTTTTAAGATCTTCATCTTTCAGTAATTTATCGTCTTCATCTAAATTTCCTTCTTTTTTTGCATGCTCTAAACGATGCCATATTTGATTAAAATCATCTTCCAAAACTCCATCAGGCAAATCAAATTTATAGCTTTTATCTAAATGATCCATTAATTCTTTTTTTTCTATTTGTTTAATACCTTGCTCGTATTGAGTTTTAATGTTGCTTACTAAGAAATCCTTAAGATCTTTTTCAGCTTTAAAACCATTCTTATCTAAAAAATCTTTTGTAAGTTCAAATTTAATTTTTTCTTCAATAGATATAATTTCAAAATTAAATTTTGTTTTTTTAAATTTATCATCTTTGAGAATTTTAGATAAATTGAAGCTTAATTCAACTTTATCTCCAACTTTTACTTTTTTAGAAATCAATTCCTTATTTAAATTTGGAAGTATTCCATCATCAAAGTCTAAATCAATAGGAAAATTTTTTTGAGATTTTAAATATTCTGGAAGGTCTTCTTGAGTAGATTCAAAATTTACAATAACTTTATCAGTATTTTTAACTTGTCGTGAACTTTCAATTTTTTTGAAGTTTTTTTGTGAAGCAATAAAACTCTTAAACTGATCTTCCTCTGCTTTTTTGTCTAATTCAATTTCATATTTGTTTATTTTGAGATCTTTGAAATCTTTGAGTTTAATTTCAGGTTTTAAATCAAATTTTAAATTTATAGTTATTGGTTTACTTTTTTCATAGTTACTAAGCTCAACTTTTGGAGCTCTAAAAAGTGAAAATTTTTTTTCTTCAATTAATTTTTTTGTATTTATATCTATTACTTTTTGAATAACTTCGTTTAAGACATTGTCTTCATATTTTTTTTTAACAATATTTAAAGGTGCTTTACCCTTTCTAAAGCCAGGTATGTTAACTGTTGGAAGTATTTGATTTATTTTATTGTCTACTTCAGTATCAATTTCTTCATATGGAATTTCCAATGAGTATTCTTTATAAAGTTTTGTAGATTTTAATTCTTTTGTATTCATAACTTTTTAAACCTGATGGTAGGCCGGAAAGGACTTGAACCTTCACACCTCGCGGCACTAGAACCTAAATCTAGCGTGTCTACCAATTCCACCACCGGCCCCTTTTATTATTAGTCTTTTATGTACAATAAATTAAAAAACAATAGAGAAAATAAACTAAATAGAAAATGGGGCGAACGATGGGATTCGAACCCACGGCATCAGGCACCACAAGCCTGCGCTCTAACCAACTGAGCTACGCTCGCCATATAACTTAATTAAAAGTTTAATTTTTATATTAAATCGCTATATCAAAAATATGGAAGTTTCAAAAAGAATATTTAATCTCGAAACAGAAACTGCATTCTCTATTCTTGCTAAAGCTAATAATCTTGCTGCTAAAGGTAAAGATATTATTAATTTAGGAATAGGACAACCCGATTTTCCTACGCCAATAAATATTCAAGAAGCTGCAATTAAAGCTATTAAAGATGGTCATCATGGTTATACTCCATCAAATGGGATACTTGAATTACGAGAAGCAATTTCAGAATTAGTACTCAACAAATACAAAACAAATATTAAACCAGAAAATGTTTTAATAACGCCAGGAGGTAAGCCTGTAATTTTTATTTCAGCATTATTGTTAGGTAGTGAAGATAGAGAAATAATTTTTCCTGATCCAGGTTTTCCAATTTATAGATCTATGATTAAATACAGCGGTGCAAAAGCTATCCCATTACAACTTTCCGAAAAAGATAATTTCGAAATTAATACTGAACAATTAAAAGAATTAATTTCTGATAAAACAAGTTTAATAATAATAAATAATCCAAACAATCCAACAGGATCATATATGAATAAGAAAAAAATTACAGATCTTGTTAATTTACTAGAGCAGTACCCAAACGTCTCCATTTTAAGTGATGAAATTTACAGTAATATTATTTTTAATAATGAACAAATGCCATCATTATTAGAATATGAAAGTATAAGAGATAGATTAATAGTTCTTGAAGGATGGAGCAAAACATATTGTATGACTGGATGGAGATTAGGTTGGAGTATATGGCCAGACAATTTAATTGAACATGCTAACAAAATATGTGTCAACTACAATTCCTGTGCTACCTCAATTTCGCAATATGCAGGATTAGAAGCAATAAAAGGTTCTCAGAAAGAAATAACAAAAATTGTTAGTGAATTTCAAAAAAGAAAAGAATACGTTTTCAATGAATTGAATAAATTAGAAAAAATTTCTTGTTTTGAACCAGGTGGTGCTTTTTATGCATTTCCCAATATTTCAAAAACTGGATTGAGTGGAAATAAATTTTCAGAAATCGCACTTGAAGAAAAAGGTGTTGCATTAGTTCCAGGCTCTAGCTTTGGAGATAATGCTGGAGAATTTGTTAGAATAAGTTTTGCTAATTCTCTAGAAAACATTAAAGAGGCAATTAATAGATTATCAACAATATGAAAAAAATAGAAGCAATCATTAAACCATTTAAACTTTCTCAAGTTAAAGAAGCTTTACATGAACTTGGAATATCCGGGATGACATTAGTGGATGTAAAAGGTTTCGGTAGACAAAGAGGGTCAACTGGTGGAATTGATCCTAATGATGGATATGATGATGAATTTTTAGCAAAAATGAAACTTGAAGTAATCGTTGACGACAATCAAGTAGATGACGTTATTGAGTCAATAAAAACTAGCGCTTATTCAGGAAAAATCGGCGATGGTAAGATTTTTGTATCGAATATTGAGCAGGTAATTAGAATAAGGACAGGTGAAAAAGACAGTGATGCTGTCTAATTTTTCTTTACTTTTATATAAAACCTAGTAATTAACCAATAATCGTTCAACTCTTTTAGAGTCGGAAGTAGGCATTGTGCCGAAGGAACGCATGCAAAAGTTATAAATCGTTCAACCTATTTTATATAGGTCGGAAGTAAGCAATAAGCTGAAGGAACGCGCATCAAAAGCAGATTTCATAACTAGAGCATGATTTAACCGGGTAACGCTGGATAGCATACCCTTTTGTTGAAGTAAGGAGATAGATATGAAATTAAAAAGCTCGACTCCAAAAGATTTAATGTCTGAGATTAAAGATATGGACATTAAGATGGTTGATATGCGCTTTACTGATATACCAGGAACAACTCAACATTTTACAATACCAATTAAATTTTTAGACGAAGATATATTTTCTGACGGACTTGGTTTTGATGGATCTTCAGTAAGAGGTTTCCAAGAAATTCAAGACAGTGATATGATTGTTTTGCCAGATGCAACAACAGCCTATATTGATCCATTTTTTTCAGAAAAAACTTTGGCATTACACTGTAATATTAAAGATCCTGTAACTTTGGTTGACTATAGTCGTGACCCAAGAAATATTGCTAAAAAAGCTGAAGCCTATTTGAAATCATCTGGTATCGGTGACACAGCATTTTTTGGACCAGAAGCAGAATTTTTTGTGTTTAATAACGTTCAGTTTGACTCTGGATCAAATTTTGCATTTCATGAAGTTGATTCTGTTGAAGGTACTTGGAATAGTGGTGCTGATGAAAATCCAAACTTAGGTCATAAGCCTAGACATAAAGAAGGTTATTTTCCTTTACCGCCAGTTGATACACTTCAAGATGTAAGAACTGAAATGGTAATGACAATGCAAGATATTGGTCTTACAGTTGAAGCACATCACCATGAAGTTGCAACAGGTGGACAATGTGAAATTGATTTAGAATTTTCGCCTTTACTAAAAATGGCTGATGATATGATGAAATATAAGTACGTTGTTAAAAATGTTGCTAGACAACATGGGATGACAGCTACATTTATGCCTAAACCTTTGTTCGAAGATAATGGTTCAGGTATGCACGTTCATCAAAGTGTTTGGAAAGACGGTGACACATTAATGTATAAAGAGGGTAACTATGCTAACCTAAGTGATTTAGCTCTAAATTATATTGGCGGTATACTTAAACATGCACCTGCTCTTTTAGCTTTTTGTGCTCCTACTACTAATTCTTATAAAAGATTGGTCCCAGGCTTTGAGGCTCCGGTGAACATTGTTTACTCTCAAAGAAATAGAACTGCATCTGTTAGAATTCCTGCTTATTCTCAAAGCCCTAAAGCAAAAAGAATGGAATTTAGATGTCCAGATCCAAGTGCAAATCCATACTTAGCATTCTCAGCAATGTTAATGGCAGGATTAGATGGAATTAAAAATAAAATTAATCCTGGTGATCCAACAGATATAAATCTCTATGCTGCTAGCGATGAAGTTTTGTCTAAAATTCAATCTACGCCTGGATCTTTAGCTGAATCTCTTGAAGCTCTTGAAAAAGATCATGCATTTTTATTAGAGGGTGATGTATTCACCAAAGATGTAATTGAGACTTATATTGGCTATAAAAAAGAGAGTGAGGTTGACCCTATTAATATTAGACCTCATCCACACGAGTTTAAACTATACTACGACGTGTAGAACTATACTTGTCTCTATAAAGAAAACCGCCTTAGGGCGGTTTTTTTTATGTTTTTAGAACAACACTTTTGATAAGAAATATTTGTGGCTAAAAAATCTACTTATAATGCCAAAGATATTGAAGTACTTGAGGGTCTTGAGCCAGTTCGTAAAAGACCGGGTATGTATATTGGAAGCACAAATCAAGATGGTCTTCATCATTTAGTTAACGAAGTACTAGATAATAGTATAGATGAAGTTTTAGCTGGTCACGCGACCGATATAAGTTTTCAATATAAAAAAGATGGTTCAATAAAAATAAAAGATAATGGAAGAGGTATTCCTATTGATTTTCATCCAAAATATAAAAATAAAAGAGCACTTGAAGTAGTTTTAACTACACTTCACGCAGGTGGTAAATTTAACAGTAATGCTTACAAAACTTCTGGTGGATTACACGGGGTTGGGATTTCTGTTGTAAATGCATTAAGTTCTTTATTACAAGTTCAGGTATTCAAAGATGGAAAAGTCTATAGACAAGATTACTCAAAAGGAAAGGTTAAGACAAAAATAAAAATTGAAAAATGTAGCAAAAAATTAAAAGGTACAGAAATTTCTTTTATTCCAGATGAAAGTATATTTGAAGAAACACAATTTGTTGCAAAAAAATTATATAATTTTATAAATATGAAATCAGTATTAGTTGGAGGCACAACTATCAACTTTGAAATTGATAAAGAATTAATAAAAGATAAAACCCCTAACAAAAAAAGTTTTTTTTATAAAAAAGGAATTGAAGATTATTTTCAATTAGAATACGCAAGTAATTCTAAATTATTTGAAAAAAATTTTTTATTAAAATCAAAAATTAAAGATAATGAAAATTTTGAAACTTTAATTTCATTTAATACAAATGAAAATTCAAGTTTAATGTCATATTGTAACACTATTGAAACACCAGATGGCGGCTCTCATGAAAATGGTATTCGTAATGGGATTCTAAAAGCTATAAAACTTTATGGCCAAAAAAATCAATTCTCAAAAATCAGTAATATCAATCACAGTGATATTTTTGATTACTCTAACGTTATTATTTCTATCTTTATAAATGATCCAAGTTTTGAAGGTCAAACTAAAAAGAGAATAATAATGCCAAATTTACAAAAAGAAATTGAAACAAAAACACAACAAGAATTTTTATTATGGTTAAATGCTAATAAGAAAAATTCAAAAATACTTTTAGATAATTTAATTGAAAGAGCTCTTCAAAGAACTGATTTATCAAAAATTAAAGAGTTAGATAGAAAAAGTATTAAAGAAAGAAATCGTCTTCCAGGTAAACTAGTAGATTGTTCGAGTAAATCAATAAAAGATTCTGAAATATTTATTGTTGAAGGCGACAGTGCTGGAGGTTCTGCTAAGCAAGCAAGAAATAGAGAATTTCAAGCAATACTTCCCTTAAGGGGGAAAATATTAAATGTTTATAATGTTGGGCTATCTAAAATTGCTGATAACAATGAAATACAAAATCTTATTCAATCTTTAGGTTGTGGTATTGGAAAAAACTTTGAAATTTCAAAACTTCGATATGAGAAAATAATTTTAATGACTGATGCGGACGTAGATGGTTCACATATTGCAACTCTACTTATTACTTTTTTTTATAAATATATGAAAAGTTTAATTGATGAAAATAAACTATATCTAGCAATGCCTCCTTTATTTAAAATTTATAACAAAAATAAATCTTTTTACGCATATGATGAAAAAGAGAAAGATAAATTAATTGAAAAAGAATTTAAGTCTGACAATTATAACATTACAAGATTTAAAGGTTTGGGTGAAATGCCAGCTGATCAATTAAAAGAGACTACAATGGATCAAAACAAAAGGAATCTAATATTGATTAACTCTGAAAAAGCTAAAAAAGATATGAAGAATACCCAAAGTTTATTCGAAACCTTAATGGGAAAACAAGCAGAGTTACGTTTTAAATTTATTCAAAATAATGCTAACTTCATTAAAAATTTAGACGTCTAATTTATGAAAAAATATTTTTTGGTAATAGATCAAGGAACAACAAGTTCAAGAATTGTACTGTATAATAAAAAATTTGAAATATTCGATATTGTCCAAAAAGAATTTAAACAATATTTTCCCAATGAAGGATGGGTAGAACATAATGCAACAGAAATTTGGGATGATGTTAGAAATTTAATTTCAAAAATATTAAGAAAAAATAAGTTAAATTCAAAAAATATAATTTCAATTGGAATTACCAATCAAAGAGAAACAACAGTTTTGTGGAATAAGAAAACTGGGAAACCAGTTTACAGAGCAATAGTCTGGCAAGATAGAAGAACAGCTAATCTTTGTGAAAATTTAAAAAGAAAAGGGATTGATAAAAAAATTCAAAAAATAACTGGTCTTGAGCTTGATCCATATTTTTCAGCTACTAAAATTAAATGGATTATTGATAATGTTAAGGAAGTAAATAAGAATTTAAAAAATAATAATTTACTTTTTGGAACAATAGACACCTGGCTATTATGGAAATTAACCAAAGGAAAATCTCACATAACAGATATATCAAATGCCTCAAGAACCATGATTTTTGATTCTCAAAAAGAGCAGTGGTCTGACAAAATTTTAAAAATATTTAATATTCCAAAAAATATCTTACCAACTGTAGTTGAAAATGCATATGATTTTGGCTCTACTAAATTATTTGGTGATTCAATACCAATTGGAGGCATGGCTGGAGACCAACAGTCAGCAACAATTGGTCAAGCTTGTTTTAAAAAAGGGCAATCAAAAAGTACATATGGTACAGGCTGTTTTCTTCTTATGAATATTGGAGAAAAATTTAAATTATCTAAAAATAGATTACTAACAACTGTTGCTTTTAAAATAAATGGTAAAAAAATGTTTTGCTATGAAGGCAGTATTTTTGTAGCAGGCTCTGCCATACAATGGCTTCGCGATAATTTAAAATTTATAAAAGATTCTAGTGAAACTGATAAATTGTATAAAAAAGCTAATAAAGATGAAAGTTTATTTTTTGTCCCAGCCTTAACTGGACTTGGCGCCCCATATTGGAACCCTAATGCAAGAGGAACATTTTTTGGCATCACTAGAAATACGTCTAAAGAAGATATCATCAAAGCAACTTTGGACAGCCTATCTTTTCAAACTTATGAATTAATTGAGTGTATGGAAAAAGATTCTAAGACAAAGATTAGTGAAATAAGAGTTGATGGAGGTATGGTTAAAAATAATAGCTTTCTACAAAGTTTAGCAAATATTTCTCAAATTAAAATTTTTAGACCAAGTAATGTTGAGACTACTTCACTTGGCGCAGCATATCTTGCAGCAATTCAATCTGGATATTTAAAAAATACAAGCCAAATAAGTAAACTTTGGAAAAAAGATAAAACAGTAAAAGCAAATATTAACAAATCCATTTCAACTTCTAGTATTAGTAAGTGGAAATCAATTATAAAAGTAGTCAATAATTTTTATTAAGATTTAACCAATTTGAAAGTTCTAAAGAATGGATTTCTTCATCGACTACATCATCATATATATGTAATTCTTTTTTCTCAAGATTATCAGGGTTTTGTAAAATCATTTTTTCATTTTCAAATTCTGATAAATTTTCATATACTTTTTGTTCCAACAAAATATCTTTTCTCATTTCCATAAGTCCGGCCATCCATTTTGAATTAAATTCTGGATGGTATTGCACTGCCCAAACACTTGATTGATTTACTTCAAAGCTTATAGATTGGAATTGACTGATCTTATTTGAGGCTAGTACCTTAGTTTCTTTTGGAAGCTTTTCTGCTTCATCATAATGCCAACATAGTGCATTAAATGATTTTTTTTTGTTTTTATACATGGGATGAATTTCACCATCTTGATTTAATGTAATTTTTTTAGCTAAAACTGCTTCAAGGCCATTTGGATTTTTTCTTACTTTACCTCCTGCGGCAGTTACTAAAACCTGAAGCCCCCAACAACTACCAAATATTTTATTTTTTTTTTTAAATAATTCTTTAGCTAAATCTATTTGATTAGTTATAGATTTTGTCATGTTATATATATTAAGTAAGCTTCCTGTCCAAGCAATCGCTTCGAAATCGTCAAGACTTATGCCCAAAGGAAGATAATTATTATGAACAGCAGGATGAATTGTTGTAATATTGGTACTTGAACTAGAATATTTTTTTAAAATTTTTTCATATACTTGAAATTGAGTATCCATACCCAATTTTGTATATCGATCAGAAGCTTCTTTTTCATTTCCATCGACTAATAATATGTTCATATTTATCTTTATTTTTCATCTATCATGAAATAAGTAAAACTTCATGAAAATTAAACTTGGTATCGCGCCTATTGCCTGGAGCAATGATGATATGCCAGAACTAGGAGGTGACACTCCTATTGAAAAATGTTTAGAGGATGCAAGCACATCTGGATTTTCAGGTATTGAATTAGGTGGAAAATTTCCGAGAAATCCTGGAATAACAAAATATCTTTTAGAAAAATTTAATCTAAAAATGCCAGGTGGTTGGTATGGCGCAATGCTTAGAGAAAGAAGTGTAAAAGAAGAATGGATAGCACTCCAAGATCATTTAAATTTATTAAAGTTAATTAATGCGGATGTTTTTGTTTTTGCTGATGTATCTGGATCAATCCAAGGCGATCAATCAAAAGCTCTTAGTAAAAGACCAATACTTGAAAAAGATGAATGGGATAGCTATTGCAAAAAAATCAGTGAATTATCTGATATGCTGATGGATGAAGGAATGCCAATGTCATATCATGAGCATATGGGTACTATTATACAGTCCGAGGAAGATGTAGATCGATTTATGGATATGACAAATCAAAATACATTTTTGCTTTACGATACTGGACACTTAATGTTTGCCGAAGCAAATTATGAAAGAGTATTAAAAAATTATATTTCTCGAATTAACCATGTTCATTGTAAAGATATTAGAAAAGATGTTTTTTTAAAATCTATTAAAGATGACTTAAGTTTTAGAGAGTCTTTTTTAGATGGTGTTTTCACTGTTCCTGGAGATGGTTGCATCGATTACGATCCATTAATTAAGATACTATATGATGCAAAATATCAGAAATGGTTAATTATTGAAGCTGAGCAGGATCCTAAAAAAGCAAACCCTCTTGAATATGCAAAATTAGGACATAATTACTTGCATAATATAATAACAAAAAATGGGTATATTCTTTAAAATAACGATAAGTACTTTAATTTCATTCATTCCTTTATATGTTTTAGCTCACAAAGTAACTTTAGAGGACAAATCATTAGAAAAAATTGTTAACGAAAGAATGGCAATAATGCAAAAAATTAAAAGCACATCATCGAAACTTTACAGATTAATAAATTCAGATCAATATGAAGAAATGTTGGAGCTTAATGAAACTCTTCTTCATTCAGCATCTGAATTTAAAGATTTTTATCCTGAAAATAGTCAAGCAGAAGGAGCTAGTGATAATATTTGGAGTGATCGTGAGACATTTAATGAATATAACCAAAACTTTGTAGATGATATCGAAATGATATCTTTAAGTATAGAATTAGAAGATAAAGAGATGATAAGTGAAGCTATTAAAGCAATGGCTGCAAATTGCAGCACTTGTCATAAAAAATTTAGAAATTAATTATTTAATCTTAAGTGTGGATTATATTTCCATTCTAAATATTTAACAAATTGAACCATTAGAAAATTTAAAAAAAGATAAAGAATTCCTGCAGCAATAAATGCTTCAACAGGTGCAAATGTTTTAGCCATTATCTTTCTAGCAATACCTGTCATTTCCATGTATGTTGTCAGACTAACTAAAGAGGTTGCTTTAACCATTAGTATTAATTCATTACCGTAAGACGGTAGAACTTTTCGTATAGCAATAGGTAGAATAATTTTTCTTAAAAGTAAAAATTTTCCAAACCCAAGAGATAGGCCTGATTCAACCTGACTTTTCTCAATTGATTGAATACCACCTCGAAAAATTTCTGCTCCATATGCAACAGTATTAATTGTAAGTGCAATTACCCCGCACCAAAAAGGTTCTTTTAATGCATACCATAAAAAGCTTTCTCGAATAAATTTTACAGAACCTAAACCGAAATAAATTAAATATATTTGAACAAGTAAAGGGGTTCCTCTAATGACAAAAATATAACTAGCAATTGTTCTTGATAATAATGTAATTTTAGAAACTCTTCCTAGAGCAAATAATAATGCTAAAACAAAACCAAGTGGTAGTGAAATTAATAATAATAAAATTGTATTATCTAAGCCAGATAGGACCAAAAAGAAATTTTTATAAATAAGAGAATTTTGAATACTATTTAAATATTCAATCATGTCGAAAATCCTTTTGAATAATTTACTTCTAGCGTTTTAAAAACCCTGCCAGAGATTGTTGTTATACATAAATATAATATTGCGGCTGTTATTAAGAAAGTTAAAGGTGAATGCTCAACGTTAGAAGATATTCTAGATTGACGCATAATTTCAACAAGACCAGTTACGGAAATAAGTGAAGTATCTTTAAGAGTTATTTGCCATACATTCCCTATTCCCGGTAAAGCATGTCTTATAACTTGAGGCGAAATAACTTTAAAAAAAATACTAAATTTATTCATACCCAGTGCTCTAGCAGCTTCTATTTGACCCTTAGATATAGCCAAATAAGAAGCTCTTAAAACTTCACTGGAATATGTAGCTGATATTACTGCAATGGCAATTGTCGCAATTGTAAGTGCGTTTAGTTCTATATATTTATTATATCCAAATACTTTAGCTATACTCATAACAACAGCATTGCCGCCAAAGAAAATTAGATAAATAACTAATAATTCAGGAACACCTCTTATTACTGTTGTATAAAAATTTGCAATAAATCTTGTTATTCTGTTTTGTATTATCTTTGCCCAAACTGTAATAATTGCTAAAAAAAGACCTAACCCCATTGATAAAATGCTTACTAGTAGAGTCATGAATGTTGCTATGAGAAATTCATCACCCCACCCTGCATCGCCAAATACAAGTTTATCAAATTTGAACATATAAAAGTAAACAAGTAATGATGAAAAATATACTTGTCTACCTTCTAATATATGAAATTTTAAATCAGAACTTTTTCTATTTCTTCAATAACTCTAGAGACAGGTATTTTATTGATATTTTTTGAGTTAAAATCACTTGAGGATATTGAAAATAGATTTCGATTTTCAGGAGTAAATTTTGTAGAATCTTTGGGGCCAAAAAGTTTAATTAATGGGCAATGTCCAGTTGATAACATATGACTAACTCCACTATCGTTGGATATGGCTAATTGTAAATATTTGGTTGTAGCCATAATAATTTCTATATTTTGAAATCCAGTAATATGATCCTCGATAAATATTGAGTGAGGATAAAGATTTTTTAATTTTTCTTTTAAATATAATTCGTCAGGCCCAATAAAAAAAACTATAGTCTTATTATTTACTTGAAGATAGTTACATAACTCAATGTATTTATCTAAAGGCCAAATCTTATTTTTTTCTCCAGCACCAGGTGCAATTCCTACATAACTTTTATGTTTTAATAAAATATTACTTATTACTTCTTCGAGATTTTCACTTATTGGAATTTTAAAATCACTTCTATTTTTTTTAATAACTATTAAATCTAATAAATCTAAAATGTAGTTTAAATAATATTTTCTTTTCTTATTACTTTTAATTTTTTTAGAAGAAAAAAATCCATTAGCTGATCCAGAAATAAAATTTTTATGTTTGATACGTTTTAATGCTATAGTTCTTATTACTGATTTTTGTGTATCTAAAATATAATCAAAAAACTCATTCTCTAAATTATATTTTTTTGATATTTTATTCCAAAAAAATGGACTAAGATCTGATTGATCAAAAATCTCGTCAATATAATTACTTGCAATGAATTTAAGAGTGCTTGAATAAACAGTCTTACCCTTATTAGTAAGCCAATATAATTTATAGTCTGGAAGTCTTGTTTTAATTTCATGAAGAAGTTGTAATTTTATTATTCCATCTCCAATTTTTTCACCATTTGAAAAAACTAAAATTTTTTTGCCCATATTAGAATACTTTAACACAAATTTTGTAAGAGTCTAATTTTGAAGAATTTTAGGATTAAATAGTGTAAATAAAACAAAACATTTCGAGGGTGATAAAAGGTAACATTTACTACCTAATTAACTAAACAAAAATTATCAAAAACTTAGACTTTTCTCTAATAAAACCTGTGTAGTTTATCTTTACAAAAGTAAAAAAGTTACCTTCAAAAAAAAGTGGTGCCCAAGGGCGGAATCGAACCACCGACACGAGGATTTTCAGTCCTCTGCTCTACCAACTGAGCTACCTGGGCACAAGACATCAGATAAAGTATTTATAATTAAATTCAATTAAAAATAGAAAAATTAATCGGATTTTATTTGCAGCCCATGTTCATCAGTTAGCCATTTCATCAAATCAAGACTAGCACATTTTTTTGAACAAAAAGGTATAAATGGTTCCTTAGAAACCTTTTTACATGTTGGGCATTTAGATTTTTTTTTTAATGAAATAATATTATTTTTTTTGGATTTTTTTACTTCCATCTAAAAGTAATTCTACCTTTTGTTAAATCATAAGGTGTCATTTCTACTGTCACTTTATCACCAGCTAATACTCTTATTCTATTTTTTCTCATTTTTCCTGATGAGTGAGCTAGAATTTCATGATCATTTTCTAATTTCACTTTAAACATTGCATTTGGAAGAAGTTCTAATACAACTCCTTGAAATTCAATCGATCCTTCTTTTGGCATATTTTTATAAGCTTATAGTAAAAATTATTTCTTTTGTCTAATTTTAACTGACAATTTATGTCCATCTAGACCTTCAAGTCCTGACATTTTTTCAGTATCTTCCGAAAGAGCATTAAAAGATTTTTTCTTCATATCAACAACAGAGGTTCTTTTCATAAAATCTAAAACACCTAGACCTGATGAAAATTTTGCCGCTCCTGATGTCGGCAATACATGGTTAGTTCCTACAATATAATCACCAAAAGCTTCGACAGAGTATTCACCTAAAAATATACCGCCAGCATTATTTATATTCGATAATAATTTTTTATTATTAGAAATGTGAATATGTAAATGTTCTGGTGCAACAAAATTTATGATTTCTGAAGAAAGTTCTATATTATCAACCAAAGCAATTATTCCATTATTATTTAAACTTTTTTCAATTATTTTCTTTTTTGATAAATCTTTTTTAATTTTTTTAATTGAACTTAAGACTTTAGTTGCAAAAACTTTACTATCCGTAATTAAAATTGATTGTGCATTTTCATCATGTTCTGCTTGAGCTATTAGATCTGAAGCTACCCAATCTGAATTATTATTGTTATTTGCAACAACTATTATTTCAGATGGTCCTGCTAGTAAATCTATACCTACTTTTCCATACAATTGTTTTTTTGCCTCTGCTACATAAGCATTACCAGGTCCAAATATTTTATTGACTGGCTTAATAGTTTGAGTGCCAAACGTTAGTGCACTAATAGCTTGAGCTCCTCCTACAAAATATGTTTCTTTAATACCTAATTCCCTTATTAATTTTATAAAATATGGATTAATTGATTTAGTTGGTGGTGTGATACAAACAATTCTTTTTACTCCAGCTATGATTGCAGGTACTGCATTCATAATTAAAGATGAGGGATAAAAAGCCCTTCCTCCAGGTACGTACAAGCCAACTGAGTCAATAGGTTTCCATACAGATTTCAATGTTACACCGTTATTAGTATAGATGATATTTTTAGGTAATTGTTTTTTGTGAAATAATGAAATATTTTTAATAGCTTTTTTAAAACTATTAAATATTTGTGGCTCAACTTTAGATTGTATTTTTATTTTAGATAAATCTAAACTAAGATCTTGTTTGTTAATTTTAACTTTATCAAATTTTGCTGCATACTTAATTAGAGATTTATCGCCATTTTTTTTTACATCATAAATAATTTTTTTTACATCTTCTTGAATTGATTTACTTGATAATGAATTTCTTTTTTCAATCTTTGTCTTAAATTGATTATAAAAATTTTTATTAAATTTTATTATTTTCATTTAACAAAAGCACCTATTTCAGAAATAATTTTTGAAACCTCATTCATATTTGTCTTATAAGCTGATCTATTGACAATTAATTTAGATTGAATTTTCATTATTTCTTCAATTTCAGTCAAACCATTTTCTTTTAATGTTTTTCCTGTAGAAACTAAATCTACAATTCTCCTACACATATTTAAAGAAGGAGCTAATTCCATTGATCCACTTAGTTTTATAATTTCTACTTGTATTCCCTTATTATAAAAAAATTTTTTAGTAATATTTGGGTATTTAGTTGCAATTCTAATATTACTCCAGGTTTCTGGATCCTCTTTTTTTAATAAAGATTTCAGAGCAGCTACAGAAATTCGACAATGACCAATATTTAAATCAAGTGGAGCATATATTTCTGAGTAATCAAATTCATTAATTACATCCTCACCAGCTATTCCTATTTGTGCAGCTCCAAATGCAACAAATGTACATGCATCAAAGGCTCTTACTTTAATATACTCAATATTTCTTTTTTTAGATTTGAACGTTAACTTTCTTGTGTCTTTATCAAATAGTAGAGGATCAGGGGCAAAACTTGTTTTAAGTAACAAGTTTTTACATTCTTTTGTTATTCTGCCTCTTGGTACTGCAATAACTATTTTGCTCATAAATTGCAGGCTTTTATATTGTGATCAAAGAAAAAACTAGAAAAAGTTAGTTTTTCTGTCTTTTTATTTTTGCACCCAAACTACCTAATGTTTTTTCAATATTTTCATAGCCTCTATCAAGGTGATAGACACGATTTAGTGTCGTTTGGCCATTCGCATTCATAGCAGCTAACACTAAACTTATACTAGCTCGTAAATCACTAGCCATTACCTGCGCTCCTTTAAATGTTTGATTGCCTATTATTGTAGCGGTATCTTTTTCTACTGAAATATTCGCACCTAATCGATTCAGTTCAGGAACATGCATGAATCTATTTTCAAAAATTGTTTCTTTAATTTTTGACTTCCCATCAGAGATACACATAAGAGACATTAACTGCGCTTGTAAATCGGTGGGAAAACCTGGATATGGATTAGTTGCAAGACTAGTAGATTTTAGTTTTGATCCTTTAGAGACTTTTATCGAATTTTTACTTACTTTTAATTTTGCACCCATTTTTTTTAAAATATCAATTAAGGATTTTAAATAAATAGTATTAAAGTTATTTATTTCTAAAGCTGAATTTAACATCAAAGCTGCAATTATATATGTGCCAGCTACAATTCTATCAGCAATTATCTCATGCTCTGCTTTTTTTAAATTTGTTACACCTTGTACAAGAATAGTTTTTGTTCCATGACCTTCTATTTTTGCACCCATTTTTATAAGACATTTTGACAAATCTTCTATTTCTGGTTCTCTTGCAGCATTAGAAATTTTAGTTTCACCTTTTGCCAATACTGAGGCCATTAGTATATTTTCAGTTGCTCCTACACTTGGAAATGGTAGTTTAATTTTATTTCCAATTAATTGTGATTTTACACTGCCAACAACAAAACCATTTTGAATTTCAAAATTAGCTCCCAATTTTGATAAACCAGCAAGATGTATATCTATTGGCCTAGTTCCAATGGCACATCCTCCTGGTAAAGATATTCTAGCCTCACCAAATCGAGAAAGTAATGGACCTAGAATCAATATAGAGGCTCTCATTTTTCGAACAACATCATAATCTGCTGATAGATTCTTAATTTTTGATGGATTTATTTTTAATTTATTTTTTTTGTGTTCAATTTTTACACCATAATTTTTCAGTAATTTTATTAAATTTAGAACATCAACCACATTAGGTACATTTGAGAGTTTTAAAGTTTTTTTAGATAAAAGAGAAGATACTATAATTGGTAGTGCAGAATTTTTTGAACCGTGAACATTAACTGAGCCAGAAATTTTAGAACCTCCTTTTATTATTAATTTATCCATTTTTGCTAATAGCTTGTTTTCTTTTTAAAATATTTGATTTCAGTTTTTTTTCTAACCTTTTTAATCTCGTTAAGCGAATTTCTTTTTTAGAATCATCTTTTGCTTGATGTGTATCTTTTTCTTTATTTAATTTATCTGTCATAAATAAGATTTAATTATTATTATTTTTTTTTAATCCATTTTTAGAGCATTTCTTAGAACAATATAAAACATTCTTCCAATCTCTTTCCCATTTTTTTCTCCAAGAGAATGGCTTATTGCAAACAATACAGACTTTAGATGGTAAGTTTTTCTTCAAGATTTTACTCAAATAGGTAAAAATATCCGTAGGCAACAACTAATGCAGGAATTGCACTATAAAGGGTTGCTAAAATCGCAGCTTTTGGGGCAAGTGCAATTGCTGGGAATAAAGCATCACCATCATTTGAAATAGCATTACCAAGCTCTGCAGAAAGAGGAATATAGCCATTTAGATAAAACGTAGCTACAACAACTTGCGGTCCACAACCAGGTAAAAAACCAAATAGAATTGCTACCAATGGAACAAACGGTAGCCATAAATCAAAAAATATTTTTAAATCTAAACTTGTAAAATACATAAATATTTCAAAGACAAGAAAACCACTAATGACCCAGGTAGTTACAAAATTAGTTGTATCTACTACTCTTGATAATAATCCTCTACTTTTGTCAGTTGAGCATTGAAAATCACTTAATGGATTTAATGACCACATAAATATTGAAAGTATTGCTCCAGCTGAAGCTACAAAAACTAAAACTGAGTTGTAAGCTGGTGAAAATTCTACCTGGAATGCAACTAGAATACCTAAAATAAAACCAGGAATAAATAAAAAAAGCCAAAAGAAATTAAAATTCGATACAAAAGTTTTATTTATTTTTTCAAATTCAACTTTTATTTTTGTCTCTGATTGCATAAAATTTATGCCATGAATAAAATCAATTATATAACCTGAAATTGATCCAACAATTATTCCAATACCAAATATTAAAAGTCCTGTTGTGGGCTCAATAGCAAGTATTAAAAAAGCTGCATCACCCATTGTTGCTGTTAACACAGCAACTAAGGATCCGAAAGAAATACGCCCCTGGATATATTGCGTTACAACTATTATAGCTCCACCACATCCAGGAATTGCACCTAAAAAAGCAGCTATACCGACATGGAACTTTTGTGTCTTAGATAAAAAATTCTTAACATCAAATTTTGTTAAACTATCCAAACCAATAAAAACAAATAGAGTAAATCCAACAAATACAGATACCTGAATATAAGCATCTATCATTGACGATCGTATAACTTCTCCAAACTCTCCTCCTTGAAAAACAAGAGAAAGTAATAATAGACCAAAGAAAGATTTCTTTAATAACCTTCCATCATTCTCAAGAATGATCTTTGTTTTTTCATTAATAGCGTTAATTAGAGCATTCATTGAATGTATATATAGCTAATAAATATAGCTATGGCTACATTTTATGTTAATTTTTGTTGATTATTATGCTAAAAAAAAGGATGTCATTTAGCAAAGTCCGAAATGCTCATAAAACAGAAAATACTGAAGATTATTTAGAACTAATTGCAGAACTTTTAAATTCCAAAGGTGAAGCTCGTATTGTTGATATTGCTGAAAGCTTGGGTATTGCACAAGCCACAGCTAATAAAACAATACAAAGATTACAAACACAAGGTTTCATTAAAAGAGAACCTTATCGATCAATTTTTTTAACTTTTAAAGGTCAAAAAATAGCAAGTGAATCAAAAAAAAGGCATAATATTGTATATAATTTTTTACTAAATCTTGGTTTAGACAAGAATACGGCCTCTGAAGATGCTGAAGGAATAGAGCATCATGTTAGTGAAAAGACACTTCGAAAAATGGATAATTTTAACTCAAAGAAATAAATTTAATTTGTTGCCAAATCAATTTTATCTAGTGTATAAAAAAAGAAGGGACACGGCGAATATCCCTTCTTTTCATCGTTGGTTTATGGATAGAAAATAAACCTAAACAATAAATAACCGATTCTCGGTTTTGGCTCAAATTTTTTAATTAAAAAAACCTAAATTTTAATATTTTTGTAACAAAACAATTTTTATTTTTATTTTATTTTTAAAATCCTTGTTCAAAGGTAAATAATTTACAGGTCTAGAAATTTTATTGATTTTTAATGACTTTTGATGTTTTTTTAAAATACTTAAAAAATCCTGTTTCTCCCATAAATCTATTCTATGGGTAAATATTACAAAGCCTTTTTCTTTAATATTTTTATTAATATTTGCAAAAAATTTGTCGAAGTTTTTGCAATACGTCATGGAGCCAATCAGTGAAATGAGATCAAATTTTATTTTATAATGATGTAATTGTTCGAAATTTTTTATTTGTAATTTTTTATAAATTTTTTTTCCTGATGAAATTTTCAGGCTTTTTTTTGAAATATCTGAACCATAAATATGACTTTTTGGATAAACTTTTTTTAATTCAGCACCAAATAAACCAGTTCCACATGCTAAGTCTAAGATATTTTTTGGTTTGATATTAATTTTTTCTTTTAAAAATTTAATGCTCTTTTTAGGTGCTTGATAATTCCATAACTTGAGTGTTGCATCATAATTTTCTGACCAATCATCATAATATTTTGTTGTTTTGCTCAAATTGCCAACGCCAGAAACTAGTGATTTAAAATTACTCATATCGTAAAGAAGGAATTTTTTTTCTTATTTTATTTACATCAGAAATATTAATAGTTGAGTTAATGATTGCAGGTTTATTTTTGGTACTATTTATAATCTTCCCCCATGGATCTACTAAAAGGGAATATCCATAGGTCTTTCTTTTCATATGATGATTTCCACACATACCTGTTGCCACAATAAATACATTATTCTCTATAGCTCGTGATCTATTCAAAACCTCCCAATGATCTTTTCCGGTTGGTCTAGTAAAAGCAGCAGGAACTAAAATAATTGAACAATCTTTTTTAGCAAGCTGCCTAAACAAATTAGGAAACCGTAAATCATAACAAATTGTCATTCCTAATTTAATATTATTAATTTTTGTAAAAATTATTTTATTTCCTGCTTTAAATAAATATGATTCTTGATGTTTTTCATTATTATTAATTTTGACATCAAACATATGAATTTTATCATATGTTTTTTTTATCACTCCATGATTATCAATAAAAAAAGATCTGTTAACTAGTTTGCGTTGTTTTTTTACTCTTAAGAGTAAAGAACCTAGATTTATATTAACCTTATTTTTTTTAGCAAAATTTTTTGCCATTTTTAAAACTGGGCATGTATTTTGATATGGGGCATTTAATAATAAAAAATTTTTATCATTAGTAATAATGTTGGAGCATTCTGGTGTGCAAATCAAATGAGGTTTAAATTTTAATGTTTTTTTAAAATTTTGTTCTAAATTGTTTGCATTCAAATTTGCTATGTGACTAGCTGAAAATTGAATTTGAGATATTCTAAGTTTACCCATTATTTTACTTATATTTAAATAAAAATATAACAGCACAAATAAATACAACAAATGTTAATAAATACATATTTAATGTTAATGAATATGTTTCAGCTAGAAAACCAATTCCAGCAGGTAAAATCATTGTAGAAGACAATCCAATAGTTATCAGATTAGTCACAGTCATTGGGATACTTTCATTGGATTGTTTAACCGCTTGTCGAATTATTATAGGAACTAAATTTGCAATAGCAAATCCATAAATACATAGAACTCCTAGTATAATGTAGAAGTTATTTGTTAATAAAGACAAAAACATTATAGCTGCGCCAATCATCACAAAGTGACAACCTACAACTTTTTCAGTGAATAAATTAATCAAAGAATTTGAAAATAAATTAGCAAAAATCCCTCCAATGCTAAAAAAGATTAATCCCATACTTGCTAAGTAAAGAGGAGTATTCAAATCTTTTGACAACCATAATGTCGACCAATCCATAATTATTCCACCTGATCCAAAAACAAAAAATAACAAAAATCCAAATAAAAGAACATTCATCTCTGGTAATTTAAATTTCTCACCTTCACCTTTAAAATCTAAATCTCGGGGTAATCCATAAGAATATACAAAAGAGGAAACTAAGATTGATAAAAAGGATAAGATCGTAAACGATATGTAAGGTTCATAATTATTTCTCATTATTAAACCTGCTAATCCCCCTCCAAGGAGAATTCCTAAATTAAATCCCATAGCATAATACGGTGTAATAATTTTTTTAAAATGTCTTTCAATAAGTTGACTATGTATACCTCCAATTGGTCCAGATGCACCCCATCCTATTCCACCAGATATAAAAGTTAATAAAAAATAAAAATATGATGAAGAAATAACAGTCAATAAGGCAGAAAATGTAACAATAGGAAAAGCTAAACTCATAACTAATTTAGTTCCATATTTTGGGACTAATATCCTTCCAGCAATTTGATTAGAAATTATAAAAAAAATTCCAAAAAGTAATATCGCATAGCTTAAATCAGACTCGTCAATTGAAAGTCTCTCCATATTCCAAGGTGTTATTCCAAAATAACAACCCACGACTATCATTGGATAGGTAGAAGTAATTACTGACGCAATGGTAGCTCTTCTAAAAATTATTTTTTCTTCTAACACAAAATTTTTTACCAACGATGATGCACATCATCAAAAAAGTATTCTGTGTAAATATTACTAATTTTTTCCATCAAAGAGGAAATTTCATTAATATTTGAAGAAGAAGTATTTAAATTCACATGATCTTTATTTTTAGCACCCGGAATAACAACACTAACTGCATCATGCATCAAAATCCATCTTAGCGATAATTGTGATAAAGTTATTTCAGTTGGCAAAATATTTTTTAAATCTTCAACTGCATCTAATGCTTTATTAAAATTAACACCTGAAAATGTTTCTCCAACATCAAATGCATCACCATTTATATTATAATTTCTATGATCATCAGGAGCAAAAGAAGAATCTTTTGAGAACTTACCTGTTAACAAACCACTTGCAAGAGGCACCCTGACTATAATTGCAACTTTTTTTTCTTTTGCTATTTTAAATAATTTTTCAGCAGGTTTTTGTCTAAAAATATTAAAAATAACTTGTATCGATTTTGTATTTGGACGTTTGATACAAGCTAAAGCTTCATCAACTGTTTGAACACTAAATCCGTAATGTTGAATTTTTCCTTTACTCACTAAATAATCTAACATTTCAAATGTATGATCAGATGAATATACTTCGGTTGGAGGACAATGCATTTGTAATAGATCAATTGTTTCAACATTAAGATTTGATAAAGATTGATCTACATAAGACTCCATTAATTCCTTATTATAGTATCCCTCGGCTACATGAGGATTGATTTGTCTCCCAGCTTTTGTTGCCACATAAATTCTTTCAGATACTGATTTAATAAATTCACCTACAAATTTTTCACTTCTACCCATGCCATATACATCAGCAGTATCAAAAAAATTAACACCATTTTCAAATGATGATTTTAATACTTCTTTAGCTTTATCTTCACTAACTTCTCCCCAGTCTGCTCCAATTTGCCAGCAACCCAATCCAATTTCGGATACGTTCCAATCTAATGATCCAAATTTTCTATATTTCATATTTATCCTACAACTATTTCATCAGTGACTAATGTACCATCCTCAACAATCAATCCCATAGCTCCTGAGTCAAGAAAATTATTTTTATCTTCATATTCTAAAACTAATTTATTTTCTAAATATGCAGAAAGAACATTATCTTTAATTTTAAGAGATAATTTATAATTTTTAAAATATTCTAAATTAAAATCCATCTCCTTTAAAACATTTACTTCATTTACCACTTTTATTAATTGAAGTTTGTTTGAAGAATTAATTACCAGTCCATAGTATCTATTTAAACCTTGTACTCTTACAGCAAGGCCGCCGGTAGTTAGTCTTTGCACTGCTATATCTGCGCTAACAGTATAGTTTTTCCAAGCTTCATTACCCGTAATGATAATCCCTCTCCCGCTATCTTTTGTTATTCTAAATGTTCTTGCACCTACTTCCCATTTATCAACAGCATTTACCCAACTTGATTTCCACATAACAGCGTTTGATGTTTTCACACCCCGTTTATGTTCTCCAATATGTTTTGGTTTATAAAATGAACAATCTGGTTCTCCCGTAAATGTTAGATAGTTTATTAATAAGCTGCCAGAATTTGCTTCTTCAGATTCAATAGAAAATCCAACTTGAGTAATTGGATTTCCCTCAGTTGAAGGAATTTTCCATTTTAAGTTATGTGATTTACCTGGATACAAAATTATTTCCTCTGAATTAATTCTTTCATATTCATCATCTTTCCCAAACATATTTATGAAACATTTAACATTGATTGGTTTATCTGAACTTGTAACAAAATTAATTTCAGATTCAATTGTTTGACCAGAATATAATAATGGAGATGAAATAAAATTATAACTTTGAAAAAATCTCTCTCTAGCTTTCCCTGTTAATTCGTGTAACTCTTGAGGAAAAAATACATCTACCAATGCTTCAGAGAAGACACCAGGCGCTACTCTATCAAATTTAATCTCAAGGGCTCTTTTTCCAATTTTACTATCATATTTTATATTTTGTACATGAGTGGAAATATTCTTATTTTCTTTATAGTTTGCTCTCCACCCTTGAACTGAACCAGGCATTTCAAAATGAAATCTGGATCCATTTTTAGGCTGAACAATTTCCTCATTGTTCATTCTTTTTGCAGTATTAATTACTTTATAAGCTTCAGTTAATGCGTCTGTCTGTGTTTCGCCACCATTTGCCGTAGGACAATACATTCTATCTTGGATTGGAGAAAGATAATCTGGGCCATTATTTAATCCCTCAAGTCCATTTTTAATTCCCATCAGGCAACCAACATTTCCTGAGTTACAATCTGTATCTCGACCTGCAGTATTAACAATCATTAATGTTTTTTGAAGATCATCATCCCCAAATAATAATGATAAAATTATAATAGCATGATTAGGTATCATGTGACACTCACCTAAATATTTATCATAATCATAGTTTTTAGCTAAAAATTCTCTTGCTTGCATCCAGTCACTATTACCTGATCGTATATTTTGTAATTCTCCAATTACTTTGTAAATCTCAGATGTATTTGGAATATATTTCTTACTTTCATAAATAATTTTATTAATATCTTTTTCGATAAAAGCTAAAGACTCCATAGCGGCTACCATTTGTGCTCCGTAAATCGCTTCGCCATCATGACTTACGCTTGCAGCTTTTTTTGCAAGATCAGCAGCTTTTTCCGGATCTCCTGGTGATACTAAAGCCCATCCATCAATAAATATTTGAGCTCCTATTTGTTGTGCAACAACTTCTCCATTGGTTTCAATCGAACCACTCATTGGGGCGTGAATGCCTGCCTTAAGGTTTTGGAATGCAGTGTCCTCAGCTGAATGACCTCTACCTCCCCACCACAAAACAGTTTTATTTTCTATAAGATTATTTAACCAACTTTGACCAATTTGTTTTGGCGTAATATTAGGATCATAATTATTTTCTCTTAAAGCTCTTAAAAAAGTAAAGGTACCAGTAATATCATCATCAGTTACTACTAATGGAACATTTAATTTCTCATTTACATAGTAATTAATCTCACCTAACTCTTCTAATATTCTTTCATGAGTCCATTGTTCAAAAGGACGTCCTAGATAAACACCAATTAACTTACCAAGTACCCCTGCATATACTTTTTCTTCATACACTTTATCTAGTTTCATTATTTCTCCCCTTTTTTTTATATATTTATTCTATAGATATTGAATTACTTTGAATTGCTCCATTTTCAGTTAAAAATCCCATCATACCTTCCTCAAATGGATTAGATGAATCTTGTGCTTCAATTAGTAATTGATTATCAACATAACCTTGAAGTTTATTGCCATCTACTTTAAATTTTAAATCATATTCTTTAAAATATTCTAAATTAAAATCTATTTCATTAAGTGTTTTTAATTCATATTCCATTTTATTAATCTTGAGTTTATTTTCAGATGTTAACTCAAGAGAATAATATCTTTTTAAACCTTGAGACCTAACAATTAATCCAGCGGCAGATGCAAGAGGAATAGATATCTTTGAAGAAATTGTATAATCTTTCCATGTCTCACTCCCAGTCATTATGTGACCACGACCTATGCCCCTTACTACTTTAAATGATTCATTATGTCGGTATTGCCATTTATCTACATCATTGACCCAAGCTCTTTTCCATAATTGACCGTAAACTTCCTCTTTATAAAATATGCCTCTTTTATATTCATCTATGTGGTCAGGTCTTCTAAAAGTCATTTTTGGAGTTCCAGAGATATTTAAATAATTAATTAAAATTTTTCCTGAAACATTATCATCAGAATTAATACTAATACCTATCTGTCCAATTGGATTTGCAAAAGTATCAGGAACAACCCATTCAATTGTATTATTTTCTTTACTCTTTAAATTAAAATCATCAGAGGATAATTTAATTAATTTATCTTCTTCTCCCCAATATTTAATAAATAAATTAATTCGCAAATCTTTTTCAGATTGAGATATAATTTCTGTTTTTATCTTTTGTCCAGAATATACAATAGGACAAGCGACATAATCATAATGAAAATATCTTTGAACTTGATAGCCTTCTAATTTTGTAAACCATTCTGGAAAAAAACTATCTACAAAAATTTCACTTGCAAGACCAAATGATAGATCATTAAAGCTGACTTGTAACGCTCTCGTTCCATTATCTGATTTATAATCAACATTAGATAAGCTTGTATTTAGATTGTTATCATTTGATTTATCAACCATCCATCCTTGTGTAGATGTTTCCATTTCAAAATTGTATCTAGCATTATTTTTGATAACCTTGCTCTCAAGACCATTCATTTTTCTTGTTATATTAATAATGTTCTGACTTTCCAATAAAGCATCAGTCATTGTTTCAGAACCATATGCTGTTGGTAAATAAATAATATCATTTACAGGTGTTATATAGTCTGGACCCTGTTTAATTCCTTCTAATCCATTTTTTATTCCTAAGATACAACCAACATTTCCTGAGTTACAATCTGTATCCCATCCTGCTGTATTGACGATCATTAAGGATTTTTGAAAATCATCGTCTCCGAATAACAACGATAATATAATTAGTGCGTGATTAGGAACGATATGACAATTACCTGGAAATTTACTATACCCATACTTATCTTCAATCTTGGATCTAGCTTGTTCCCAATCTAAATTACCAGAGCTCCAATCTTGGATATCAGAAATCAATTTATAAATTGTTGAATCATTTGGAACAAATTTTTTACTGTCCTCTATTATTTTTTTTATATCTTTTTCTATGAATGCATAGGCTTCCATAGCAGCAACAACTTGAGCGCCGTAAACAGATTCACCGTCATGACTAACACTCCCTGCTCTTTTTGCTAAATCAACAGCTTGTTCTGGATCACCTGGAGAAACCATTCCCCAGCCATCAATAAATATTTGCGCTCCGATTTGTTCCGCAATTACTTTACCATTTTTAGCAATGGAACCACTTTCAGGTGCGTGAATACCTTGTTTAAGATTCATGTATGCGCTTTCTTCAGTTAAAATTCCTTTTCCTGCCCACGCAAGTACAGTTTGATTTTCTAAACAATAATTTAACCAGGTTTGTCCAATTTGTTTAGGCGAAATATTTTTATCAAAATTAAAATGTTTAAGAGCATTTATAAACCTAAAAGTACCTGTTAGATCATCATCTGTGACATGTATTGGAAAATCAAGTTTATCATTTACATAATAATTAATTGGACCAAGTTCTTCCATGATCCTGTCATAATACCAACCTTCAAATGGTCTACCTAAATAAACACCAATAATTTTTCCTAAGACACCAGCATAAACTTTTTCTTCAAATACTTTATCTAAATTCATTTTCCTCCCTCCAAATGAATATTATCTCAATTTATCGAAATTTCATCACTAATAATAGTTCCATTTTCAACAATACAGCCTATCATACCTTTTTCAAATTGATTTGATTTATCTTCTACCTCAATTAACAATTCATTGTTAATAAAGCCTTTTAAAAAATTATTATCAGCCTCAAAACGCATAAAGTATTCCTCAAATGGCTCAAAAGCAAAATCTACTTCTTTTAATATTTTTAGACCATATTCCATTTTATTAATCTGTAATTTATTTGTTGATTTAATTTCTAATGAATAATACCTCTGCAAACCCTGAGATCGAATTACCAATCCTCCAGATGATGCTAAACGAAACATTATTTTTGAAGTTACCGAATAATTTTTCCAATCGGAGGATCCTGTAAATACATGCCCTCTTGATGTATTTTTGATTAACCCAAATGAATTTTTTCCATGACTATACCATTTATCTACATCATTCACCCAAGCCAATTTCCATAACTGACCATAATATTTTTCATCATCTGGAATATAAACACCATTTGTTAAAGATTTAATATTATGACTTGTCGTATTTACTTTGTCGTTTTTAATATGCTCAGGTTTTTTAAAAGTCATATTAGGTATTCCAGAAATATCAATATAATTTATTAATATTTTACCTGATACTTGTTCATCAGATGCAATACTATATCCAAGTTGAGTAATGGGATTTGATAATGTATCTGGAATAGTCCATTCTATTTTTTTTGTTTCATTTTCTGAGAAGTAAAATTCCTCCGAATCTAATTTAAATAACTTATCTCCTTCACCATAATACTTAATAAATAATTTAATTTTTATATTTTTTTTCGTCTTCGATATAATTTCTGCTTTAATTGTTTGACCTGAGTAAACTGTAGGACAACCAACAAAACTGTAAACTATAAGCATCATTTCTTGTTGCTCATTCAATCTTGTAAATTCTTCTGGGAAAAATGTATTCACATATAATTCACTATTAATTCCTTTTGTAAGATTGTTAAAATTTATCTCTAAAGCTCTTTTGCCAATAGCAGAGATATGTTCACAGTTTTTTAAAAAAGTATTTTGATTATTATTATTTGATTTATCAATCATCCATCCTTGCGTAGATGTTTCCATTTCAAAATTATATCGAGCATTGTTTTTAATAGATTGATGTTCAAGGCCATCTAATTTTCTTCTAATATTAATTATATTCTGGCTTTCAGTTAATGCATCAGTCATAGTTTCTGAACCACGAGCAGATGTAATATATAAAGTGTCATTAACAGGTGTAATAAAATCTGCACCTTTTTGAATGCCCTCTAGACCATTTTTAATACCCATATAACAGCCAACATTTCCTGAGTTACAATCTGTATCCCACCCTGCTGTATTAACAATCATTAACGTTTTTTGAAAATCATCATCTCCAAATAAAAGAGCTAGAATTATCAAAGCATGATTTGGCACAATATGACAAAATCCTTGGTATTTGTCATACCCATAGTGTTCTTCAATTTTGAATCTAGCTTGTTCCCAATCTAAATTACCAGAACTCCAATCTTGAATATCTGAAATTAATTTATAAATCACAGAATTCTTAGGAATGTAACTTTTACAATGCTCAATTATTTTTTTTGTATCACTTTCAATAAAAGCCATTGCTTCCATAGAAGCAACCATTTGAGCGCCGTAAACAGACTCACCATCATGACTAACACTCCCTGCTCTTTTTGCTAAATCAGATGCAAAGTCTGGATCACCTGCTGCAATCATTCCCCAACCATCAATAAATATTTGTGCACCAATTTGCTCTGCAATAATTTTACCATTCCTTTTAATTGATCCACTCTCTGGAGCTTCAATACCTTCTTTTAAATTTAAATACGCACTCTCTTCGGTCAATAATCCCTTTCCAGCCCATGCTAAAACAGCCTGATTTTCTAAACAATAATTTAACCACGTATCACCAATTTGCTTTGAAGTTATATTTCGATTAAAATTAAAGTCTTTAAAAGCTTTAATAAAAGTAAAAGTACCATTGAGATCATCATCCGTAACATGAAGAGGTAAATTTAATTTGTCGTTTACGTAATAATAAATAGGCCCAAGTTCTTTCATTATTTTATCATAGGGCCAACCCTCAAATGGTCTTCCTAAATAAACTCCAATAATTTTTCCTAAGACACCAGCATAAACTTTCTTTTCAAAATTATTATCTAATTTCATACTCTTATATTTTTACTCTATACTTATTGAATTGGATGACAATGTTCCATCTTGTGTAACAAAACCTATCATGCCTGTTTCAAAAGAATTATCTTTATCGTGTGTTTCAATTAATAACTTATCATCAACATAACCCAATAATTTATTTCCATTCACTTCAAATTTTAATTCATATTCCTTATAAAACTCAAAGTTAAAATCGATTTCTTTTAATGTTTCTAATTCATAAAACATTTTATTAATCTGCAGTTTATTATTGGAAGTAAGTTCTAAAGAGTAATATCGCTTTACTCCTTGAGATCTAATTATTAATCCTCCAGCTGATGCTAATGGAAAGTTCACTTTTGAAGTAACGGTGTAATCTTTCCAGGAAGATGATCCTTGTAAAATATGACCTCTACCAACTCCATTGATAATTTTAAATGACTCTAACCACCTATATTGCCATTTATCGATATCATTCACCCATGCTCTTTTCCATAATTGACCATAAAATTCTTGGTTAAAAAAATATCCATTTTTTGATGCATTTTCTATGTGTTCAGGTCTTTTAAATGTAACTTTTGGTGTGCCCGTAATATCAAGAAAATTAATTAGTAATTTTCCTGAAGTGTTAACATCTGCCGATATGACAAATCCAATTTGTCCAATTGGATTTGCATGTGTATCTGGAACTATCCATTCAATTGATTTTACTTCATTATTTGAAAGCTCATATTCTTCAGCATCTATTTGTTTTAATTTATCTTCTTCACCCCAATATTTTATAAATAAAGTAACTTTAATATTATTTTTACTTTTTGAAATAATTTCAGTTTTAATCTTTTGTCCACTATAGACAATTGGACATCCAACAAAGTCATAGTGAAAAAATTTCTGCCGCTGAGATCCTTTTAGTTCAGTAAACCAATCTGGAAAAAATGTATCAACATAGGCAACACTTGAATGCCCTATTGATAAATTAGAAAAGTCAATTTCTAATGCTCTTTCACCAATCTTGGTTTCATAAGGAACATTAGTAATTGTAGTATTTAAATTATTATCATTAGTCTTATTAATTTTCCAAGCTTGAGTAGAGCCTGGCATTTCAAAATTATATCTTGCATTTTCTTTTACTATCTTGTTTTGTATACCATTAATTCGTCTAGCAATATTAACAATATTTTGACTTTCTCTTAATGCGTCAGTCATCGTTTCAGCACCATTACTTGTTGGAAGAAAAATTGTATCATTAACTGGTGTAATATAGTCGGGTCCGTCTTTAATACTCTCTAATCCATTTTTAATTCCAAGAAAACATCCGACATTTCCCGAATTACAATCTGTGTCCCAACCTGAAGTATTTACAATCATTAAAGATTTTTGAAAGTTATCATCTCCAAATAGTAATGCTAAAATAATTAATGCATGATTTGGTACAATATGAACACCGCCAATAAATTTTTCATAACCATAAATATCATCTATTTTTTCTCTTGCTTGTTCCCAGTCTAAATTACCAGAACTCCAATCTTGAATATCAGATATAAGTTTAAAAATTGTTGAGTCTTTTGGGATATATCTTTTGCAATGCTCAATAATTTTTTTTGTATCTTTTTCTATAAACGCCATTGCTTCCATTGCAGCAACAACTTGAGCAGCATAAACAGATTCACCATCATGACTTACACTTCCAGCTTTTTTTGCAAAATCAGCTGCTTGATCTGGATCACCTGGCGAAACTAATCCCCATCCATCAATAAAAATTTGAGCACCTATTTGCTCTGCAACAATTCGACCATTTGTTTTTATAGAACCACTATCTGGCGCGTGAATACCTTGTTTAAGATTTTGATAAGCGGTATCTTCTGATGATGTTCCTTTACCACCCCACCATAAAACAGCTTGGTTTTCCAAACAATAATTTAACCAAGTTTGTCCAATTTGTTTAGAAGAAATATTCTTATCAAAATTAAAATCTTTTAGAGCATTTATGAATCTAAAAGTTCCAGTCAAATCATCATCTGTGATTTGAACAGGCATATTTAATTTATCATTTACATAATAATTAATTGGGCCTAATTCTTTTATAATTCTATCATACCACCAACCCTCAAAAGGTCTGCCAAGATAGACGCCTATGATTTTACCTAAAACTCCTGAATAAACTTTCTCCTCGTATTCTTTGTTAAGTTCCATCTTCCTCCCATTGAACTAACCTTTTGTAGCACCACTGGTTAAACCAGCAATGAATCGTCTTTGAAAAAACATAAATAAAATAGCAATTGGTGCCGCCATTAAAATAGACGCCGCACTCACCAATCCATAATCATTTGCAAATCTACTTTGAAATGTAAATAAAATTGACGAAATAGGTTTGTACTCATCAGTAATAATAAAAGTAATAGCAAATAAAAACTCATTCCAAACTGTTAATGACACAATAAGTGCTGTTGTTAAAAAAACTGGCCAAGATAAAGGTAGGGCAACTCTTGTAAACAATTGCATTACAGATGCCCCATCTAGTTTAGCGGCTTCAAAAAGTTCTGTAGGTAATTGCAACATGTAAGAGCGAATTAAGAAAGTTGCAAAAGGGGCATTTAAGGCGCTATAAATAATAACTAAACCAATCCTTGTATCTAGGAGGTATAAACTTTTCCACATTAAAAATAATGGTAAAATAAATAATTGAGCAGGAATACTTATTCCAACTAAAAGGTATAAGCCAACAACAATTGTTTGAATTCCTCTTGGATTTAAAACTGCCAAACTGAATGCAGCTAAACCTGAAACAGTCAAATTTAATATCAATGTTCCGATAACCAAAGTAAGTGAATTCATAAATATTTGAGTATAATTTCCATTCACCCAAGCATCATAATAATTCATTAATCTTATTTCATTTGGAAAACCTAATGGATTTGCTCCAAATTCAGAAGATGGTTTTATAGAATTAAAAGCTAAAACTAGTAATGGCAAAATAATTGTTAAAGCCATAAAAATCAAAATGGCGTGATTAATATAGCTTGATCTTTGTCTAAATCTTGCAGTTGCCATTTAAAATTTTATACCTCCCAACCCATCCGCCTCAAAATTGCAAAGAAACCAACTATAATACCGACATAGAAGAACATCATGACACCTATAGTAGACGCGTAACCAACATTCATTCGTTGAAAGGCTTGAGAATACAGATGATTTGCTACAACTTCAGAACTATATGCTGGTCCACCCATTGTTAAAATATATACATAGTCAAAAGTTGGGACAGACCAGATGATTATAATTATTAAAGATAAAACAAAAATTGGTCGTATCATTGGTAAAGTAATGTATCTAAATTTTTGAAATTTTGTTGCTCCTTCAATATCTGCTGCCTCATAAAGAGAGTCATCCACTTGATACATTCCAGTTAAATAAATAATAACTAAGAAGCCCCAAAAATGCCACATATCTACCCAGGCAACAGCGTATAAAGCAGTCTCCTTCATTGCAAAAGGTGACTTAGCAAGAAAATCAATACCTTGATTCTCAAACCAACCCCCTAAGCCATGTCTTGGATGGAATATGTATCTCCAAATCAAACAGTTAACGATACTGGCTAGAATGTATGGAAAAAAATACACTAGCCTATAAAAAAGTTGTCCTCTTTTTATTCCAGTTAAAAGATATGCTATAATAAGTGCTACGATTACTGGTATTGTTAAGAACATTACTGTCCAAATTATGTTGTGTTTAACTGCTTTCTTGAAAACACGGTCTCTAAATAATTCTTGAAAGTTTTCTAATCCAACGTAGTTTATTCTGCCGAAACCATTCCAGTCCGTTAAACATAACAATAAACTTAGTATCGATGGGAATGCTACCACAAAAAAATGTATAAATATAACTGGAAATAAAAAGTACCAGGAAATTGCATTTATACTTGTTAAAAATTTTGGCATAATTACTTTATTTTTAATAAGGGGAAAAAATTTCCCCTTATTTAAATTTATAAATTATCTTTTTCCAACTGGAACTAATGCATCGTCTGCACGAGCTTGATCCCAAAGTCTTTGAGATTCCTCCATGAATTCAAGTGGAGTAATATCTCCAGCCCAAACAACTTCCATATCTTTCCAAATATGTACACCTGGGTCATTCGGATAGAACGTCCATGTTGTATATCCATAGTTTCCAGAATCAGAAGCTTCTGCGAATTCAGTTAAGAATCTTTTTTGTCTTGGATCAATATTAGGATCAAAGTCAGCATCAGTGTATTTTAGTGGTAACAACCAAGCGCCATAACCTAAACTGCCAGTAACTTTAAGAGCTCTTTCTTTATCAGAAAGAATCCAATCAATTACTTTTGCAGCTCCATCAGCATTTTTAGATGCTGCATTAATGGACATAGTTCCACCTGTTGCAAGTTGGTAATTAGGAGCACTTCCTGCCTGTGAATTCAGAATCGGTAAAGGATTCCAATCCCAATCATCAGAAGTTTCTCCAAAATTTGTTGCCGTTACATTGAAACCCCAAGTTCCAATCATGAGCATCGCAGAACCTCTAGTAGCAAACTCGTTATTAAAATCATCCCAATCTAAAGAATAATATGTCTCTAAATCCCCAGACCAATAACCTTCATCTACCATGTGTTTTCTTAAAAGTTCAATTGCTTCTACAAACTCTGGATCAGTCCACTTTTTTTCACCAATTAATGCTTTATAGACATTATCTGGTCCAGCATAAGTGTTGAAATAGTTACCTACTAAATGTTCGTGAGTTGGCTGCCATCCAGCAGAACCATACGCATAAACATTCATTCCCTTAGCTTTTATTTTAGCAGCTAAAGATTCAACTTCTTCTAAATTATTTGGCGTACTCCATCCATTTTCTTCAAACAAAGTTTTATTATAAAAATAAATCATTGTTTCATAGTTTTTTGGAATTGAATATAATTCACCATCAAATACTCCTGAGTTGTAAGCCCAACCTAGAAGTTTGTCTTGCCAACCATATTGATCAGCATACTCTTGCATAGATTTAACAAGACCTGCATCTTGGTAAATTTTTATATAAGAAGCACCAGGTGTATCAAACATGTCCGGTCCACTTCCAGATAAAAGAGCTGGTCTGATAGTATCATTAATGTCTTCTTTAAATACACATTCTAATTCTACTTCATCTTGTTCAGCATTAAAAGCATCACACATCATTTCTTGAACTGTAGGGTCAGTATCTGCACTACTTTCCATCCACCAAACTACTTTAGTGGCAGCAAATGTTGATGTTGCGAAAAAAGCTGTAAGAATAAAAGTTAAAAAAATATTTAAAATTTTATTCATCATTTCCTCCATTTATAAGAAATTTATACTATAAATAGAAAGACTGTAAATCTATTTATGTAATATTTTGATCCAAAAAAACGAGGAAAATTAGGAATTGCGACAAAAAATTAATCTAAAGCATAAAAATCATTTGATCCCTAATTAAACTTAAAAAATAGTTAAAAGAAAAATAAAAAATAACTATTAAAAAAATTGCTATTAAAGACCAGATTATAAATTTTATCATTTTATAGTTTTTATAAATTAAATAATGTTTAAGAGTAGTATTAATATATTATAAATTATTATTATATTCTAATCATAATTATGAAAAACAAATTATTTGATATTTGGAAAAAAGATAAAGCATCTATAAATGCGTGGCTTTCTATACCTAATTCTTTTACTGCAGAAGCCTTTGGTAAAATGGGTTGGGATTCAGTAACCATCGATATGCAGCATGGCCAAAATGATTATTCTACTGCTATTTCAATGGTTCAAGGATTAACAAATAGTGATACTGTTCCTATGACAAGAGTACCATGGAACGAGCCAGGTATTATTATGAAAATGTTAGATTTAGGTGTTCAAGGAATTATTGCGCCAATGATAAATACAAAAGAAGACTGTGAAAAGTTTGTTTCATATTGTTATTATCCTCCAATAGGTCAAAGAAGTTTTGGTCCAATGAGAGCTCAGGTAGTTTATGGTTCAGATTACTATCAACATGCAAATGATAATATTGTAAGTTTGGCAATGATAGAAACGAAACAAGCAGTAGAAAATTTAGATGCCATTCTTTCAGTTCCAAACTTAACTGGTATCTATATTGGGCCTGCGGATATGAGTTCTTCTTATGGTTTACCTCCTAAATTTGATGTTCGTGAAGATCCCGTATTTTCAAATATAAAAATGATTGCAAAAAAAGCTAAAGAAAAAGGAAAGATTGCGGGTATTCATAATGGATCAGTTAAGTATATGAAAGAAATGATGGAGTACGGTTTTCAATTTACCACCTTACTTTCTGATTTTAGAATGATGACATCACATGCTGAAAGTTTATTAAAAGAATTGAAAGATGTAGATACTAAATCTGATAATACTAGCGCTTATTAATTGTCGCTAAATTACTAACTAGATCCTCTTCCATTTTAATTAATTCAAACCATCTATTCTCTTTTGTATTGAGATCATTATTAAGAACTTCCATTTTGGAAGTTATTTCTTGATAACGTTCAAAATTTTCCAAATATAGGTTTGTATCCTTCAATTCATTTTTAATATCTTCTAATTCTTGTTGAATATTTTTTATTTGGTTTGGTAATTGCTCTAATTCATATTGAAACTTATATGATAGTTTAGCTTTAGAATTCTTTACTTTGTTATTTTCTGAATATGATTTTTTTGTTTCTTTATTTTTAGCAACTTGTTGATTTTCAGATTTTAAAAAATCACTGTATCCACCAAAAAACAATGATACATTTCCATCCTCTTTGAAATGTAAAATTTTGTTAACAGTTTGATCTAAAAAATCTCGATCATGCGATACTATTAGCAATGTTCCATTATAATTTGATAACATTTCAGTTAACAGATCTAGCGTTTCTAAATCTAGATCATTTGTTGGCTCATCTAATATAAGTCCAGTTTTGGGATTAGCTAAAACTTTTGCCAAAAGTAATCTATTTTGCTCTCCTCCTGATAATGTTTGTATCGTATGGTTAACATTTTTAGGATCAAACTGAAAATCTTTCACATAGCTACAGACATGCCTATCTCTTCCTTGAACTTTTAAATAATCACCTCCAGAGGGTACTAAGATATCTTTAATAGATTTTCTACCATTAAGATCATTACGCATTTGATCAAAATAAGAAAATTCTAAATTTTTTTTCAGCTTGATTTTACCTTTAGAAATTTTTATTTCATTAAGGATGGTACGAAGAAAAGTTGATTTACCACTTCCATTATTCCCTAACAGACCAATACGATCATTTTTTGAAATTTTAATGGATAAATTTTTAAAAACAAAATCACTTTGATTTGGATATTTCACAAAAACTTCTTGAAGTTCAGCAATGAATTTAGATTGATCGGTAGATTTTTTAGAAACTTGAGGTCTTAAAGATTTAATTGCACTTCTGTAAGATGCTTCATCCTTTTCTAATTGCGCTTTTAATTCTTTTGCTCTTTTTAATCTTTTTTCATTTCGCTTAACTCGGGCTTTTACACCTTTATTTGCCCACTCGAGTTCAATATTAACAAATTGCTTTCTATTTCTTAATTCTCTATATTCTTGATCGAGTAGCTCCTCTGACCATTTATCAAAATCCTTAAATCCTCTTGGGCTTACCCGTAATTTTCCTCTATCTATCCAAAAAACTTTATTAGTAAAATTACTGAGAAAAGTTCTATCATGACTGACACATATAATTGTCTTATTTAAATTGCGTAAATAACTTTCTAGCCATTCGATGCATTGCAAATCTAAATGGTTGGTAGGCTCATCTAATAACAGAACATCTGAGTCTTTTAATAAAGATCGAATTAAATAAACTTTTCTTTTTTGACCTCCTGAAAGATCTTCAACATTAGCAAGTTTATCTAAATTGAGTTTATTGCAAAATATATCAACAAAATGTTTATTTTGTTCGTTAAGTAAATCTGAAAAATTCTCTTCAATAGTTTTGTTATTTAATTTTTCAAATTTTTGATTGAAATATCCAACTTTGAGATTTGGGTAATTCCATAATTCTCCAGCATCTAAATCTTGATCACCGTAAATAGTTTTCATTAAGGTAGTTTTTCCAACACCATTCTTACCAACAAGAGCAATCATATCACCCTTGTGTAAATTGAGGTTTAGATCTTGGAAAATAACTTTTTTGCCAAATTTGATTTCTACATCTCTTAGAGAAAATAATAAATCACTAGCCACTAATTTAAGTCTTATATAATTTTGTAATAAACAACAATAAAATCAAGGATCATAAATATTATAAATAGTATTGCCACTCTAGTTAATGACCATTGACCTTTTGGAAAAATAAAATTTAAAAATTTCATAATAATTTACTCACTTTGTAACTTAATCCATTTAATACAATCTTCAAGTCTATCATCTCCCCAAAATACTTCCTTACCATCGTATATAAATGTAGGACTTCCAAAAACTCCTTTTTTATAAGCATATTCAGTATTGCTTAAATATTTATCTTTTATTTCCTGATCGTTTGCTTTTTTTAAGGTCTCATCAGCATCTAAATTAAGCTCCTGAAAAATTTCATTTAAATTTGGCTGAGTAGCTGGTTCTTTACCTTGCTGAAACCATCTCTGATATGTTTTATAAACATAGTCAACACCCCAACCCTCATTCATTCCAAGAATGGCAATTTGATTTGCTAAATCAAATTCTTTTAATGGATAGGGAGCAGGAACCTTAGCTTCAAAACCGTAAAATTTTGCTCTTCTTTCTATATCTCTCCACATGTAATCTGATTTTATTTTTTTAGCTGGCGGCGTGAATGGAATATTATCCATATCCATCATAATTTTTCGAACACTGAAAGGATGCCAATTGAATTTGATATTTTCTTTTTTTGCTACATCATGCAATCTATTAACTGTTAAATAAGTATATGTACTACCAATAGAAAACCAAAAATTTATTTCTTTCATAAAGTATCCTTTTAAACTATTTTTTTTTATTCGATAATTATTTCTTCAGGTGTTGTATCAGTATCAATTGCTGGATCCCAGGTAATACCATTCTTGCCTGAACCAAACTTAGCTCCTTTATTGGTAAAAGGTAATTTATATAATTCTGAATTTATATATTTTTGTAATTTAGGAAGTAGCCTAAAGTTATTAAAGAATTCAGAAATAAGCGGATAACCAGCTAAATTAAAAACGTTATTATCTTCAGCACCTTCAACAAAATTGTAATATAAAAGAAAATTTTTATATAAATCTAAAGTATCAAATAAATTAAAATCAGGAGAAGAAATACTATTCCCAACAAGAAAATTTTTTGAAAGATTATTATCTTTTGAATTTAACCAGTGTTCAAATTTTTGAAGTTTTCCTGAATTCGATTTTTCAAATGCAGAAATAAATACTTCTTTAGCCGCAAACAATTCCTCTTCTTTGTTAAGAAAATGTGTGTAAGCAAATTTTGTTACAACACTGCGAAGATCAGCACTTTCTTGAAGCAATTGTTCACATTCTATTTGCTCTTTACTTGTTTGCCCAAACATTCCAAATTCTTTTCCTAAAAAAGTAAGACATGTGTTTGAATGTGAAATTACATATTCCTCGTCATCTTTTAAGAATTGTAGATAAGGTAAGTTTATTAAACTATTTTTTTTCTTCAATTCAATTTTATCATTGTCATGCCAAGAACTGCCTTCATAAATTACTTCACCATTTTCTTCTTTGGGAAGTACTTTATAAATTTTAGCAACCAATGGTATTCCAGCATATATTATCATTTGCCTGGAAGCAGCCCCTAAGCCTTTTGTACTCCAATAACCCAATGTAACTTTGTTAATTTTTGATGACATATTTAGAAATCTTTATTCTAATAAATAATTGTCTTAAACTTAAATCAATTAATTCACAAACAGTTAAATTTTAATATTTTAATAAATTATTAACATTTTTATTATATTTTTTTTTAGAAGTATGAAAGGAGGCAATTATGTTACTTCAATGGAAAATTAGAACTAATCATTCAAATGCAATAGATATTTTTGATAAAGTTTCTGGTATGCATAAAGAAAATGGTGCAGAATTTACAACTCTAGGTGTTTTAACGGGTGCAGATAATGGATCCTTCGCAATAAGTGTAAATTTTAAAAATTATGAATCTTATGGATTAATGGATGATGCATGGAACAATTCAAATGGAAAATGGGACCAATTAATTGAACCTAATTTAGGATCAAATACGCAACTTATTGAAACTATGTATATGAGAAAAATTGTTGGAAATATTGATGGTCCAAATGATAAGTTATCAGTTTGGTCTATTTGGCTTTTTGAATGTGATGATCAACAAGCAGTTATTGATAGTTTTGAGATTGATTGGAAACATTATAACAGCAATGGATGCACTGGCTTAAATATCATGTCCACTTCAGGAGCTGATTATCCAAGACCTAACCAGTACGTATTTGCAGCTAGATTTGATTCAATGACTCAACTTGGCAAACACTTTGATAAAACAATGGAAAATAGTAATTATTGGAATGAAATAAAAGATTATCATTCAAAAATAAAAATTATTAAAAATTACAACCTAAGAATGCTTAAGAGACAAATAAACAATTAAAGGAGATAAAATGGTAATTGGACAATGGACTTATAAGTTAGCTGGTAATATTCAAAAAGCAATTGATGGTTATAAAATAATTGAAAAACATTTTAGTAATCATGGAGCAATTGGGTCAGCATTAGTCTCAAGTCATGGGACAGATACGGGAACATTTAGTACAATGATTGGTTATGAAAACTATGAACAGTTTGGATTAATTGATGACAAGATAAGTCAGGATGAAAACTTTAATAAAGAAATGAATCCTTATTTTGAGTTGACTTCATGGGAAAAAATGAATTTTGCTGAACCAATGATGCATAAAATGGATCCTGATCCTGGAGTAAAAAATTGTTTTGCAGCTTGGACATTTCATCATAAAAATATTGATATGATAATGAAAAAATCAGAGATATTTTTTAAGTTATGGATGGATGCTGGAGCAAATGGCTGTAGTGTTGGAAGATACAATGGCCATGATAGTGGATACTATTCTTTTGCTTCACGTTTCCAAAGTATGACAGATTATGGAAAAGCCCAGGATAAACTTAATTCTGAAAATGTTTGGGCAGATCATACAGATTTTACTGATGATGTAACGTGGAAAAGCTTTAACTTAGTTAGAGTTATAGAAACTAATTGGGATTAATAATTTAATATAGGATTATTCATATTCTTAAATAAAATTAGCGGATTTGAATCCGCTAATTACATTTCTTTTCATTAAAAAATTTTGTGATATTACATAGATTGAGCTGATATAGTATAATGGTTATTACAGGCCGTTGGTAACGGTCAGACCCAAGTTCGATTCTCGGTATCAGCACCACTCTTGATGAAATATATATTTATAATATTAGTTTTATTTATAAATTTTGAAATAATGGCTAAGCAAATATCAGAACTCAATTGGAAAAAAAGATTGCTCGTTATATCTTATCAAAATGAAGATGATCTAGTATTTATTCAAACTACAAAGTTTATTTCCGATAATACATGTCAGATTGTTGATAGAAATTTGGAAATAATTTTTTTTGAAAATTTTAAAAACAAACAATACACAACACCGGATTTCATTGAAGATAAATATGGTATCTGGCTAATTGGTTATGATGGCAATATAAAAGATTATACGGAAGATGATAAAATATATCTAGGTTTGTTAGATCTTATAGATTCGATGCCAATGAGAAAAAATGAAATGATTAATGATAAATGTTAGATATCTAATATTAAATATTTTCATAAATATTTTTTTCAATTTCATTATAGGCTCTCAAAGATACTTCATTCATATACGGCAACATTTGCATAAATATTGCGCATCCTATTTGGTTTTCAAAATCAATCCAAAAAAAACTATTAAAGATGCCTGTCCAGAAAATACTCCCTATTGGTCTCCCTTCAAGTGTTTTATTATTATTTATCATAAAACCATATCCAAATTTTTTTTCAATGTTATCATCGTAATCTAAGGAAGCTGAAAATTCTTGATCAACTGAAGGCATCCTTTTTACTTCAAGATCTCCTATTTGATTAGTTTTCATCATATTAATAGACTCTTGAGATAATATGTCATTTTTTTCACTCAAAAATATACGCATAAATTTTGCATAATCGTGTGCATTAGAAAACAAACCACCCCCTCCAGCATGAAATAATCTATTAATTTTTTCCTCTTGATAGAAAGTAATATCTTTATTAAGCATTAATTTATTGTCTATATAATCATAAACATAAGCCAAATTTTCAAATTTATTTTCTTCCAAATGAAAAGTAGTATTTTTCATTCCAATTTTATCAAATAAATTTTCTTTCATATAATCATTTAATTTTTGATTAGATAATTTTTCAATTACATGTCCAAGTAGATCAATGCCAATTCCATAATTCCATCTTGTACCTGGCTCAAATAAAATAGGAGCATCAAGAAAATCTCCTCCATCATCTTTTAAATCTTGCAATAATTGATTATCAACTAAATATTTAATTTCAGAATTAAGAAATTGATAACCATATCCAGAAGTATGAGTTAATAGATGCTTAATTTTAATTTTTGATTTAGGTTTTATATACTGAACATTATTATCAACAATTTCAATAATTTTTACATCAGCGAAGCGTCTATCTATATCCTCAAGGTTGGTTTCTAAACTTATTAAGTTTTTTTCTATTAGTTGAAAAATACATAATGAGGTAATTGGTTTCGTCATTGATGCTATTCTTAATATTGAGTTTTCATTAAAAGATGTCATTTTTTTTAAATGAGTATGGCCATGGTATTGTTCGAAAATATTTTTGTCTTTATTTGTTATTATTACTGATAAACAAGGAATCTTATTATTATCAAAGATATTTTTAATTTTGGCACTTAGTATTTTTAAATCCATACGTTCAAAAAAAATTTAATAAATAATCTAATATAATAATATTACATTTTTTTAAAATTATTTATTATCAATAATAAATTTAGAAGAGTAATTACCGAAAATAAAAATGCATTTATACTAATTGTTTGTAAGTTGGTTTCTCCTGGGTTGTTTGTAATAACATATCTCCAGAAATTAATTGATACTAAAAACTGTAATACGAAAATACAATAAATAAGAGGTGATTGTTTATCAATTCCTCTAAAAATAATCGTTATTAGAGCTATTACAAAAGATAAAAAAATTATACCAATTATCTCAGATAATCCTGCAACTGCATGATTAAAGAAACCTAAATTATTTAAAGCAAATTCATCAGTGAATACAAGAAGTTGGATTGAATAGTATGAAAAAAAAATAATATTAATGATGATAATGAAAAGATCTATTTTTTTGATCATAACTGTGTATCATAGATGATAATAAAAAAATCAATATGGAAATTACATTATACTATTTTAAAATACCTTTTTGGAGAGCAGAAGTAACAAGATTAACTCTATTTATAGGCGATATTCCTTTCAAAGATTATCGAGTAGAAGGAAAAGAAATAGATAACTTAAAAGAAACGGGATTATTGCCGAATAAACAAATAGCTCCTTTTAAACAATTGCCAGTATTAGATGTTGATGGAAAAATAATTGCCCAAACAGGAGCAATTGCCAGATTTTGTGGAAAGTTATCAGGTTTATATCCAAAAAATAATGATTTTGAAGCAGCACAAATTGATCAAATAATTGATGCAGCACAAGACATTAACTATCTGGTAACTCTGTCTGGCAGAGATAAAGAAAGGGAACGATTAGAATTAGCGAGAAAAATATTAGCAACAAAACATTTACCAAAATGGTTTCAATTTCTTGAAAATTTACTTTTAGAAAATAAAGATTCTAATTTCTTTGTTGGTAACAAAATTTCTATTGCTGATTTAGCAATTTGGAGATTACTTGGATGGTTAAGTTCGGGGCTTTTAGATGGTGTTCCAGCTAACATATTAGAACCCTATGAGAAATTAAATGAATTGAGAGAAGAAGTATATAAGCATCCAAAAGTTAATGAATGGATGCTTAAAACGTATGGAAAAATAATTTAAAGTAATTCTTAAGTTTTTTTATAAGTTACAGAGGCTTCTCCTGCTTTTTTTACAGTGCTAACCATATCAAATTTGGTATCTAAAATGATTAATTCATTTAACATTCCTGATTGTAAAGCTGTAACCTTCATGGCAAGCATTGATTCATAATCACCTTCTGCTGTAGCAATCATGTCAAAGTCACCTCTTACAAATTCTAAACTATGTAATTTACCTCCAGCTTTTTCAGCAGCACTTCCAACAATCGCTACTCTATCTTGATCTGGATTACTCATATAACCTTTAACATATTCTGAACTTAATTTTCCGATTAAATAAAATTTATTCATATTACTCCTTTCAATTTGATGTTATTGATTACTAAAAATAATAAGTGAAGTTAAAATAAAAAAATTAATAAATTATGACAGCTTTAAGCGTAAATGTGAATAAATTTGCTTTAGTGAGAAATGCAAGAGGTGCTGACTTGCCAAACTTGATTGATATTAGTAATAAATGTTTAAACTTTGGTGCTGATGGAATTACAGTACACCCTCGCCCTGATGAAAGACATGCAAAATTTTCTGACCTAGAGCCATTAAAAAATTTATTGGCAAAATTTGAAAATAAAGAGTTCAATATTGAAGGATATCCATCAGATTTTTTTGTTAAAAAAGTAATAGAGGTTAAACCAGATCAAGTCACGTTAGTGCCAGATCCACCTGGTGCATTAACCTCTTCATTTGGTTGGGATTGTCATGAAAATAAAGAATTTCTTCGAGATATTGTTAGTGAATTTAAAAAAAATAAAATTCGTGTTTCAATTTTTATAAATCCATCGATTAAAACACTTGAAAATTTAGAAGTTATACAAACTGATAGAGTTGAACTTTATACATACGATTATGCTCATAATTTTGTAGAGAATAAAGATACTGCCATAAAATCCTATAAAGATGTATCAACATATTTAAAAAAAGAATTTCCTGAAATTAAATTAAATGCAGGCCATGATTTAAATTTGGAAAATTTAAAATTTTTCTTAGAAAATATTAATGATATCGAAGAAGTGTCAATAGGTCATGCTCTGATCTGTGATACCTTTGAATTTGGTTTAGAAAAAACAATAAAAAAATATTTATCTCTAACAAAAAATTAAATGACTTTTATCTTTTGGCTTCAATTTGCCTTAGTATGTATTGCTGGCGCTATGTCTCCTGGGCCTAGTTTGGCATTAATTATCAGAAACAGTGTTACAATTAATAGATATGCTGGCATTCTGACTTCTATTGGTCACGGGATTGGTATGGGGGTGTACGCAATTTTTGCAGTAACTGGACTAATAATTATTTTAACAACAAATGAAATACTATTTCAATTTATACAAATTATTGGAATTATATTTTTGTTATTTATAGGCTTCCAATTTCTTTTTAAAAAAAATCAAGAAATTGACCATATAAATAATAAAAAACATTTTAATTCATTCTTTCAGGGCTTTTCTATAGCAATTTTAAATCCTAAAATTCTCATATGGTTTTCTGCAGTATTTTCACAATTTGTAAAAATAGATGCATCTTTTTTTTCACACTCAATTCTTGTCATTACTGCATCTGTAATAGATGGCATTTGGTATGTTATAGTTTCAGTTGTAGCAACAAGTTACGGAATGGGCAATTTTTTTCAGAGAAGAAAAAAATTTATTCAAAAAACATCGGGAATAATTTTAGTTTTAATTGGTATACTTCTAATTATAGATTTCTTCCAAAACTCTTAAGATATTTTTACCCATAATTTTTTCAATTTCAGTATTTTTATATCCTCTTTTTTCTAAACTTTCTTGAATAATCATGTGATCTAGACAATCATTCCATTTATTTGGCAAACAATCAAGACCATCATAATCACTGCCTATTCCAACATAATCAATACCTATTTGATTAATTACATACTCAATATGATCAACAAATATTTCAATACTCGGACATATATTTGCTAATTTTTTTTGAAGAAAATGTTGTTTTGCGATCCATTGAGATGTTTTGTTTGAATATTTTCTTTCAATAGAATTTAATTCATCAATATATTTTTTTCTTTCTTTAGTTTCTCTTTCTTTAAAAGATTTATCAATAAAGAAAGGGTATGGATTAAGACCAATCAACCCTTTTACTTTTTTAATAGCTTCAATTTGATCATCTTTTAAATTACGAAAATGAGGACACAAATTATACACACTAGAATGCGAGGCTATAAAAGGTTTGGTACTTATTGATGCAATATCCCAAAAACTTTTCTCTCCAATGTGCGAAACATCAACTAACACATTATTATCTTGGCAAATAGAAATAACTTCTTTCCCAAATTTGTTTAAACCATGACTTTTAAGTTTTGACAAATTGTATGTCTCATCATAATTTGATGAAACCCAATCCAAAGAATGATTCCAAGTCGGACCGAAATAGAAAAGACCCCTTTCAATAAAATGATATAAATTATTAATATCATTTTCTAAACCCTCTCCACCTTCCATTGAAATTGGAAGTATTAACTTATTTTTTTCTATTGCTTCATTAATGTCTGAGATTTTTTTGGGGATAACAATTTCTTCATGTGATGAAATTCTTTCAATCTCATCATACATTTTATCAGCTCTTTTAAAAAAATTTGGTTCTTTAGAATTGCTTGAGACCCAAATAATTAAAATTTCTAAATCAATCTCAGATTTTAATAACCTTGGTATATCCGTATGCCCGTGCGATGTAAGTTTAGTAACATCTTCACCTTCGATAACTCTTTGCACAAGATCATTATGCAAGTCAGCTACAAACATTTAATTATTTAATAATCTCCATTTTAATTATTTTATCTGGATCAGCAGGTGGTTCACCTCTTGTGATATTATCTACATATTCCATACCTTTGGTAACTTGAGCCCAAACAGTATATTGACCATCTAGAAAAGAGCAGTCATTAAAACAAATAAAAAATTGACTATTAGCACTATTTGGATTTTGAGCTCTGGCCATTGACACTGCCCCTCTTCCATGATTCTCAGAAGAAAATTCTGCCTCAATATCCGGAAGTTTTGATCCACCTGTACCAGCTCTTGATAAATTAAAATCGTCATTAGTTGAATTTCCAAATTCTACATCTCCCGTCTGAGCCATAAAACCATCTATTACTCTATGAAAAACGACTCCGTCATACTGACCTTCTTCAATAAGTTGCTTAATTTGTTTGACATGTTTTGGTGCTACATCTGGTTTTGTTTCTATTACAACAACACCATCTTTAAGTGTCATATGTATAATATCTTTTTTTTCATCAGCCATTAAAATCTCTCCTTTTAAAAATATTGAGAAAATGAAGATGAAAATAAATAGTTTTTTAAATTTAATCATATTTGTTTTCTTTACCTTCACCCAAATTGTTTTATATATATGTAATGCACATCTTTGAAGAAAATATCAAGAAATTAGATTTAAATATTCCTGATATGCCAACACCCCTAGCTAATTACGTTCCTTATAAAGTTTCAGATAGTACTGTTTATGTATCGGGTCAAGGACCGGTAATAGATGGAAAAATTCTATATAGTGGAAAAGTTGGTGTAGATATTTCTGAAGAAGATGGAATTAAAGCAGCTGAAATTTGCTGCATTAATATTATCGCAGCTCTAAAAACATCCATAAATGGTGATTGGGATAGATTAGACAGTTTTTTAAAACTGGGGGGTTTTGTTAATTGTAATGACAACTTTACTGATCAACCTAAAATTATAAATGGAGCATCAGATTTATTAGTTAATATTTTTGGTGACAAGGGAAGACATGCGCGGTTCGCAGTTGGTTCAAATGCTCTTCCACTCAATATATCTGTTGAAATAGACGCAATAATTAAAATTAAATAAATACTCCAAATGAGTGAACATTTTTTTTGCTCTTCGCTCAGTAACATCAAAAGTTCTGATTGGAACGAATGTGTTGGTAATGATCATCCGTTTTTACAATATGAATTTCTTTATGCTTTAGAAAAAAGTAATAGTGCAAATACCAAAACAGGTTGGCAACCATATCATTATATTGAACAAGAAAATGATAAAATTATCTCATTATGTCCACTTTACATAAAGAATCATTCTTTTGGAGAATATATTTTTGATCATTCTTGGGCTGATGCCTATCATCGATATGGAATAAACTATTATCCAAAACTTCAATCTGCAATTCCGTTTACACCCGTTACTGGTGATAGAATTGTTCTAAATAAGTCAGTTAAAGATAAAAAGAAAAAACAAGTTCAAGTAATTAAGAATATCATAGAAGAAGCAAAAAAAATAAATGTTTCTTCTCTTCATTTTAATTTTGTCAATGATGCATCAAATTGGAATGAAATTGATAATATTATGGTTAGATCAGGAATACAATTTCATTGGAACAATAATGAATATAAAAATTTTAATGAATTCTTAAATGACTTATCCTCAAGAAAAAGAAAAATTATTAGACGAGAAAGACAATGTATTGAAAATAATAATTTAACTGTAAAATTACTTAATGGAGATGATATTAAAGAAGAGCATATAAATTTTTTTTACGATTGTTATTTAGATACTACAGGAAGAAAATGGGGCTCTACTTATTTAACTAAAGAATTTTTCTTTGAAATATTACATAATTTTAGAAACAAAATATTACTTGTAATGGCTTATCAAGAAGATAATATGATTGCCTCTGCAATCAATTTTCTAAGTAAAACTCATTTGTATGGACGATTATGGGGATCAAAATATGAAGTGCCATTTTTACATTTTGAACTTTGTTATTATCAAGCAATTGAATATGCAATTCAAAATAAAATTAAAATTGTAGAAGCAGGCGCTCAGGGTGAACATAAATTGCAAAGAGGTTATGCGCCTACAAAAACATGGAGTGCTCATTGGATAAAAGATCAAGAGTTTAGCAAAGCTATTCAAAATTTTCTTGATAATGAAAAACAGCTTATTGATAATCAAAAAGAAAAATTAGAAGATTATCTTCCTTTCAAAAATTAGGCTAATTCTTTTTTTACTTCTTGTTTATTAGAAAATTCAAAGTTAATTTTTTTATCTTTACATGTAATTTCAACATGACCACCTTTAGCAAGTTTACCAAAGATAAGTTCTTCAGCCATCGGTTTTTTAACTTTTTCTTGTATTACTCTACCTAATTCTCTAGCACCGTACACTTCATCATACCCTTCTTCAGCTAGGAACTCTTTTGCATCTTTATTAATCGATAATGAAACACCTTTATCTTCGAGTTGTGCTTCAATTTCTATAATAAATTTATCTACTATCGAAAGTACAATATTTTTAGATAAATGATTAAAATGAATAATTGAGTCAATACGATTTCTAAATTCTGGTGAAAAAATTCTATTTATTGCATCACTACTATCATCGTTAGATCTTTTTGCATTAAAACCAATTTTGTTTTTAGATACATCAATTGCACCAGCATTAGTTGTCATAATTAATATAACGTTTCTGAAATCTATCGTCTTACCATTATGATCGGTTAGTTTTCCATAATCCATTACTTGTAAAAGAATGTTGAATAAATCATAGTGGGCTTTTTCAATTTCATCCAATAATAATACACAATGAGGATTTTGATCAACTCCATCAGTTAATAATCCACCTTGGTCAAAACCTACGTAACCAGGAGGGGCTCCAATCAGTCTGCTCACTGTATGACGCTCCATATATTCTGACATATCAAATCTAAGCAGTTTAATTCCAAGTGTATTACTCAACTGTTTAGCTACCTCAGTCTTTCCAACTCCAGTAGGCCCAGAAAATAGATATGAGCCAATTGGCTTTCCATCTTCCCTTAGTCCTGCTCTTGCCAGCTTAATGGAAGATGATAATTCTTCGATGGCCTTGTCTTGACCAAAGACGAAATTTTTCAAATCTCTCTCTAAATTTTTTAAACTGTTCTTATCACTTTGATTAACAGATTTTGTTGGAATTCTTGCCATTAAAGCAACTACTGCTTCAATATCTTTAGAAAGAATAATTTTTTTTCTCTTTTCTTCTGGTAATAAATATTGAGATGCTCCTGCTTCATCGATAACATCAATAGCTTTATCTGGGAGCTTTCTATCACCTATATATTTATTCGATAACTCAACTGCGCTAATAATTGCTTCCGGTGAATATTTTATATTATGGTGTTCTTCATAGTAAGTTTTTAAACCCTCAAGAATTTTAACAGTCTCATCTTTTGATGGTTCCTTAACATCAATTTTTTGGAATCTTCTTACTAATGCTCTATCTTTTTCAAAATAATTTTTAAATTCCTTATACGTTGTTGATCCAATACATTTAAGAGTACCATTTCCTAGGGATGGTTTTAATAAATTACTTGCATCCATTGATCCCCCACTCGTTGCTCCTGCACCAATAACCGTGTGGATTTCATCGATAAATAGAACCGCTTTGTCTTTCTTTTGTAATTCTTTAAGAACAGCTTTTAATCTTTCTTCAAAGTCACCTCTGTATCTTGTACCTGCAAGTAGAGCGCCCATATCCAGTGAATATATAATTGCGTCCTCCATAATTTTAGGTACTTTTTTTTCTGTAATTCTTTTTGCCAATCCTTCAGCGATTGCTGTTTTCCCCACACCAGGGTCTCCAACAAATAAAGGATTATTTTTTTGTCTTCTGCATAAAATTTGAATTGTTCTATCTAGCTCTTTGCTTCTTCCGATTAGCTTATCAATTTTACCATCTTTTGATTTTTCATTTAAATTAATACAAAACTGACCTAAAGCACTTTTCGGTTTTTGTTGTTCATTATTGTCATTTGTTTGACTATCTACAAATTCTTCATTTTCAAAACTTTCATTACTTTTAGAAATACCGTGTGAAATATATTGCACAGCATCTAATCTGCTCATATTTTGTTGATGAAGAAAATATACTGCATGACTTTCTTTCTCAGAAAATAAAGCTACAATCATGTTAGCTCCTGTAACACTCTCTCTTCCACTCGATTGGACGTGAATAGCAGCTCTTTGTAAAACTCTTTGAAAACCATTTGTTAATTTTGGCTCTCCAGTAAAGTTCTCTTTAAGATTTTCTAAATCATTAATAATAAATTTCTCAACACTTTCTTTTAAATTTGAAATATCTACTGCGCACGCCTTAAGAACACTAATTGCATCTTGGTCTTCCAAAAGAGAAAATAATAAATGCTCTAGAGTTACATACTCATGCTTATATGTAGTCGCTAGTTGATATGCTTCTCTTAATGTTTTTTCTAAATTTTGTGACAGCATTAACTTTTTTCCATTGTGCATTGTAAAGGATGTTCATTTTTTTTTGCCATATCCATTACTGATTTACATTTTGACTCAGCCACTTCATAAGTAAATGTTCCACAAACACCAATACCATTTTTGTGAACATGAAGCATGATTTGTGTAGCCTCCTCTTGTTTTTTATTAAATATTTTTTCTAATACCATAACAACAAACTCCATAGGAGTATAGTCATCATTTAAAAGCAGAACATTGTACATGGATGGTTTTTTTGTCTTAGGCTTTGTATCTAATAAAAGGCCTCTTTGAAAATCTTCCTTATTATTATTGTTATTATTTTGATCTTCATTTGCCATATTCCTTAAATAATATGTTTTAGAATATTTTAAAGTATTTTTCTGTTTGAAAGCATCGAAAATCTTATGTTAATCAAGAAAAAATGAAAAAAAATTTATTATTAATCATAATTTTAAATAGCTTTTTAATATTAGGTTTTTCATCAAATCTTTTTGCTAAAAAAGCAGCAATCGTTATTGATTTTGACACAGAAGAAGTACTATTCGAAGTCAACGCTGATACGAGGAATTATCCAGCATCCTTAACAAAAATAATGACTCTCTACATAGTGTTTGATTATATTAATAAAGGAAAGCTTAGTTATGATAGTCAATTAAGTGTATCAAATATTGCTGCTTCAAGATCACCAAGCAAACTTTATTTAGAAGCAGGATCAAGTATAAAAGTTAGAGATGCAATTAATGCACTTATAATTAAATCAGCAAATGATGTAGCAACTGTAGTTTCTGAAAATATATCAGGCAGTGAAAAAGAGTTCGCTAAACTTATGACACGCTATGCAAAAAATTTAGGCATGAATAATACAACATTTAAAAATGCGTCAGGTCTTCCCAATAGAGCGCAATTAACAACTGCAAGAGATATAGCAAAACTTTCACATGCACTAATTTCAAATTTTCCAGAAGAATATAAATTGTTTAGCAAAACGAAATTTACTTATAAGGGTAAGACTTACAAAACGCATAATAAATTAATGTTAAGCTACGATGGCGCTGATGGAATTAAAACTGGATATATAAAAGCATCTGGTTTTCAGTTAGCTTTTTCTGCTGTTAGAGATGATAAGAGATTAATAGGAATTATTTTTGGAGGTGATACAGGAAGCCAACGAAACAAATCTTTAAAAATAATAATGGATAAAGAATTTGCTGAATTAAATATTAAGACAAAAAGTAGTAATAAAAAAATAGTTAAAAAAGACGAGACTGCAAACCAAAAAATTGAAAAGAAAAAAAATGCTTATTCCATTGTTGTTGGAACATTTAAGTATAGAAATAATGCAGAAAAACAAATCAAATTAATTAAAAGTAAATATCCAGTTTCTACTAAAGATAAAATTTCAAATGTTGTGCTGATAAAAGTTAGCGGTAAACAACTTTATGAATCTAGATTTGAAAATTTTTCTAAAAAAGAAGCGTATACAGCCTGTAAAAGACTGAAAAAATATAATCGTGATTGTTTTGTTAGACTGTAAACTTATAATTTACACCACTTAAAGATAACTGATTTTCGATAATTGCAATCAAAGACTTAAGGCCTTCTTGAGAAGTAGACTCTGCTCTACAAGTTAGTTGGTTTTGGGTATTACTAGCTCTCATTAGAAACCATCCATCATCATTTTCAACTCTTATACCGTCAATATCTATTATTTTACCTTCTGTATTTTTTATTCTTTCTTTTATTTCTTCAATAATTAAAAATTTTTTTGTTTCATCTACATCAAACCTTGTTTCAGGGGTTGAATAAGTTTTTGGATATATATTAATTAACTCATTCAAAGATTTTTCTTGATTACATAATATTCGTAATAAGCGTAACGCAACATACAGTGCATCATCGTAACCATAAAAATCATCTGCATAACATACATGACCACTCATTTCTCCTGATAAAGGCGATTTTAATTCTTTCATTTTTTCTTTTATTGGAGAGTGACCGGTTTTGGACATAATAGGATCACAATTAAGTTTTTTTGCTTCATCAAAAAAAACTTTACTGCATTTAACATCCATAATTATTTTTGGGTTATCGTATAAGTTAGCAATTTCAGTGCATAGTAATAACATGTACTGATCCGCCCAAACTAAATTGCCTAAGTTGTCTACAACACCTAAACGATCTCCATCTCCATCAAAAGCCAGACCTATGTCACATTTGTTATCTTTGACTGACTTTATTAATTGCTCCATATTTTTTGGAACAGTTGGATCTGGGTGATGATTAGGGAAATTTCCATCAACTTCTTCATTAATTAATATATTTTCAGAATTATTTAAATTGTTTGTAACTTCCTTAATGACAGCTCCCATCGCACCATTACCAATATCCCAAGCAATTTTTATTTTTTTATTGAGATTAATATTTTGTAATAATCTTTCGTTATAATCTTTTTTAATATCTTCATTAATAATTTCACCTTGGACTAATTTTAAATCATTTTGATCAATTAATTTTTGAAGGCTTTGAATGTCTTCGGCATAAAAAGAATGCTTATTTAAAACCATTTTAAAGCCATTGTATTCTGATGGATTATGAGAACCTGTAACCATTATAGCTGCGTCTGCATTAAGATGGTAATGAGCAAAGTAAGTCATAGGTGTAGGCCCCATACCAATATTAATTACCTTAGCGCCTGAATCTTTTAAACCTTGACATAGTGCTTTATGTAAATCTGGTGATGTTAATCTCCCATCGTAGCCTGTAGCAATTATATTAGATTTTAAGCGATTAATTACCGTGTATGCAAATGTTCTTCCAATAGTATAGGCGGTGTTTTGATTAATATTATTACCAACCACACCTCGGATATCATACTCTCTTAAAACCTCTTTATCAAAATTCTCAATTTCCAATTTATTTACCTGTTCCATAGTATTCATATCCCATGTCTTTTAAATCTTTTGGAATATAAATGTTTCTTAAATCGAAAATTATTTTGTCTTTTAATAATTTAGATATTTTCTCAAAATTTAATGCTCTGAATTCGTTCCATTCTGTTCCAATAATGATTGCAGAGGATCCCTCACAAGCTTCGTAAGCAGAATTAAATAAAACAAGATTAGAATTTTCTTTTTTAACATTGCCCATAGCCTCAGGATCATAACATTGTATTTTAAATCCTTGTTCAAAAAGTAATGATGCAATTTTCATCGATGTAGAATCTCTTATATCATCTGTATTAGGTTTAAAACTTAAAC
>CACMKZ010000008.1 GCA_902614375.1 uncultured Alphaproteobacteria bacterium
AAGAAATATGAGAAGATCTCATGATTCTTTAAAGAAAATAAATGTAATCTTGGATAAAGATTCTGGAGAGCCTAGATTATCTCATAAGATTGACCTGTCAACTGGTATGTACAAAGGTCGAGAAATTCTAAAAAAGAAAACCAAAGAAACTAATTAAAATTATGTCTGATAGGCAAGTTGTAATTGCCATAGATGCAATGGGTGGAGAAAATAGCCCTGAAAAAGTTTTAAAAGGTGCTGAAATTTTTCTTCAAAAAGAAAAAAATACAAAAATCATATTTTTTGGAAATGAAGGACTTATAAATCAAAATATTAAAAAAAATAATTTAAATATTTATAATTTTGAAGTTGTAAACACAAATGATTCTATTTCTGATGAAGATACTGTCAACACTATTTTAAGATCAAAAAAAAATAGTAGTATCTATAAAGCTTTAGAGTTTGCAAAAAAAAATGAAAACTCTGGTTTTGTATCATCTGGTAGTACAGCGGCAATTATGGTTCTATCACGACTGCACATGGGGATGATTAAAGGTATTGATAGACCAGCAATTTGTTCTTTAGTGCCAAACAAAAAAAATTACTCATTAATGCTAGATCTAGGTGCAAATGTTATTGTTAGTGGATCAAATTTATTTCAATTTGCATTGATGGGTTTTTGTTATTATTCAATAATAAATAAAAATTCTAAACCAAAAATAGGTATATTAAATATTGGAACTGAAAATAATAAGGGATTAGAATTTCTTCAAGAAGCAGCTGATTTAATTCTTTCAAGTTTTTTAAAAGAATATTTTATAGGTTTTATTGAACCAAACAAAATAACATCTGGAGATTGCGATATAATTATTTCCGATGGATATACTGGTAATATAATGCTTAAATCTGCAGAAGGTATTTCAAATTTTATAATTTCAAACTTAAGAGATATTTTTAATAAATCTTTAATAAATAAAATTTCTTACAAACTAATAGAAAAAGATTTAAAAATTTTAAAAGATCAAGTTAATCCTGATATTTATAATGGAGCTACATTAATTGGACTAAATGGAATTTCAGTCAAAAGTCATGGAAATGCAAATCCCATTGCCTTTAGTTATGCATTGAAACAATGTCATAATTTTATTACTAATAATCTTAATAAACAAATTATTAAATCAATAAAAAATTTATAATGAGTAAACAAAATATATCTAGAGATGAAATTGCTGAAGCAATGAAAGCTGAATTTGGCTTTAATAGAAAACTATGTTTGGATATAGTTAATGATATCATTGATATTATTATTGAAGGACTTCTATTAGATAACAAAGTAAAGATACATAATTTTGGAACTTTTAAGCTTAATAATAAAAGTAGCAGAATTGGAAGAAATCCAAAAACAAAGGAGGAGTATAATATAACCAGTAGGAATGTTATAACTTTTAAAGCAAGTAAACTTTTATTAAAATACATTAATTCATCTATTAAGTAAGATGATGATAAATAAGAAATATCTTAATATATCTGAAGTGGCTAAAATGCTTCAAATAGAAGAGCACAAGATTAGGTATTGGGATTCTATAGATCCAAAAACAAATAAATACCGAATAGAGGGTATTTCAACAAAAAGTAAAGGTGGAACCAGATACTTTAATAAAGAAAACATAAAAAAAATACAAAAACTAAAAAGTATTTTGTATGATGGGAATTCTAATAATTATTCCCTCAATTTAGCTAATAAGATATTATCGTCAAATTTAAGAGAAGACCCTCAAAATGATCAAAATTACTCAAATGCAAAACTAGACTACGACGTTAAAAAAATTCAGCAGATTCTAAATAAAATGAGATTATTGTTGAAAAATAATGATAAAAAAAATTATATATAAAAAAAACACATATATATCAGTAATTTAATTCATTTATTTTAACTAAAAATATGAAAAAAAAAGTTATTTTTAATGTTTTATTTGTGCGCCAATTAAAATATATGAACTTCATCTTATTAGTAAGGAAACAAACTATAAGGAGTTTTTATGTTAAATAAGACTAGTCTATTAGGTATCATTGCTGCGACTATAGCATTTATCGCTGTTCCAGCATTTGCTGCCGATACTTTCTTAGGTGAAGGTGATTTCGTAGGTATTACATTTTGGATTGTTTCAATTGGAATGTGGGCATCTACAATTTTCTTCTTTTATGAAGGTATGAGAGTTTCTTCTAAATGGAGAACTTCAATGGTTGTTGCAGGGCTAATTACTTTTATAGCTGCTGTACATTACATGTATATGAGAGACTTTTGGGTTGCTACAGGTGAGTCACCAACAGTATATAGATATATTGACTGGATACTAACTGTACCACTTCAAATGGTTGAATTCTTTTTAATTCTTGTTGCTGCCGGCGCAGCTGTATCTAGTGGTGCTTTCTACAGATTGCTCATTGGTACACTTGTTATGATTGTTGGTGGATATCTTGGAGAAGCAGGTCATATTTCGGTATTACTTGGTTTCATCATTGGTATGATCGGTTGGGCTGTTATCATTTGGGAAATTTTCCGAGGTGAAGCAAGCCAAGCTGCTACAACTAAAGAATCTGTAACATCTGCATTTAATGCAATGAGATTAATTGTATTAGTTGGATGGGCAATCTACCCACTTGGATATGTATTCGGTTTAATGATGGGTTCAGTTGATGCTGATACTCTAAACTGGATTTATAACCTTGCAGATTTTATTAATAAAATCCTATTCGGTTTAATTATTTGGAACGCTGCTGCTAAAGACTCAGCAACTGCATAATTAAATATATAAATAATATTAAAAAACCCTCTTTTAAGAGGGTTTTTTTATTAAATTATTGACTTAATTTTTCATTATATGTATTTGGGCACGCGATGAAGACATTCTCTCTTAAAAAAAGTGATATTAAGAAAAAGTGGGTTTTAATAGATGCTAAAGATGCAGTTTTAGGAAGACTGGCGGTTATCTCTGCAAATATACTAAGAGGTAAAAATAAGCCTGAATATACCCCAAACCAAGACTGTGGTGATAATTTGATTATAATTAATTCTGATAAAATTCACCTTAAAGGTAAAAAGGCTGATAATAAAATCTATTACAGACATACTGGTTATCCAGGAGGAATAAAAGAAACAACTCCTAACAAAATGAAGGAAAAAAACAAATCAGATGAAATGATTAAACTTGCAATAAAAAGAATGATACCAAGAGGACCATTGGGCAGACAGCAATTAGCTAATTGCAAGATATATAAAGATGATAATCACAAGCATGAAGCTCAAAACCCTCAAATTATTGATATAGCATCAATGAATACTAAAAATAAAATTTAACTATGGAAAATCAAGAAAATCAAACTGAAAATATTTTAGATAATAAACAAAGAGCCTACGCTACAGGAAAAAGAAAAAATTCTATTGCAAGAGTGTGGTTAAAAAGAGGTAGTGGTGAGATTAAAATCAATGGCAAGCCTATAGATAAATACTTTTCAAGACCTGTACTACAAATGATAGTTAACCAGCCTTTGGATGTTGTTAAAGCTGAAAATTCATACGAGATTATGGCTTCAGTTAAAGGTGGAGGACTTTCTGGTCAGGCTGGCGCTGTAAGACATGGTATTAGTAAAGCATTGAGCTTATACGATCAGTCAAACAGACCACCTCTTAAAAAAGTTGGTTTTCTTACAAGAGATCCAAGAGTTGTTGAAAGAAAAAAAGCTGGTTTAGCAAAGGCCAGAAGAAGTTATCAATTCTCTAAAAGATAAATTTTCATGATAAATAAGATTAGAGTAGCCGTTTTAGGCTCAACTGGCTATGTTGGAATGGAGTTAGTAAAAATTCTATCAAATCATTCTTACGTAGAAATAAATTTTTTAGGATCTGAAACTATTCATGGGAGCTATCTAAATAATATTGATAATACAAAAGTATATAATGAACTTCCTCTATTAAAACCGAATGATAGTTTTAATGCTGAAGATAGTGATTATGTATTCCTAGCTTTACCTCATGCAGTATCTAATAAATATGTAAAAAAATTTTTTGATAAAATTAATATTATAGATTTGTCAGCAGACTTTCGACTAGATAATTTTGATGTTTATAAAAAAAATTATGGCAATGAACATTTTTGCAAAGAGCATTTAAAAAATTTTATTTATGGTCTTGCTGAAATAAATAGAGAGCAAATAATTGGTTCAAAAAATATAGCAGTACCTGGTTGTTATCCAACTTCTATTTTATTACCATTAATACCATTAATAAAGAATAAATTAATAAATACTGAGAATATAATTATAGATTCGAAATCAGGTTATAGTGGAGCAGGAAAGAAATTTGATTTCAAAAAAATGAAATCAAAAAATGATTATAATTTTTATAATTATAATACAAACAATCACAGACATATTGCAGAAATCAAACAAGAACTTAGTAAACACAACTCAGGTAATGAAGTAAAATTTTCATTTAATCCTCACATACTTCCTAATTTTAGAGGTATGATTTCTACAATTTATTGTGATTTCAATAATAGCATTCAAAAAACTGATATTATAAATCTATTTCATGACTTGCAAAAAATAAATCCTTTTATAAAATTTATAAACAATGATGATATGCTAGATTTTTTTTCTATTCAAAATTCTAATTATTGTAAAATAAAATTTTTTGATCATTATAGTGAAGATAAATTGATTATAGTCAGTGCAATAGATAACTTAATCAAAGGTGCTGCTGGTCAAGCAGTACAATGCTTTAATATAGCAGAAAAAATTGAAGAAACAGTATCTTTAGCATGAGTAAATATTTTATAATTTTCTTGATATTTTCTGCTATTATTTCTTGCGGATATCCAGATATAGATAATGTTCCAGATTTTAAGGACACTAAATTAACTAATGAAGAACTATTAGAATATTGTAGTATTTCTAATACTGATAAAAAAGATATAGATAAATGTATTAATGATTATAAAAGCTAAATATTGTTATGAACAAGCTTAATATTGGTATAGCAGGATTAGGAAATGTTGGGTCAGCACTAGTTGAAACAATAGAAGAAAATAAAAATTATTTCTTTGATAAAACAGATGTAGATTTGGACATAGTTGGAATATCTGCAAAAACAAAAAATAAAAAAAGGAATTTTAATATATCAAATTATACTTGGTATGATGATCCAATAGAAATGTCTAAAGATAATAATTGTAACGTAATTGTTGAACTGATTGGTGAAGAAAAAGGAATTAGCTATGAAATAATTGAAACAGCATTAAAAAATAAAAAACATGTAGTAACAGGTAATAAAGCTTTAATAGCTAATCATGGAAAAGAATTATTTGAATTAGCGAATACACACTCATTAGCTTTATCATATGAAGCTGCTGTTGCAGGTGGCATACCAGTAATAAAAACAATTAAAAATTCTATTAGCTTAGATAGAATTAATAAAATCTCTGGAATTTTAAATGGAACTACAAATTACATTTTAACAAAAATGCAACAAGATAATTTGTCCTTTGATGAAGTTCTTAAAATTGCCAAAGATAAAGGATTTACTTCTGATCAAGAGTCAAAATTAGATATTGGTGGATATGATGCAGCCCACAAGTTAACAATATTATCAACTCTATGCTTTAAATCAAATTTAAACTTTAATAACAATTATATTGAAGGAATATCAAATATTAAAATTGAAGATATTAATTTTGCTGAAAAATTAGGGTATAAAATAAAATTAATATCTGAAGCATGCATAATTGAGGGAAAAATTTCAAACTTTACTTTACCAAAATTAGTTTCAATGGATAATCCCTTAGCAAGTGTTGATAATGCTCTGAATGCCATTAATATTGAAACTATACATCTAGAAAATTTATTTTTAGAGGGTGAAGGAGCAGGTGGTAAACCAACTGCCAGCTCTGTCTTGTCTGATTTATATGATATATCTCAGAATGAAAAATTTGATAATTTGGGTTTTAAAATTGATAAATTACAAAGCTTTGAAAAATATACGGCTGAAAATGTAATTAATAGTTATTATCTCAGAATAATGACAGAAGACAAACCTGGCGTTCTATCTTCAATTACTAATTACTTTAGTGATTTTGATATATCTGTTAAAAAAATACTACAACTTCCAGAGAGTTCTGAATTAGATAAACCAATACCTATTATAATAACTACTCATAATATTCAGAAAGAAAAATTAAGTAATGTAATTAATAAAATTGAAGGTTTAGAATTTGTGAAAGAAAAAATTACTGTTCTTGCTATTCATGATAATTAGTTAATGTGAATATTGAAAAATCATTATCAGATAAATTTTGGGAAGAAAAGGAAATAGACTTTACGCATATTCAAGCTCTTTCACAAAAAAAATCAATTTCTGAAATCTTTGCAAAACTTCTTATTTCAAGAGGTGTCTTTGAAGAAAATTATGATGATTATATAAATCCTAATTTTTTAAATAATCTTCCAGACCCTTTTGAACTTAAAGATATGAAAAAAGGAATTGAAAGATGTATTGAGGCTTTAAAAAACAACGAAAAGATTGGAATAATTGCTGATTATGATGTTGATGGATCTACTTCTGCTTCAATTTTATATAAATTTTTAAATAATTTTACCAATAATCTTGTTTGCAAAATACCTAAGAGATTATCGGAGGGCTATGGTCCAAATGTTAGGCTTATGAATGAAATGCTCAATGAAAATATTACTCTCTTGTTTACACTTGATTGTGGTACATCAGCATTTAACTCTATTGATTTGCCTAATTACAATGGTATCGAGGTTATTGTTATAGATCATCATTTAAGTGAATTTAAATTTCCAAAAGTTCACTCGATAATTAATCCTAATAGATTTGATGAAAAGAATGATTATAAAGATTTTGCTGCAGTAGGGGTAACTTTTCTTTTTTTAATGGGTTTAAGAAAGCAAATTAGAGAATTAAAATTATTTCCAAATATAAAAGAACCAAATTTGATGTCATATTTAGACTTAGTTGCTGTCGGGACAATTTGTGATATTGTTAATATTAACAATTACAATAGATCAATTGTAAGTAAAGGTTTAGAGCTCATTAGAAGTCGAAAAAATAAATCAATAGCAAAAATATTAGATAACTCTAATATAAATCATGAACCTTTAGCTAAAGATATTGGTTTTGTTTTAGGGCCACAAATTAATGCTGCGAGTAGAATTGATGACTCTTCTTTATCCTCCAAACTTCTGATATCAAATGATGTTTCTGAAATAGAAACTATTTCTAGAAAACTATTTTTAATTAATGAAAAAAGAAAATTAATTGAACAAAGTATATTCAATGAAGCAATTGAGCAAATAAAAGATCAAGAAAATAAAAAATTTATTATTGTTTATAAAGAGAATTGGCATCAAGGTGTTTTAGGTATAGTTGCCAGTAAAATAGTAGCTCTTTATAACAAACCAACATTTGTATTTTCTTTTATTAATGATCTTGGATCTGGATCAGGTAGATCTATAGATCAAATTGATATTGGTAGTATTGTTCTTGAACTTAAGGCAAATGATTTAATAGATGATGGCGGTGGCCATAAAATGGCAGTAGGCTTAAAAATAAATAAAAAAAAATTAGATAAAATAGATAAATTTTTAGTTAAAAAATTTGATTCATATCATGATAATTTTTTTGAAAAAAAAATATTTTATGACAGTGAAATTTCTGTAAATCAAATAAACAAAGATTTTTTAGATAATTTAGAATTATTAGAACCTCACGGTAAAGGTAATGAAGATCCTCAATTTTTAATCAAAGATATAGTAATTGACCAGGTTAAAAATATAAAAAATAAGCATATTTTAATTTTTTTTAAAAATGATTTAGGTGAAAATTTAAAAGGTATATCATTCAACAGTATAAATACTCTCATTGGTGATTATCTTCTGAAGTTTAAAAAATTTCAATTTCATATTTTGTGTTCTATTAAAAAAGATCACTTCTCAAGTAGTCAGATGCCCCAAATACTGATCCATGACGTGAAAGTAATCAATTAAATAATTTGAAAAAAATCAAAATATCTACTATATACCAACCACGTGTCCCCTTCGTCTATCGGTTAGGACATCAGGTTTTCATCCTGAAAAGAGGAGTTCGACTCTCCTAGGGGATGCCACTAATTTAAGGGCACAGGATTATTGACCCAACCGAATTCCTTGATTGTATTAACTCATGAGCCTTACTAGCTTCGGATAATTTAAATTTTTTGAATATATTAGGCTTAATTTCTTTATTTTTAATTTTAGAAAACAATTTGTTACTACATTCTGTTAACTCTTCTGAATTACGAATATAATGCATTAATGTTGGTCTAGTATAGTATAAACTTTTAGGATTAAATGTACTATGAAGATTGACATCATTTACCATTCCGGAAGATTGTCCGAAAGATACCATTAGCCCTCTAAATTTTAAGCATTTTAGAGATATATCAAATGTATCTTTACCCACTCCATCATAAACAACATTTACTCCTTCATTGTTTGTTAATTTTAAAACATTACTATGAACATCTTCTTCTTTATAATTAATTGTGAATTCACATCCATTTTTTTTTGCTAATGATGCTTTTTCATCAGTACTAACAGTACCTATCATTTTAGCTCCTATGGATTTTGCCCATTGACTAGCAATTAATCCAACACCTCCAGCAGCTGCATGAAATAAAAAAACTTCATCCTTTTGCAATTTATACAATCTTTCAAAAAGGTATTCGACGGTCATCCCTTGTAATAATATTGAAGCAGCTTCATCATTTGAAATATATTCTGGTAATTTTACAACTCTTTGAGAATCAAAATCTCTAACTTCACAATAGGCACCAATTGGAGGGCTATAGGAATAAGCTACTCTATCACCAACTTTTAAGTTCGATACATTATTTCCAATTTCTATTACATCTCCTGCTGCTTCTACTCCTAAACAAAAAGGGATTTCTACAGGTAACGGGTATATTCCTGTTCTATGATACGTATCTATGTAGTTAATACCAATTGAAGTTTGGTTAATTCTGACCATATTTTCTTCAACATTTTTAGGTAAGTCATAGTTTTCATATTTTAAAACTTCTGGACCACCTAGTTTACTGACTAGAACTCTATTTGGCATAATTATTCTTTAAGTTTTTATATACTAATTCGAATTCATTTAAACATTCTGGATTAGCCAATGATTCTTCATTTTCAATACTTTCACCATTAATTAATTTTTTAATTAAAATTTCAACTATTTTACCACTTCTAGTTCTTGGTATTTCACTTATAGCATATATTTGTGAGGGAATATGCTTGTAAGAAAGATTAATTTTTATTTCATCTATTATTTTAGACCTTAAATTTTCATTAAATTCAAAATTTTTATTCAAGACAACGAATAATATAATTTGTGTATCATTTTTTAATTTATATTCCACTGCAACAGCTTCCTGAACTTCTGTAATATTTTCAATCACTCTATAAATTTCTGCAGTACCTATTCTTACTCCTCCAGAATTTAAAGTTGCATCTGATCGGCCATATATAACATAACCGCCATTTATAGTTTTTTCAATATAATCTCCATGATACCAAATGTTTTCATATTTACTAAAATAAGAATTAAAATATTTTTTATTATCATGATCGTTCCAAAAATATAAAGGCATTGATGGAAAAGAAGATTTACATACTAGTTCTCCTTTTTGATTTTCAATTGAATTTCCTTTTTCATCAAATACATCAACATCCATTCCAAGAGCTTTACACTGAATTTCACCACTATAGACATCCATTAATGGATTACCGGTAACAAAACACGAAACTAAATCAGTACCACCACTTATAGATTCAAGATGAATATTTGATTTGATATTTTCATAAACGTATTCAAATGATTCATTAACCAAAGGAGATCCTGTTGAAGCTAGAGTATTTAAACTATTTAATTTAAAACTTTCTTTAATTTTAATTTTATTATTTTTTAAAGTATCTAAATATTTTGCACCAGTGCCAAAAAAATTAATACCTTCTTCTTCTGCTATTTCAAAAAGATGTTTATTATCGGGAATAAAAGGGGATCCATCATATAAAATTATTGTTGCTTTTGATGCCAAAGCAGAAACTAACCAATTCCACATCATCCACCCACAAGTAGTAAAATAAAAAACTCTATCTTTTTCATTAATATCACAATGTAGTACATGTTCTTTTTTATGTTGTATTAGCGCTCCGCCAGAACTGTGAACAATACATTTTGGTACCCCAGTAGTTCCACTCGAATAAAGAATATAAAGTGGGTGATTAAAATTAAACTTTTCAAATTTACTATACGCAATTTCTTGTTGTAAAATCTTGCACAAATTATCGTATTCAAAATCTAATTGATAATCTGTTTCATTAAATTCATATGGTATTAAAATAATTTTTTCTATACTTGGGATATTATATACAACATCTTTTATAATTTTTGTCGTATCAACTTTTTTATTGTTATAAAAATAATAATCTGAAAATAATAATACTTTTGGTTCAATTTGTTTAAATCTATCTATAATTGCTTTTTTACCAAAATCTGATGAACATGATGACCAAATAGCGCCTAATTGCGCTGTAGATAAAAATGAAATTACAGTTTCGGGTATATTAGGAAGTATAGCAGCTATCCTATCATTTTTTTCAATGTTATTATTTTTTAAATAATTTGCAAATTTAAAAACAGCACTTCTTAGCTCTTTCCAAGTGTAATTTCTCTTAATTTTTTTTTCAGAATGAAATATTATTGAATCATCATCATCATCTCTTGTTAAACAATTTTCAGCATAATTTATCTTACATTCATCAAAAAATTTATTTTTAGTAAATTCTGGTGCTGATTTAAAAATCTTACCTTTTTTTTCACCAACAAAATTTGTGAAATCCCATACATTAGTCCAAAATTCATTTTTATGTTTTATGCTCCAATTATGCAAGTCAGCATAATTTTTTATATTTAAACTTTTGTCTAGTTGATTAATAAACTTGTGGAGGTTTGTTTTTTTATTATTTGGAGACCACAACTTTATGTTGTGCATAACAATTTAATTCTTTTTTTGGTCTTCTTTAAGAGATCTAACTCTGACAATAACATCAATATTATGCAATGAGAGACAAGCAGGAATAGAAGGTATATCAAGATTAATATTTTTTGTTGGTATATCATGAATCTTACCTTCATCTTCAATATACAAATGATAATGAGATTTATTATTATTACAATAGAGTGATTTATTTTGATCAACAACTATTTCTCTTATTAATCCTAATGAGGTAAATTGTTTTAAGGTGTTATAAATTGTAGCCATAGAAATTTTTCTATCTTCTTTTTTTACTTCATCAAAAAGATTTTCAGCAGATATATGCCTGTCACCTTTTTCAAAAATTAATTTAGCTAAAATTCTTCTTTGTTTTGTTGGTCTTATGCCACTTTCCTCTATTTTTTTCAGTGCGCGACTGTAAGGACTTAGAGGATCAATTACTTTGTTTTCTATTCTCATAATATTATAATAAGTAATGAATTACATTTTTTCTGCAATTTTTCTATATTTTTTTTTAGGTTTTCTCTTGTATATCTTTCAAAGACGCATTGTTTTTAATAAATCAGGACATCCAGGCATACCAAAGGATTATAACCTGGATAATACAGAAGAAGTTTATATTAAAACTGAGGATAACTTAGAAATCTTATCATGGTACCATAAAGGAAATAATTCACTCCCTTTACTTGTCTATTTTCATGGAAATTCTTTTCATATCGGAGATAGAGCTAACAGAATCCAGAGGTATATTGAAAAGAATTGGAGCGTTCTTTTAGTTTCCTGGAGAGGATTTGGGGGCAACGAAGGAAATCCAACAGAAAAAAATTTATATAAAGATGCGGAAGCAGTATTAAAATGGATTAAAAATAATACTGAATTTAAATTCAAAGAATTAGTGATTTACGGAGAATCTCTGGGATCTGGTGCTGCAGTAGAATTAGGTACAAGGTACAAATTTTTATCTATTGTTTTAGAGGCACCATTTACGTCAATCAATGATATTGCAAAAAAAAGATATAAAATATTTCCAACAAAATATTTAGTTAAAGATAAGTTCGATAACTTCAGTAAAATTGATAAAATAACATCACCATTACTTATCATTAGTGGAAAAAAGGATGAAATTGTACCACATGAACACAGTATTAAGCTTTATGACAAAGCAAAAGTAATAAAAAAGAGTGTTTTTATTGACGAAGCAATACACAATAATCTATACGATTTTGGGATTGAAAAAGACGTAATTGGCTTTAACTTAAAACTATGGAAATAGATCTAACAACATCATATGTAGGCATTTTGAGCCTTATTGTATTTGTTCTTGCATATGCTGTTGTAATGGCTGAAGAATTTAGTCATTTAAGAAAATCTAAACCAGTTATTATTTCAGCTGCTGTAATATGGGGTATTATAGCTTTCCATTTTTCTTCTGATAAGCAATACGCCAAAGAAATTGAGTATGCCTTAGAGCATAATATTTTAGAATTTGCGGAACTTTTCCTCTTTCTTCTCGTTGCTATGACTTACATCAATGCTTTAGAAGAAAGAAAAGTTTTTGATGTAGTTAGATACCAATTAACATCAAGGGGATTTAGCTTTAGACAATTATTTATATTCACAGGTATAATTACTTTTTTCCTATCTCCTATAGCTGATAACTTAACAACTGCACTAGTCATGTGCTCTGTAGTCATGGCCTGTGGTAAAGGTAATACAAAATTCATATCAATTGGCTGTATTAATATAGTTGTCGCAGCAAATGCAGGTGGTGCGTTTAGTCCATTTGGAGATATAACAACCTTAATGGTATGGCAGGCTGGTATAGTTGAATTTTTTACTTTTTTTAAAATATTTTTTCCTTCTGTAGTTAATTATATAATTCCTGCAGCAGTTATGTATTTCTTTATTCCAAATGAAAAACCACAAATTAGCTCTGATAGAGAATATATGAAAAGAGGTGGACGAGTAATTATCTTTTTAGGTTTGTTTACAATTTTTAGTGCTGTAAACTTCCATAATATTCTTCACTTGCCTCCAATGCTTGGTATGATGTTTGGTCTTGGTCTTCTTGGGTTATATTCTTTTTACTTACAAATTACACATGATCCATCTGTTGAAGATGAAAAATTTGATTTCTTTAGAAAAGTTTCAAGAGCTGAATGGGACACCTTGTTATTCTTTTTTGGAGTTATTCTAAGTGTAGGCGGTTTAGGATTTATAGGTTACTTAACGGTTGTTTCAGAATTCTTATACATTGGTCTTGGTCCAACAATGGCTAATTCTATAGTAGGTGTTCTTTCAGCTATCGTAGATAATATACCAGTCATGTTTGCTGTAATTACTATGAGACCGGAAATGTCAATTGATCAGTGGTTACTGGTTACATTAACAACAGGAGTGGGTGGTAGCCTATTGTCAATTGGTTCAGCTGCAGGTGTAGCACTTATGGGACAAGCAAGAGGATATTACACGTTTTTTGGACATTTAAAATGGACTCCAGTTATATTTATTGGTTATGTAGCAAGTATTTATCTTCACGTTTTAATGGCTGACTTGCCTTGGTAATTTAAATTATCAATTAATAAAAAAATAATCATACTTAGTATTAAAATTACACCAGCAACAAAAGAAGCTTCGTTAAATTTATAGACACTAATCAATTTATATAAGTAAGATGGCAAGGTATCAAAGTTTTGATCTTTAAAAAATGATATTATTGTAAAATCACCAAAAGTAATAACTGTCGAAAATGCAAAAACAAAAATTATATTTTTCTTAATCATTGGGAGTAAAATAATAAAATAATTTCTTATGCTTATTCGGAAAGTTTGCTGAAAATTTTCAAAATTTAAAAAAATATTTTTCAGGTTATTAAAAAGTATTAATATAGAAAAAGGTAATAAGAATAGACAATTTATCAAAACTATCACAAAATATTTAAAAAATTGCACATATCTTAATTCACCTAATATAATAAAATAACCAAGACTAAATATAATTGGAGAAATAATTATTATTGAAGAACTTATTAAAAAAATTGATTGCTGAAAAATCATGTTTTTATAATTTATTACAAGTATAGATGAAATTATAAACCCAGATATACTAACAATTATTCCTGTAGTAATTGAAATAATAAGAGAGTTAAAAAAAGATTCTAAAAATTTATCATTAATTAAAGATAAATAAATACCATTATTTATAAAATGATAAATTACAGAAAGTATTGGAGAAAAAAGAAATATCGAAAAAAATACAATTATTAAAAAATCTATAATTTTTATAGCTTTGTATTCTTGATGAGGATGAATAAAATTAATTTGATCTATTTCAAAAAAATTTGAACCTTTTAATTTATAAAAACCAATAAATAAAAATAATAAACAGATAAAAATTTGTAAAAAACTGAGTAATATTGCTTTATTAAAATTTAGTTCAAAAAGTGCATATTGATAAATTGCCACCTCAATTGTAGAATACATAGGTCCACCACCTAACGCCATTACTATTGCAAAACTTAAAAAACAAAGAGAGAATATTATTGAGAACACAGTAAAAAAATTTTGTCTTATATAAGGCATCTCTAATTTTAGAAGATTGCCAAAAAAAGTAATGTTTAGAGAGCTAGATATTTCATAATATTTTAAAGGAATACTATTTAAGGATTGAAAAAATAATCTGGTAGCAAATGGTGTATTTAGAAGTATATGGGCTATTAAAATTGCTTTTATTCCAAAAATTGTCTCTATCGAAAAATTCTCGTACAAATTAAAATACGAGTTATAAAAACCATTATTTCCAAAGAGTTTAATTACTGCAAACACAATTAAGATTGTTGGTATTACAAAGCAAAAACCACAAAGAGAAATGATAAATTTAATAATTTTAAAATTCTTATGTCTATTCAATGCTAATGCGAATGGAATAGCTAAAAAACAACTTAATAGTGCTGAAAGAAAAGCTTGATAGAGTGAGAAATAAATTAGACGATGTGTATAAGAATTTTGAAAAAAATTATAAAACACCTCTAAATCAAAGTTAATTTTTGAAAAAATACCTACGAAAGGCAATAGGATTATAAATCCAAAAAAAAATAATACTGAATAATTATATTTATAATACAATTTATTTACGAGGCATTAAGCCACTCATCAATCCATTTTTCTTTATTCTTATTAATTTCTTTTGGATCCATTTGAATAAAGTTAGGAACATCTAGTTTATCAAATGCCTCAGGTAAATCTTTTATATTTGTAACAGGGTACATAATATTTGTTGATGGTATGACTGATTGAAATTCTTTTGATAACATAAAGTTAAGAAATTTATTTGCTAAATCTTTATTTTGTGAATTATTTAAAATGCCTGCAAATTCTATTGTTATATAATTTCCCTCTTCAAAAGTTGTAGCAAGAATATCATACCTTTCTTCAAACATTATATGTGCGGCTGGAGATGTAGTATAGCTTAATACCATGTCAGCTTCTCCTGCCATAAAAAAATTATAATATGCATCTGTCCATCCTTTGGTAACGGAAATAATTTTTTTATTTAATTTTTTCCATTCATCTCCAGCTTTATCTCCATATAATGCTTTCATCCATGTTAATAATCCTAAACCAGGGGTAGAGGTTCTTGGGTCTTGAATTACAATTCTAGCATTAGTAGAATTAATCAACTCATCCATTGATTTTGGAGGTGTTGCTAAATTTGCTTCATTATACACAAAAGAAAAGTATCCATAATTATATGGAACAAATTTACTACTTTCCCATTTTAATGGTAAATTAATTAAGTTGTTTATGTCATTGATATTATGAGTTCTAAAAAGCTCAGATTGTTCAGCTAAATCAAATAAATTCATATCAAGACCTAAAACTATATCTGCCTTTGAAGTATCACCTTCTAAAATAACTTTATTCAATAATGTTGCGGCACTGTCTACAGCAACAAATTCTACATCTGCATTATGTTTTTCTTCAAATATTTTTTCAATTATGGGTCCTGGACCCCACTCTGAAACAAAAGAGTCGTAAGTATATATAGTTAGCTTCTCTGCATAGATTGAAAAAGATATAAATAAGGTAGTAAAAAAAATTAGTATTGTTTTCATGTTTCCTCCGCTGGCATTATCCAGATCAGGTTAAAAGGGTATAAATCTCAGCATTTAAGCACCCCTATTTTAATTATAATAAATATTATTTTAGAAAACAAACATAAAAGATTGTTTTTAGGTTATTTATGAATATAACAAATTTTTTCGGGGAGTAGCGCAGCCTGGTAGCGCACCTGGTTTGGGACCAGGGGGTCGAAGGTTCGAATCCTTTCTCCCCGACCATAGAAAAATGTTTAACTTTCATTCAACAGCTAGCTTGATTTTTGGTAATGAAACAGCAGTTAATTCAACTGATCAAATTGTAAATTTGTTAGGAAAAAATATTTTTTTAATAACTGATGAAGGATTAACAGAATTAGGATTGTACGATAAAACAATTAAAAAACTTCAATTATACTCAAATATAAATATATTTAATAAAGTTGAGTCTGATCCTTCAAAATCTACTTTATTAAAAGCATATGATGAAGCAGCAGATTTCAAATCAACTGGAGTTTTAGGTTTTGGAGGCGGTTCATCTATGGATGTTGCAAAACTTATATCTTTACTTCTTGGGTCTAATCAGAATATCGATACGATATGGGGGGTTAATAATGCAAAAGGTCCAAGAATACCACTTGTACTAATTCCTACAACAGCAGGAACTGGTTCCGAAGTTACACCAATTTCAATAATTACGATGGATGACAAAGAAAAAAAAGGTGTTTCTTCAAAACTTATTTTACCTGATCTTGCTATTTTAGATCCATCATTAACTATTAATCTACCTCCAAATATAACTGCATCAACTGGAATAGATGCTATGGTTCATGCAATCGAAGCTTACACTTCTATAAATCCTAACAACAATCCTATTTCAAAAATGTTATCTATAGAAGCACTCAAGTTTCTCGGATCATCAATTAAAACTGCTGTATTTGAGGGGCATAATATAAATGCCAGATCAAATATGCTATATGGATCAATGTTAGCAGGTAAAGCTTTTGCAAATTCTCCAGTAGCAGCAGTACATGCCTTAGCATATCCTATAGGAGGTCTCTATAATATATCTCATGGACTTTCAAACTCGTTAGTTCTTCCAAGTGTTATGAAATTCAATTCCATAAATAAAGAAACAAAAAAAAATTACGCTAATCTTGCACCATTTGTATTTAAAGATTTAGATAATAGCAAAAGTGATGAGATTGTGTGTAACAATTTTATAGACAGTTTAGAAAGTTTGTCTAAGGAGCTTAAATTACCTTATAGGCTAAGAGATTTAGAAATTCCTGAGGAAGCTTGCCAATTGATGGCTAGTGAAGCAATGAAACAAACTAGATTATTAGTTAATAATCCGCGTAAAATTGAAGAATCTGACGCCTTTAATATATACAAATCTGTTTGGTAGATTTTGTTTACTTATAACTTAATTTACCTATTTAAATAAAATAGACCCTAATGATAAAATCAACAGTTAATCAATTTGCAAATTCTCTTGGGTTAAACAAAGATGAATATATTCCAGATGGCAGAGCTTCCTTTTCACTGTTTAAAATTGAAATTCTATCAGGATTAACTGTTGCAATCGCTCTTGTTCCAGAAGCAATTGCATTCGCTTTTGTAGCGGGTGTAGCACCTCTTTCAGGTTTGTACGCAGCTTTCATAGTGGGATTAGTAACTGCAATTTTTGGTGGGAGACCTGGAATGATTTCGGGAGCAACAGGAGCATTGGCTGTTGTTATGGTTTCATTAGTATCGGAACATGGAGTTCAATATTTATTTGCCACAGTAATACTTATGGGAATTTTACAATTTCTTGCAGGAATTTTTAAATTAGGAAAATTTATGCGAATGGTTCCTCAACCTGTAATGCTAGGTTTTGTAAACGGTTTAGCTATTGTAATTGGTTTATCTCAATTACATCAATTTCAAATATATAATTTTGATGGAACATTTACATGGATGTCAGGGGAGGTGCTTACATATTCTTTAGTATTAGTTTTCTTAACCATGTTAATCATATGGTACTTGCCTAGGGTTACTAAATTCATACCATCTACATTAGCTGCAATTCTTCTTGTGACTTTTTTAGTTTTGCTTTTAGATTTACCTGTTCCAAGAGTGGGTGATTTAGCAAGTGTAGCAGGAGGTCTTCCAAATTTTTCTATTCCAACAGTTCCACTTAATTTAGATACTTTTTTTATTATATTTCCTTATGCAATTATTTTGGCGGCAATTGGATTAATTGAAAGTTTATTAACTCTTAATCTTGTAGGAGAAATAACGAACAAAAAGGGTGGGACAAGACAAGAGTGTTTAGCGCAAGGTGTCGCTAATGGTATCACAGGATTTTTTGGCGGTATGGGTGGTTGCGCAATGATTGGACAATCAATGATAAATGTAAAATCAGGAGGCAGAACAAGAATTGCTGGCATATCAGCAGCAATTTTTTTACTAATTTTTATTCTTTATACATCAAATTTAATTGAACTTATTCCTATAGCATCATTAGTAGGGGTTATGTTTATGGTCGTAATTGGAACATTTGCTTGGAATTCACTAAAATTATTATTTGTTGTTCCTCGTTCAGATGCATTGGTAATTGTTTTAGTTACCTTAATAACTGTATTAGAAGATTTAGCAGTTGCTGTAGTTGCTGGCGTTATTATTAATGCGTTAGTATTTGCTTGGAAATCTGCTTCAAGAATTAGAGCAATTGAAAGACAATCGAGAACAGAAAAGGGTGCTAAGGTATATGAAATTGAAGGACCTCTTTTTTTTAGCTCAACTAATAGTTTTTTAGAAATTTTTAAACCTGCCGAAGATCCTAATTTAGTAATAATAGATTTTGCAAATTCAAAAGTTATTGATCAATCTGCTTTAAAAGCAATTGAGGATATTGCAGAAAGATATTCCAAATTAGGGAAACAAGTAAAGTTAAGACGTCTTACGAAGGACTGCCACAGTCTTTTAAGAAAAACAGGTCAATTGATAGTTGATAGTGATGATGATCCAGATTACGGTATAGCTGTAGATTATAGTGTTAAGCTTGGCATATTTGGTAAATAATTAATTCTTGCTTTTTAAATTCCAAAATATAACGTTTAGTAGAAATGACTCTTATCGGAAAATGCGCGTGCGGTTCAGTAAATTATAAAATAAAAGATAAACCTTTGTTCACTCAAGCTTGTCATTGTAATAACTGTAAAATTTCTACAGGCTCTTCTTTTGTTATACATACAATGATTTTTGAAGATGATTTTGAATTAAATGGTAATGTTGAATCTACACTGCTCCCTACAGGCAGTGGAAAAGGTTATCGAGCATATTTTTGTAATAATTGTGGTGTTTATTTATATTGTAAATACAATGTTGCAAAATCTCGACTTGCAATCAGAACAGCTACTCTCGACCAACCAATAACACCGCAAGCACATATTTTTGTGAAAGATAAAGATCCTTGGATTGAAATTATTAACAAAGATATTTGCCATGAAGCCATGTATGATCGAGAAACAACTTGGCCAAAAGAGAGCTTAAGAAGACTGTCAGAGAAAGAAAATAATTAATTTATATTTTACCTTGTAAAGTATATTGTAAAATTTTTACAACTTCATCAGTATTTTTTGTTATAGCATGAGCTGCTGCATCAACTTCTTTTAAAGCATGTTGATGTTCATCACTATGCATTATTATGAGAGATTTATTCAAGGCTGATGCATACCCTGCATCAAAAGCAGCATTCCATTGTTTATATTTCTCACCAAAACGTACTACAACTATATCTGCTTTTTCAATCGAATTTCTAGTTCGTATAGCATTTATTTTGGCACCTTTGTTATCGTGCCAAAATTTTTTTTCTTCATCACCAAGTATTTTTACACCAACATCATCTGATAATTCATGATTAGTAGTCGGGCTTGAAAATTCTATTTCTAAATTCTTAGATTTAGATTTATCTATAATCTCATCTCGCCAATTAGTATGAATTTCACCGGATAAATAAACTTTTAATTTCATTTTTTAAATTAACCTAAATATGCCGCTGTTAATACTGGAAAACTTGTAAATCCGAAATTACCTACTTTTTCAGATTTATTTAATTGTTTTTTCCAATCATCTACTTTGTCTTCTGAAACACCTTGGCTTAAAGCAAATTTACTTAACATAGTTTCATAAAAAATTGCTGGTGAATTATTATCTCTATTTGTAATTAAATAAGATAAATTTTGAGAACTTATATTTTTATATCCAAGTTTTTTTAATTTACCATTTAAATCAAGTGGAAGCATTTGGTGAAAACAATGCGCTCTAAATGCTTCATGAATGAGATCATTAATTTCTTTTTCAGGTCCATAAAATCTAAAATAGTCCCAAAGAATTGAGACATTAACAAATTTAGAATTAGTTTTAGAAATTCTTTTTATTTCTTTTAAGGATGTATCTATATCTTCGATATATTCTAATGTTTGTGTAGCTGTAATTTTATCACATGATGCATCATCTATATTGATATCATCAGCAGTCGTACAAATAAGTTCCACATTATTTTGATCTTTACATTTATTGCTTGCAACATCTAATTGATCTTGACTTGGATCAATCCCTATTACTTTGCCTTGCTCTCCAACAGATAATGAAATTTCTTCGACTAAATGACCACCACCACATCCAATATCAATAACAGTTTCATTAGTCTCTAAATTTAAGGCATTTACAATAGCTAATCTTCGTGAGACTCCAGCATAACCATTCGCTATTTTTTGTTGAATAATACTAGTTTCATTATCAAATTTCATTTTCTTATTTTTCTTATATATTTTTTAGTTATATAAAAAATACATATAAATGGAATATCAAATAACAAAAATATTAATTATTTCTTTTTTTAGCTCGATATTGATTTCGTTATTTTTAAACACAAGATACATTATTTTTTTCAAAAAATTTTCAAAAAATAAAAAAATCTTATTAAATTTATTTATTTTTTCTTTTTCTTTTTTGATATTAATTTTTATTAATTATTTATTGAGTCTTAATGGATTGACTTCTTTAATAATCTTCAATGCTGCAATCATTACGCTTATATACTTTGAATTAGCTCTATATTTAGAAAAAGTTTTTTGGGATGATTTTTTAGGAAATTCACTCCCTAAATCAATCAATATGCTTATTAGTTTTGTTGTAATGATGAATTTTGGTTATTTTACTCTTATGTTTTACATAAGGATTTTAGATATTGATTATTTTGTCACATAAGTATCATTATAAATTAATATACAAAATACTTACAATTTTTATGAAATAATATTTTCATATTAATAAAATATTTATTATTAATAATTCAGTATGAATAAGGTTTTGTTTGTATTACATCAAAAAACTTCAGTTCCAGGAGATGTAGGAAATAAATTTAGAGATAGGGGATATGTTGCTGAAATATGTAGACCGCCTTTAGGTGAAGAACTTCCTTTAAATATTAAACAATACTCAGCTATAGTTGTATTTGGTGCGCCAGGAAGCATAAATGATGAAGATGAATATATAAATAAAGAATTAGAATGGATAAACAAAGTTATAAAAACTGACGTTCCTTATCTTGGAATTTGTTTTGGGGCACAATTATTAGCTAAATGTTTAGGTTCAGAAATTACAACTAATAAATATGGGCTTTCAGAAATTGGTTTTTATAAAATTGAACCAACTGAAAATGCAAAAAATCTTTTTAATTCTCAAAAGATTTTTTTTCAATTCCATTCAGAAGGGTTTTCTCTTCCTACTGGCTGTGAGTTATTAGCAAGGGGTGACATTTTTAATAATCAAGCTTTTAAATATCAAAATTGTTATGCACTCCAATTTCATCCAGAAGTAAATTTTAAACTTCATATGAGATGGCTGTATTTAGTGTTATTAAAAAATCCAAAAAAATTATTTGTTAAAGGTGCTCAAAATATATTTGTTCAACTTTATTATCGTTACAAATATAATAAAAATATATCAAATTGGTTAGATTCATTTTTAGATCAGTATTTTTTAAAAAAAACTTAAATGCAAATATAAGTGAAAATTAAAAACCTATATTTTTCACCTGTAAAATCTCTTTCTTTCAATAATGTAGATACTTTAGAAATAATTAAAAATATTGGTATAAAAAATGATCGAATATTTGCTTTCACTAATAATCTTAATTTTAAAGATATAGAATTAATAAAAAATAATCCTTTAAAAAGAGAAATTTATAAATTCTTATCATTAAAAAAATATCCTGAATTAAATGAATATAATTTTTTATTAGAAAATAATTTTTTAATACTAGAATTTGAAAATAAAATAATTTTAAAGACAGATATTGATAATCAACATGAAGTAAAAATCTTATGTAGTAAACTTGAGGTTATTTTACCAAATATAAATAATATCAATTTGTTAAAAGATAATATGAATCCTTTTTTTGATACAATGCCAAATCAATCAATATCATTAATAAATTTAAACAGTATTAAAGACTTTGAAAAATTATCTAAGCATCAAGTTGAACATGAGCGTTTTAGAGGTAATATATATGTAGAGGATTTAGATAAATGGGAAGAAAGGAAGCTGGTAGGTAAAATTTTATCAATCAGTGATATAAAATTTAAGGTAATTAAAGAAATTCCAAGATGTTCAGCAACCAATATAAAACCCAAAACTTCTGATATAAATCTTAATATTCCTTTAAACCTAAAAAAAATATACAACCATATTAATTTAGGAATATATTTAGATCCTTTAAATGATGGTAAAATCAATAAAGGTGATCTTATAAAAATTAATGAATAAATTCTTATTAAATCATTCAGAAAAACTTACAGGATATCTATTAATTCTTCCTGCTGTTTTAATAATCAGCCTATTTGGAATTTTTCCCGTTTTTTTTGGAATGTACATGAGTGTACACAAGTGGAAAGTTTTTAAAGGGAGATTTTTAGGATTTGAGAATTACCAAAGAATACTTGGAGACATACCAGCTTTTTGGTTATTTGTTTTAGGATTATTATTATTGATATTGAGCTATGGATTGTGGAGTGAATTTAAAAATAAAGTAAAAAATAAAATCTATTTAGCATTTTTATCTATAGTAATATTAATTATTGGAATAATTTTAATTAATATCAACTGGGAAAAAATGCTTTTAACAGGTGATGAAGACTATCTTTACTCTCTTATTTACACTTTTTATTATTCATTTTTCACTATAATTTTTGAGGTTGGATTAGGATTAATAATAGCATTTGCTTTGTATCAAAAATTAGCTGGTAAACAATTCTTTCAAATGATTTTACTATTTCCTTACATTACTCCAGCAGTAATGGGTGCTGCAGTATTTTTTTTAATATTTGGTAAAGCTGAAAATTCTTTTTTAAATGAGCTAATAGGAGTATTTGGTTTTGAGCCTCAAATGTGGTTATTTGATAAAAGACCTATTACCGAAGTTTTATTTGGTATTAAAATAGAAGGTCTGCTAGCTGGACCAAGTTTAGCTCTAATGTCATCAATCATATATGGAATATGGTCTTATACTGGCTACTATGCAATAATTTTACTCGCGGGTTTATCAATTATACCTTCTGACTTATATGAGGCTGCGAAAGCAGAGGGTGCTAGTAGATGGCAAACTTTTATTAAAATTACCATACCACTATTAATGCCTATTATTTTTTTTCTAATGTTGACTGGTTTTATAAATACCTTTCAAGCTTTCAATAGTATTTTTGTTATGCAAACGTCTTCTGCTGGAGACACAATGGATGTTGTTACAATAGAAATTTTTGATCATTTTTGGGGTAGGGTGAAATATGGTTATGCTGCAGCTGAAGGAGTAATTTTATTTATACTGCTAAATATTTTAGCAATATCGCAATATGTAATTTTTAGAAAAAGGTTAAGTTATGACTAGAATTATTAATGCTGAAACAAGGATACCTTATTTAATTTTATTAATAGTTTTTATTATTTCAATTTACCCATTTTTTTACATGATATCAACATCATTGATGACAGCGGGAGAAGCGTCAAATCAATATTTATTTCCAAAAAAATTGATGTTTGAAAATTATTATGAAGTTTGGACATCTAATAGATTCCAACGTTATACATTTAATAGTTTAATAATAAGTTCAATAATTGTCATTGGTGTTTTATTAACTAGTATTCCAGCAGCATACTCTTTTGCTAAAATAGAATTCCCATTTAAAAATATCATATTCTACATGTTGTTACTTTCATTGATGATTCCAGAAATCATTACATTATTACCTCATTTATTAATTATTAGAGGGGAAATTATTCCATTGCCATTTGGACCTTCTTGGATGAATAGTCTTCAAGGTTTAACAGTTCCATTTATGGGAAATATTTTTGTAATTTTCTTATTAAGACAATATTTTAAAAAGATACCAAATGAATTATGGGATGCTGCAAGACTAGATGGATCTTCTCATTTAAATTTTTTACTCAAGGTGGTAATCCCAATGAGTAAACCTATTATTGTGACAGTCTCTTTATTTACTTTTATTATAGCGTGGAATAGTTTTGCTTGGCCTTTACTTATATTAACTAGAGATGATTGGTATCCTGTAACAGTTTCTATCTATAGTTTTGTTAGAGAAGTGGGACCTAATTTTAATTTATTGATGGCTGCTTGCTTAATTGCAATTTTCCCGATTTTAGTATTATACTTTTTTACTCAGAAGTTATTCATAGAAAGTATATCAAACTTTGGATTAAAAGAATAAATCAGTAAATTTTTTGTAACAAAACTTTAATTTTACCTCTATATTAATTAATATTTTTTACGGGGTGATTATGAAATTTTATAAATATATTTTAAATTTCTTCTTAGCTTCTTTATTTTTTATCTCCTCGCAATCATTCGCAATTACTGCACAAGATATTGAAAATGCAGATCCTTCAGGTCAAACTGTTGAATTCTGGGTTCAATATTCAGATGAAAGATTAGATGCAATGATGGCAAGAGCTGAAAGATTTGAAGCTGAAACAGGAATAAAAGTTAATGTTGTTCACAAAGGACATTATGGTAAAGTTCAATCCGCTATGATGTCTGCTGCTGGAACAAAAGATATAGCAGATGTTGCAAGAGGTTATGGTAATGCTGCTGCAGATATGTACTTAATTGGCGCTTCAATTGATCAAAATATTTTAGCAAATAGTAAAAAATGGGGTGTTTCACAAGATGATATAGCAGATTGGGGTGCAAACTGGACTGTTGGCTTCTCACCATATTTTGATGGAAATCCAAAACTATTACATGAAGTTGGAAAATCAATAGAGATCCTTTACTACAATGCAGATTGGTTAAAGGAACTAGGTTTAGACGCTCCTAAAACTCCTGCTGATTTTGCGGAAGCAGCATGTGCTGCGACCAATCAAGATTACAGTGGTAAGATGGGTGAAGACGTTCCAAGTTATGGATATGAAATAGATACTGATGCAAGTAACTTTGCAGCATGGGTATTTGCGCATGGAGGAGATGTATTTGACTATGATAATGGTCAGTATATTTACAATGGCCCAAAAGCCATTGAAGCTATGGAATTCATTCAAGGAATGGCAAATAAAGGATGCGCAATAGTTGCAAGAGGTAAATATACTGACCAGCAATACTTAGGACAAGGTTCTGTTTTATTTGCTGCAGGATCTACTTCTGGTATCACCTATTTCCAGAAAGCCATTGAAGAGGGTTACAATGGTAATTGGGATGTAGCTCCATTATCATACACCACTAGTGAACCGGTGCTTAACTTATATGGTGGTGGTTTAATTATGGGAAATACAGGTGATGCTAATAGAATGGTAGCAGCATATCAGTGGATGAAATATATTTCTAATACTGAGAACTCAGCAGTTTGGTCAACTGAAAGTGGATATGGTTTTGTTAGAACCTCTTCTGCAGATCATCCATTAATTGCTGAAAAAAGAGCTGAATTACCTCAATATGATAAATCATTAACAATGGTTCAATACGGAAAAGGTGAACCATCAGTGCCTGGTTATTATTCAGTTAGAGGTGAGGTTGAAAAAGCTTATGCAGCAATCATTAATGGTGATGATATCATTTCAACATTAAATCAATTAAATGAAGATGCTAATGCAATATTAGCTGATGCAACTGCAGAGTAGTTTAATTATTTTACTTTTATTAAGGGTGGTTTATACCACCCTTTTTTTATGATAATTGTTTGTTCTCTTAATGATTTACTTAATGTGTGTGAAAGCATACAGCCCAAATATCTTGTATCAGTAATTGATCCAGGATATGCACCAGAAACACCCAAAGGTGTAAAAAATCATTTAAAGCTTGGATTTGACGATATTATTGAAATTAGTAGCAATAATAAAATATTTCGATTGAATACTGATGAAATACCACAAATTCTACCTGCAGAAGAACATGTAAATTCAATAGCTAATTTTACTTCTAAATATACTTATGATGAAGATATTGTTATTCATTGTTGGTGTGGTGTGTCAAGATCAATGGCAACAGCTACTTATTTACTATGTAGAGAAAACAAAACTAATATTGAAAATACAATTAAATATATTCGTAATCTTGCACCACATGCAAACCCAAATAAATTATTGATAAATCACTTTGAAAAGAAATTAGATGTTAGCAATCAAATTTCAAAATCATTTTTAAAATTCCCTTATACTAAAACATACGATTGTTCTTCAAATTTTGCACCTGTTACTTTATTTGATATAAAAGATATTGAAAAAAACTAATGAAAGAATACGTTCGAACAATTGCTGATTATCCTGTTAAAGGAATTCAATTCAGAGATATTACAACACTATTGCAAAATGCAGGACACTTTAAACAAGTCATTGATGACATGGTAAAACCATGGCAAAATAAAAAAATAGATGCAGTTTTAAGTATAGAATCACGTGGATTTATTATGGCAGGAGCTATAGCTTATTTTTTAAATGCTGCATTTGTTCCTTTAAGAAAGCCTCATAAACTTCCATTTGATACTTTCAAAACCTCATACGACTTAGAATATGGATCAACTGAAATGCATATTCATACAGATGCCTTAGATGGTCATAAAGATTTACTAATTATTGATGATCTTTTAGCAACAGGTGGAACCGCACTTGCAGCAGTAGAGTTAATTCAAAAGTTTGAAGACAAAAATATTGTTGGCGCAGGTTTTATAATAAATTTACCAGATTTAAGTGGTGATAAAAAACTAATTGAAAAAGGAATTGAGATACATTCTTTAATGGAGTTTTAAATGAGAAATGCAGTTATTGTTGGTTACAAAAGATCACCCTTCACCTTTGCTCGTAAAGGTGAAATGGCTAATATAAGACCAGAAGACATTTTATCACAAACAATAAATCAATTACTTAATGAAATTCAAATTAATAAAAATGACATAGAAGACATTATTACTGGCTGCGCGTATCCTGAAGGAGCACAAGGTAATAATATTGCTAAAATTGTTTCTTTCATGACAGATATGCCAGAACATGTAGCAGGTATGACAGTCAATAGATGGTGCGGTTCTTCAATGCAAGCTATTCATGATGCAACTGGTGCGATTGCAATTAACTCTGGAGACGTTTTTTTATGTTGTGGAGTAGAAAGTATGACATTTATTCCTATGAATGGATTAACATACGATCCTCATCCTCAATTAAGTAAAGATAATCCAAATGTGTACATGTCAATGGGCATCACAGCTGAAAATGTTGCAAAAAAATTTGATATTTCTCGTAAAGAACAACAAGAATTTGCTATTAGCAGTCATTACAAAGCTAATTTAGCTAGAGAATCAAAAATGTTTGAAAATGAAATAGTGTCTATCACAAATAATGATGAGAAAATTAATAAAGATGGTGGCATTCGACCTAACACCTCACATGAAATTTTAGATGGGTTAAAACTTGCTTTTGATGAAAATGGAACAGTAACAGCTGGTACAGCCTCACCATTAACAGATGGAGCATCAGCAGTAATTGTTTGTGAGGAAGAATATGCAAAAAAAAATAATCTAAATATTTTAGCTCGTATTAAATCTACAGCTGTAGTTGGTTGTCCACCAGAATTAATGGGTCTTGGCCCAATTAATGCATCTAAAAAAGCTCTAAAAAGAGCTAATTTATCTATTTCTGATATTGATATTGTGGAACTAAATGAGGCATTTGCTTCTCAATCTTTAGCATGTATTAAAGAATTAAAGATGGACATAAATAAAGTAAATATACATGGTGGAGCAATAGCATTAGGCCACCCTTTGGGTGCTACTGGAGCAAGGATTACAGGTAAAGTTGCAACTCTATTGCAAAATAAAAATAAAAAGTATGGATTAGCGACACAATGTATAGGTTTAGGTCAAGGTATTGCAACTGTGTTAGAAAATATTAATTAAATATTATGCAAATTTATAAAACACCCCTACGTGAGTTTAAATTTTTAATTGAAGATTTTTTAAATCTTAAGGAAAGTGAAACATTAAAAAAATTAGATTTAGAAACAAGTGATCTAATGCTTATTATTGAAGAAGCAGCAAAACTTTGTGAAGAAACCTTACTCCCGCTTAATCAAAGTGGAGATAGTGAAGGATGTTCATTTAATAATGGAGTTGTGACTGCTCCAAAAGGATTTAAAGAAGCTTATAAAACTTTTTCTGAAAATGGCTGGCAAGGACTAAAAGTAAAAGAAGAATTTGGTGGTCAAAACCTACCTTATATTATGAATATGATTTTAGATGAAATGATAAGCTCTACTAATATGTCATTTGGTCTTTATCCAGGTCTTACAGCAAATGCAATTGATGCAATTGAAAAGAGTGCCAATGAAGATTTGAAAAATACTTATCTGCCAAATTTAACTAGTGGTAAGTGGACAGGCACAATGAATTTAACTGAACCTCAATGTGGAACAGATCTTGGATTAAGTAAAACAATGGCAACACCATTAAATGATGGAAGTTACAGTATTACTGGTACCAAAATTTTTATTACATGTGGAGAGCATGATTTAAGTGATAACATTATTCATTTAGTACTAGCAAGAACACCAAATGCGCCCCCTGGTATAAAAGGTATAAGTTTATTCTTGGTTCCTAAATTTTTACCAAATGAAAGTGGTGATTTTGTTGATAGAAATAAAGTTGAATGTGGATCAATAGAAAAGAAGATGGGTATTCATGCTAGTCCAACCTGTGTCATGCACTACAATGAAGCTAAGGGCTGGCTAGTAGGTGATCTTAATAAAGGAATGAGAGCGATGTTTATAATGATGAATGGAGCTCGTTTGTTTGTAGGAATACAAGGATTAGGTTTATCAGAAACTGCTTATCAATCAGCACTTTATTATTCGAAAGAGCGTTTACAAGGAAAATTATCTTCCAGTAATCAGGTAGCTGATCCTATAATTGTTCATCCTGAAATAAGAAAAAACTTATTATATATAAAATCCATAAATGAAGCAGTTAGAGGTTTAACTTTATTGGCTGGAAATCACTTTGATAATATTGAAAATTCTTCAGATGATAAAGAAAAGAAATTATCTGAAAATTTTATAGCACTCATGACGCCAATTATTAAATCGTATGCTTCAGATAAATCTGTAGAGAATACAAATAGAGCTATGCAAATCTATGGTGGTCATGGTTTTATTACTGACCATGGAATGGAACAATTAGTAAGAGATGCTAGAATTACAACAATTTATGAAGGAACGAACGGAATTCAAGCTCTAGATTTGATAGGAAGAAAATTACAAACTGACAACGGTGCATTATTTAATGAATTTTTTAATATGATTGATAATTATCAAGTTAAAATTTCCAATAATCAAGATATGAAAAAATATATTGATTTATTTATGCCTTCATATGATTCTTACAAAAGTATTTTTGAATATATTAAATCATTAGATGATGAAAATGAGATTAATTCTCATGCTGTAGAATTTTTAAATTTATCATCTTTGATTTCTCTAGGTTATATTTGGTTGCACTATATAGAAATTTCATTAGCAAAATTAGAAAAGCATGATGAAAGTTTTTATAAATCTAAAATAGAAACTGGTAACTTCTTTTTAACTAAATTATTAGGTGAAACACAAGTTCTTTGTCAAAATATAAGATCTGGTGGAAAATACTATAATGACTATAATGATAAATATTTTGAAACAGCAATCTAATGACTATAAAAATTTATAAACCATCAAAAACTTCCATGCAATCGGGTTTTAAAAAAACTAAATTATGGTTAGCTGAATATATTTCTGAAGTAGAACAAGTAAAAGATTCTTTAATGGGGTGGAATAGTTCATTAGATACCAAATCTCAGATTAAACTTTTTTTTGATACCAAAGAACAAGCTATTGAATGGGCAAAAAAAAATAATTATCAATATTTTGTCGAAGAACCAAAGCAAAGAAAAATTAAACCAAAAAGTTATGCTTCAAATTTTGATACAAATAGAAAAGAGCCTTGGACACATTAAGTATAATTTCTTTCTTTATTTTTTAGACTATGATAAATGCAAACTATGCGCCCGTAGCTCAGTGGATAGAGCAACCGCCTTCTAAGCGGTAGGTCAAATGTTCGAATCATTTCGGGCGCGCCAAATATTAAAATTTTGCTGCCTCCTCATCTATAAATGCATTGAAAGAAACTGATCTTCTTTCCTCATCAGAAAAGAATGGATAGACTGTATGCATCATATAACTAGGAAATATAAATAAATCTCCAACTTCAGGTTTAACATCATACACGGAGGAAACTAAAAGCTGTGTTGATCCATGAATAAAAGCAATTTTTCCATTCTTATTTTGATCTTTGTACGATGAGCCTAAGTCCTTTGGCATTTTTGTGTACATTACTCCTGACAGATGACCATCATGCCAATGAATTGGATTATAATCACTCTCAAATTGACAAACTGCCCAACTAGATTTTAAATCAAATTTCTTAATTTCTTTTTGTAATGTTGATTTAACAAAATTAAATACAAATTGATGAAGAACATCATTTAAATTTTGATCAAGAAATTCTTTTGTTAATCTAATTTCATATTTAATTTCACCTGCTAATTGTTTGCCATGGTATAATTCATCAATTTTATTTTCATCTTTTAATATTTCATCAATATGATTGTTGAGTGTAGTTATTGTATCATCTGATAATTTATATTTACCTATAGCTGGTGAAAATGGTCGTATAATTTGACCTTGAATCATGCTTTCGTTCATATTTTATTAACTTTAATTATATTAAATATTATAATATAGTTAAATAAAATGAAATATAATTTAAACTGTCATTGTGGAGCGGTTCAATTAGAAGTTTTAACAGACTTAGAAAACATTAAACAGTGTAACTGCTCTATTTGTATAAGAAAAAACGCTAAAATGTGTATGGTCCCTAAAGAAGCAATAAATATTCTTAAAGGAAAAGAAAACTTAACTTCTTACAAATTTAATACAATGATTGCTGAACATTTTTTTTGTAAGATTTGTGGCATCTATACTCATCATCATAGGAGGAGTGATCCAAATGGGGCAGCAATAAATATTGGATGCATAGATTCAATTGATCCTTTTAAATATGATGCTGACTTTATTGATATGAAAAATAAATAATTTTATGTCGTTTGAATTTTTAATTTCGAAAATTCAAAAAAATAATTTCTTACTCATAGGTAGAGCAGGGATTGATATTTATCCTGATCCACCGGGGACTAAAACTGAAAATGCCAAATCCTTTGTTACCCATCTTGGAGGATCTTCTGCTAATATGGGTGTCCAATTAACTTTATTTGGTGGTAATTGTAATCTACTGACCAGAGTATCTGATGATGCTTTAGGTAAATTGGCTATTAATCAACTAAATCATTATGGCGTTAAAAACAAATTAGTAGAATTTGAAAAAAATGAATCAAGAATTTCTTTTGCTATTGTTGAAACCACAGTTAAAGATCATCAATCAATTATTTATAGACATAAAGCTTCTGATTTATTTTTAAATAAAGATGATGTTGAAAATGCTAATATAAAAAATTTTGATTGTTTATTAATTACTGGAACTTCTTTAGCAGCTGAGCCTTCGAGAGGTGCTACTTTATATGCTTTAGATATAGCAAATAAAAATAATATTCCTGTAATTATGGACATTGATTATAGACCATATACTTGGGAGTCATCAAAAAAAGCAAAAGAAGTTTATAATTTAGCAGCAAGTAAATGTAGTGGTGTAATTGGAAATGATGATGAGTTTGGAGTATTAGCTGGTGATTACAACAATGGTTTGGATCATGCTAGACAATTAGCTAAAAATTTAAGCTTAATTATTTATAAAAAAGGTGAAAAAGGCTCTATTACTTTTGCAATGAACAAAGAAATTAAAAAGGGAATATTTCCCGTTAAGCCCTTGAAACCAACTGGAGCCGGTGATGCATTTATGGGATCATTAATTGGATCAATTTTAAAGACTAATGATTTAGAAAAATCTATAGAAATAGGTTCAGCCGCAGCAGCTATTGTAGTAACAAAAGTTGGTTGTGCGCCAGCAATGCCAAATTTAAATGAAATTTTAGAATTTATGAAATATAATAAAATTAATGAAGGAGAATAATATGCATATTCCACCATTTGATAATAAAAACAAGCCAATTGTAGATATTGAAGACAGTAGAGTTCCTTTAAATTATTTTAACATAGTAAAATTAAATAAAGATCAATCTTTTGAATATCAAACACCTGGTTATGAAACATGCATAGTTCCTGCTACTGGAACAATTAATGTAGAAATTGAAGGAATAAAAGTTGAGTCATTAGGGACTAGAACAGTTGATGTGTGGGATGGAGAGCCAGAAGGTGTTTATGTGCCCTCTAATACAAAAGCTCAATTTACATCTTTAGTAGATAATTCAGAAATTTTTATTGCTGGCGCAAAGTATGATAAAACTCTTGAACCATTTGCTGTTAGAACAAATGAAATTGATTTAGTGCAGTACGGTTCTGATGATACAAAAACTCATAGAAAAATTAAACATATTTTAGGTGCTAAGCATCATGATAAAGTTGGAAGATTGCTTTGTAATGAACTTTATACTGTAGGGCAGGGAGGTTGGTCGGGGTTTCCGCCTCATAAGCATGATACAGATCGTCTACCTGATGAAACTAGGCATGATGAAACATATAATTACAGATTTAAACCTAATAATGGATTTGGTTTTCAGATGTTTCAGCAAGTTGATGATAAAGTTGGTAAAGCTGAACATATAATTGATGGGTCGACCATTATGATTAGAACAGGCTATCATCCATGTGTCGTAGCACCTGGGTATGAGATGTATTATTTTACAATTCTTGGAGGACTGTCTCAAAGATCTCTTGTCCAATTTTTTCAACCTGAGCACGCATATCAAGTAGAAACAATTCCAGGAATTAAGGATATGATTGCTAAATACAAATAAATGACAGCAGTAAATTTAAAAAAAATTTTAAATGATGCAAATAAAAATAATTATGCAGTAGCAGGTTTAGTTGTACTAGGCTGGGATGACGCCTTAGCTTTTACGCAAGCCGCTGATGAAACTGGAATTCCAATTATATTACAAGCTGGTCCTTCATGCAGAGCGCACACGCCAATTCCAATATTAGGAAAAATGTTTAGATACTTAGCGAGTCAAACAAAAACGAACATTTGTTGTCATGTTGATCATGGATACACTCTAGATGAATGTTATGAAGGGATTGATAGTGGCTTTACATCTGTAATGTTTGATGGTTCTAAATTAACTTTAAAAGAAAATATAAAAATTAGTAAAAAAATTGCTTCAAGAGCTCACAAATATAATATCTCTATTGAGGGAGAAATAGGTTTTGTAGGTTATGATAATGGTAAAATTTCAGAAGGTACTAATATTGAAGATGCAGTAACTTTTGCAAACCAAAGTAATATTGATGCAATGGCAATTTCCGTTGGAAATACACATTTACAAACTTCAAAAAAAGCTAGTATTGATTTCAACAAAATTAATTTAATTGAAGCAAAAACAAAAATCCCTTTAGTTCTTCATGGTAGTAGTGGAATTCCAGTAGAGCAAAGAAAAAAACTAGCAAGAAAAACAAAAGTAGCAAAACTAAATATTGGCACTGAAATTAGAATGACATTTGGGGAAGCCTTGAGAAAAAATCTCAAAAATAATCCTAAAACTTATGATAGATTGCAATTACTAAAACCGACGATTAAAGATTTAACAAAAGTTACAAAAAAAATTATAAAACAAATTGGCCCAAATTAATGGGACAAATCTTTATTGCAGCACTTAAAGAAGAAACTCCAAATCTTAAAGATTTCCACTATTCAGGTGTGGGAAAGATTAATGCTACAATTAAAATTATGGAATTAATTTCAAAATTTCAACCTAATGAAATAATCAATTATGGAACAGCTGGTTCAATAAAGCAAAACTTATCAGGATTAGTAGAATGCACGAAGTTTGTTCAAAGAGATATGGATGCTAGAGGTCTAATGAACTTTAAATTAGGGGAAACTCCTTTTGATCCAATATCAAAAATTACATATTCTAATGAGGGGTATATATGTGCATCAGGAGATAGTTTTGTTCAATCATCAGTAGAAATAGATTGTGATATTGTTGATATGGAAGCTTACTCTTTTGCTAAAGTATGCAAATTACATAATATTAGATTTAAATGTTTTAAATATATTTCTGATTATGCAAATGAAAATTCAAATAATGATTGGATTGATAATTGTTCAAAAGGAGCTAAATTGTTTTCTGAAATATATCCTCAATTAAAAATATGATTTTAAAAATACTTGAAAAATTAGGAAGAAAAAAGATTGTATTGGACAGAGGTCCATCGCATCCAGAATTTCATAAGGCCAAACCATGGATGGAAAGATATTATTTGTTATTTAGAAAAAGACCCAAATGGTTTCCTTTTAATATCTTAATTCATAAAATGTTAGATGATGATCATGGTGAAGGAGTTCATAATCATCTTTGTCCTTATATAACAATTATTTTAAAAGGCGGTTATTGGGAAACTACTAATAAAGGTAAATTTTGGAGACCACCAGGTTACATTGGTTTTAGATCAGCAGATCATTTACATAGAGTTGATTTAAAACCAAATACAAATACCATGACATTATTTATTCCTGGTCCTTTTGGGCTTAGAAAAACTAAAAGAGCTGATTATAAAACAAAAATTTAGCTATCTATATAATTTAAATTACTCCATCGTATATTAATTTACATCCACTCAAAAAAAGCAAAATATAAACAATATTAAAAAATAATTTTTCTGGAATTCTTTTTTGCACAAAGTAACCAATTAAAACACTAATAAAAGCTAGTGGAAGTAAATAGAGAGAAATCATAAGATTTGAAGGTGCTAATAATCCAACGTAATAATACGGAACCAATTTGACAAGATTTATAACCATAAATGCCAATGTCATTGTTCCAATAAATGAAATTTTATCTAACTTTAAAGGAAGCATATAAAAGTTAATAGGTGGATTGCCTGCATGAATTAAAAAACTTGTATATCCAGCAACAGATGACCAAAAGTATCCTTTAAGTTTTGTAGGTTTAAGTAAATAATTATTTTTCTGAATAAATGACACTAGAACAAAAACAATTGATATAACACCAACCATTATTCTTATCTGATCTTCGTTTGTAAACTCAAAAGTTAAAGTTCCAAATAAAATACCAATTATAGATGCTGGGATTACAATTTTTAAAATACTGTTTATCCATTTTTTCCAATACAAATAGATTGCTGAAAAATCCATTATTATTAAAAGTGGCAACAATATTCCCGCAGCTTGCAAAGGACTCATTGCAAACGACATAACTGGCACTGCAAGCATCGCGATAGGTCCTGGAACACCGCCTTTAGATAAACCAAATACAAAAACCCCCAATGATGCAAAAATATAAAAATATAAATCCATTTAATTTAAAATTTTTAATGCATTTTTAATATCTTTTATTTGATCATCAATGTCTTCCAATCCACAATATAATCTAATTAAAGTTCCAGTATTTCTATTTTTAAACTCTCTTTTATCTAATGGAGGAAAAGTAATGAGACTATCAAATCCACCCCAACTGTATCCCAATTTGAATATTTTAAGTTTATTAAAAAATTTTTCAATATGATTTTTTGAGTATTTCTTTTTCATCATAAATGAGAATAAGCCTGTGCTACCAGAGAAATCTCTTTTCCATATTTTATGATTTTTTGTATGAGGTAATGCTGGATGGAAAACATCAGATACAAGATCATGTTCTAATAAATATTTTGCCATTAATAATGCATTTTTTTCAATTTCTCTCATTCGAATTTCAAGTGTTGGCAACCCTCTAATTGCTAAATAAACTTCTTCAGAACCAGGACATATGCCTAAAGTTTTTGATGTTGATCTTATTTTTTTGGAATATTTTTTATTAGACGAAACGAAACCAATTAATACATCCGAGTGACCATTTATATATTTAGTTCCTGCATCTATAATAATATCAATACCTAATTTAATTGGATTACAAAATAAAGGTGAAGCCCAAGTATTATCCATAACAGTTGGTATTTTCTTTTTTTTAGCAATTTTTGTAATGAAAGGTATATCAATAATATCAAAAGTTGCTGTTCCTGGTGATTCTAAATAAATTAGCTTTGTTTTACTGTTAATTAATTTTTGAAAATTATTAATATTTTTTGTTGGATGAAAATATCTTATTTTTACATTATATTGTTTAAGGATGTTCTCACAAAAAGTTCTAGTAGGACTATAAACACTATCATTTATTAAAACCTCATCCCCAGATTTCAAAAATGTAAAAAAGGGAATTACTATAGAGGCCAACCCTGATGGCGATAGTACTGTATCATTGCAGTTATATAAAAAAGAAATACTGTCTTCTAACTGCTTATGAAATGGATTTTTATTTATTCCATAAAATGTTGTTCTATCGTCAAAATTTTTAATATCGTTTAAGTAATCTTTAAATGTATTAAAGATCATTGTAGAACCCTTATAGGTACCAGGGTTGATAAACCCTTTTTGTTTAAGAGGATTTCTACCTATTTTTGTTAATTTTGTTTTTATTTTCATAAACAACTAAATGTTGTATAAGCCAAAATCTTTATACACAAATTATAGTAGGCAATTTTAAGCTTAACAAATCTATTATTGGGATTAACTTATTAATTTGTTATAGGGAAGCAATCTTTGAAAAAAGATATTTAAATAATTATTTAAACGGAGAAAATAATATGAAAAAACTATTATCTATCTTTGCGGTTGTAGCGTTTGCTTTTTCAGCACATGCTGGAACTCTTGATGATGTTAAAAATAGAGGTTTTCTAAAATGTGGAGTAACAACTGGTCTTGCTGGTTTTGCTGCTCCAGATGATAGCGGTGAATGGGCTGGTCTAGATGCAGATATGTGTCGTGCAGTTGCTGTAGCTGTTTTTGGAGACCGTTCAAAAGTAGAATTTATTACTACTACAGGTAAATCTCGTTTCCCAACATTAGCTTCTGGTGAAGTTGATATGTTAGCGAGAAATACAACTTGGACAATTAGCCGTGATGTTAATCTTGGTTTTGAGTTCGTAGGTGTAAACTTCTACGATGGACAAGGTTTCATGGTTCCATCTGCTCTTGGTGTATCAAGTGCAACTGAGCTTGATGGTGCTACTGTATGTATCCAAACTGGTACTACTACAGAGTTAAACCTTGCTGACTTCTTTAGATTAAATGGAATTAGCTACGAAGCACTTCCAATTGAAACTAATGATGAAGGTAAAGAAAACTTATTTGCTGGAAGATGTGACGTATACACAACTGACGCTTCAGGTCTTTCTTCAACAAGAGCTGCTGCTTCTAATCCAGATAAATGGGTTGTATTACCAGAAATTATTTCAAAAGAACCACTTGGCCCACTTGTAAGACATGGTGACCACCAGTGGGGTGACGTAGTTCGTTGGTCTTTAAATGCAATGATTATTGCTGAAGAACTAGGTATTACATCTGAAAACGTTGATGCTCAAACGAGCTCTAATGTTCCTGAAGTACTAAGACTTCTTGGTGTTGAAGGTAACTATGGAGAAATGCTTGAGCTAAGTAATGATTGGGCTTACCAAATTATCAAACAAATTGGTAACTACTCTGAATCATACGAAGCAAACGTAGGTCCAGACACACCTCTAGAAATTGCAAGAGGTTTAAATGCTTTATGGACTCAAGGTGGTATTTTATACGCACCTCCATTCAGATAAATCGTAATTAAATTTAAATCGGGGGGTTTTAAACCCCCCATTTTTTTTGTATATACTAGCGATGCGATCTAACTTAGGTTTCTTTTCTGATGAAAAATTTAGGTCCATTTTTTTTCAAACTTTAGTTGTAGGTTTATTTGCCCTAGGGTTATTTTTTGTAATAAGTACAACTTCTTACAACTTAGAAAAAAGAAATATCGCCACTGGTTGGAGTTTTCTTCAAAATCCAGCTGGCTTTGATATAAGTTTTTCCCCCTTCTTAGAATTTAAATCAACCGATACACACTTAAAAGTTTATTTTGTAGGAGTCTTAAATACTCTTTTAGTTTCTGTAACAGGATGTATAGCCGCAACAATTTTAGGTTTTATATTGGGTATAGTAAGATTATCCTCAAATTGGTTGTTAAGTCGACTAGTTTATATTTACGTTGAATTTTCAAGAAATGTCCCCTTACTTCTTCAAATAATTTTATGGTATAGCATTTTAATTCAACTACCTCGTGTAAAGCAATCACTTCAAGTTCTTGATGTATTTTATATTTCAAACAGGGGATTGTATTCTCCAAGACCAATATTTGAAAGTGGATTTTCATATGTATCCATTGCAATTGTATTGGCTTTAATTTCAAGTTTCTTAATAAATAGATGGGCAAAAAAAAGACAAGATAAGACGGGTCAACAATTCCCAGTATTCTCAAGTTCAATTGGATTAATTTTTATTGTTCCATTAATTTTATTTTTTATTCTTGGTTCACCTTTGTCTTTTGAGCATCCAGAATTAAAAGGTTTTAACTTTAAAGGTGGTCTGGTTATTAGACCTGAATTTATAGCAATGTTTTTAGCATTATCAATTTACACTGCAGCCTTCATTTCTGAAATTGTGAGAGCAGGTATAATGTCTGTTTCAAAAGGACAAAGAGAGGCTTCAGCTGCTATAGGCTTAAAACAAACATGGATAATGAGACTAATCATTATTCCTCAAGCTCTCAGAGTGATTGTGCCTCCACTAACAAGTCAGTATCTAAACTTAACTAAAAATTCTTCTTTAGGAATTGCTGTCGGATATGCTGACCTTGTTCACGGTTTTGGAGGAATAAGTTTAAATCAAACTGGTCAAGCTATTGAATGTATGGCAATTGTTATGGCAACTTATTTGTCAATTAGTCTGACAATATCTTTCTTTATGAACATTTATAATAGAAGTATACAATTTAAGGAAAAGTAATGAACGAAATGAATGAAGTTAGAAAACCACCAGTAGCAACAACAGGTATTATTGGTTGGTTACGTATTAATTTATTCTTCAATTGGACAAACTCATTAATAACTTTATTTGTTATTTATTGTTTGTATCAGTTTATTCCTTGGATTTTAGATTGGACAATATTTTCAGCTGACTTTAAATATAATTATCTTGGTGAACAAATTACTAACCAAGAAATGTGTTCGCGAAATTTAGATCCTGAAAATGGTGGGGCTTGTTGGGCAGTCATATATGTAAGGTTTTATCAGTTTATTTATGGATTTTATCCAAAGGTTGAAGTTTGGAGAGTTAATTTAGCATATGTTATGTTAGCTTTTGCGCTACTACCTCTTTTGTATGCAAAACTTCCATATAGAAAGTACTTCTTATATTTTACATACATTTTTCCTGTTATTGCTTATTTTTTACTTAATGGCGGGTTGGGATTTACTGAAGTCTCTACTAACAAATGGGGTGGTCTTCTAGTAACACTCGTCTTAGGCTGTACTGGAATTGCATTAGCTTTTCCTATTGGAATTATGTTGGCTTTAGGCCGAAGATCTAAGTTACCTGTTATAAGCATGATGTGTACATTGTTTATTGAGTTTATTAGAGGTGTTCCTCTTATAACTTTATTATTCTTTGGAATGGTAATGCTTCCTCTTTTTTTACCAGAAGGAATAGATATGGATGGTTTGGTAAGAGTTCTTGTTGCAGTTACTTTATTTCAATCCGCTTATATGGCAGAGGTTATAAGAGGAGGACTACAGGCAATACCTCCTGGTCAATATGAAGCTGCTAAATCACTTGGGATGTCTTATTGGAGAATGAATTTATTAATAATACTTCCTCAAGCTATTAGAATTTCCATACCACCAATTGTCAACACATCTATAGGATTATTTAAGGATACAACTTTAGTTATTATTGTAGGAATATTGGATTTATTAGGAATTGGAAGAGGTACTTTAGCGGATACCAATTGGTTAGGTTTATCTTATGAAATTTACTTTTTTGTAAGTTTGGTATTTTTTATATTCACATTTGGAATGTCTAGATACAGTTTGTATTTGGAAAAGAAATTAAAAACAGGTATTAATATGGGGGCTGATTAAAATGAGTGAAGAATCTATAATTTCATTAAAAAATGTTAACAAGTGGTTTGGAGATTTTCATGTATTACAAGATGTAAATCTTGAAGTTAAGAAGAAAGAAAGAATTGTAGTTTGTGGCCCTTCTGGTTCTGGTAAATCTACAATGATCAGATGTATTAATAGATTGGAAGAGCACCAAGAAGGTTCAATTGTTGTTGATGGAATTGAGTTAACAGGAAATTTAAAAAATATTGATAATGTTAGAAAAGAAGTTGGAATGGTATTCCAGCAATTTAATTTATTCCCTCATTTATCTGTAAAAGAAAATATAACGTTAGCTCCAATTTGGGTTAAAAAAATGCCAAAGGCAGAAGCAGAGGAACTGGCTATGAGACAGTTAGAAATAGTAAAAATTCCTGAACAAGCCAACAAGTATCCTGGTCAATTATCTGGCGGTCAACAACAAAGAGTAGCAATTGCTAGATCCCTAGCAATGAATCCTAACATCATGCTTTTTGATGAACCAACTTCAGCTCTAGATCCCGAAATGATTAAAGAGGTTTTAGATGTTATGGTTGATTTGGCAAACGGTGGGATGACAATGATTGTTGTTACTCACGAAATGGGTTTTGCTAAGACAGTAGCTGATAGAATGGTGTTTATGGATGAAGGTAAAATTGTTGAGGAAGCTAGCCCAGATAAGTTTTTTAATAATCCAGAGAGTGATCGTACAAAGTTATTTTTAAGTCAGATTCTTCATCAGTAATTTAAGAAGATAACAATAAATTAACTCTTCTATTCATTTTACCTTTGTTTTCTATTTTGCCGATTTGAATTTTACCAATCTCACTAGTTGATTTCACATGTGTACCACCACAAGGTTGTAAATCAATATCACCAATTCTAATTAATCTTATTTTACCATCTACTTGAGGCGGTTTTACTGACATAGTTCTGACTAGCTCAGGTTTTTCTTCCAATATACTACTTTCAATTACTTCACTAGTAACGGTATGATTATCTTCAACCAACAAATTTATTTTTTCTTCTAATTCTTCTTTATTTATTTGTTTATCTGGATCATTAAAATCTAATCGACTTTTTTCATAACCAATTTGACCACCAGTTACTCCTAAAGGGACTATAGAACACAACAAGTGCAGTGCAGTATGCATTCTCATATGCTTGTATCTTAAATCCCAATTTATTTTTCCAATTATGTCAGTATTCTCTTCAAGATCTTTGAGATCATCTACAATATTTATTATTTTATTATTTTCTTTAATAGTATCTAAAACTTGTATTTTCATACTTTCAGCTTCTATTGCACCTGTGTCCCCAGGTTGACCACCACTTTTTGCATAGAATGCTGTCTTATCTAACTCAATACGATTTTCTTCTTTCACAATACCTATAATTTTTGCTTTAAATTCTTTAAGGTATGCATCATCTTCGAATAATTTTGTCATAGCGTTTTTTAACAGTATTTTAAAAATATTATATTGACTTTTTTCTCATTCTGAATAAACTAGAACAAAAGTAGAACAAATAATTTCATAAATAATATAATTATTATTTATCAATTATTTAAATATTTTTTCTAATATTATGTCTAAAAAAATAGAAAACTTAATATTTAAAGCTGAATCCAAAGGAGATCAAATAACACCTTATTTTCTTGATACAGTATCTGCAGGTTTTCCATCTCCAGCTACTGATTATATGGAAAACAAACTTGATCTCAATGAATATTTGGTTCAACGTCCAACAGCAACCTATATCGTTAAAGCTAATGGTCCTTCTATGACCGATGCAGGCATATTATCAGGTGATTTACTTATTGTTGATAGAAGTATTACACCTCGTAACGACAATATTGTTATAGCCTCCATCTTTGGTGACCTAACAGTTAAAAAACTGAAAAAGAAAGATCAGTCACTATTTTTAATTTCTGCCAATAGTGAGTATCCTAGTATTCAAGTTAAAGAAGAAATGGAGTGTTTTATATGGGGGGTAGTGACATATGTCATACACAAAACTACTTAATAAAAATCATAACTCAGTAAATCAATCTATAGCATTGATAGATTGCAATAATTTTTATGCGTCATGTGAAAGAATATTTAATCCAAAACTTATAGGAAAACCAATTGTCGTACTTTCCAATAATGATGGTTGTATCATTGCACGATCAAAAGAAGCAAAAAAATTAGGGATAAAAATGGGCGAACCTTATTTTAAAGCAAAAAATATTATTGAAAAAAATGATGTTAAAGTCTTTTCATCTAATTATTCTTTATATGGTGATATTTCTCAGAGAGTAATGGAGACTTTATCAAGTTTCTCTTCAGAGGTAGAAATCTACTCCATAGATGAAGCATTTCTTGGTTTAAATGGTTTTGAGAGCTATGAATTAAACACTTATTGCAGACATATTAGACAAACAATTAAGAGGTGGGTTGGTATTCCAGTTAGTATTGGAGTGGCCCCAACAAAAACACTATCAAAAATAGCTAATCATTTAGCAAAAAAACAACCAGACTATAAAGGTGTGTGCATACTAAAAAATAAAATAGAAATAAAAAAAGCATTAGAATTAACATCCATTGAAGAAGTATGGGGCATTGGAAGAAGATTATCTCTTTTCCTGAAAAAATATAATATTCATAATGCTTATCAATTTTCACAAATGGACAGAGGATGGATAAGAAAAAATATGGGTGTAGTGGGAGAGAAGACATATCTAGAATTAAATAGTGTATCGTGTTTAGACCTTGATTTGGTTCCAAGTGATAAACAAAGTTGTTGTGTCTCAAGATCATTTAGTCAGCCAATAGAAAAATTATTTGATTTGGAGGAATCAATATCAACTTATGGATCAAGGGTATCAGAGAAGATAAGGGAAGAGGGTTTAGTCGCTGAGTCGATGAGTATTTTTGTTTTGACAAATCACTTTAATAGAAGAGAGAAACAATATTCAAATTCAATAAAACTACACTTACCTTTCCCAACAAACAATAGCATAAAAATTGTTAAAAGAGCTCTTGAAGGAATTAGAAAAATATACCGACCAGGATTTCGTTATAAAAAAGCTGGAATCATACTATATGGTCTTAGCAGGCACAATGTAACTAGAGGATTGCTTGATTATGACCGTGATACATCGGATAGAATAATGAATACTATTGATAATATTAATTCTAGATATGGAAGTTCAACGTTAAAGATAGCTTCTGAAGGTATAGAAAAGATATGGAAGATGAAAAGAGAAAACGTATCCCCATGTTATACAACACGTTTTGAAGAATTGGTGGAAGTTAAGGCTTAGATAAAATGGCTCCCCGGGCCGGGCTCGAACCAGCGACCGATCGGTTAACAGCCGATTGCTCTACCACTGAGCTACCGAGGAACACAATTTTGTTGATAATAAAAAAAAATTAAAAAACAAGAAAAAATTGGAGGCTCGGAGCGGAATCGAACCGCTGTGCAAGGCTTTGCAGGCCCCTACATCACCACTCTGCCACCGAGCCTAAAAAAAATGACAATTATCACTATATTATTTCTAGTCAATTAATGAAAAAAAATTCTAAAGATTAATAATATAATTTAAATAATTGATTATATAGTAGGTTTATATAAAGCATCCTTTAAGAATGAGTGAAACATTTGAAATTGCAAGAAAAAATATGGTTGTCAATCAGTTAAGACCAAACAAAATTAATGAAGAAAATATCTTACAAATATTTGAAAATACTCCAAAAGAAAATTATTTGGATGTCAGCTTAGGTAAGAATTGTTACCTAGATAATAATTTAGATATAACTGAGAAAAGAGGATATCTTAAAAATTTACACCTAGCTCAAATTATAAAATATTCAAAAATTTTACCTAATGATAAGGTATTGCATATAGGTGGCTTAACGGGTTACTTTTCTGCTTTAATTAGCTCACTATGTAAAGAACTTCATGTTGTAGAAGAAAATAGAGAACTATTTAAATTATTAGAACATAATATTAACAATACTGATAATACTAATATTAGTTTATTTAATCATAATTTATTAGATGGATTATCTGATAAAGCTCCATTTAGCTTAATTATTATTGATGGACCTATATTTAACATAACTGATAAGTTAAAGAATCAACTAGCAATGAATGGAGGAAGGTTAATATATATTAAAAAAATATATGATAATTTGGGTAAAGCTTATAAAATTATAAGAAATGAAGATTTGTATTCATCTGAGTATTTATTTGATGTAATGTGTAGTTATCAAATTCAAGAACAACAAGAGGATTTTAAATTTTAAATGAGATTATTTATATTTTTGTTATTACTAATTTATTCTAAATCTATATTTGCTCTATCGATTGATGATTCTGTAAAAAGTACGATTGCAAATAATTTGAAAGTAAAAATTGCTTTTGAAAAACTGAATGAAAGCAAAGAAACTATTGAGGTAGCTATAGGTAAAAAACTTCCAACAGTTACAGGCACAATTTCTGGTACATATAGTAGTAGTGATACAACATCAGCAGCTGGTGTATCAACAACACCTGAGACTTTTACAGATAAATATAAAATTAGTATTACTCAAAATTTGTATGATGGCGGTGAAAAAAGTTTAGAAATAGAAAGATCAAAAATTATTTACGAAAATGCAGTTATAAATTTTTATAAAACAGTTCAAGATTTATCGCTAACAGCTGTAGAAGGTTATTTAACCGTAATAAATTATGAAAAATCATTAGAGGCTTCCGAAAAAAATTTTGATTCTGTTTCAAGATTTTTGGAAGAAGTAAAATTAAAATATGAATTGGGATCAGCAACCATAACTGAATTGAAAAATGCTGAGAGTGCTTTTTCAATTGCTGAAACAAATCTTTTTTCAGCCGAACAAAACTACAAAGTCAGTTTAAAAACATTTAAATCAATTGTTGGTAAAGAAGCTATTAATTTAGAAGATTATGTAAATATAGAAGACGATTTGAATTTTGATAACATGCTTTCTGAAGTTTATAAGAATAATTTTAATATTTTAATTGCTCAAAATAATATTAAAATAAAAGAATTTGATCTCTCAAAAGAAAAAGGCTCTAATAGACCTACCTTAGATATAACAGCTTCCACTGAGTATTCGGATGGTTCACGAATAGATGCGGGAAGTGAAAATACCAATGCAACAATAGGGTTAACTTTAACAATTCCTATATTTCAGCAAAACATTGACAAATCAGATATTAGAAAAATAAATTCTCAAATTTTACAAACTGAAATTGAGTTAGAGGATCTTAAAGAAAGTTTAAATATTGAGGTATCAAACTATTATAAAAACTATTTAGTTAGTAAATCAAATTTAAATACATCTTTATTAACTATAGAGTATGCAAATACTCTTCTAGAAAGTACTCAAGAAGAATATAATCTTGGGACAAAATCTATCACTGATCTAATAGAAGCAGAAACTAATCTTTTAAACGTAAATGTTGAATATTTTAATGCAAATAAAAACTATTTGATTAATTATTTTAATTTACTAGCTTTAGATGGTTCACTGATTAAATTATTTGAGGAGTATCTTCCTAGCTATAATTAGAGTTTTATTAATTTAATTAAACATTTATAATACCTATATGAAAACAAAAAATTCTATCAATGAATCTCTTGAAGTCATACGAAGAGCACTTGAAGATGAAAAAAACATTTCAGATAATGATTTATCATCCAATATTTTGATACTTAATCAAAAGGTTAATAGTGATGGTACAATAAAATTACTTCAAAAAGATGAAGAGATAAATAGTGAAATTAATGATATTATAGATCAAAAACTCTCCTATCTTGTAGAAAATAAAATTGAAAAAATACTTGATGAGAAAATCCCAAAATTACTAAAAAATTATTTCGATTCAAAATAGTTACGATGGAGCTTGATAAATTTTTTGACTTTTTAAAAGATGAAAAAAATCTTTATTCGCAATGGGAGCAATCAAATTGTTTTAAACCACAAAAAGGAGGTGAGCCTTATTCTATAATGATGCCACCACCTAATGTTACAGGTAGCTTACATATGGGTCATGCTTTAACGTTCACAATTCAAGATATATTAATCAGATATCATAGAATGAAGGGTATGGAAGTATTGTGGCAAGCAGGGACAGATCATGCAGGAATAGCTACTCAGATGGTGGTTGAAAGAAAATTAAGTGAGTCAAACCTAGATCGAAGATCTCTAGGCAGAGAAAAGTTTATTGAAAAAGTATGGGAATGGAAAAAAGAATCAGGTGGTCAGATAAGTAATCAATTAAGAAGACTTGGTGCTTCTGCAGATTGGTCAAGAGAAAGATTTACTATGGATGAAGGACTTTCTAATGCAGTTAAGAAAGTTTTTGTTAACTTATTTAATGATGGAATTATTTATAAAGATAAGAGATTGGTGAATTGGGACCCCAAACTTTTAACAGCTATTTCTGATCTTGAGGTAGAGCAAAGAGATACTGAAGGAAGTTTATGGCATATTAAATATCCTATAGATGAAAATAATCATATCATTGTTGCAACAACAAGACCTGAGACAATGTTAGGTGATACTGCAGTTGCCGTTCATCCAGATGATGAAAAATATAAAAATCTAATTGGCAAATTTTGTAACTTACCAATTTCAAATAAGAAAATACCAATCATTGCTGATGAATATGCAGATCCTGAAAAAGGTTCTGGAGCCGTAAAAATTACACCTGCACATGACTTTAATGATTTTGAGGTAGGAAAGAGACATGATTTAGAATTTATTAATATTTTTGATGAAAATGCTAAACTGAACTCAAATGCACCTGAAGAATTTCAAAATTTAGACCGATTTGATGCAAGAAAACTAATTTTAAAAAAATTAGATGAAATGAATTTATTAATTAAAGAAGAAAAACAGCAAATGGTTATACCATATGGTGATAGATCAGGTGTTGTTATTGAGCCATGGCTGACAGACCAATGGTTTTGTGATGCAAAAAAATTATCAGTTGATCCAATATCAGCAGTTAGAGATAATAGTTCTAAATTTATTCCCAAACAATGGGAAAATACATTTTATAATTGGATGGAAAATATTCAACCGTGGTGTATTTCAAGACAGTTATGGTGGGGCCATCAAATTCCTGCATGGTATGGACCTGATAATAAATATTTTGTTAGTGAAACTCTAGAAGGGGCACAAAATCAAGCAAAAGAATTTTATGGAAAGGATGTTGAGCTTAGACAAGATGAAGACGTTCTAGATACTTGGTTTTCTTCTGCTCTATGGACATTCTCTACTTTAGATTGGCCAAATAAAACGTATGAATTAGATAAGTTTTATCCCGGTAATGTTTTGGTTACTGGTTTTGATATCATATTTTTTTGGGTTGCGCGGATGATGATGATGGGTTCTTATTTTATGAAGGAAACTCCATTTAAAGATATTTATATTCATCCTTTAATACGTGATGAAAAAGGACAAAAAATGTCTAAATCAAAAGGGAACATAATTGATCCTTTAGAGCTATTAGATAAATATGGTGCTGATACATTAAGATTTACACTAACAGCACTATTAAATCCTGGACGAGATGTAAAATTATCTGAAGCTAGAGTTAAAGGATATAAGTCATTCACAAATAAAATTTGGAATGCTGGAAAATTTTTACAATTAAATAATTCAATTTTTAAAGATGATATTTCAATAGATACAATTATTTTTGATGCAAACAAATGGATAATTAAAGAATTGAATGATTTGAACACTCAACTTGATCAATTAACTAAAAAGTATTTGTTTCATGAAATAGCCAACAAAATTTATCATTTCGTATGGCATATTTATTGTGATTGGTACATTGAAATTATTAAACAAAATTTTGAAAACAAAAAATTTGCTGATGAAATTAAAAAAGTTTCTGGATGGACATTTATTCAAGTTTTAAAGATCATACATCCAATTATGCCATTTATAAGTGAAAAATTATGGAGATCTTTAGTTGACGATAAGTCATATTTAATGAACCAAGTTTTACAAAATTATTCAACAAATAATTCTTTTAATAATTCTAAAATAAACTTCGAAATATTTATTGAATTCATTACATCCATAAGAAATTTGAGATCAGAACTAAATATACCCTATAAACAATTAATTAATATCTCCATAGAAGCAAAAAATGAAGAACTTAATAATTTTCTAATTGCCTATAAAAATGAAATAAGTAATTTTTTAAAAACCAAAGATATTAGTTTTGATCAAATTCAACCTAATAAGAATTCCGCTTTAATTGTATTAACATCATTATCAGTTTTAATCCCTTTAGATGGTATTATTGACTCAGAAGTAGAACTAAAAAAATTAAATAAGAAAAAGCAAATTGAGCAAGAAAAATTTAATAAAGTTAATGAAAAATTAAATAATGATAACTTCATGAATAAAGCTTCAGAAGAAATTATTAATAAATTTAAAAATGAGGCAAATATTTATAAATCTTCTATTGAAAAAATTGACCAAATAATAAATACTATCAAATAGAATGGAAGATAAGGGTTCAAATAGAAAATCTAATCTACCTAGTAGATATGTTAGTGTAGGGCCTAAAAGTGCGCCTCATAGATCTTATTATTATGCTATGGGTTTGAAAGAACATGAAATTTATCAACCATTTGTTGGAGTTGTTAGCACCTGGAATGAATCAGCTCCTTGCAACATTACACTTCAGGATCAAGCGCAACATGTGAAGACAGGTGTCAAAGATGCTGGAGGAACACCAAGAGAATTTACAACTATAACGGTAACAGATGGAATTGCCATGGGCCATGAGGCAATGAAATCCTCTCTTATTAGTAGAGAGGTTATTGCAGATTCCATTGAATTATCTGTGAGAGGTCACTGTTATGATGCAATAGTTGGACTTGCTGGCTGTGATAAATCTTTGCCAGGTTTAATGATGGCTATGGTTAGATTAAATGTACCATCTGTATTCATTTATGGGGGTTCAATCTTACCAGGAAAATACAAGGGTAAAGATGTTACTGTTATTGATGTTTTTGAAGCAGTAGGAAAACATGCCGCTGGAACTATCTCAGATCAAGATTTAAAGGATATTGAACAAGTTGCTTGCCCATCTGCTGGATCGTGTGGAGGTCAGTTTACCGCAAATACAATGGCATGTATTTCAGAAGCAGTTGGTTTAGCCTTAACAAATTCGGCTATGCCACCAGCAGTAAATACTGAAGAAAGAAAAGCATATGGTGAAAAGAGTGGTAAAGCTATAATGAATTTATTAGAAAAGAATATAAGACCAAGAGATATAGTAACTATTGATTCATTAGTAAACGCTGCAAGAGTAGTTGCAGCTACTGGAGGTTCAACTAATGCAGCGCTCCATCTTCCTGCGATAGCTAATGAAGCGGGTTTAAAGTTTACATTAAGAGATGTTGTAGAAATTTATAATTCGACTCCTTATATCGGAGATATGCAACCTGGTGGAAAGTACGTTGCTAAAGATTTATACGATGTAGGAGGTGTGCCAGTTGTTATAAAATCTTTATTAGATGGTGGTTATATAAACGGAGACTGCATAACTGTTACAGGAAAAACAATAGCAGAAAATCATAAAGAAGTAATATTTCCTACAAATCAAGATGTTGTTTATAAATGTGATAATCCAATAAGTGAAAATAGTTCAGTCGTAGGTTTGTGGGGTAATCTTGCTCCAGATGGATGTATATCAAAAATAGCAGGTTTAAAAAATTTAACTTTTAAAGGAAAAGCTAAATGTTTTGACTCAGAAGAAGATGCTTTAACTGCAGTTTTAAAAAATGAAATTAAAGCAGGAGATGCTGTAATAATTAGATACGAAGGTCCCAAAGGAGGACCAGGTATGCGTGAAATGCTTTCAACAACTGGTGCAATATATGGACAAGGTTTAGGAGAAACTGTTGCTTTAATTACAGATGGAAGATTTTCTGGAGGTACAAGAGGATTTTGTATTGGTCATGTAGGACCAGAAGCAGCCGTAGGAGGTATGATAGGTTTGCTTAAAGATGGGGATGAAATTATTATTGATGCTGTTAAAGGCGAAATCAACGTCACGCTTTCAAATGAAGAAATAGAAAGTAGAAAAAAAGATTGGAAGCCAAGAAAAACTAATCATAATTCTGGATCTATATGGAAATATTCTCAAACTGTTGGGCCAGCTTACGAAGGCGCTGTTACTCAACCAGGAGCAAAAGACGAAACGCATACATACGCTGATATTTAATATTAATTAACTAATTCAATCGTAACTGGAGTGTGATCAGAAGCTTTTTCCCAACCTCTTGGTTCACGATTAACATTAACTGATTTAATTAAATCAGTTACTTCTGGAGTAGTAAGAAAATGATCAATTCTAAGACCATTACCTTTTTGCCAATTTCCACCTCTATAACCCCAAAAAGTCCAGTTTGTATTTCCATCAACAAAGTATTTAACTGTATCAACAAAACCTAAATTCAAAAGATTTCTAAATTTTTCTCTTGTCAATGGATGAGCACAAGCATCATTTTTAAAATTTTCAGGTGAATACACATCTTCATCATTAGGTATTACATTAAAATCACCGCCTATGATAATTGGTTGATTATTATCAATTAATTCTTTGATATATTTATTAAAATTTATCATCCAATCAATTTTGTAATCAAATTTTTCAGTTTCAATTGGATTTCCATTTGGAAGATAAATATTTATTAATTTAATTTTATTTTTTATATTTTTTAAGGATATTTCTGTTTCAATAAACCTGGAATTTACATCTTGGTAATTAGGAATTTTTAAGTTTGAAATTTCAATACTTTCTTTGCTAAGTATTGCTACCCCATTCCAAGCTTTTTGCCCATTCACATAACATTTATAATTAATATTTTCTAATTCCTCTTTAGGAAAATTTTCATTTGTGCATTTTAATTCTTGAATTAAATATAAATCTGATTGATCTTTTTTTATAAATTTTATTAAATGTTCTATTCTTGCATTAACTGAATTTACATTCCATGTAGTAATTTTCATTTATATTGAAAAAGAAGTACCACACCCACATGATGAAGATGCTAGTGGATTAGAAATTTTAAATGACGATCCAATCAATTCATTAACATAATCAATTTTCGATCCTTTTATTAATTCAATTGAAGTGTTATCTATCAATACATCAGCATTTTTATAATGAAAGATTAAATCATCATCATTTGGTTTATCAGAAAAATCAAATTTATATTGAAATCCAGCACAACCACCACCTAATACGGTAATTCTGAAATAGTTAGATTTTTCAGAGAGAAGTATCTTGTTGATATGATTCTGAGCACTTTCAGTTAATTCAATTATATTGTCCATTTATCTAAATATTGTTATTAGTAATTTTTTTACAACTATAATATAAATTTTCTTATGTTCAAACATTTAGCTTCCAATCCAGATAATTCAAATGGAAGATTATATAATGAGCTAAATGATGATTTGAGAAATCCATTTGAAAGAGATAGAGCTAGAGTTATTCACTCTAATTCTTTTAGAAAATTAAAACACAAAACCCAAGTTTTTATTGAAAGTGAGAGTGATTATTTTAGGACTAGACTAACTCATTCTTTGGAAGTTGCTCAAATATCAAGATCAATTTGCAGATTACTTGAATTAGATGAAGATCTAGGTGAAACAGTTGCTCTCGCACATGATTTAGGTCATCCTCCTTTTGGCCATATTGGCGAAGATGCACTGGATAATTCAATGAAAAAGTTTGGAGGTTTTAATCATAATGATCAAACCTTGAGAGTTTTAACATTTATAGAAAAAAGACACCCTGATTTTGATGGATTAAATCTAACATGGGAGAGCTTAGAGGGAATAATAAAACATAATGGAATTTTGAGTGATCATTTACCTTATCACTTAGATAATTATTCAAAATTACATAATCTAAATCTAACTGATCAACCTTATTTAGAATCACAGATAGCAAGTATATCTGATGATATTGCTTATAATAATCACGATGTAGAGGATGCTATTAGAGCAAACTTAATATCATTGGATGATATTGCAGAGTTAAGTTTTTTTGAAAAAATTATAATTAATTTAAAGGATCACTACAAAGGTATTCCAAATAAACTTCTAGTGTATCAAGTTTTAAGAAACTCCATATCTAATATGATAAATGATATATATGAAACTACAAAAAAAAATTTAATTGAGAATAATATCAATTCTATTGATGATATACGTAAAAAAAATAATTTTGTTGTTTCATTTTCAAATGAAATGAAGAAAAATTGTGACATAATTAAAAAATTCTTATTTGATAAAGTTTATAATCACAGTCATTTATCAGATAAAAGACAGTATTCAAAAAATGTAATATCTACTTTATTTACTTATTTTGAAAAAAATAATAATAAACTACCAGTAGATTGGAGAAATCAAAATATTGAAATTGAAAGATTAATTTGTGATTATATTTCAGGAATGACGGATAGATTTGCTCTAAATTTGTATAAGGAGATTTGTGAATAATTTTATAAAAGACCTTTCAGATTTTTTATTTGATTTTACAGATTTTTTAGAGAGTAATAAATTCATATCTCCAATTAATAAAAAACAGATTAGTATCGATTATTCTTCAAATAATAAACAAGGTGATTTAGCGACGAAC
>CACMKZ010000009.1 GCA_902614375.1 uncultured Alphaproteobacteria bacterium
ATTTGATATATTTTCTTATATTGTAGGTAATTATTTTGGTAAAAATAAATTGATAAAAATAAGTCCCAATAAGACAATTGAAGGTTTATTAGGAGGTTTCTTTTTTTCTATAATTTTCAGTCTTCTTTTTGTATCTTTCGTGCCCATACAAATCAATCTAGATTTATTTTTTTTTATAATTTTAATTATATCAAGTGCCTTTATTGGCGATATTATTGAATCTTTTTTTAAAAGAAAAAATAAAATTAAAAATTCAAGCTTTTTTGTGCCTGGTCATGGAGGTGTATTTGATAGATTTGATAGTTTTCTATTTTCAATAATATTTTATTCTATATTTAATAATAATTTACTATGAACATAAACATATATGGCAGCACAGGTTTTATTGGAAGAAAAACTTTGAAATTAATTGATAATAATTTACCTAATTTAAAAATTAATTTATTATGCGCAAAATCAAATATAAAATTATTAAAAAAACAAATTTTAAAATATAAACCAAACTATGCTTTCCTTTATGAACATGAAAACTTGCCATATTTCAAGTCAAAAATTGGCAATACTAAAATTTTAAATTTAGATGAATTAAAAAATTATTTATCAACTAGTAAATCAGATTTAAGTCTATTAGCAGTTTCTGGATATAAATCCCTTTATTATTTAGAGAGCATAATTAAAAATACAGATAATCTAGGCATTGTTTCAAAAGAGGCCATAGTTTCAGCAGGCCATATCTTTAAAAAAAAAAAATTTTTTAATAAAACAAATATATTTCCAATAGACTCAGAGCATTTTTCACTTTTTGATTTTTTTAACAAATCAAATAAAAGAAAAAATATAAAAAATGTAATTTTAACTGCTTCTGGTGGCCCTTTTTATAAAAAAAAATTTAGCTCTCTAAGTAATATAAAGTTTTCTCAAGCAATAAAACATCCTAAATGGAAAATGGGTTATAAAAATAGTATTGACTCTGCAACATTAGTTAACAAGTGTTTAGAATTAATTGAGGCACATTATTTATTTGACATTCCCTATCATAAAATGGAAATTTTAATACACCCACAAGCAATCGTACATTCTATGGTTGAATTTGATAATTATGTCACAAACTTTAATTTATTTAAAAATGATATGAGCATTCCAATTCTTAATTTTTTACTTTGTTCTAAAATAAAGTCTAAAAATAGAATTGGTAAATTATATTCCCGTGATTTCAAAACATTAAATTTTCATAAAGTCAAAAATGATATATTTCCAATATATAAATTTTTTAATAGTTTGGATAAAGAAAATCCAAGGAATTTGATTAAATTCAATATTGGTAATGAGTTTGCTGTCAATTTATTTAAAAAACAAATGATTAAATATACAGATATTTACAAAATAATTAGAAAAGTAACATCTTTAAATTTGTATTCTTCTGTAAACACTATTAAAGATATCATTGATTATCATGAAGAAATTGAGTCTAAAATTCATAAACTTAAAATACATAATTTATAGTTTTTTTATTGTTTTTTTTGTATCTCAACCCCTATTTTCAAATCAAGTCAAATTTGAAATAAATGGAAATAATTTTACAGACTCTGACGTTATTTTATCTCTATTAGATGATATTCCTGATGATATAAATAAAGAGTATAGTAATGAAATAATTAGAGCATTAAATGATTCAGATTTATTTTCTGACGTTACAGTTGAATTTGTAAATAGCAAATATATTATTACAGTTAAGGAATTTCCAAATATAAATAAGATTTACTTTAAAAATAATGATAGACTTAAAAAAGAAGATCTTGAATTAATTGCATCAGAATTTAATCTGAAAAATTCTAATACTAAATATATAAATTTATTTATTAATGAAACAAAGAAAATTTATCAATCTTTCGGATATAATAATGTCAAAATTGATTACTTCAAAGAGATAAATCAAGAAAGCAATACTGTTGATTTAACATTTAATATATCAGAAGGTACTATAACTAAAATAAACCAAATAATAATTAGTGGAAATAATTCTATTTCAAATCAAGATATACGTGAAACAATTAAATCAAAAACAAAATCAGTAAGGAATATTTTTGCTAATAATAACTTCAAACCAGCTGTTGTTGAAAGAGATAAATATTTAATTATAAAATATTTTCAAAATAATGGATTTATAGATGTTGATGTAGAAACTCAAATTGAATTTTTAAATTCTAACAAAGTTAATATTTATTTTAATATTTATGAAGGTGATAAATATTATATTTCATCAATTAAATTTTCAGATGAGAAAAATATATTGAGTAAAGAAATTATTGATACAATCAACGCTCAAATTGATAATTTTACAATTAATAATAAAACTTTTTCAATTGATAAAATAAATGAATTAAAAAAAGATATTTCTACTAATATTATTACTAATGGAAATGAATTTTTTGAAATCAAAACAACTGATAATTTAATTAATAATGAAATTAATATTTTATTTAAAATTAACCCAGTATCTCCGAAATACGCCAATCAAATTAATATTGTTGGTAATTCTAGAACATTTGATTATGTGATAAGAAGAGAATTGACGGTTATTGAAGGTGACGCAATACATCAAACACAATTGCAAGGAATCAGAGACAAGTTGGTTTCTTTAAATTTATTTGAAAAAGTCACTGTTAAAGAAGAAACACTAGATGATGAATCAATTAATATTATCATTGAAGTTGAGGAAAAACAAACTGGCACCTTTAATGCAGGTGTTTCAGTAGGCACTCTTGATGGTTTTTCCATAGTTACTGGCTTAAGAGAAAGAAATTTTTATGGAACTGGAAGATCATTAGAAGTACTTTTAAATACCTCTGAAGATAAAAATCAATTTAAATTAGTTACAACTAATAGACTATCCTATGAAAATGATTCTGATATAAGCTATAAGTTAAATTATAAACAACAAGACTTTTCAAAAGCTAGCTCATATAAATTAGATACTTTTTCCACTGGGGTAGGAATTGGATATAAATTAAATAAAAATTTAATTCATAATATTGATTTAGAATATGTTTTAAAAGATTATAAAATCACAAATTCTAATACTGCATCTTCTTCAATAGTTAGTTCTTCAGGAGAAAATATGAGTTATCTAATAAAAAATAATCTTAGATATTCAACCTTAAACCCTGGTTTTATAGCAAATAAGGGAAATTATATAAATTTTAACAATACCATCGAAACACCAACAAGTTCAAGTAATGGATTTGTTCGCAATTTAATTACATTTAAAAAATTTTATAGCATGACTGATAATATATTTTCAGTACAAACAAAATTAGGTAATATCATTTCGCTCAATAACAAAGATATTTTGACTGATGATAAATTTTCTCTAGGCGGACGTTGGTTAAGAGGTTTTGATAATTTTGGTGCTGGACCTCGTAATTCAAGAACTTCTTATGTCGGGGGTAATAATATAGCTGTAACTAAATTAGACTATTCATATGAAATTACAAAGGGTACTGATTTTCCAATATATTTAAATTTCTTCAATGATTATGGTCTAATTTGGGAAAATAAAACCAAACCAACTCAAAATGATAACAATTTAAGATCTTCAGCTGGATTTGGAATAAAATACTACTCCCCTATAGGACCCATAGGATTTACATGGGGTTTCCCTATAATGGACGAAGAATACGACATAAAGAGAATGTTTTTATTCTCTGTAGGAAATATAGATTGAGAATTATTAAAATATTTCTTATTTTATTAATTTATTTTTTTTGCACAAAAATCTATTCTCAAACTATAGCAATAGTAAATGTACAATCACTAATTGATTATAATGAACAATATAAATCTATTATTGAGAAAATTAACAATAGTCAAAAAGATTTTCTAAAAAATTTTGAAAAAAAAGAAAAAGAATTAATTGAAATGCTTAATGATATCGAAAATGCAAAATTAATTTTAAGTGAAAATGAAATCAACTTACAAATTGATAAGTATAATAAAGACTTACAAGACTTTCAGCTACTTGTTAATAATTTTAATATTCATTATGAAGATCAAATAAATTTTATACGTGAGAAAATTTTTAAGGAAATTATTCAAATTTTAGAAAAATATGCTACAGATAACAAAATTGATTTAATTTTAGACTCTACAAGTTATTTGATAGCGTCTAATAGCTTAGATGTAACAATTAAAATTAAAGAAGAACTTAATAAAATAAATTTACAATTGGATTATAAAGATTTTGAAAAAAATTAATTATAAAAAAATAAAAGAGATATTAAAAAAAAATTCTCTAGAGGTTAAATCAAAAATTTCTGATGAAGAAATATTTTTAAGTTTGAAAACTATTTCAAATTCATCTAAAAATGATTTATCTTTTTTTTCAAATATTAGATATCTTAATGATCTAAAAAAAATAAAGGCCAAAGCTTGCCTGATTGAAGAAAAGTTTATAAATTATCTTCCTGATAATTGTTATCCAATTATAGTTATGGATCCATATTTGGCTCTAGCTTTTATAAGTAATTTATTTAGTAATGAAATTTTTCAATCTAATGGTATCATTTCAAGTAACACATCTGTAGATTCAAAAAGTAAAATTGAAAAAAATGTTCAAATAAATTCATTTACAAAGATTTTTCACAATACTGAAATTAAAGAAAACTCTTATATTGGCTCAAATTCAAGTATTGGTCCAAATGTTATTATAAATAAAAATGTTGTTATTTATGATAACGTCTCTATCTCAAATGCAATAATAATGGACAATTGTATAATTAAATCTGGTGCTAGAATTGGTGGTGCTGGATTTGGTTTTGAAATGAAAACTAAACAAAAAATAAATCATAGTGGTAATGTTATAATTGGAAAAAATTCTTCCATTGGTTCCAATACCACTATTGATAGAGCAGTTTTTGACTCTACTACAGTGGGAGAATTTTCTAATATAGATAATTTAGTTCAAATAGCTCATAATGTTAACATTGGAGATTTTGCAGTTATTGCTGCTCAAGTCGGTATTGCTGGCAGTACCAAAATTGGTAATTATGTGAAAATTGGTGGACAAACAGGCATATCAGGTCATTTAGAAATAGGTGACAATGTTAGTATAGCCGCTAAAAGTGGAGTAACAAAAAACATCACAAGCAATGCGATAATCGCTGGTTTTCCAGCAAAAGACATTAAGTTATGGAAGAGAGAAATCATAAGAAATAGTTTAAGAAAATGAAATTAAATATAGAAGAAATTAAAAAACTTATTCCTCATAGAGATCCTTTTTTATTTGTTGATACTTGTGAGATAATCACACCTGGGGAGCATGGTAAATCTGAAAAATTATTTACTGCAAATGAATATTTTTTTAACGGGCACTTTCCTAACAATCCAATTGTTCCTGGGGTAATTATTGTTGAAGCGATGGCTCAAACAGCTGGTATAGTTGTTTCATACAAACTTAAAGAATTTAAAGAAAAGTCAGTTTTATTCATGAGTGTAAATAAAGCTAAATTTAGAAAACCTATATTCCCAAATGAAAAAGTATCATTTGAAGTAAATTTTGTTAATAGTGTTAGAGATGTCTATAAATTTGAAGGTACTTGCTACAAAGCAGATGTAAAAGTTTGTGAGGCTGAGTTTTCAGCAATGATAACTTATAAGTAATAATCAGAAATATATTATTTATTTTAAGTTACATTTTCATAATTTATTAAAGTTATATATGATCCATCCTTCAGCTGTTGTTTCACATAATGCAGAAATTGACGAAACAACAAATATTGGCCCATTTTGTATTATTGGAGACGGGGTAAAAATTGGAAAAAACAATAATCTAATTTCTCATGTTTCTATTGTTGGTGATTCTATTATTGAAAATAATAACACATTTTATCCATTCTGTTCAATTGGTTCAGAACCTCAAGACTTGAAATACAATAAAGAAAAATCCTATCTTAAAATTGGCAGTAATAATAAATTTAGAGAAAATGTTACCGTAAATCCAGGCACATCTGGTGGAGGCTTAAATACAAATATAGCTGATAATTGTTTATTTATGGTAGGTTCGCATGTAGCTCATGATTGTATTATTAAATCAAATGTTATTTTAGCCAATAATGCCACCCTTGCAGGACATGTAGAAATTGATAATAATGCAATTTTAGGAGGTAATTCAGCAATTCATCAATTCGTTAGAATAGGAAAATATGCAATGATTGGTGGTATGAGTGGTGTTGAAAAAGATATCATTCCATATGGTTTGTATACAGGAATAAGAGAAAATTTAAAAAGCTTAAACCTCATTGGTCTAAAAAGAAAAGGCTTAAAATCTAATGAAATCAATGAAATTAGAAATATTATAAATATAATTTTTGATAAAAATGATACAATTGAAAATAATATTAAAAATAATTTTGTTGAAAGTTCTGAAATTTTAGAAATTAAGGAAGTAATTGAATTTCTGAACTCAAATTCAAAAAGAGGTATTACCACTTTTGAAAATGACTAAAATAGGAATAATTGCTGGGGATGGTAATTTACCTCTATATATTGGTAAATCATTATTAAGTAAAAATTATAATGTTACATTTTTTTCATTAAATAATAAAAATAATAAATTTTATAACAACCATAATGTTGTAGATTTAGATATCTTATCAGTAAAAAAAATCTTTAAAGTTTTAGATTCAAATAAAATAAAACATATAATATTTGCAGGAAGTATAAAAAGACCTGGTATTAAAGATTTAGGCTTTGATTTGCCTACATTGCTACTTGCTAAAAGTCTTTTATTAGAAAAAAAAGGTGACAATAATCTTTTAATGAGCTTGAAAAAATACTTTGAAACTAAAGGATATATTTTTTTTAATTGGACCAAATATTGTAAGGAATTATTTTCAACTGAAATAAATTTAACAAAAATCAAACCTTCTAAAAATGCGATGCTAAATTTAAAAAAAGCAAAATCTATATATCAAATTTATAAGAAATTAGATGTTGGTCAGGCTATGATAATTCAAAATCAATTAGTTTTAGGATTAGAAGCTATAGAAGGAACAGATGAATTGTTAAAAAGATGTAAAGAATATAAAAGAAAAGATGATAATGGTGTATTGTTTAAATTTTCAAAACAAAATCAGAGTAATCTAATTGATATACCTTTAATTGGCTTAAATACAATGAAAAATTTAAAAAAATATAATTATGAAGGTGTATTTTTGCAAAAAAATAAGTGTTTAATATTAGATAAGAAAAAAATTATTGATTATGCTACTAAAAATAATTTATTTATCTCATCAGTCGATCTAAATTGAAAAAAATAAAAATTTTTGTTTGTTGTACGGAACAATCTGGTGAAAATATTTGCTTAAATATTTTATCTAGAATGAATATAGATAAATACCATTTTGATGGAGTTTGTGGCAAACAATCCGAAAAATTTATTTCTAATAAAATTTATGATTTATCAGAATTTAAATCTATAGGGCTTTTTGAAATAATACTTTCAATTTCAAAATATTTAAAAATGATAAGAAGATTAAAAAACCATATTATTAAAAATGATTACGATTTAGTTATAACTATAGATTCACCAGATTTTAATTATAACCTTGTAAACCAATTAAGAAAATCAAATTATAAGAATAAAATAATACATGTAGTTGCCCCAACTGTTTGGGCTTGGAGATCATATCGGGCAAGGAAATTTGCAAATATTTTTGATGAAATTTTTCTATTGTTTAATTTTGAAAAAAAATATTTCAATTTTGATAATCTAAATAAAACTTTTATTGGGCATCCAATATTTCATATTAAAAAAAGAGAGAACAAAGAAAAATATAAATATCTCTCTTTTTTACCAGGTAGTAGACAAAATGAAGTATTAAAACTTATAAAATATTTCAGTTATATTGAAAAATATATATCTAAGAATAATCTAAATTATAAAATATTTATTCCAACTTTACCTCATCTTGTTTCTTTAATTAAAGAAAATACTAAGCAATGGAAAACCGAGACTATAATCTCAACTGATATGAGTAAATTTGATGAATATTATAATGATGTTTACATAAGTATAACTTGCTCTGGTACTGCCTCTTTAGAAATTGCTAAAAGGAATATTCCTCAAATAGTAATCTATAAGCTTAATTATTTCACAGAAATTTTAATCAAGCCTTTTGTAAGAGTGAAATATGCAAATCTTATAAATATTATAAGTAACCAAATGATTATTCCAGAAGTTGTTAACTCAAATTTAAATGAAAAAAAATTATTAAACATTTTTCTAAATTTATTTAGTGATAGAAAAAAACAAGAAACTCAAATTAATTCAATTAATATGTATCTTAAAGAAATCGTTAATGATTTTAGTCCTTATGATGTAAGTGCTAATCGTATAAATAAGTTAATTAATCCTTCTTCCAAAGCCAATTAAAAATTGATTTTTTTTCTCTAGAAGATTCAACTTGATAAGTTCTAGCTTTATAACCAGTGTATAATTGACGAGGTCTGCCAATTTTATTAATAGGATCCTCTATCATTTCTTTCCATTGTGATATCCATCCTACGGTTCTTCCTATTGCAAATAGCACCGTAAACATGCTTGTAGGGAAACCTAATGCTTTTAGAATTATACCTGAATAGAAATCTACATTTGGAAACAATTTTTTACTAATAAAATATTCATCTTTTAGAGCTATTTTTTCTAATTCTATTGCAATTTTAAGCAATGGATCATCTTGCATATTTAACTCTTCTAAAACCTCATGCGCACTTTCTTTCATCACAGTGGCCCTTGGATCATAGTTTTTATAAACTCTATGCCCAAAGCCCATTAATCTAAAAGAGTCATTTTTATCTTTAGCTTTATCTATAAATTTTTGTATATTTGATACATCACCAATTTCTTCTAACATTTTAATTACTGCTTCATTAGCCCCACCATGAGCTGGTCCCCATAAAGATGCAATACCAGCAGCAATACAAGCAAAAGGATTTGCACCAGAGGAACCTGCCAATCTTACTGTTGAAGTGGATGCATTTTGTTCATGATCCGCATGTAACGTAAAAAATCTATCCATTGCTCTAACTATTTTTGGACTCACCTTGTAAACTTCTGATGGAACAGAAAATGTCATGTATAAAAAATTTTCTGCATAAGAAAGATCATTTCTTGGATAAACAAATGGTTGACCTATTGAATATTTATAAGCCATTGCACCTATTGTTGGAATTTTTGCTATTAATCTATGACAGGCAATCATTCTTTGATTAATGTCTGAAAAATCAGTACTGTCATGATAAAAGGCAGAAAGGGCACCAACAACACCTACCATAATTGCCATAGGGTGCGCATCTCTACGAAAACCCCTGTATAAATTTACTAGTTGCTCATGCAACATTGTATGATTGGTTATTACATCTTTAAATTTCTGCTTGTCTTCAGGAGATGGTAATTCACCGTGCAGTAAAAGATAACAAACTTCAAGAAATTCACTTTTAGATGCTAAATCATGGATATCATAACCTCTGTGACGAAGAATTCCTTTTTCACCGTCAATATATGTTATTCCAGATTCACATGATGCAGTTGAAGTAAAACCTGGATCAAAAGTAAATAAACCTGTTTCTTGATAAAGTTTACGAATATCCAAAACATTTGGACCATCTTTACTTTCAATAAGTGGAATTTGATACGATTTACCACTCTCATTATTAAATAGAGTAAACTGTTTATCGTTAATTTTTTTATCTTCGTAATCAGCCATATTTAATTACCTATATATTGATTTAATCTATCAATAGTATCTTTTTTACCTAATATTACAAAAATATCAGAAATTGAAGGTCCTTGATAGGAATTTATTAATAAAAATCTTATTGGTTTACCTAAAACAGGGAATTTAATTTTATTTTTTTTTAAAAAATCATTAATGACATTTTGAATATTATCTCTATTCCAATCATTTATTTCCCCAATTAAATTTAAAAATTCTTTAAAAATACTACCAAATTCTGAGGTCAGTTTTTCTGTCTTATTTATTTTATAATTTTCATCAAAATAAACTTTAATTGTATCATTCAAATCACTTAGTTTTTTAATATCTTTTTTATAAACATTAAAAATATTTTTCATTTTTGTCTCATCTTTTTGTAGATATTTATTTAATTCAACATCACTTTCACAAAAGTTTATGAATTTTTCTATTCCGTTTTCTTTTCTTAAATAAAAATTATTAAAAAAATCTAATTTATCAAAACTAAATATACTAGATGATTTAGATAAATTTGATATTTCAAAATTTTCAATTATTTCCTCTAATTCAATAGTTTCTGATTTCTCTTGGTTATTTGACCAACCTAAAAGTATAAGGTTGTTAATAATTGCTTCTTTTAAATAACCGTCTTTTTTTAAATCTAAAATATTTACGGCACCATGTCTTTTTGACAATTTTGTTCCATCTTCTCCATGAATAAGAGGAATATGAGCATATTGAGGTATATCCCAATTCATAAATTTATATATGTAGTATTGTCTAAAAGTATTAATAAAATGATCGTCACCTCTAATAATATAATTGATTCCTAAATCATGATCATCCACTACTACAGATAACATGTAAGTGGGTGATTGATCTTTTCTTAGTAAAATAAAATCATCTAACTCTAAATTTGCTACTGTAACGTCTCCTTGAATTGTATCTTTAATTATTAAATTGCCTTCATCTGGCACATCTAATCTAACTACAAAACCTTCATCTTTACTTTGAATATCATTATCATTTTTACATTCAGTACATATTTTTTTAGAATAATTTTTATTTTCTTTAATTAACTTTCTTTGGTCAGCTATTTTTTCTTCAGAACATACGCATTTAAAAGCTTGTTTTTTTTGAAGTAATTCTCTAGCAATTTCTTGATGCCTTGATAATCTTTTAGATTGAACTTGAATTTCCTCATCCCAATTAAGCCCAAGCCATTTTAAAGAATTAGTTATGTTATCTGTGTACTCTTGTTTTGATCTTTCATGATCTGTATCCTCAATTCTCAAGTAAAATTTAGATAATGCTGATTTTTTACTTACAATATAATTAATTAAAGCAGTTCTAGCACCTCCAAGATGTAGATTGCCAGTAGGAGAGGGTGCAAATCGTGTTTGTAGCATAGTCATCTAAAAATTAAGATAAACTATTAATTATATTTTCTTATAATACCAGATAAAGTCCCTTGGACTTGTATTTCACCTGCTTCATATTCCTTTGTCTGAAAACTTTGATTAGCAGGAATTAACAAAACCTTATTTCGATCAAATTTAATAGTTTTGAGAGTAACCTCGTTATCTTGTGTAATAACAGCTGCAATTTTTCCATTTTCAACATTATTAGTCTTTTTTATCACAGCAATATCACCGTCAAATATTCCTTTATCTATCATAGATAGACCTTTTACTTTTAATCCAAAATATTTAGCATTTGGTGATGTCATCGAAGAGGGTACAGATACAAATTCATCAGCATTTTCAATAGCTTCTATTGCTTCACCTGCAGCTATTGCACCAATTAATGGGATATTAATGCTATTCGACAAAGAATTCTCATTATCAATATTATCTTTATTAATAATTTCCATTGCTCTTGCCTTGTGCTTTAATCTTTTAATAAAACCTCTTTCTTCTAGACTTGTTATTAATCTATGAATGCCTGACTTTGATTTTAGATTAACTGCACTTTTCATTTCCTCAAAAGAAGGGGAAATTTCATTACTTGAAATGTAATTTTTTAAATAATCATATAGCTCTTTTTGTTTTTTAGTAAGCATTATTGTTCTATATATGTTCTTTAAGATCAAAACAAGAACAAATATAAATATCTATATTTTTCAGTTATTTAAATATTAGATTTACCACCTGTTTTCGAAACAAGGTGTATATTTTGAATTATAATTTTTTTATTTAAGTACTTACACATGTCATAAATTGTCAGACAGCTAATTGTAACGGCAGTTAATGCTTCCATTTCCACACCAGTATTTGCGTTTGTTTTAACTGTACTTTTGACAATAAAAGTAAATTTTTTATCATTTTTTATAACCTCAATATTTATGTGATTGATTGGAATATTATGACAAAGAGGAATCAATCTAGAAGTTTCTTTTGCCCCCATAATACCACCAATTATTGCAGTTTTTTCTAGGTTCCCCTTTTTTGTCTCAAATGATTTTATTTTTTTATATGTTTCTTTATCAAATTTAATTTCACCAGAGGCAACTGCTACTCTTTCTGTGACATCTTTATTTGATATGTCAATTATATAAGGATTTCCTTTTTTATTAATATGACTCATTTAAAAGCAATTCTCCTATTTTTTTTTCTTTATCTTTAGATTTTAACAAACTTTCTCCAATTAAAAAATTATATATCCCTGTTGAATTAAATTTTTTTATATCATCAGAAGTTTTAATTCCACTTTCTGCAATTAAAATATAATCATTAGTTAAATTTTTATTCAAATTTATTGAGTTATTTAAATTGATTTCAAGACTTTTAAGGTTTCTATTATTAATTCCAATAACAGGGTAGTTTAATTTGATTGCTCTTTTCAGTTCGTCTTCATCATGAACCTCTATAATACAATCTAATTTTAATTCATTTGCATAATTTATAAATTCTATTGCCTGATTATCTGATAATATTGATAAAATTAACAATATACAGTCTGCTTGATAAATCTTACTTTCTAAAATTTGATATTTATCAATAATAAAATCTTTTCTTAAAATAGGTAAATTTGTTTTGTTTTTAACAAGAGATAAATGATCAATATTGCCTAAAAAATATTTACTTTCTGTTAAAATCGATAATGCTCCAACACCTGATTTTTCATATAAAATAGCAATGTCCTCTGGTTTGTAATCTGAAATTATTTCTCCTGCACTTGGACTTTGTTTTTTTACTTCGCCAATTATAAAATTTTTTTTATTTTTTTGAGCTGAAAGTAATTTTTCTTTAAATTCACGTTTCTCTAATTTTGAGGAAATTAATTTTTCTAATGTTTTAAAAGAACATCTTTTCTTTGTTTCTTCTAATTCTTTAGATTTATCTTCACAAATTTTTTGAAGTATATTACTCATTAATTAGTGAGTTTACAAAATTTTTTGTAACTCCATCCTCAATTGTTTTTTTTGCTAAATCAAAACTCTCTTTTAGATTATTTCTTAAATTGGATAAATATATTGCCGCTCCTGCATTTATTTCTACAATCATTTGAAATTCTCTGTAATCGCCGTTAATCATTTTATTAAAGCAATTTGCATTATATTCTGGATCTCCACCTTTTATATCTTCTAATTTAATTAAATTATAACCATAGTCTCTTGGATCAAAACTATATTCCAGAACTTTATTTTCTTTCAATTCATTTATTAGAGTATTATCTGATAAACTTATTTCATCTAAACCATCCAATCCGTGAACAACCATAGCTTTTTCAGAACCTAATTCTTTTAAGCAATTACAATGCATAGAAACTAAATCTCTTGAATAGACACCTAAAAGCTGTTTGCTTGCTTTAGCAGGATTTGTAAGAGGGCCTAATAAATTAAAAATTGTACGTGTAGCTAAATTTTTACGAACATTAATTACATTCTTCATGGCAGAATGATGATTTTGAGCAAATAAAAAGCAAAAATTTTTATTTGATAATGAGTTTTCTAAATCTTCTACATTATTTGTTATCTTATAACCTATTTTTTCTAGCATATCTGCAGAACCTGATTTTGAACTAACCGAACGGTTACCATGCTTTGCTATAGAAACGCCAGCACTTGCAGCAACTATTGCTGCACTTGTTGATATATTTAATGTGTCTTTCATATCTCCACCAGTGCCACAAGTATCAATTGTATTTTCAGGAGAGTTTATTTTTAGAGATTTCTCTCTCATTACTTTGGCTGCACCGATAATTTCTTCTTTTGTTTCACCTTTTAACTTTAAACCAATTAGTATTGATGTAATTTTAATATCATCTAATTCTCCACTCATAATTTTATCGAATATATACATACTCTCTTCAATATTCAGATTTTGTTGTTCAAGAATTTTATTTAATATTAAAGTTTGATCCATTATTTTGCTAAGTTTAAAAAGTTTTTTAAAATAATTTTACCCATATCAGTACCTATACTTTCTGGATGAAATTGTAGTCCAAATATTGGTAATTTTTTATGTGCAATACCCATTATAATCTTATTATTTGTTTCAGCAGTAATTAAAAAATCTTTAGGCATAGTTGTTTTATCAATTATAAGAGAGTGATATCTAGTTGCTTTAAATTTTCTTTCTACATTTTTAAATATAGAGTGTCCAAAGTGATTAATTGTATCAACTTTTCCGTGCATGATTTCTTTGCATTTAATGATTTTACCTCCAAAAGCTTGACCAATAGTTTGATGTCCTAAACAAATGCCAAGTATAGGAAATTGTTTTGATAATTCTGCAACGATATTAAGACTTATTCCAGCTTCATTTGGTGTGCACGGACCTGGTGAAATAACTATCGATTTAGGTTTTAATTTACGAATTTTATTTATAGAAATTTTGTCATTTCTAAAAACAACAACCTTCTGATTTAAATCCAATAAGTAGTGTTTTACATTGTAAGTAAAACTATCATAGTTATCTATCAGTAATATCATATATCGAATTTGTATGAATCCTCTGCAGCTGCCATTAAAGCACCAGCTTTATTCAAAATTTCTTGATGTTCATTTTTTGGGACTGAGTCATAAACTATTCCTGCACCAGCCTGAATGTATAATTTATTATCTTTTACAAGCCCAGTCCTCAAACTAATACAAGTATCCATGTCTCCATTAGAATCAAAATAACCCATACAACCAGCATAAAAACTTCTATTTAAATTTTCAAGTTCCTCTATGATTTCCATCGCTCTTATTTTTGGTGCACCAGAAACTGTACCTGCTGGAAATCCAGACATTAAAGCATCTAGAGCATCTAAATTATTATCTATTTTTCCCTCAACGTTTGAAACAATATGCATTACATGAGAGTAGTATTCTATAATCATCTTTTCAGTAACATTCACTGTTCCTTTTTTTGCAACGCGACCAACATCGTTCCTTCCTAAATCTAAAAGCATTAAGTGTTCTGCGAGTTCTTTCTTATCATTCAGTAAGTCATTAGATAAATAAAGATCTTCAGAGGCATTCTTTCCTCTTTTTCTTGTTCCAGCAATTGGTCTTATCGTAACTTTTTTGTTTCTTAATTGAACCATTAATTCTGGACTAGATGCAACAAGGCCAATATTATCGAAGTTAAGATTTACAAGATAAGGAGATGGATTTAGTCGTCTTAACGATCTATAAAGATTGACTGCCTTTAAATTATATTTTGTTTCAAATCTCTGTGAAGGCACAACTTGGAAGATATCTCCATTTTTAATATATTCTTTTGCTTTATTTACAATTTTATAAAATTGTTCTTTCTTGAAATTTGATTTAAACTTTAACTTAGATTTTTTATTTTTCTTTTGCGCAGGTTTTAAAATACTTTTTTCTAACTTTTTAATTGTTTTATCAATAAGTAATTTATTTTTTCTATAGGCTTTTTCTGCTGAGATTTTTTTACTTGGATACGTAACTGTCATAAGGGAAATAATATCTTTAATATTATCAAAAACTGCGACAATTTTTGGTCTGATTAAAATTGCATCTGGTATTTTTATATTGTCCTTATTACTTAGTTTAATTTTTTCAATATATTGAATCATTGGATATCCTAGATATCCAACTAGTGTTGGGAAAGGAACGTCAATTTCATTATTTTTAAATTTTGAAATTTTTACAAGTTCTTTAAGACTATGAATTGGCTTTTTATCTAGTTTATAATCAAAATTATGATCTAAATATTTTATTTTTGCCCTACCTCTTTCAACTGTCCAAATTAAATCTGGATCACAACCAAGTAATGAGTAACGTCCTCTTTTACTTCCACCCTCTACTGACTCTAATAGAAAGGAATATTTTTCCGATTTACTAATTTTTAATAATGATGAAAATGGTGTTTCAATATCAGCAATAAGATTTTTTTTAAATATCTGAGGTAAGCCTTTATTATATTGACTTATAAAATTTTTTTTTTCTAGACTCATTTATACTGAGATAAAAGACCATTTATCAGTTCATCATTGAACGAAATTTCTTTTGTCTTAATAATCTCACTACCAAATGCTGTTTTCAAATCACCTATTAAATTAATATTTGAAGTATTTTCACCATCTTCAGGTATCTTTATACTTTTAATATTAGCAAAATAAATAGCATTTTCATCTGATCCAAAAGCTACTTTATCAACATCAGTTTCAAAAATCTTTTGTTTAAAAGATATTGGTAATTCATCATTAGTCTTTAAAGATAAAATTAAATTTTCCGGATTAGTTGCATAAAATTTACTTATATCTTTGAAGGTCTCTTTATTATTTTCAAAAATATTTTCTGCTTGTTCAGTTTTTTTTGTAAAAATAAAATCATTTAAAACACTGTTAAAGATATTATCAATACTCTCTATTTTTGACGGATAAATGTCATCTATATTTACAATAAAAGAAGTATCATTATCAATGTCTACTAAATCACTAACAAAATCTTTATTTTGCGTAAAAGAAAATGAAATTACGTTGCTTAAAGTAGGGTCATCTTCGTTAATATTGTTAATAATTTTTTTCTTAATGATTAATTTCAGATTATTTTGATCTGCTATTTCATTAATTGAAAACCCATCAAGTATTTGTTGGTCGAGGCTTGATTTTAATTCATTAAAGTAATTATCTACTTCAAAATTGATTAATGTATTATTTATTTCATTCTTCACTTCATCAAATGTTAATTCTTTTTCTGGGAAAATTTCATCCAAAATAATTATATGATATGCCAAGGTTGTTTGTACTACATCTGACATACTTCCTTTGTCTAATTCAAATATTGCATTTGCAAGTTGTTCTAAAACTTTATTTTTATCAACATTTTTGAAATCATTAAAAACTATATTATTTTCTTCTGCATATTTAATAATTTCTTCATTAGTTTTTCCAGAAACTTTTATTTTAAAATCATCTGCTTCTTCTTTTGATTTAAAATTAAATTGTTTAAAATTTCTCTCTTCAGGATTAATAAATAAGTTTTTGTTGTTATTGTAATATTCTATAAGACTATTTTCTGAAGGTGAAAAATTGTTGCGATAATCACTTTTACTTATTAATATATATGAAATATCTCTTTCTTCTTTTGTCATATATGCAGCAGAGTTATTATTAAAATAATCTAATAATTCATTATTTTCCTTTGAAATTTGATCTTTACTATAGTTTTCAAGTTTAATTTCGTCGTAAGGTATTTTAAGCAACTCTATGTCTCTACTCTGATTATCATACTTATTAAAATTTATTTGTAATTGTAATGGATAATTTTTTTGAAAGAAAAGCTGATCAAATACAATCGATCTAGTTTCAAAATCTATTAAATCAACAAGATCCTCAATTTTTAAGCCTTGCCTTCTTAAAAATGTATTCAACATTTCATCATCTAATTTATTGTTGATGTAAAGATCTGGAAAATTCCTTTTTGTTTCTTTTGCAATTGTGGTGTCATCTAGAATAAAATTTATTTTCTCAAACTCATTTTCAAAGACTGCACTATTAACTAAATTTTGAAGAGCAATTTGATGAACTTGAAAGCTTCTAACCTGATCGCCAGTTAATTTACTTCCAATCATTTGAGAAAATTGATTAATATTCATATCCATTGAACGCATAAATTTTGTAGTTGAAATAGGTGTGCCAGAAATATCAGCTACAAAATTATCAGAATTAAATAAATTTGAGTATCTTGCTTGCCCTCTAAAGAAAAACAAGCTAGCTCCAAAAAGAATAGCTAAACCAATTCCAATCCAAGAATTTCTAAAAAATCTCATAAAATTTCTATTGCTTCTATAATATTAGTTTCTATAAATAAAAGTAATTATGGTAAATCTTGATAAATATTCTTCAATTTTCATTGCAAATTGGAAATTAAATGGAAATTCCTCATTTTTAAAAGATTATTATGAAAAATTAAAAGTTAATTCTAATAATTGTACGATTATCTGCTCACCTTCAATTTACTTAAAATCACTAAAAGGAAATAATGAAAACTTATTTTGTGGGGCACAAGATGTTTCCTCTTATAGAGAAGGTGCTTATACTGGAGAATTATCTGCCTTAATGTTGAAAGATAATAATATAGATTTTTGTTTGGTTGGACACTCTGAGCGAAGACAATACTTTTCTGAAACTAATGATAATGTAAATATTAAAAGTTCAAATCTAATTGAAGAAAATATTATTCCAGTTATTTGTATAGGTGAAACCTTAGAGCAAAAAGAAAACAACTTAACAGAAGAAACCTTATCTTCACAAATTAAAGATAGTGTTCCAAATTCAGCAAATCATCAAAACGCTTTAATTGCTTATGAGCCAGTTTGGGCAATAGGAACTGGATTAACCCCGACCTTAGATGAAATAAATCAAGTACATGAACTAATTAAAAATTTTGATACTAAATTTAGAAGTTTTAAGGTTCTTTATGGAGGTTCTGTTAAGTCCTCAAATTCAAAAGAAATTACTGAATTAAGTAACGTAGATGGCTGCTTAATTGGCGGGGCATCATTAAAAGTTGATGAATTCAATACAATTATTTCTTGATAAATAAAATCAATTTAATATAAAGCGAAATTATGACAACATTAGTAATAATCCAGCTGATACTTGCGATTGCTTTGCTTATATTAGTTTTATTACAAGGTTCTGATAACGATAGCTTGGGCCTTGGTGGTGGAACTTCAACTGGATTAATGTCAGCGCGAGGTACTGCAAACCTACTTTCTAGGCTAACTGCAATAACTGCTGGTTTGTTCATGATTATGAGTATTGTTCTTACAATTACCGCCTCAATAGGCTCAGATCGCAATGTTTTAGAATCTCTTCCTTCAATTAACAATGAAGAAACTTCAGAAGAACCATCTATACCAGAAAATAATTAATATTATCTTGCTATAATAAGTTCTATTATGTATCACGGTATTCCGTAATGCATTTTGTTTTTATTACGGGCGGCGTCGCATCATCTCTTGGAAAAGGTATAGCCTCAGCTTCTCTAGCAACTCTTCTAAAAAGTAGAAAATTTAAAGTAAGGATAAGAAAGTTAGATCCGTATTTAAATGTGGATCCAGGAACAATGAGTCCATATCAACATGGAGAAGTATATGTAACGGATGATGGCGCTGAAACAGATTTAGATCTGGGTCATTACGAAAGATTCACAAATCAATCTGCTAAACAATCAGATAGCGTGTCGTCAGGTAAGATTTATTCCAATGTTCTTCTAAAAGAAAGAAAGGGAGATTACCTTGGTTCAACAATTCAGGTAATTCCTCATGTTACTAATGAAATCAAATCTTTTATAAACAGTGATTTAAAAAATGAAGATATCGCAATTTATGAAATAGGGGGAACAGTTGGAGATATTGAATCCCTACCTTTTTTAGAAGCAATAAGACAAATTAGAAATGATAAAAATATTTCTTCAGCATTAATTCATATGACTTATATTCCATATTTAAGTTCAGCAGGTGAGTTAAAAACGAAACCTACTCAACATTCAGTTAAAGAACTTCTCAATGCTGGTATTCAACCAGATATAATTATGTGTAGATCTGAACAACCAATAGATAATGATTCAATTTCTAAAATATCTTTATTTTGTAATGTTAAAAAAGAGTCAGTAATTCCTGCATTGAATGCTAAATCAATTTATGAAGTTCCTTCATTATATTCTAAATATGGTTTGGATGAAGCTCTCCTTAAACAATTCGGTTATAAACCAAAAAATCATAAACTAAATTTAAAGCCTTGGATCGATCTTCAAAAAAAAATTAAAAAAAGAAAACATAAAGTAAAAATTGCAGTAGTAGGAAAATACACAAATCTTAAAGATAGTTATAAATCACTTAATGAAGCATTGGTTCACGGAGGTATAGAAAATTCTGCCGATGTAGATATTCAATGGATTAATTCTGAAAAAGAAAACAACGCTAGTTTAATAAAAAAATTAAAAGGTTGTAATGGAATTCTAATTCCGGGTGGTTTTGGTATTCGTGGTATTAATGGAAAAATTAGTGCTATCAAATACGCGAGAGAAAACAATATTCCTTTTTTTGGAATATGTCTTGGAATGCAGTTAGCAGTTATTGAAATAGCACAAAATGTTCTCAAAATTAAAAATGCTCACTCTTCAGAATTTAAGAAAACTACTAAATCAGTTGTAGGATTAATGACAGAATGGGTAAATAAAAACAAGATTGAAAAAAGAGATAAAAATAGTGATAAGGGTGGAACGATGCGTCTTGGAGCATACAAAGCTATTTTGAAAAAAAATTCAAAAATCTTTTCTATATATAAAAATAGAGTAATTAGTGAGAGACACAGACATAGATACGAAGTAAATCAGAAATTTCTATCTAAATTTGAAAACAAAGGTTATTATTTCACCGGTATGTCGCCAGATGGATTATTGCCTGAAGTACTCGAGAGTAAAAAACATAAATGGTTTATAGGCGTTCAATTTCATCCAGAGTTAAAATCAAGACCATTAGATCCACACCCTCTTTTTGTATCATTTATAAAGGCTGCAATTAATGATTAATATTAATTTAAAAGATTATTCTATCTCAAATAATTCTCAATTTATTTTAATTGCTGGTCCATGCGTAATAGAAAACGAAAGTCACTCACTGATGATTGCAGAAGAGCTAAGTAAGATATGTGATGATGTTGGTATTAATTTAATTTTTAAATCTAGCTTTGATAAGGCAAATCGATCAAGTATTAAAAGTGATAGAGGTATAAAACTCGATGACGCATTAAAAATCTTTGAAAAAATTAAAACTAATTTTAATTTACCAATTTTAACAGATGTTCATAATGAAGAGCAATGTAATCAATTAAAAAAAGATAGTATTATCGATATTATTCAAATTCCTGCGTTTCTATGCCGTCAAACAGATTTATTATTAGCTGCAGGTAATACAAATAAAATTATTAATGTAAAAAAAGGTCAATTTTTATCACCAAATGATATAAAAAATATTTTCACAAAGATAGAAACTACAAATAATAAAAACATAATGATCACTGAAAGAGGAACATCTTTTGGTTACAATACACTTGTTAATGATTTTAAAGGTTTAGATATCATGAAAAAATATAAGTATCCTGTAATTTTTGATGCAACTCATTCTGTGCAACAACCAGGAGGCTTGGGTGATAAAAGTGGTGGTCAAAGAGAACATATCCCTTCTTTATGCAAAGCTGCTATATCTATTGGTGTTGCTGGTTTATTTTTAGAAACACATAATGATCCGGATAATGCTCCTAGTGATGGACCAAACATGATTAATATAAAAGATTTAAAAAATTTATTAGTTCAACTTAAAAAATTTGATGATATAGCGAAAAACAATGCCTAAAATAACAAATATAAAAGCAAGACAAATAATAGATAGCAGAGGAAATCCTACTGTTGAATGTGATATAGAATTTGAAAATTCTACATTTGGAAGAGCTGCGGTTCCAAGTGGAGCATCTACTGGAGTGCATGAGGCTCTAGAATTGCGAGATAATGATAAATCCAAATATATAGGTAAAGGAGTTTTGAAAGCGGTAGGAAATATTAATGATACAATTTCTAATGAACTAGTTGGAAAATCATTTGAAGATATTTCTTCTTTTGATGATTTTTTATTAGAACTAGATGGTACGGAAAATAAATCAAATTTAGGTGCTAATGCAACTCTTGCTGCAAGCTTAGCTTTTGCAAAATGTTTAGCTTCCTCTAAAGGTCATGAATTATATTCTTTTCTTGGTAAGGAGCATAAAATGAGTCTTCCAGTTCCAATGATGAACATTATTAATGGAGGATCACATGCAGATAACGACGTTGATATTCAAGAATTTATGGTTGCTCCTATAGGTGCAAATAATTTTTCAGATTCACTTCAATATGGTTGCGAAATATTTCATTCATTAAAGTCACTTTTAAAATCAAAAGGCTTAAACACAAATGTTGGTGATGAAGGTGGATTTGCTCCTAACATAAATAGTTCTAGTGAAGTCATAGAAACAGTTTTGAAATCAGTGGAGGATGCAGGTTTTAAACCTGGAAAGGATATTTATCTTTCACTTGATGTTGCCTCAACTGAATTTTACAAAAATAATAAATATGATTTACAGGGAGAAAAAATTGTTTTGTCTTCTGATGAGATGATTAAATATCTGGAGAAATTGGTAAATGCTTATCCAATTTATTCTATTGAAGATGGAATGTCAGAGGATGATTGGGATGGTTGGTCAAATTTAACATCAACAATAGGAAAAAAAGTTCAGTTAGTTGGTGATGATTTATTTGTTACAAACAAAAAAAGATTACAAAAAGGTATTGCAGAGGGTGCGGGCAATTCTATTTTAGTTAAAGTAAATCAAATAGGTACACTAAAAGAAACTTTGGAGTCGATTAAATTAGCAAAAGAAAATAATTTCACAACTATAATTTCACATCGTTCTGGTGAGACTGAAGATACGACGATTGCTGATTTATCAGTTGGTGTTTCAGCAGGTCAAATTAAAACAGGATCATTATCGAGAACAGATAGAACAGCAAAATATAATCAATTGTTAAGAATTGAAGAAGCATTACAAGGTAAAGCAAATTATGCTGGATCATCTATTTTAAATAATAAATAATTGACAGTTTCGATCTTAAATATGCTATTTGTATAATAAATGAATAAATCTTTAGTTTTAAAAAATAAATTTTATTTCTATTTATCCTTTTTATTTACTTTTTTTCTATTTGTTTATCTTCTCTATTTTCTTATAAATGGTGAGAGGGGATTACTGAAATATTTTAGTCTTAAAAATGTTAATGCTCAATACAATGAACAATATATGTCCTTAAAAAAAGAAAATGAATTTTACCTAGATAGAATTAAAAGATTACAACCAAATACTATAGATTTGGACTATTTAGATGAGACATTTAGGAAAGTTACAGGATTTACTTCAGAAAACGAAACAGTTATAATTATAGAATAGATTGATTTATTTGACAAAAAATCACCCTAATTATAATTAAAGATTATCATATGAAGAAACTTCAAAAAGCCGATTACATTAAAATGTATTCTTTTATGCTCAAAATTAGAAGATTTGAGGAAAGAGCAGCTCAACTTTACGGAATGGGTAAAATAGGTGGTTTTTGTCATTTGTATATTGGTCAAGAAGCTGTTGTTGTTGGGATTTTAATGACAATTGATAAGAATGACTCAGTTGTAACAACTTATAGAGATCATGGCCATATGATTGCCAGGGGATTAGATCCAAAACGTATTATGGCAGAATTGACTGGTAGAGAAGATGGTTATTCAGCAGGTAAGGGTGGTTCAATGCATATGTTCTCTAAGGAAAATAATTTTTATGGCGGTCATGGTATTGTAGGAGCTCAAGTACCAATTGGAACAGGTATAGCATTCACACATAAATATAATGGAGAAAAAAATATATGCAGAACATATATTGGTGATGGAGCAATGAATAATGGACAAGTTTTTGAAGCTTTTAATTTAGCTGCTTTATGGAAGCTTCCTGTTTTATATATTATTGAAAATAATAAATATGGAATGGGTACATCTGTAGATAGAGCAGCAGCTGGATTAGATTTATATAAAAGAGGAGAGGCATTTGGTATTCCTGGTGAGAAGGTAGATGGGATGAATGTTTTCTCTGTTATAGAAGCAGCAGATAAAGCAGGTAAGTATGTCAGAGAAGGTAATGGACCTTATATTATTGAAGTACAAACATATCGATATAGAGGACATTCAATGTCAGATCCTGCAAAATATAGAACGAAAGAAGAATTAGATAACTATAAGCAAACTGATCCAATTGAAATAGTTAAAGCAGAAATTTTAAAGAAAAAAATTGCAACTAATGATGAAATTGAAAAAATTAATAAAGATACTTTAGAAGAAATAAAAAACGCTGCTGAATTTGCAACTAATAGTCCTTTTCCAAAGGACAGTGAGCTTTATACGGACGTTTATTTATAAATTATGAGTACAGAAATTTTAATGCCTGCATTATCTCCAACAATGACTGAGGGTAATTTGTCTAAGTGGTTAATTAAAAAAGGGGATACCGTTAAAGCTGGTGATTTGATTGCAGAAATCGAAACTGACAAAGCAACAATGGAGGTTGAAGCGGTAGATGAAGGTGTTGTTCTAGATCTTTTATTTAAAGAAGGTGAGGCGAATATTCCAGTAAATAAAGCTATAGCTATTATTGGTGATCCAAATGAAAAAGTTGAAGTAAAAAAAGAAGCTCCCGTAGAAAAAGTGATTGAAGAAAAGAAAATTGAAAAAAATATTGAGACAAAAATTGAGACAAAGAAAGATAATATAATCGATACACCATCACCTAAAATAGAAGAAGATACCAATTTAAGCTCAGAAGAAATTACCATGCGTCAAGCACTAAGAGACACTATGGCTGAAGAAATGAGAAAAGATAAAAAAGTTTTCATATTGGGAGAAGAAGTTGCCGAGTATCAAGGTGCGTATAAAGTAACGCAAGGTCTTCTTCAGGAATTTGGCAAAGATAGAGTATTAGATACTCCTATTTCCGAACATGGTTTCACTGGATTAGCAGTTGGTGCAGCATTTAAGGGGTTGAGACCAATTTTAGAATTTATGACTTTTAATTTTTCTATGCAAGCAATTGATCAAATAATAAATTCAGCAGCAAAAACACTTTACATGTCTGGAGGACAAATTAACTGTCCTATTGTTTTCAGAGGACCTAATGGTGCTGCGGCTCAAGTTGCTGCACAACATAGTCAGGATTTTTCTTCCTGGTATTCTCAAGTGCCAGGTTTAAAAGTCATTGCGCCATCTACTCCTTATAACGCAAAAGGTTTATTAAGATCTGCAATATCAGATCCAAATCCCGTAATTTTTCTAGAAAATGAAATTCTTTATGGATTAAAAGGTCCCGTTAATAATGACATTAACTTCTCAATACCAATTGGAAAAGCAAATATAGAAAAAGAAGGTAAAGATTTAACGATTGTAACGTATTCAATAATGTTGCAGAAATCAAAAGAAGCTGCATTAAGACTAAAAGAGGAATATAATTTAGATATAGAAATTATTGATTTACTAACTTTACGACCTTTGGATACAGAAACAATCTTAAATTCAGTTAAAAAAACTAATAGATTAATCACTGTCGAAGAGTCATGGCCATTTGGTAGTGTTGGTTCTGAAATTGCAAATATTGTTCAAAGGGATGCATTTGATTATTTAGACTCACCAGTGATAAAAGTTAATAGTGCGGATGTTCCTATGCCATACGCATTGAGCTTAGAAAAATTATATCTTCCTCAAGTTGATGATATTATAAATGCTGCAAAAAAAGTAAGTTATATAAAATAAATGGCAATTAAAGTTTTAATGCCAGCATTATCACCCACAATGTCAGAGGGTGTAATTAATAAGTGGCTAGTTAATATTGGCGATACTGTTTCAGCTGGAGATATATTAGCTGAAATTGAAACAGATAAAGCAACAATGGAAGTTGAGGCAGTTGATGAGGGAGAAATTACACATTTAATTGATACAACACCAGATAAACAAATTGCTGTTAATTCTGTCATTGCTCTAATCAATGGTAACAAAGATGAAAGATTAGAAGATTATAATGATAAAGATCAAACTGTAAGCAGTGAAGAAAAAAATGAAGTTTCAGAAACATCTAAAGTAAATACTGAAGTAGATAACAGTCAAATAATAGAAAGAAGTAAAGATTCAAATACTAAACAAAATACTAATTTTGCTTCACCGTTTGTTAAAAAATTTTCGAAAGATAACAATATTGATCTAACTCTTATTAAAGGGTCTGGACCTGATGGTAGGATAATAAAAAAAGATATTCAAAATTTTGAACTTCATATCAATGATGAAAATATTTCTGTAATTGAGCCATCTAGCATTAGAAAAATAATTGCTGAAAGAACAACACAAACAAAAAATGAGGTTCCACATTTTTATCTTACAATTGAAACAAGAATGGATAAGCTAATAAATTTAAGAAAAAAAATAAATTCAAATAGTAATATCAAAATCTCGTTTAATGATCTCATTGTAAAAGCGTGTGCAATGGCAATAGCGAAAAATCCAGAAACAAATATTTCTTGGGTGAATGGTAAAATTCATCAATATAAAAATATCGATATTGCAATAGCGGTAGCGTTAAAAGAAGGATTGATTACACCTATTGTTAAAGAAGCCGATACAAAAGGATTAGCTAAAATCTCAACAGAAATCAAATCATTAGTAAAAAAAGCTAATCAAAATAAATTATTACCAGAAGAATATAGTGGAGGATCTATAACTATCTCAAACTTAGGCATGTTTGGAATCACAGAATTTCAAGCAATTATTAATCCGCCACAATCAAGTATTATTGCAATTGGATCTATAATTGAAAAACCTGTTGTGGACTCTGGCAGTATTGAAATAGGACATACAATGAAATCTACTATTTCAGCAGATCATAGATCACTAGATGGTGCCGTTGCGGCAAAATTACTCAAAGATTTTAGCGATATTTTGGAAGATCCCTTCCAAATATGGTTGAATAGCATGGATATGGAAGTTATTTAACCTGCATGAGTGGACCACGTCATCCTGAAAAAGTTAAAAATAAATCAAATCCAATCCCTAAAAAACCAAGTTGGATTAGAGTAAAAGCACCAACTTCAAAATTTTTCAAAGAAACAAATAAACTCCTAAAAGACAAAAAAATTGTAACTGTATGCGAAGAAGCTGCATGTCCAAATATAGCTGAATGTTGGCAAAAAAAACATGCAACATTTATGATACTCGGAGATATATGTACTAGAGCTTGCGCATTTTGTAATATTAAAACTGGCAAACCTCATTATATTGATCACGGTGAAGCTATAAGAATTGCTGAGTCAGTTAAGCAATTGAACTTAGAACATGTTGTAATTACAAGTGTTGACAGAGATGACCTAATAGATGGTGGAGCACTACATTTTATCAACGTAATAGATTCAATTAAATCTTTAAATCCAAGTTGCACAATTGAAATTTTAACTCCTGACTTTAAAAATAAACCTGAAGCTATAGATATTTTATCTAAAAATTTACCTGACGTCTTCAATCATAACTTAGAAACAGTGCCAAGATTATATCCATCAATTCGTCCGGGTTCACGTTACTTTGTAAGTTTAAATTTACTTAGTCAAATTAAAGAAAAAAATCCAAGTATATTTACAAAATCCGGTCTAATGGTTGGTTTAGGTGAAACTAAAGAAGAAGTATATCAGGTAATGGATGATTTAAGAGCAGCTAATGTTGATTTTATTACAATAGGGCAATACTTACCTCCAACACCGAAACACGCTAAGCTAGAAAAATTTATTACTCCTCAAGAATTTGATGAATATAAAAAAATGGCATACGCAAAAGGATTTCTAATGGTGGCATCATCACCGCTAACTCGTTCAAGTTATCATGCTTCTGATGATTTTAAAATCATGCAAGAAAATAGGAAAAATAAACTTTATTCAATTCAATGAAATCTTCAAATAGAGAGGAAATAGTTGATCACGACGCAAAAGGACTTTTTGATATTGTTTTAGATATCGAAAGTTATCCATATTTCATTCCTTGGTGTTCAGCAATGAGAATTCATTCAAAAAATAAAAATGAAATATATGCTGATATGGTAGTTTGGTATAAATATTTTATGCCCCAAACTTTTGGTTCTCACGTCACTTTTGATAAAAAAAAACTTTCAATAAGTACAACTTATATTGAAGGACCTTTAAAAGACCTTAAAACTAATTGGATTTTTGAATCATTAAAAAGAAATCAAACAAGAATTCATTTTAACGTTGAATTTGAATTTAAACGATTTTTTCACCAAAAAATTGCTGAAGCTTTCTTTCCTTTAATTGAAAACAAAATGATTGAATCATTTAAAGTTCGTGCTGATGAAATTTTAGATTAATTGATTAATTTTGCTAAATATAAAATCTCTAGTTTTTCTCTGTATGTCCAATCGTTTTCCTTTGTATATTTTCTTGAAAATATAATTACTTTTATTAACTTTAATTCCAATATATACTAATCCTACTGGCTTTAACTTTGTCCCACCATTAGGACCTGCTATACCAGTTGTAGAAATGCAGATTTTTGTTTTTTCATTTTTGTACAGACCATTTATCATGTCCTCAGCTACTTCTTTACTTACAGCTCCAAATTTTGATAGATTACTTTTTGAAACAGATAAATATTTAGATTTAGCTTTATTTGAATAACTAATAATCCCGTAAGAGAAAATTTTTGAAACTCCACTGTATTTTGTGATAGTGTTTGCTATTAACCCTCCTGTGCATGACTCAGCAACTGAAATTGAGATATTTTTATTTATTAATTTATCTATAACTTTTTTAATAATAGGCATTTGCAATATAAAGAACTATTACTGTATATATTCCTGCTATTAAATCATCAAGAATTACCCCAAAAGCTGATTTAAGTTTCCTGTCTACTATGTTGGCTGGAAAAATTTTCAATATATCAAAAAAACGAAATAAAATAAAAATTAACATAATTGTTACATAAGGATTTATTATTTTAATTTGATCATAAAATATTAAAATTAAGTATACTCCTAAGAATTCATCAATAACTATTATTTTTGAGTCATGTGATTGGGTATGTGAAGAGAATTTATTAATAAAAAATAAAGATAGTAAAAAAATTACAAAAAAAATAACTACAAATATTTCTAAAGAAATAATTTTGTATTCAACAATAGGAAATAAAATAACTATTGATAAAAAAGATGCAAAGGTTCCAGATGGTATTAATTTAATATATCCAGCAAAAGATAAAGATACAAAAAAATTAGCTAATTTTATCATCTGTTATATGAACTATTGACTCGGCTGCAATTCCTTCACCATTACCAATAAAACCAATCTTCTCATTTGTAGTTGCTTTAATAGAAATGGAGCTATTTTTAATTTGAAGTAATGTTGAAATATTTGTAATCATTTTTGAAACATATTTATTAATTTTAGGTTTTTCAGCTATTATATTTATATCTAGATTGATTATGGAATAACCTTTTTCTTTAAGTTTATTTCTGCAATAAATGATAAATTTAGATGAATCTGCGTTTTTCCATTTTTTATCTGTGTTTGGGAAGTGATAACCTATATCTCTCATAGAGAGTGCTCCAAAAATACTATCACAAATTGCATGCAGTACAACATCCGCATCAGAATGACCAATTAATTTAGAGAAAGGAATTTTTACACCTCCTAATTTTAATCCATTTTTGGTTTTTTTGTCAATTTGATGAATATCATAACCAATACCGTATTTTGTTATGGGCTTTCTGTATAAATTAAATAACTGTATATCTTCTGGATAAGTAATTTTAATATTATTTTTTTCACCTTTGATCAAATTTATTTTTATTTTTGATTTTTGTAATAGTCCTGCATCATCATTAAATTCTAAATTTTTATATTTGATATGTTCTCTTAATATTAAATTATAATTAAAACCCTGAGGTGTTTGTACATTGATTGCTTTTGTTTCCAATTTACTTTTCTTTATTAATTGTCTGTCGTTATATTCAACATATGGAATTGCATTAGTATTTTTATCTAATTTAGAAATAATTTTTTTAATTAATTTATTACTACATAAAGGACGTGCAGCATCATGTATTAATACATTTTTAATTTTGAATTTTTTTAAATTTTTTAAAGCATTATATGATGAAATTTGTCTTGTAAGACCTGGTTTTGAATAGGTAATTTTTATTTTCTTAGATACAGCCTTATGATTAAAGTAAGTGTTTTGATATTTTTTATCTATTGAAATATTAATAATATCAAAGTTTGATATTTCTAAATTTGAAATAAAATAATTTAAAAAATTTGTATTCCCAATTTTTAAGAATTGTTTTGGAATTTTTTGACCAAATCTCTTTCCTTTTCCACCAGCTAGAATTACAAGTGCATTTTTCATCATTTTAATTTATATACTATATTGTTTTACTATCATTATTTAAAAACTAACTAAAGTATACAGTGTTTGACCTATCAAAATTACTTAAATCTATTCATCTTTCAAGATTATCTTTTTATTTTTTAATCTTTTTAATCATATTGAGTTTTTCGATCACATTCTACTTATTGCTTCCAAATAACGATCTAGTAAAAGATCCAAGAAGACTACAATTTTTTTTATTGGCGGATGTAATTTTTGTCATTTTATTGATATCCATAATTATTAGACAAATTGTTCTGATTTTAGTGAGAAGAAGAAAAAGTTATGATGAATCTCGATTATATATAAAATTTGTAAATTTATTTGCTGCAATGGCCTTAGGACCAGCCATTGGCTTAGTTATTATAACATCATTATTCTTTAATTTAGAATTAAGAACTTGGTATGGAGATGCCGTAAGAGATGCAGTTGTAAATTCTAATATTGTAGCAAGAAACTATGAAAACGAAATACAGGCAGAAATTGTGTCTGATACTCAATTAATTATGAGAGAGATATTAAAAGTTTCTCAAAATAATGAGGTTAATATTCAATCGATTAGAACAGCTTTAAGTGAATTTATTAACTTAAGAACAATTTCAAGTATTTATATTTTTAATACCGAAGGCAATATATATTTAAGTTTAAAAGATCCTGATAATAAAAATTTTTCAGTACCATCAAATGAAATATTTAAGATTGTTAATCAAAATCGTGTTTATATTTTTCAATTAAATAAAAATTCTATCACAGCTTATAAAAAAATAAATTTTTTAAAAGATGTTTACATGCAAGTTAATAGAAATCTAAATACTAATATCTGGGATCATATTAGCGCTACAAAAGAGGCATTTGAAATTTATACTATGAAAGAAGAGGAAAGTTCAGGAATTCAAATAACTTATTCAATGATATTTGTTCTTTTCTCAATTTGTTTTATATTAGTGGCAATTTTGATTGGATTTAATCTAGCTAGCAATCTTAGTAAACCAATTACAAACTTAATTAAATCAGCAAATAAGATATCAGAAGGGAATTTTGATGCCAAAGTTAGTGAGGCAGATCAATTTCAAGAGATAAAAGTATTACTATCATCTTATAATAAAATGATTTCTGAAATTGAGAATAAACAAAATGAGTTAATATCAAAAAGTCAAGAAGATGAAGAAAAAAGAATATTTATAGAGGCGATCTTAAGCCTTTTAACAATAGGCGTAATTTCCTTAGATAAAAATTTTAATATTTTGTTATACAATAAAACTTTAACAAAACTATTTAGAAGTACTAAAACTTTTAAAATAAATGATAATTTTTTATACTATTTCCCTGAATGGAAAAAGATATTCGAGAATTTTAAAACCTCAAATAAAGTGTTATTAAATTTTCAATACGATTTTACATTATATGATGATCAGAGAAATTTTAATATTAGAGTCATTAAAGAGATTAATGATAATAAAATTGAGGGATATGTTGTTGCTCTAGATGATGCTACATCTCTAATCTTAGCAGAAAAACATGCTGCTTGGTCTGATATAGCAAGAAAAATAGCACATGAAGTTAAAAATCCTCTCACCCCGATTAAACTTTCTGCTGAAAGAATAGAAAAGAAATATTTAGATGCAAAAACAGATAAAGAGGATATTTCACTTTTAACTAAAACAATATCAAGGCAAGTCGATGATATTGGAAAGTTAGTAGATGAATTTTCATCTTTTGCGAGAATGCCTGAAGCAGAAATTAAGTTTGATAACCTATCTAAATGTTTAGAGGAAGCATACCTTTTATATTTTAATACAAGGAAGGATATAAAGCTTAATTTAATTAAACCTGAAAATGATATTTATTTTCACTTTGACACTCTTCAAATTTCAAGATGTTTTAATAACTTAATTAAAAATGCTATTGAAGCTGTGGAAAAAATACCAAACCCTGCTGTCGAAGTATTAATGACTACTGATGCTAAAAATATAAAAATTGAAATAAAAGACAATGGTGTGGGAATTGATGAAAAAATGTTGAGTAAAATATTTGAGCCTTATTTTACAACTAAAACTAAAGGAACTGGTCTTGGACTATCTATAGTAAAAAGAATTATTGAAGATCATGGTGGTAAAATAAAAATTGAGAAAAATAAAAATATGGCAGGTACAAAATCACTTATTAATTTTGAATACAATGCATAAAGTTTTAATTATAGATGATGAAAAAGATATTTGTTTTCTTATTTCAGAAATTTTAAAAGATGAAAATTATAATACTTCAATTGCTCTTGATTCAGATGAAGCAATTAATAAATTCAATGAAATTAAACCTGATTTAGTTATTTTAGATGTATGGCTCTCTAACAGTAAATTAGATGGTATAGAAATTTTAAAAGAATTCAAATCGATTAATAGCAATATTCCAATTATTATCATAAGTGGTCATGGAACTGTTGATCTTGCAGTGAAATCTATAAAAAATGGAGCATACGATTTTTTAGAAAAGCCATTCAACAGTGATAAATTAATTATTCTTACTAAGAGAGCGATAGAGAGTTCATCATTATTGAATGAAAATAAAAATTTAAAAGATACGTTAATCAAAACTATACCACTAATAGGGAATTCAGAATTCATTAAAAAAATTAACAAACATTTAAATGAGCAGAGTTCAAGTAATTCAAGATTATTAATTGAAGGGCCATTTGGAACAGGAAAAAAACATTTTACAAATTTAATACATCAAAATTCACAATATAAAGATAAGCTTCCTATTTCAATTGATTTTAAAAAACTTACAAATGAAGCATTGGATAAAATGTTTGTGGAAAATAAAAACGCAATTAATGAAAATATTTTTTATCGATCAAACAATAATTCATTAATACTGCTCAATATTGAAACTCTACCAAATATTTATCAAAAAAAACTTTTAAATTTTCTAGAAAACAAAAAATTTTTTCAAGATCTTGATATCAAATTAAATCATAAAATTATAACAATTACTGAGAAAAATTTAAAAATAGAAATTGAAAAAGGTAATTTTATTAAAAGATTATATGATAGAATTTCAACAGACTTTATAAAATTTAAATCTCTTTCTGATAGGAGAGATGATGTTCTTCCCATACTTGATTTTTATTTAAATGAAAAAAGTGGAGGAAATTTAAATTTTAAATTTTCTTCTAAAGCATTAACTAAGTTACAAATGTTTGATTGGCCAGGAAATATATCTCAACTGATTAACTACGTAGAGAAAAGTTTGATACTTAACCAAGATCAAAATATAAAAGAGTTAGAGGTTGATGATTTAGCTTTGCAAATGGGAGATGAAACTGCGTCAAATTCTTCCAATAATTCACTGGATTTGTCTTTAAAAGAAGCAAGATCCGAGTTTGAAAAAAATTATTTAATATCGCAAATTAAGAGATTTAATGGTAATATAACTAAGGTTTCTGAATTTACAGGAATGGAAAGAACTGCTCTTTATAGAAAATTTAAATCACTAGATATAAAAGTAGAATAACTAATCAATGAAAACAATAATTTGTGGTGCTGGAGATGTTGGATATAGCATAGCTGATAAACTATCACGCGAAAACTTTGAAGTTACAGTTATTGATGAAGATGAAAATAGATTAAATAAGGTATCAGAAACGTTGGATGTCAAAACAATAAATGGTTTTCCTAGCACGCCTTCAGTTTTAGAGAGTGCCGGTGCAAATGACTGTGAAATACTAATTGCAGTTACTAAGAGTGACGAAACTAATATGGTTACTTGTCAAATTGGCCATTCTTTATTTAAAATAAAAAAGAAAATTGCTAGAATAAGACAACAAGATTATTTAAAAACTGATTGGAAAAATTTATATAATGATGAAAATTTCCCGATAGATGCAATTATTTCTCCAGAACAAGAAGTTGCTAAAGGTATATTTAGAAGATTAATTTCACCTGGTACAATAGACATGGTTGAATTATCAGATAAAAAATTAAAATTAATTGGTCTAAAATGTGAAGACAATTTTTTACATTCGGGCCTGTCTGTAAGAGAATTATCAGAAAAATTTCCTGACTATCTTGCTAATATAATGTTTATATTTAGAGGGGATCAAAAATTTACTGTAAATTCTTCAACTAAAATTGAAAAAAAAGACACCATTTTTCTTGTTGTGGAAACTGATAATTTGACAGATGTGTTATCTGAATTTGGCCATCAAGAATTACAGGCAAAAAAAGCTGTAATTATAGGTGGTGGAAATATAGGATTTTCACTTGCTCAGCTAATTGAAAATTCTGACACATATATAAAAACTGAACTTATTGAAGCTAATAAAGAACGAGCAGAATTTCTTGCGTCAAATTTAGAAAATATTACAGTGACATGTGGTGATGGATTGGACAATCAGATACTTGAAGAAGTAAACATATCAGATTCAGGTTACTGTATATCTATTACGGAAGATGATGAAGTTAATATACTATCTTCTTTGTTAGCTAAAAGAGCAGGAGCCGAAACATCAATAACTTTGATTAATAATGGTAATTATTCATCTTTGTTATCAAATATAGGTGTTGATATGACCATAGATCCAAAAATAATAACAATTTCTAAAATTTTAGAAAAGGTTAGAGGTGTAAAAATAAGAAATGATTATTCTATAGGTGAAGGTTTTGGAGAAGTAATAGAGGCAGATATTCAGTCAGAATCATTTCTTTGTAATAAAAATCTTAAAGAGTTAAAATTACCAAAAGGTATACGTATTGGGTCAATTGTAAGAGATAAAAAAATTATAATACCTAATAGTCAAACTATTTTTAAAGAGAATGATGATGTTGTTTTTTTTGCTGAAACAAACTGCATAAAAAAACTAGAGAAACTTTTATCAAAAGTTTAATCTAATGCCGAATTTTGCTTTTATAAATAATAAATTTGTAAATTTTAAATCTGCAAAAATTCATATAGAAGATAGGGGATTGCAATTTGCTGATAGTGTTTATGAAGTTATCGCAGTTTTAGATAATAATTTAATTGATTTAGATTTTCATCTTAAGAGATTAAAATATTCTCTTAGAGAGTTAGAAATTAAATTTAAAATCAATAAAAAAATAATAAATAATATTTTTCTAAATCTAGTAAAGAAAAATAAAACAAGAAACGGTATAATATATTTACAAATTACAAGAGGTATTCAATTTAGAGAACATAAATATAAAAAAAATTTAACCCCAACTTTGATTGTATACACAAGGAATAAAAGTTTTAATTTACCTGGAAAAAAATTTGTAGGAGTAAATACAATTACATACCAAGATCTTCGATGGAAAAGACGTGATATTAAAACAGTAAATTTACTTCCAAATATTATAGCTGCAAATATGGCCAAAAAGAAAAACGCATATGAGGCAATTTTAATACAAAACGGAAAAGTAACTGAGGGTACATCTTCTAATATTTGGATTATAAAAAGAAATAATTTAATAACTCATCCAGCTAATTCTGATATTTTAAAAGGAGTAACTAGAACATCTCTTTTAAAAATTATAAAAAAAACTGACCTTAAACTAATAGAAAAACAATTTACCCATACGCAATTAATTAATGCCGATGAAGTATTTTTAACAAGCTCGGGAAGTTTTATTACTCCTATTTTGAAAATTGATAATAAAAAAATAAATAATGGTAAAATTGGTAATATCACATTGCAATTAGCAGAAATGTATACTGAAGCATGTATAAATGGATAATATAAAGCAAGAGGATATTGAGGACATTTGTTTTAATGTAAGTCAAAATATTATTTTACCCAAATTTAAAAATTTATCAGAGGATGACATTAATTATAAAAATGGATCTGATTTAGTTACAGCAGCTGATATAGAAGCAGAAAAAGAATTAAAAAAAAATCTCTTGAAAATTTTGCCTACTTCAAATTTTATAGGTGAAGAGGAATTTTCTAAAAATGAAAATATTTTAAATTTTTATAACGTAGATGAATATTGTTGGACTGTTGATCCAATAGATGGGACAACAAATTTTGCTAATGGTAGAGATAAATTTGCAATTATGATAGCCTTAACATTTAAAGAAAAAATTTTACGTTCTTGGATATATAAGCCACTAGAAAAAATTATGTGCTCCGCTATTGTTAATGAAGGTGCTTTTATTAATAATAATAAAATTATGACAAAAGGGACTAATATAATTGAAGAAACTATAGGATCAATTAGTACAAAGTATTGGGAACCAGGATTTAAAGATAAGTTAAAGATATTTAAAAATATATTTAAAGAAGTTAGCTCTTATAGATGCATTGGTTTTGAATATATAGATATAGGCATTGGGATTAGAAATTTTGCTATTTTATCAAAACTATCTCCCTGGGATCATATTCCAGGAATTCTTTTTGTCAGAGAAGCAGGTGGTGCTGACATAGATTTTAATAAAAATAAATATGACTTTACAAAAAAGAATAAGAATTTAATTGTTAGTAATTCAGAAGATTTGAATTTAAAAATTTTAGAAAAATTAGGAGAATATTCATGAGTATTAAAAATGTTTCTTTTATTGGCTTAGGGGTAATGGGTTATCCAATGGCAGGTCATCTTCAAAACAAAGGTTATAATGTAACTGTATATAATAGAACAACTGCTAAAGCAGAAAAATGGATAGAAGAATATAAAGGTAGCATGGCTAAAACTCCTGGTGAAGCTTCTCAAAATTCTGAAATTGTTTTTATGTGTGTTGGGCGCGATGAAGATATTATTGAAGTAATGGAAGGTGAGGATGGAATTCTTTCAAAAGTAAATGAAGGATCAATAATTGTTGATCACACAACAGCTTCTGCAGAGATAGCAAGAAATTATTATCAAAAACTTAAAGATAAAAAATTGAGTTTTCTTGATGCTCCTGTATCCGGTGGTCAAGCTGGTGCAGAAAATGGCGTTCTTTCCATTATGGTTGGCGGCGATGAAAAAGATTATAATACTGCTAAACCAGTTCTCACATCTTATGGAAAAGCAGTTGAACTTATAGGTCCATCTGGATCAGGTCAAATAGCTAAAATGATAAATCAAATCTGTATTGCGGGATTAGTTCAAGGTTTATCTGAAGCAATGGCTTTTGGAAAAAAATCCAATGTAGACATGGAAAAAGTTCTTAGCGTAATATCGAAAGGAGCGGCACAATCATGGCAAATGGAAAACAGATATAGAACTATGCTAGATGGGAAATTTGATTATGGTTTTGCTGTAGATTGGATGCGCAAAGATTTATCAATTTGTTTTAATGAAGCTAATAAAAACGGTGCAAACCTTCCTATTACAAAAATAGTTGATAAATATTATGAAGAAGTTCAAAAGAATGGTGGTAATAGATTTGACACGTCATCTTTAATGACGCTAGTTGATAAATAGTGGTAAATAAATATTTATTAGCTATTATTTTATTAATTGCCTCCTCTTTTTTTTGGTCTGGAAATTTTTTTGCTGGTAAAATTGCATTTAATACAGACTTGTCTCCGTTTAAATTAAGTTTTTTTCGATGGACTTTGGCTTTTATTATACTTTTACCTTTTACTTATAGCGAGATAAGAAAAAATTTAAAATATTATAAGGAAAATTTATTACTAATTAGTTTGATTGCATTTCTTGGTGTAACAATCTTTAATTCTTTTACTTATATATCTTTACAAACAACACTCGTAATTAATTCTGCTCTTATGAATTCTGTAACACCAGTTCTAATAATTGGTTTTTCATGGTTAATATTTAAAACGAAGACAAGTTTACTTCAATTTATTGGTATATTCTTATCTGTTATTGGTGCATTTTGTATTATTTTAAAAGGGAATTTAAATAATCTTTATTCTTTTCAATTTACAAGTGGTGATATTTGGATGTTTATTGCTGCACTTTCATGGTGTGTGTATTCAGTACTATTAAGAAAAATTGATAAAAATCTTTCTCAACTTGCAACTTTAGAAGTGCTTATATTTATTGGTTTAATTTTTCTTATACCTCTATATTTAATAGAGTCTTCAAATTCTACTTTCATTCCAGATAATAGTACTGATTATTTAATAATTATTTATGTGGCCATATTTGCAAGTATTGTTTCTTTTTTTTCATGGAATATGGGAGTTTCAATTATAGGCGCTAACAGAGCTGGGTTATTTTTACACTTAATACCAGTATTTAGTTCAATTTGGGCAATAAGTTTTTTAGGAGAACAATTTGCTTTATTTCATTTAATTGGAACTATATTTATATTATTGGGAATAATACTCTCAAACTTAAATTTTAAAAATGTCAAAGATAGTTAAAACAGATGAAGAATGGAAATCTCTTCTCACAGAAGATGAATATTATGTAACAAGACAAAAGGGAACAGAACCTCCTTTTTCTGGTAAAAATTTTGAAATTATTAATGGTGGTATTTTTAAATGTAAATGCTGTGGTAATGAATTATTTAATAGTTCAACAAAATATGATTCTTATTGTGGGTGGCCAAGTTTTTTTGAACAAATATCACCTGAAGCAATTAAAACAGAGACTGATAGATCTCATGGAATGGTGCGTATTGAAATTATGTGTGCCAAATGTGATGCCCATTTAGGTCATGTCTTTGATGATGGACCTGAGCCTACCGGAAAAAGATACTGTGTAAATTCTCTTTCTATTAATTACGAAGAGTTTGAATAATACTTTTTATACACTCCTATTTTCCTCAATAGGTCATGCTCTCATGCATATGTTTGCAGCATTTTATTTTGTAATCGTTCTAACAATAGAAAAAGAATGGAATATTTCTTACGATCAATTAATTAGATTATGGTCTCTTGGAGCTCTACTAATTGGTTTAGGAGCAATTCCTTTTGGGTGGTTAAGTGATAAATGGTCCCGTTCAGGAACAATGACAATTATGTTTATTGGAATGGGATTAGCCTCCATTTTATGTGGTTTAAGCACATCAGTTTCTTTTTTATTTTTTTCCTTATCACTTCTTGGACTTTTCTGTTCAATTTACCATCCTGTAGGCATTCCTTGGGTGATTCATGCAGCTAACAAACAGGGAAGAGCGCTTGGTGTAAATGGTATTTTTGGTGGGGTAGGGATAGGCTCTGGAGCATTTGTAGCTGGTACTCTGACAGAATTACTAAATTGGCAACTAGCTTTTATATTACCTGGTTTAATATCAATTATTATTGGTTTTATTCTTATTTACTTAATCTTAATTGATAAAATATCTTACAAAAATTATTTTATTAAAAATGATGATCAAGATCATTCTCGTAATGAGATGATTTTAATTGCATTAATAATGCTATTATCAATGTTTGCTCTTGGATTATCTTTTCACAATACACAAACAGCCTTACCAAAAGTATTTGAAATACGAATTGGTAACACAAGCTCAATTCAAATTGGATTTATGATAGCAATTATCTATTTTATTTCTGGCGCTACAACATTTGTTGGAGGCCTACTTGCTGATCGATTTAATTTAAAAACTATTTACTTAATGGGTATATTTCTTCAGTTTCCTTGCTACCTAGGAATAGCTTACATATCTGGTTACTCTTTAGTAGTGTTATGTGTTCTAGCTGCCGTATTTAATGCAAGTATTCTGCCTACAGAAAATCTACTACTTGGGAAATTTACACCCCAAAAGTATCATGGTGTTGTATATGGAATTAAGTTTATTCTTGCATTTGGATCAGGACCAATTTCAGTATTCTTAATTTCAGAAATATATTCCATAACTTTAGAGTTTACTTATTTGTTTTTAATTAATGCAATAATGATGGCTATTGTATCAATCTTTATTATTTTCTTACCAATTCAAGGTAATCAAAGAACAGCTATTCAGGATTAGATTTTATTTCTTCAAGATAATTAATAACTTCATTAAATTTTTCATCAGGTATATCTTTATAGGTTATACCAAAATGATTTTTTACCTCTAATGCAACATGAGCATAAGGATTTCTACCTTTTGGATGATTAGGGTGATCAGGTAATTTTCCTTTTAAAAAATCACCAGTTTCTTGAATTAATTTCCAAATTTTAGATGCGTTTTCTTTATTCAACTTATCTAGCTAGAGCACCCATTGGATCCCAAGGTGCTAGCGCTACTGGTTCCATATCTAAGTATTTTAAAAGTCTTTTGTTTAGATATTTTTTATCAATGACAACTTCATAGGTATATTCATCAAACCATTCATCGGTCATCATCATATATCCTTGGTTACCACTTTTTGTTCCCCAGCTATTTTCAATTTTCCATTTAGTTGAATTTCTTTTTTTAATATCGACTCCCGTTAAAAGCATAGCATGAGTCATTTCACTATCACCATACTCTAAACGAGTTTGTTTATTCATCTTAAATGAAGTTTGGAAGACATTTTCATAATCGTAAATGCCCATATCAAGTACACCCATATCACGACTAAAACGTTTCCCAACATCACAACCAAACCATACAGCTTCGTTGTTTTTTATTGAGTCCATTGCAGATTTTTTTAATTCTTTAATATCTACATTTAAATATTTAATAATTTGTCCTTCAACAACGTTACCAAGATATTCAACTGTGTACATTGTATTAAATTTTTTATTGCTCATTGGAGCATGAATTAAGCAAACTTTATCTTTAATATTGATATCAGCATATTTTTTGCAGAAATCAATTGGTGTCATGTCCGAAATGACAATATGTCTATTATCCTTATTTCTAGTAGACCAATTGATAACATCTGGTGGTTGACCAAGAAACATTGCTAGTAAATTATAAATTTTTTCCATCATGTCTTTTTTTAGGGCTGCAGAATTTTTAGTTGGTTTCTTTCTTAGTATAGAAGCAAACTCTCTTAATTTGTGAGTCAAAATATAATTCATGGCTCCAGATTTACTGCTATGATTTGTTTCAGGCATTACATCTTTTGGAACTGCACCGTACTTGTTAATTAAGTTTACAAACATATCCCACTGTCCACCATCTTGCACAGGTGCTTTTAAAAGATGAGTAATTAATCTGCTCTCATATGATTCATCTCTTGATTTGATAATATTCTCTAAAAAATAATTTGCTTTTTCTAGCTTATCCCAAAACATGAAATAATTTTGTGAGAACTCAAATGTATTTAGTTCAAGGCTATCAACAACTTGTAAACGCATGAGATTTAATCCTGCAAATCCCCAACATCTACCTGATGCCATCTGGTTTGTTGCAGGTAGTTCTTTTTTTATTAGATTAGAAAAATTATGATTAATTTGACTAAAATTTTCCCAATTGAGTGCAACATTAGCTAAATCATTTTTAATTAATGCATTTCGTGAAGCTGTATTTTTATTATTTCTTAAAAATTTACTTTTGAAAGTTTTTATTGTTGATAGAGATATACTTTTTGCCATATTCTCTATTTAAAACTATTTCAGCTTAATTCAATTCTTAACTGTTTTTTTCTTTTTTTTGAGACCCATTTTAGCTTTTCTTTCATCAATTAACCTAATAGCATCTTCTAGTTTTAAGCTATCAATTGTTTGATCACCAAGAATTGATGCATTTATTTTTCCACATTTTACATATGGTCCAAATTTACCGTCATGAGCAGTAATATTTTTCTTTTCTGTTGGATGCTCACCAAATGTTTTTAACGTCGCATTCCCTCTCTGTGTAGGTTTAGCAATTAATTCAATAGCTCTTTCAAGTTCAATATCAAGAATGTTATCTGTTTTTTCGAGAGCTTTATATTTTTTATCATGCAAAATATATGGTCCATACATTCCAATACCGGCACTAACCGTTTTATTTGTTTCCGGATGAAATCCTAATTTACGTGGTAAGCCAAGTAGTTGGATTGCTGTGTTTAATCCTATTTCATCTGGTTCAAAATTTTTTGGAATAGAAACTCTTTTTGGTTTCTTTTCTTTTGTCCCTTCACCAACTTGCATATAAAATCCATAAGGACCTTTTCGAAGAGTAATCATTTCTCCTGTTTCAGGATAAATACCAATTTCTTTTGGTCCGCTAAGAGCAGCGCCATCTTTATCGTTTAATTGATTAAACTGAACTGTATATTTGCAATCAGGATAATTAGAGCAGCCAATAAATCCTCCAAACTTTCCAACTTTAATTCCTAATCTTCCATTATCACAGGTTGGACATTTCCTTTTTTCATCTGCTCCGTTTGGTGGAAAGAAATGCGGACCTAGTGCTTCATCTAACACATCAATGACTTCTCTGTTTGATTTACCTACAGTTTCATCGCAAAGTTGTTTAAATGTTTCCCAAAATTTTCTCAGAACTTCTTTCCAATCAAGCTTACCATCAGAAATTTCATCAAGTTGATTTTCAAGATCAGCAGTAAAATCATATTCTACATATTGATTGAAATATTTCTCTAAAAATATCGATACTATTCTTCCTCTATCATGAGGATTAAAACGTTTTTTATCTAAAATTACATAATCTCTATCTTGTAGAACTTTAATAATAGAAGCATAAGTAGATGGTCTGCCAATACCAAGTTCTTCAAGTTTTTTAACTAAGCTTGCTTCGGTGTAACGAGGAGGAGGGGAGGTAAAATGTTGTGTCTTTTCAAGTTCTTTTAAATTTAAACTCTCTCCTTCACTCATGGCAGGAAGAATTGTTTCTTTTTCTTCATCTTTATCATCATCTTTAGCCTCTTGATAAACTTTGTACATTCCAGGAAACTTAATTGTTGATCCATTTGCTCGTAAAACAATTTTTTTATCTTCGTTTGTAATATCAACAGCTACTTGATCTAATACAGCACTCGCCATTTGTGAACTTACCGCTCTTTGCCAAATAATTTCATATAGCTTGTATTCTTCTAAAGTAATGTATTGCTTAATATCTTTTGGTGTTAGGTAAATATTTGTTGGTCTAATACATTCATGTGCTTCTTGGGCATTTTTAGCCTTAGATTTATAAACTCTTGGCGCTTCTGGTAAATAGTTTGCACCGTAATTATCAGTAACAAAACCTCGAACTTGATTAATAGCTTCTTTTGACATGACGACACTGTCTGTTCGCATATAAGTTATTAAGCCAGTTGTTTCTCCTTTAATGTCCGTTCCTTCATAAAGGCGTTGAGCTGTACGCATTGTTTGGCTCGCGCTAAGACCAAGTTTACGACTAGACTCAATTTGCATTGTAGATGTAGTAAAAGCAGGATAGGGATTTCTTCTAGCTTCTTTTTTTGTAATATTTCCAACAGTGAAAGTAGAATTTTTAATATCATTAAAAA
>CACMKZ010000010.1 GCA_902614375.1 uncultured Alphaproteobacteria bacterium
TTAATAAAAAAATCTAAAATTCAATCACAATCAATTGTTGGCTTAGGTATAACTGGAAATATGGTCGGATTTTGGTCTATCAATAATACAAATAAACCAGTAAGAAATGCAATTTTGTGGAATGACACAAGAAGTCAAAAAGTTTTCAGTAATAAAAAAATATTTGATCAAATTTATAAAATTACAGGTTCTATCGCGCAATACGGGTGTACTATACCTATTCTTAAGTGGATGACTAAATTTGAAAAAGAAAATTTAAAAAAAATTAAATATATATTAACTTGTAAAGATTGGTTAAGATTTAAATTAACAGGGAATATAAATAATGATGAAACAGAAGTTTCAGTATATCCAGGAGATATAAAAAATAAAAAATTATCAAAAAAAATTTTCAAAATTTTTAATTTAAGCACTAAATATTTTAAACTATTCCCAGAAATAAAAAAATCAAATGAATTAGGTGGATACGTTACTAAAAGTGCATCAAGATTAACAAGTTTAAAAGTTGGTACACCTGTTGTTATAGGATGTGGTGACGTAATAGCTTCTATTTTAGGAGCTGGAGGAATCAACCATAATAAAAAAATAAGTATAATTGGTACTACATGTCATAATATTATAGTTAAAAATAATTCAAAAATTTCTAAAGATGGTTCAGGATTATTTTTCGCTTCTTTAAATAATACATGGTTAGAAACTAAAATAAATGTAGCAGGAACAACTAATATTGATTGGGTTATTGATAATTTTTACAAAAATTCTAAAAAGTATTTAGATAAAGTTAAAATAATTAAAAATTTTGAAAAAAAATATTTAACTTTTAAATATCCAGAAAATTCATTAGTATTTCTTCCTTACATAAACTATGGAGGTTCTATATCTCCATTTGTAAATTTAAATTCTAAAGCTGAAATTTTTGGAATATTACCACATCATAATAATTTTGATATTATGACTGCTTGTTATGAGGGTTTGGCATTATCTATTAAAGATTGTTATGCAAATAAAATTAAAACTAACGACAGTCTTTATCTTGCAGGAGGTGCATCAAAAAGTAAAATTTTACCTCAATTAATTTCTAATGTTTTAAATATTAAAGTTAAAATTTTAACTAATTCCGAATTAGGTGCGCTAGGTGTTTCATTCTTAATTGATAGTTATTTACATAAAAAAGATTTAAAAAATTTAATTAATGATCACCAAAATATTGGTCAAATTTACACACCTCAAAGAAAACATTCCAAATATCTTCATAATAAATATCAAAAATATAAAAAATTAAGAGAGTCACTAAATAATATTTGGTGAAAGTCTCAAATTTAGTTGATAATATCAGCATATTGATATTAAATTATTAATCATAAATTAAGTGAGGAAAAATGAATAAAATTTTATTATTTTTTATTACAATTCTATTTTCTTTGAATGCTTATGCTGTAACAAATGTTACTTTTTGGCATATGGAAGGTGTTCCACATAGAGTAGATAGAATTCAAACATTAATAGATGAATTTAATTCTGCTAATCCAGATATTAATGTAACGCAAGAAGTTCAAAACTGGGGTGAAATTTATGCTAAAGCGCCTGCATCAGTTGCTGCTGGAACTGCACCAGAAATATTAGTTGGTATTCCAGATTTTACTCCAATACTCGCCGATATGGGCGCAGCACAACCGGTTGAGGATTTTGTTGCAGAGTTAGATTCAAAATATGGTTTTTACCAAAAAGCACTCGATCAATATACTTATAATGGTCATACCTGGGCTGTTCCTTTATGGAACATGGGTTTATCACTATGGTATAGAAAAAGTGATTTTGAAGCTGCTGGAATTGAGCCGCCAAAAACTTGGTCTGATTTAAAGAAAGCTGCTAAAGCTCTGACTAAAGATGGAGTTTATGGAATAGGCCTTCCTGGCAATAAACAGCTTTATACTGATCAAACAATCTATAGTTTTATGGTTAACTCAGGTGCAGAAGAAATTTATAATTCTGATGGTACTTTGAGATTTGATAATCCTCAAACTGTAGCAGCATATGATGTTTATAAAGAACTATATCAATATTCAGCTCCTGATGCAGCAAACTGGACTTGGGGTGAAGCCGAAGCATGTTTTGCAAGTAAAGGTTGTGCAATGATATTACAATTCACAGTTATCTCTACATATGACTCACAAGCTGGTGGAGATGCTAGTGACTTAGGCGTAATTCAAATACCTCATGCAAATGGTAAAGCTCATAGAGCTGGAACTGTTTCGTATGTAAATTCAGCAATGATAATGACTGATGATGAAGCAAAAATGGCAGCTTCTAAAAAGTTTCTAAGTTTCTTAATGGAGCCTGGAAATTATGGAAGATTTATCAACATGGAGCCAGGATTATTTTTACCAATAACTGAAGCTGGAAGTAAAGATTCAACTTATTGGGATGATCCTGTTGTTGTAAAATATAAATCACAAGTAGAAACAATGTTAGACAATTCAACAAGAGGAAGTCTATTTGGTTTTACGAATGGTAATACTTTTACAAGCATATCATCTATATCAGCTCAGAATTTATTAGCTCAAACTCTTCAATTAACTTTAATCGATGGCAAAAGTGCAAAAGACGCAGTTAGTGAAGGTATGGAAATAATGACTGAAGCAATTGAATAATTAAAAACTTTTCAGCACCTCTAATAGAGGTGCTGTGATTTCTGTGAAAAAAAATAATATTGAAGGCTGGTTGTTTGTATCTCCATTAGTTATTTGGATTTCCCTTATTATTTTAGTTCCAATTTATATAGCATTTGAATTAAGTTTGTTTAATGTCAAGATAATTGGTACATCAGGAAAATTTGTAGGTATTGATAACTATATAAAACTATTTGGTAAATCTAAATTTTTAAATGCTTCATTAAATAGTCTCTATTGGATAATTGGTAATGCAATCTGTCAGACATTTTTTGCATTCACTATTGCCTTAACTATCAACTATAAATTCCCTGGTAAAAAAATTATGGCTAATTGGATTATTTTGTCATTTATTATTCCTACAGTAGTTGTTGTTGTTATTTGGAAATTAATGTTAAGTAGTAGTAGTGGTGTAATAAATTCAGTTTTAATTGATATTGGATTATTAGATGAAGCAACGGGTTTCTTTAGTTCTCCTAATAAAGCTTTTATAAGTTTAGTTCTAATAAACTCATGGCGTTGGAGTCCTTTTTTAGCATTAATTATTCTTTCTGGGCTTAATTCCATAAATAGGGAAATGTATGATGCATCTAAAGTTGATGGAGCGAATTTTGTTCAACAATTTCTTTTCATTACATTTCCAAACCTTAAAAGTGTTCTTTTTGTTTTAGGTCTAGTTGGTACATTATTATCATTTAATATATTTGACATTATATGGTTAATCACAAAGGGCGGACCATCAAGTGCTACAACTACATTACCATTATTAATTTATGAAACTGCGTTTACTAAATTTAGAATTAGTCAAGCTGCAACCTTATCAATAGTTACTAGCTTTTTGTTATTACTATTCTCAATAATATTTATCAAATCCATGGCGCCAAAAGAAGATGATTAAAGAAAATAATATCAAACTTATATTTTTAAGCTTATCTTTATTATTAATAATACTTATTTTTTTCTTTCCTTTTTTTTGGATAATTACATCATCTTTTAAAAGCCCTGAAGAAATTATTGCCACATCTACAACTATTATTCCGAGATCTTTTACTTTAGAGCATTATAATAAAATATTATTTAACTCAGATTTTTTTATATATTTAAAAAATAGTTTGATAGTTTCATTTTCTTCTATGATAATTTCTATCATTTTATCTGTATCGGCAGCTTATGGTTTACATAAACTTAAATTTTATGGAAATAAATTTGTAGAATATTCACTTCTAGTTACTTATGCTTTTCCAGGGGTAATTCTATTAGTACCTATTTATTTATTGTTTGCAAAAGTAAATCTACTTAATAGTTATTTTGCTTTGATTGTTGTTAATGTTTTGTTTGCCACACCATTTGCAGTTTGGATGTTAAAAGCTTTCTTTAAGTTAATACCTAATGAGATAGAGGAGGCGGCATATATTGATGGTGCATCTAGATATATCGTAATTTCTAGAATTATTGTTCCTCTAGCTGCTCCAGGTATAGCGAGTGTAGCAATTTTTTGCTTTATTATTTCTTGGACAGAATATCTTTTTGCGTCAATATTAATCAGTGGTGATGATCTTAAAACCTTACCTGTTGGTTTAGCTGGAATTGTTGGTCAATATCAAATTGATTGGGGTTTTTTATTATCTGGCGCTGTTCTTGCAAGTTTACCAGTGATATTATTATTTGTATTTATTGGAAAATATTTTGTATCTGGTTTAACTGAAGGAGCAGTTAAATAATTTAATAAATTAAAGGAGGAAAAATGACAGTAGCAAGAATAACAACTATTAACTTTAAATCTAAAGAAGATGCTGATGAGTCAATTAAAGATTATTCAGCAAAAGCACCAAGTGAATTTCCTGAAGCACAACAATTACTACAAATTCGCGCAAGTGATACAACTGTAATGGCTGTATCTTTATATGCTGATAATGATGCAATGGAGCGTGCTTCTGCAGCTAGATCTAAAAGAATGAGTAATAATGAAAAAACTTTTGATGTTGTTGACACAAAGACTGGTGAAGTAATATTAAATCATAAAAATTAAATTAGGAGTGCCCGTAGCTCAGTAGGATAGAGCACCAGATTCCTAATCTGGGGGTCGCATGTTCGAATCATGCCGGGCACGCCAAAGATGACATATAAATTTACAAATGCAATTGTTAGAAAACCAAATAAGAGTATTCATAATGCATTAAGTTCTCAGTATTTACATCCAAGTTATGAAAAAATATTAGAGATACATAATAATTATATCACTTCCATTGAAGAAGCAGGATTAAATACAATTTTATTAGAAAGTTTAGAACAATATCCTGATAGTATTTTTGTAGAAGATCCTGCTCTCATCTTTAAAAACAATATTATTATATTAAATCCAAGTGATTTTTCACGAAATGGTGAAGCAAAAATAATTAAAAACGAAATAGGTAAATACTTTGAAAAAATATTTATTGTAGAAAATGGCATCATAGAAGGTGGAGATATATTAAATATTAATAATCATTTTATTATAGGTTTATCAAATAGAACTGATAAACTAGGTGCGGAAAATCTATCTAATATACTAATCTCACTTGGTGCTACTGTTGAAGTATGTCAAACACCAAAAGATATTCTTCATTTTAAATCTGAATGTAGTTTATTAGATGATGATTTAATTTTAGTAAGTAATAGAATGTCGAAATTAGATTACTTAAAAAAAAATTATAATTTAATTGAATTACCATTGGGTGAAGAAAATGCAGCAAACTGTATTCGAATTAACAATAAATTATTAATTCCAGATGGTTTCAGTAAAACTGAGGAAATTTTATCGAAAAGTTTTAATATTATTAAAATTAATATTGATGAAATTTTAAAGGTTGATGCAGGTTTAAGTTGTATGAGTCTTAGATGGTAAAAATATTTATTCACATATTAAGACTTAAAGAAATCCCTAAATTATATTGGAGCTCTCCTTTCGAATATAATCTTAAACCAAAAAAAATAACAATTTTTTATTTAATTTTAGGACTTATTCTCTTTGGCATTGGTGAGGCATTATTAATTACTGCAAATTTGGGCGTTTCACCTTGGTTTGTGCTACATCAGGGATTAGCATTTAAAACTGGTTACACAATAGGTATTACAACATTTTTTGTAAGTGTTGTAGTATTGTTACTTTGGTTTCCACTAAAACAAAAACTAGGCATTGGAACAATATTAAATGCTATTTTAATTTCTGTGATTTTGGATCTTTCATTGATCTATCTTCCTTATCCAAAAGATTTCTTTTTTCAATTTTTACAAGTATTAATTGGTATTTTCATAATAGGTATTGGAAGTGGATTTTATTTAGCTGCAAATTTAGGACCTGGTCCAAGAGATGGATTGATGACTGGCTTAAATAAACAAACTAATTTTTCAATTTCATTTATTAGAACATTACTTGAACTATCTGCTGTGGGTATAGGATTTTTTTTAGGCGGAAAAGTAGGAATAGGAACATTGATATATGCAATAGGAATAGGTTTTTCAGTATCTTTAGGTTTGTTTTTCGTTGGTAAAATTTATATGAAAAATTAAATTTCACTAGTTTATTAATAATTTTTAATCTTAAACCATTAAGTATTTTATTTTCTTAAATTTTGTTTTGATTATAATTAATTAAATAATAATGGACAAATTACTCCAAAGATCAAATGGAAAAATAGATATAGAATTATTAGATAATGATTTTAAAAAATTTTTTCAAAGTGGTTGTTGTAAAATTTTAAATCCAAATAATTATAATCATAATACAGAATTAGTTTTAATTAATACTGCAGGAGGAATTACTTGTAATGATAGTATTGAAATTAATGCTACAATTCATAATTCTCAATTAAGTATTTGCACTCAAGCTGCTGAAAAAATTTATGCTGGTATTGGTGATCCTGCTAAAGTTAACATAAATATCAATTTAAATAATTCATCTTTGTATTGGTTGCCCAAAGAGTTAATTTTATTTGATAATTCAAAATTAAGAAGAAATATAAATGTTAATTTATCAGATAATTCTAATTTGATTTTTTGTGAAACATCAATTTTTGGGAGAAAGGAAATGTCAGAGAAGATTAAAAATATTTCTTTATCTGATCAATGGAAAATTAATGTCAATTCTTCTTTAAAGCATTTTGAGGCTATAAATATACAAGGGTCAATGATTGATAATTATAAAAATAATTATACATTTGATAATCAATCTTCTTTATCAACAATTATAATTTTTGGTAAAATTATTCATCAATTTGAGTCTGAGTTAAGAAAAATCATAGAAAATATAGAAAATCATTATTGTGGGATGACAAAATTTGATGATAAGATTATCATTAGGTGCATAGCAAATGATAATTATGATTTAAAAAAAACACTAAATTTTATTATGAAAAGTATAATTCATGATAAACTTCCAAAAAGTTGGGATTTATAAATGAAATTAACGCCTAGAGAAAAAGATAAGTTGATGGTCAGTATGGCAGCTAATGTTGCTAGAAAACGTTTGGAAAGAGGTGTTAAGCTTAATTACCCAGAAGCTATAGCTTTGATAACAGATTTTGTCATAGAGGGTGCAAGAGATGGAAAAATGGTATCAGAATTGATGGAAACAGGAGCTCACGTAGTAAAAAAAGAAGATTGTATGGATGGTATTCCAGACATGATACCTGAAGTACAGGTTGAAGCAACATTTCCAGATGGAACAAAATTAGTAACAGTTCATAAGCCAATTAGATAATGAAGCCAGGTGAGATAATAACAAAAAAAAATAGTGACATTAATTTGAATAGTGAAAGACAATCAATCATTTTAAAAGTTTCAAATAGTGGAGATCGACCAATACAAGTTGGTAGTCATTATCATTTTGCAGAAACAAATGAATATTTAAAATTTGATAGAGAAAAATCACATGGTATGCGTTTAGATATACCATCTGGCACAGCTGTTCGGTTTGAACCTGGTCAATCAAAAGATGTAGAATTAATTCAAATTTCAGGAAATAGAAAGATATTTGGTTTTAATAAAAAAGTTATGGGTCAATTGTAATGAAAAAAATAAAAAGAGAAGCTTATGCCGATATGTATGGGCCAACAACTGGTGATAAGGTAAGACTTGCTGACACTGAATTGTTTATTGAAGTTGAAAAAGATTTAACAACGTATGGAGAAGAAGTAAAATTTGGTGGTGGTAAAGTTATTCGAGACGGAATGGGGCAATCTCAAGTATCTCGTAAAGAGGGTGCTGTTGATACAGTTATAACAAATGCCTTAATAGTAGATGTAAATGGAATTTATAAAGCTGATATTGGTCTTAAGGATGGATTAATTTATGAAATTGGAAAAGCAGGTAATCCAGATACACAACCCAATGTAAATATTATTATTGGACCTGGAACAGAAATAATTGCTGGTGAAGGTAAAATTATAACAGCTGGCGGATTTGACAGTCATATACATTTTATTTGTCCTCAGCAAATAGATGATGCACTTCATTCAGGTATTACAACAATGTTGGGAGGAGGAACTGGTCCTGCACATGGTACTTTAGCTACAACAGTTACACCTGGACCATGGCATATAGAAAGAATGATACAATCTGCAGATGCTTTTTCTATGAACTTGGCTTTTGCTGGTAAAGGAAATAGTTCATTGTCTCAAGCACTTGAAGAACAAGTTATTGCTGGTGCAAGCTCACTAAAATTACATGAAGATTGGGGTACAACCCCAGCAGCAATAGATAATTGTTTAAATGTAGCTGATGATCATGACATTCAAGTAATGATTCATACAGATACATTAAATGAAAGTGGATTTGTCGAAAGTACAATTAAAGCAATTAATGGACGAACAATTCATGCTTTTCATACGGAAGGTGCTGGTGGGGGTCATGCACCGGATATAATTAAAGTATGTGGAGAACAATACGTTATTCCGTCATCTACAAATCCAACTAGACCATACACAGTTAATACAGTTGAAGAACATTTAGATATGTTAATGGTTTGCCATCACTTAGATAAATCAATACCTGAAGACGTTGCTTTTGCTGAAAGTCGAATTCGAAAGGAAACAATTGCAGCGGAAGATATACTGCATGACATGGGTGCTTTTTCAATAATTGCTTCTGATAGTCAGGCCATGGGTCGTGTTGGTGAAGTTATTATTAGAACTTGGCAAACAGCACATAAAATGAAATTGCAACGGGGACAATTAAAAGAAGAGCAGGGTAATAACGACAATGTAAGAGTTAAAAGATACATTGCTAAATATACAATTAATCCTGCAATAGCACATGGTATTTCTGATCATATTGGAAGTATCAAAAAAAATAAACGTGCTGATATTGTTATTTGGGACACTGCTTTTTTTGGAGTTAAACCTGAAATGGTATTACAAGGTGGAAGTATTGCTTGCGCACAAATGGGTGATCCAAATGCATCTATTCCAACACCTCAACCAGTATATTCTAGACCAATGTTTTCTTCTTTTGGAAAATCCTTAGAAAAATCTACTGTTACTTTTGTAAGTAAAGCTTCTTTAGATAAAGATTCATTTAAAAACTCTGGGGTAAGTAAATCTCTGTTACCCGTTAAAAATATTAGAAAAATTTCTAAAAAAGATATGATGTTAAATGATTATTGTCCAAAAATAGAAGTGAATCCAGAAACTTATGAAGTTTTAGCAGATGGTGAATTAATTACCTGTGAGCCAGCTGAAACACTACCTTTAGCTCAACGTTATTTTATGTACTAAAATGGATACTTCATTTAAAATTACTCATCACAATAATAATAAAGAAGTATTTGATGAAATTTCACTATCTTATGAAGAAAGATTTATTCGTAGAAAAAAACTTATAGCAAATAATGGTACTGAATTTTTAGTTAATCTTGAAGAAACTATCAGTATTGATGAAAATCATTATTTTGAATTAGACAATGGAAAATTAATTAAAGTTATATCTAAAGAAGAAAATTTAATTGAAATAACGGGTGATAATTTAAAGCAAATCATATGGCACATAGGAAATAGACATTTGCCGTGTCAAATTGAAGAAAACAGAATTCTTATTCAAGATGATGCTGTTATTCTTGATATGATTCTAAAATTACACGGAAATGTAAAAAAAGTTTTTGAAAAATTTAAACCTGAAGGTGGTGCTTACGGTATGGGCAGAACACATAGTCATAAACATTAAAATGAAAAAATTTAAAGATCCTCATCAAATATTACAAATATGGTTTTCATCTTCTTTCCCCATTGGTTCTTACGCATACTCTCATGGTTTAGAAGCTCTGATTGATGATAAAAAAATTAAAAATAAAGATAACGTAAAAGAATTTTTAGATGCTCTTTTATTTTATGGAACATTAAGAAATGATTATATTTTTATGAAATCTATTTACAAAGGTGGGGAAATTAATGAATTAATCTTAGCAAATTCTTCTTCGAAAGAAAGGCAAATAGAAATGATTGATATGGGAAATTCATTTCGAAAAATAATGAAAGATAGCTGGGAATTATTTCTACCTGAAAATACATCATTTATATATTGTCTAGCAAAGGCTGGATTACATTTTAATATTAAGTTTGATGATTTAATTAAGTTTTATCTACAATCATTCATTTCTAATTTAATAAATGTATGTGTAAAACATATCCCAATGTCTCAAAAAGATGGACAGAGTCTTAATGTTATTTTTATTAATCAAATTCAAGAATTTTTAAGTAATTCAGATAAGCTGACTCTTAAAGATATAGGTACAACTTTTTTTATTGGTGATATTTTTGCTATTAAGCATGAATATTTAGACTCAAGGATTTATTTGACGTGAATAATATAAATGGACCTTTAAAAGTTGGTATTGGCGGCGGAATAGGGACTGGCAAAACAAGTTTGACTGAAGCGTTATGTCGCTATTTATCTAAAAAAGTCTCTATGGCAGTTATTTCAAATGATATTTATACAACTGAAGATGCCGAATATCTAATGAAAGCACAAGTTCTACCAATAGAGAGAATTAAAGGTGTTGAAACTGGTGGATGTCCACATACTGCTATAAGAGAAGATTGTTCGATTAATTTACTTGCAGTGGATGAAATGAAAATGAAATTTCCAGATTTAGAATTAATACTCATTGAGTCAGGTGGGGATAATTTAGCTGCAACTTTTAGTCCTGAATTAGTTGATTTAACAATTTATATGATAGACGTGGCTCAAGGAGCGGATATACCAAGAAAAAAAGCACCAGCTATTAAAAAGTCTGATTTACTGGTAATTAACAAAGTTGACCTTGCTCCATATGTTAATGTTGATTTAGAGCAAATGAAACAAGATGTGAATGAAGCCAGAAATGGTTTACCCTATATATTTGGTGAAATGAAAAATAATGATGGAATTGAAAAAATCTCTGACTTCTTAACTTCTCAAGGTGGATTATAACTATTCAACCTTTTTCAAAGAATACACTGTATCTGTACTATTAAATTTTGTATCAAATTCTTTTGATTTTGGATCGTCAAATAAAGCATAAAATTTTTCTTCATCCGTCACATTACACATAATCATTACATGACCATCTTTCACGAAAGCCATATCAAATGCATCTGTATATTTGGCAATATCATCTTTAAAAAAATTATATAATTCCATGTAATCTTCTTTAGTAAAAGATCCTTTGGATACAACACATAAATTCATATTTATCTCCTAAAAAAAATATCCTCACCATTTTTCTTAATGGGAGGATAAATTTATACGCATCTCATTTTAGCTGCTTGTAAACCGCAATAGAGTCAAATCGTTCATAAATTAGATATTATATAATTATTACATTTCAATTAAAAATATTAATACTGTTAATATTTGTTAGTTCATCTTAGTAAAATTAATCCTATTGAACAACAAAAAACTAAATCTAATTTATTAATAATCATGATCCAGAATATTTCAAAATTATTTAATTTAAATAATAAATATAAAACAGAAGAACATACCATTCCTGATAATTTACGTAGTAAGGAATTAGAATGGAAATTAGCTTTACTAGTAAGAAATGTTGATAGCGTAGAAGATATCGACCTGCAATTTGTCAAAAAGACTAAAATTAACAAGGGAACAAAGCAAGATTTATATACCTCTTACAGATTAGATTTTGATGTTAGAGAAAAATTAGATCAATTTAAAAAAAAATATAGGGATATACTTTTATAAATCACTCATATTTATCAGAATACAAGTAAGGTATCCCAATAACTAAAATAATATAGAAAACCATAAAGCCGGCAATAAGAGGTAATACCTCTCCAGCTGGTACTGTGCTAAACGGACCAATAACAAATCCGTATATCACAAAAAGAATATTTAAACCTACTAAATAATAACCACCACTTCTTTTCATACTATACAACATATAAATTGTGTAAGCGATTGCTAATTGAAAAACAACACTTACAAAAAAATCTAAAGTTGAAAATTGAACATTAAAATCTCCTACAGGTGGTTGCACACCTTGACCTGAAAAATATCCATACGAAATTCGATAAGACGTATCAATGAAATCAAGAGAGATAAGGATTAACATAATCCAATGTAGAGGTTTAAATAATCTTTCTTTCATACTAACAAATATAATTGCTAATCTTTTTTAATTGCTTCTTGTAATGAATTATTTTCTTCTGATGGTTTTGGATCTTTTTTGATAGGTTGAATCTTATCAGATTTTTTAATATCACCACTAATTTGACCGCCAAGCTTAATCTGTAAGTTTTGGTACTCGATGTCTCCAGAAGCAACTCCTTGCTCTTGGATTGTTAAGGTGCCAGAAGCTTTTATTTCACCGTCAAATTTTCCCCAGATGTCAGCATTATGTGTTTCTATATTTCCTTTGCAATCTCCAGTAGCACCAATAACTACATTATCAGTTTTCATAGTAACATCTGCTTCACCATCAATCTGAACTTCATCAGCTTTTTTAATTTCACCATTGATTGTTACGCCTTGACCAATTACAACTTTTGCGGATCCCTTAGCAGGTCTAAATACATCAGTTGTTGAATTTGAATTATCGTCTTTTTTATCAAACATTATACCTCCCTATAGTTTTGTTAATGCAGGTAATCTACAACTGCTATAATTATCTCGATTAATTACCATATAAGCATTAATATTTGAAGATTTATGTAATATTTACAGGTTATTTTTGATGATTTACAACATCGACAAGGATGGCAATGACCAAATTCAATATTGTAATTGAGCAAATTGAAATAAAGCTGAAAAAGTAAATCCATGCCCACCAGTAAATAGCCTGCATAGGCAGCATTACATTCTCCCAACTAGATAAGGTTAAAACTTGAAAAAGTGTAATTAGGGATATTCCCAGATCGGCCCATCGTTCTGGATCATCTTCCCCAAATAAAATTGATCCCATTGTTGCATAAATGTAAAGAATGATAAACAGAAGTAGACTAACAAAAAATACTCTTTTTATTGAAGCAAGAATAGCTTCTATAATTTTTTTTAATTCAGGAATGACAGATATCAATCGTAACACTCTAAAAATACGAAGAAGACGTAGAACTAAAAAACTAGAATTATTTGGAATTGGAATTAGTGATATTGCTACAATGATTGTATCAAATACATTCCAACCATCTTTAAGGAAATTTTTCTTTTCTTTTTCTCCAATAAAGCGAATTAAAATTTCAATAACAAAGAAAACAGTGATTGCATAATCAAGTAAGTGAATAGTATTTAAAAATATAGGATCTAATTGATATGTTGTAGCACCAATAAGAATGGCATTTAATATAATTATAACAACAACAGAAAATTGAAAAACACGATTATCTTTCAACTTAGAAAAAAAATCTATCATATTAAATTAAATAGTTTTTAAGTTATCTATTTTCCTATCCATCACAAAAAACCACAAAGGAGGGATTAAAGCCATAATTAACATGATGGAGTAATTAGCAGGCATCTCAATTGCTTTTTCTTCTTGAGATAAAAGAGGATACGGCTTTGATGCACTTTGGTGATGCTCTGCATGAAGGCCTAAATTAAATGTCGACCAATTAGCAGATATGTGACGACTGTTCCAAGAATGTAAATCTGTAAATCTTTCGTACCTTCCATTTTCTTTTTTTCTTTCTAAACCATAATGCTGAATATAATTTACTAACTCCAATAAGATTATAGAAACAAAAGAATGAAAGATAACAAAAATTAAACCATTCATACCTGCAATTAAATAAGCAAATACTAAAAATAAAAATTCTAATACAAAATAATGAATCATTCTATTTTGAAAACTAAATGTATTTAGATTTTTTTTATCAAGAATATTTTTTTCAATATTCCAAGACGAAATCACACTATTGATTACACAGCGAATAAAATAAAAATAAAAATTTTCTCCTCTTCTAGCTGTAGCAGGATCTTCTTTAGTAGCTACATTTAAATGATGACCATAAATATGTTCTATACGAAAATGCCCATAACAACATAATACTAATAAAAATACTCCAATGCCTCGCATAAATTTATTTTTTCGATGAATAAGTTCATGCGCAGTTGTAATTCCAATAGAACCGCCAGACATACCTACAGCTGCCCCTAAAGCAGCAGCGGTTAATAATGTGATACTAAAATCAGAAACAACGATTAAACCAAATATAATTAAAAATAAAATGCAGGGGAGAACGATTAAAATAGAAAAATTGTGAAACACACTTTCATTTAGCTCAACATCATCTTTACTTAAGTAAGGTAATACAAGGTCAATAATTGGAACTAATATAAAAACCCAAATAAAAGGTGAAATTGACCAAGAGGGATTAATGATTAATCCTAAAGAACTAGCAAATATCAAAATTAGCGGTGTTACAAGATAAAAAATCATCAAAATAATTATATATTATTTTTTTTTCTAAACTAATACCTAAATTACTCTAAGAAAATTTATATGAATAATAACATAAAAGGTCTTATTTTAATTATTGTGGGGATGTTATTCATTATTACCCAGGATGTTTTAATTAAATACACCATCCATGATGCCTCTTTAATGCAAATACTTGTATTTAGAGGAGGGGTAGGATTTTCATTGTTATGCCTATATTTAATTTACACAAAACAACCAATATTCTTTGGAACAGCGCACCCTTATATAGCAATTTTTAGAGGCTCCACCTTCTTCTTCGGCTTTACCTTATTTTTTATCTCATTGAGCCAAATCACTTTAGCAGAAGCAACAAGTTTGTTTTTTGTTAGTCCATTTTTTATTACTATTTATTCTTACTTCATTCTGAGTATAAAGATTGGAATAAATAGAATATTTTCAATCTTCGTTGGTTTTAGTGGTACACTTTTAATTATTAAACCAGAATTTAATGACATAAACATTTATATGCTATTTCCAATCATTGCTGCTGCTACTTATGCATTATCAATGACATTGGCAAAAAAAACTTCAAAAAATGATAATTTATTTCAACAAACTTTTCATATTTATATAGGTGCATTTGTTGGAGGAAGCGCAATTAGTATTTTATTACATAATTCAGATTTTAATTTATCAATTTTTTCTATTCTTGGTAATCCTTGGATACTTAATGATCTTCAATTTATTGGATTAATACTTTTTATATCTACAACTGGAAGTCTTGGAATATTTTGTTTGATTGCAGCATACAGAGTAGGGTCACCTTTAGTTAACAGTATAACTGAGTATGTCCATTTAATTTTTGCTATAATAATAGGAATTATTATTTTTTCTGAAGTACCAGATACAAACTCATTTATTGGAATTTTTCTTATTATGGTAAGTGGTATCTTTGTTGTATTTAGAGAAAATAAACGTGAAGAATTAGTTGTATCCAAAACTACTCTTAGAACTTAATAGTTTTATAATATTGTAACAATCACTGAATAATATTAATAAAAATTATGTATAGAAAAGCATTCTTTGCCATATGTTTAAATGGTTTCGCACTTGCTTTTACTTGGGGAATAACTGTAACAAATATCCCATGGTTATTTGATAGAGTTGGTATTAAAGAAACTGATTTAGGAATTTGGTTTACAATTTTTGCTGTTCTACAACTTTTTTTCAGTCAATTATCAGGTAGGGTAATTGTGCCACTTATTGGAACAACTAAAACTTTAATGTTAGGTCAATTGAGTTTTGCAATATTTCCTTATATATTTATTACAGCTAGCAACATACAAACATTTTTTTTATCCAGTATTCCATTATCAATAGCTGCAGGTTTAATTTTTCCTACAATTGCTAGTAGTACTAACTTTATTGAAAATAAAACTAAAAGAATTTATCAAACATACCAACAAGCTTCATTTAGTTTTGGTTTTATTATTAGTGGTATTTTTGCAAGTTTATTTTTTTATTTAAATTTATACCCACCACATATTTTTATAGGTTTGATATTCTTTTTAACTTTAATTGTTATTCTAACATTTATATTTGGTTTATCTTCTGAAAATGATTACTATGAAAAGTTAGCTAAATTTAAAATTCCTGAAAGAAAGGTTTTATTTTTTGGATTAAATTTAGCAATATTCATGGGCACTGTTGGTATTATGCTAGAATGGACACCATTATGGTTAAAAAGAGATCTTAATGCATCTTTGTATGTTGCATCATTATCAATACTTTGTTGGGGAGGTGGAGAATTTATAGGCAGAATATATGGTGAAAAAATTGTTAATGCTTACGGTGTAAAATTTGCAGCAGGGTATTTTGGTTTAGTTGGTTGTTTGATTTTCTTTATTTCTATTTTAACTGCTAATATTTATATTATTATTTTAGCAGTATTCTTATTTGCTCTCTCGACATCAAATTTTTATCCAGTCGTTTTAATGCAAGGATTAAAATATACTAATGAAAGTATATCAATCACTGCAGCAAATATCACAACAATTGCATTTTCTGGCTTTCTAATAGGGCCAGCTATAATTGGATTTTCAGCTGAAACATTCGGTTTAACTTTTAATGTTATCGCTCTTTGTTTTATTTGGGCATTTAATGGATTATTATTTATTTACTTTATTAATCAATTAAAAAAATAATTTTATTTTATTGCAAGAACTTATTATTTTTAAGGTCAGGGCAGTTTTTTTGCTGATGATTGTAATAATCATCATTATTGAAATCTAAATATATTTTTCCAGATTGTTTATGCATAATATCATTTTTATTATCAATCACATGAAAGGATTTATTATTTTTTGCACAACTAGTAGGAAAACCTAATGCATGAATCATTTCATGCAAGATTGTTGCTTCTGCATCACCAAAAGTTTTATCATTATTATCATTTAAATGATCTTTGTGAGTACAAGAGAATAACTTTTCATTATTTGATAAAATTAAATCATCACCAATATATTTTTTAAATCTAGAGTACGTGTAGTAAATTGCTATGTTTCCTTCAAATCGAGATTTACCACATATGTCATAATCAATATATTTTCTCTTTTCCCATCCTTCAAAAAAAATAATAAATTTCTTTGAAGAAAAATTATTAAATAGATTTCTATTATCATTAATGAGCTTTTCAATCTTAGTTGATACCTCAGTAATATTTTTTGATTTATCTTTATTATGTAGATCTCCAAACCAATCCATTGTTTTATTTACTCTTAAAAAAGTTATATCTATTTCACCATCAATATTCCTATCAAATATAATTTCTTGATTTAGAGTTTGTTCTTTTAGCCAATAATTAATTGCAACGAGAGAGGAGATAATTTTATCATTAATGTCATATTCTCGATCATCTCTTTCACATGGAAGTAAAAAAATAGGATGGAATTGATATCCTTCATATAAATCTAGCTCATCTTTAAATGATCTATTTATTTTTTTATCAGTTTCATAGATGATAAAGTTTGTTTCAATATTATCATCACAACCCTCTGGTAGAGGTATTTTTGGCGCAATAAATTTCCAATCCTCATTTATAAATTGAAGGAAAAAAACAAAAATAGATACAATGATAAAAAATCCAATAAATGGGATTAAAAAATATCTATGCATTCAATTATTAGATTTATATAATAAAAATATATTCAACCCAAAACAATATTAAGATAGAAATTTATTAATGATAAAAAAATATGATTTTATAATTGCTGGCGGTGGAACATCTGGAATTATTACAGCAACAAAATTAATCGATCACGGTGCTTCTGTTTTAATTTTAGAAGAAGGAATTAGAACAAGTAATTTACTTTTATCGATGCCAGCTGGTTGGATTAAGGGATTAGAAAATAGTCCATTCTTAAAATTTTATGAGTCTATTCCACAAAAACAATTAAATAACCGTCAGCATTTTATAGCACAAGCCAAAACACTTGGTGGAGGTTCTAAAGTAAATGGTATGGTTTACATGCGAGGTAAACCATCTGATTATAATAAATGGGAGGAGGAGAGTGATGATAGTAATTGGAACTGGAATTCTTTACTCAAGCATTTTGTTAAACTTGAAGATAATCAACGTATTCAAAATGAATATCACGGAAACAAAGGTAACTTAAAAGTTTCTGATCCTGGTTATATTGTAGAAGGTACAAACTTATATATCAAAACAATGCGAGCTATGGGTTTACCTTATAATGATGATTTCAATGATGGTGATCAATATGGTGTTGGAACTATGCAATACACCATTGGCAATGGCAAAAGATGTGATGTGTACAGTGCTTTTTTAAAATCAAAAACTAATAATAAAAATTTAGAAGTCAAAACCAGTTCTATTGTAACAAAAGTTATACTTGATCAAAAAAAAGCAATTGGTGTTGAATGTATATCAAATGGTAAACCAACTAAATATTTTGCGAATGATATTATTTTAACATCAGGAGCATACGTAACACCTAAAATTTTAATGCATTCCGGAATTGGGGAAGAAGAGCAATTACAACAATTTAATATTCCAGTAATTGAAAATTTAAAAGGTGTAGGTAAAAATTTGCAAGATCATCATGAAGTACCTGTTATCTCGAGAGTAAAACCTGGTTATAGTTATTATAAACAAGATGAAGGATGGCGAATGATAAAAAATGGAATTCAGTATTTATTATTTAATTCAGGCCCTGTTCGATCTCAAGGTGTTGATAGCTGTTCTTTTTTTAATCCAGAAAATTTAGAAGATAAAAAAGATCCTAAAATTAAACTGTATTGCGTGCCCATAATGTATACCGATAGAGATACAAAAGGCATAAAACCTGATCACGGTTTAACTCTTACATCTTGTCTAATGAATCCAAAATCACGAGGTGAGGTTAGAATTCAATCTTCCAACCCATTAGATTTACCTCTTATTGATCCAAATTTCTTAAGTCATGAAGATGATATGAATGTTATGTTAAATGCTGTAAAGCTTGCAAGAAAGGTTATTCAAACAAAACCTTTATCTGATATTGTTTTAGAAGAAACAGTTCCTGGTCAATCGATTAATACAGATGAGGATCTCATTAACTATTCAAAAAAAATGATCAAAACAAACTGGCATCCTGTTGGCACATGTAAAATGGGTAAAGATAATGATGATATGGCGGTATTAAATACAAAATTGGAAGTTAAGGGAATAAAAAATTTAAGAGTTTTTGATGTGTCGATGATGCCAACAATTGTCGGTGCTAATACGAATGCTCCAGCTATGGCAATAGCTGATAAAGCTACAGACTTATTATTGAGGTCAAACCACTAATTTTAAAGAAAATAGTAAATAATTAATATTAATGGGGCAAAACTCCCTCAGTGGAGAGGGCTTTATACCCCAATTCATTATATTGTATCTTTTTCTTTTCTAAAACTATATTCGGCTTACATTATTAAAAATGAAAAAATTTATCTTATTGATTTTTGTAATAATTATAGCGGGAGGAGGTTACTACTATTTCTTTGTGAGCAATAATACAGAGGTAGCAACTACCAGCTATGAATATATAAAAATAGAAAAAGGTAATATAAAGAAAACTGTTTCTGCTACAGGTAAAATTATTCCAACATCCACTTTAACATTATCATCAGAGATATCTGGAAAAATAGTTGAAATTAATAAAGACTTTAATGAACAAATAAAAAAAGGTGAAGTGCTAGCTATCTTTGATCAAAACCCTTTTACTTTAAGCGTAAAAGAATCTCAAACTTCAGTAGACATATCAAAATCTAAATTAAAACAAAAACAAGCAAGTCTTGAAAAGGCTAAATCAGAATTAAACAATTCAATTGCAAATAAATACGGTGCTGAATCACGATTAGAGGACTCTAATTTGTATTTAAGTAAACTAGAAGAAAATCTTGAAGAACGTAAAGCTCTATTTGATAAAAAATTTATTTCTAAAAAAGAATTTGACGACACAAATTTTGATTATGAAAGTGCTATTATTCAAAATGCTACCATCAAATCGGAAATATCATCTTTAGATGCAATTATCAGTTCACGAAAAGCACAAATAGAAATTATTAAAGCAGAGATTGAAGAAGTAGAAAAAATAATTCAACAATCTGAATTGACATTAGAAAGTGAAAAACTAGACTTAACAAAAACTAAAATCGTTTCACCGATTGATGGTTTTATTTTGGATAGGCATATTAGTGTCGGTGATGTTCTTGGCGCTTATCAAAAAGATTCCATAATGTTTACTATTGCCGAAACACTGTCCAATATGAATATTGAAATATTTATTGATGAATCAGATATTGGAAATATTCAATTAGATCAGGTTGTCGAATTTTCCACTGATGCTTTTCCTGATAGAAAATTAAATGCTACTATTAGCCAAATACGTTATTCACCAATAGATGATCAGAATGTTATAACCTATGAAGTAATTGCTTCTTTTGATAATCCAGAAAATCTTCTTTTACCTGGCATGACTGCTAATGTTGATATTATTGTTCAAAATAAAGAAGAAGTTTTAAAAGTTAAAAATTCAGCACTTTCTGTAAAACTCAATCAAAAGCCTAAACAAAATTCAGGTGGAAGTAGATGGGGTGGGGGCGGTGCATCTCAAATGCAAGAAATTATGGCTCAAATAAACATGACTGCTGATCAACAAAACAAAATGAGAAGTGTGTATCCTAAATTAGGTAAAGTAAGAGGCTCTTTAGAAGCTAAAAACTTATCGCCAGAAAAAATAAGAAAAGAAATTCAGCTATATATTGAAAATGCATTAGTTGAATTATTAACTGATGAACAAAGAAATAAATATTTCTCCTTAAAAGAATCTTTAAACGTTAAAAAAGTATACAAATTAGTTGATGGTTCTCATGAACAGATTGATTTGGTTACAGGTCTTAATTCTGGTGGCTACACAGAAATAATAAAAGGTGAGATTCAAGAAGGCGATGAAGTAATTTCTAAGGTTATCGTCGAAACGTCAGAAAAAAAAGCACTACGTCTATTTTAAGATGATTAATATCAATTCTCTCTCAAAAGAATACATCATGGGAGATAACAAGCTATTAGCGCTCGATAATATTGATCTTTCAATCAATGAAGGTGATTTTGTTAGTATTATGGGTTCATCTGGCTCTGGGAAATCAACCTTAATGAATATTATAGGATGTTTAGATGCGCCATCTAGTGGGGAATATCATTTTAGGGATAATAATGTATCAACTTTAAATTCGAATAAACTAGCTGAATTACGTAACAAAGACATAGGATTTGTTTTTCAAAATTTTAATTTACTACCAAGATTAAACGCACAAGAAAATGTTGTGTTACCACTTTTATATTCTGGTAAAAATTTAAAAGAAAGAAATCAATTAGCGATAGAAGCGCTTGAAAGTGTTGGATTAAAAGATCGTGTTCATCATAAACCTAATCAATTATCTGGTGGTCAACAACAAAGAGTATCTATAGCTAGAGCCATTGCAGGTTCTCCTAAATTAATTTTAGCAGACGAACCAACAGGAGCTTTAGATAGTAAAACTGGTTTAGAAATTATGAAAATTTTAAATGATTTAAATGCAAAAGGTATCACCATTGTTCTTGTTACACATGAAGATGACATTGCTAATTATGGATCAAGAATTATTAAGATGAAAGATGGTAAAATTTTAGAGGATAAAAAAAATGTCAATAACTGATCTTATATATCTTTCACAAAAAAGTTTACGCTCCAACATTTTAAGAAGTATTTTAACGTCTCTTGGTATCATAATTGGTGTTAGCTCAGTTATTACTATGATTTCAATTGGCTCAGGTGCGAGAATTGAAGTTGAACAACAAATAGAAAGATTTGGATCGAATAATTTAATTGTTAGATCACAGAGTTCTTCTAACAGAGGTGTTTCGATGGGTGCTAATTCGGTTAACACTTTGACTTTAAAAGATATGGAGGCTCTTAAAGAAGAATTACCAGCAATAAAAGCTATCGCACCAAGGGTAAGTTTAAGTACACAAATTGTTGCTAATGGTAATAACTGGCTTGCTACTGTTACAGGAACAACAAATGATTATTTTGATTTAGGAAACTGGAAATTTGAAAACGGAAGAAGTTTTGAAGAAGAGGAGCTAGCTTCTGGCTCAAGAGTTGCCATTATAGGAAAAACAGTTCAAAAAAATTTATTTGATAATGATAGCCCAATTGATGAAGTAATAAGAATTAATAAAGTTCCTTTTACAGTTATTGGATTGTTAGATGCAAAAGGTGGAACAGCTTGGGCTGATTTAGATGATACTGTTATAGTACCATTAAAAACTGCTAAACAACGATTAGTAGCAAAAAAATTTCCAGGCGATCAAATTCGCAGCATGACCATTAATGTTAGATCTTCTGATTTACTTTTTAAAACAGAAAAAGATGTTGATACAGTTATGCGAAAGCTTCATAAAATTTCAGCTAATGGTAATCCTGACTTTGTCATTAGAAACTACGCACAATTCTTAAATGCGAGACAAGAGTCTTCAAGAGTTATGTCTATTCTTCTAGCTACAGTTGCTGGTATTTCATTAATAGTAGGGGGTATAGGTATTATGAACATTATGCTTGTTACGGTTACAGAGAGGACAAAAGAAATTGGTGTCTGTATGTCTGTTGGGGCAAAAAAACGAGATATACTCCTTCAATTCTTAATTGAATCATTAATGATATCCCTTATTGGAGGTCTAATAGGGATTGCTTTAGGCTTAGGAGTAATATTTGGCGTCAGTGAATATTTTAAATGGAAAATGAGCCTTGATTATATGTCTATCGTACTCTCTTTTGTTTTTTCATCGTCAATTGGAATTATATTTGGTTTTTATCCAGCAAGAAAAGCGGCAAACCTTAATCCTATTGATGCATTAAGATACGAATAAATTGAGGGCAAAATAATTATTACCCTCAATAAAATAAAATCTATTCAACTAAAAAAACTAATTCTTGACTATCTAAATCAACACCTGCATCAGTTCTAAGTTTTGCTAATTCTGGATCTTGCATTGCTGCTTGCATTTTTTCCATCGATTCTATTTCTAAAACTTGATAAATTTTAGTTTCATCATCTTTTGGATGTCCATAAGCTAAAACTTTTATTCCATATTTTTCTCTATGTGTATCAACACTGAGAAAAAGATTTTTCCATTTTTTATATCCTTCTTTTAATTTAACATTCATGATTATTTTCATAATACGTCCTTTTTTTCTATTTCTTTTAGCTGAATATATTAGTTTATATTTATTAATTACTTTTAGCTATTTAATTTGCTTCTATAATTACTAAATTTCTCACAACAACATCTTCTTTATTGTCACCTAAAAATGCTAAAGCTTCTTGATATCGAGGATCATTGTAACCATCTATTGCATCTTGTACGCTATTAAATTCAACAACTGCTGAATATAATAAATCAAAATTCTTTTGAATATAGAACTTTGGCTCACTGCTAGCAGTAGGTACAAAATTTCCTGATTTCTTTTCTGCTTCCTCTGCAACAATATTCATAAATTTCTCTAAATATTGTCCCCATTTTTCTTCATTTTTAATTTCTTTTACTTGTCCAACCCAATATCCTTTTTTCATAAATCCTCCTTAAATTAAGTTTAATTACATTTCTGTAGCGCCAGTCTCTGTTCTCCAAATTAATCCATCTTTTTTTAATGCAACCATCATTAAAGCTTCTTTGTCTCCAGATGCATAAGTATTAAAACGATGTGTGACTAAAATTTCATCATTTTCATAAATACAACGAACTTTATCTTGAGTAATATTATTGAACATTTCTAATGTTTGTTCTTCACTTCCTTCACTTGTTTTAAAAACTTTATTTTGCTTATGGCTAATAAATTCATGATCTTCATGAAAAAGAGCTCTGTGAGCTTTTGCATCTTTTTCTTCAAATGCTTTTTGTAATTTTTCAAATAACATAAATCTCCTTTTTTTTTAGTAAAATCTAAAATTATAATTTTACAAATTTATGAAGATTGTATTATTCAGTTAAATTAAATTTAAGTAAAAAAATTATTATTATAAATAAACAGCAATTTTAACTGAACTTTTCTGTTCTAATGTAGCCAACATCTGTTGTTTTAAAGTGCTTGAAGGGGACATTTAAAGCTTCAATTGCTTTAATAGTCTCATCGGTAATATTTCCGTATACTTCTATTTCAAATTTATCTGCTATTTCTTGATGTTTTTCTACATAAGCTACAACAGGAGGGTTATTAATGTGATGAACCATTGCTTCACTGGTTCGGTAGACTTCACTCCAAGTAAATTCTAATGGATCTGTTGGATCTTGATCAAAAGTATGGATCAGCATATCTGGTTCTGATGCATTAACAGCGTCATCAGCTTCTTTTGCTATCTTGAGATACTCTTCAACCTTACCTTCTTTTACACGTATTCTCGCTATTAAAATAAAAGGATTAGACATATTATAATATTAATTTCCACCCTTTAACATAATGAATGTTTGAGTTTCAAGATCTACTCCTGCTTCTGTTCTTAATTTTACCATTGAAGGCAAATTCAGCATTTCTTGCATTCGTTCCATAGATTCAACTTGCAGAACTGTATAAATCTCATCTTTATTCTCTTTAGGATGTCCGTAAGCTAATACAGTAATCCATATTCTTGTCTTAAACTTTCGTTTTCATCAAATGCTTGTTTCCAATGTTCATAACCTTTAGTTAATTTTGCGTGTGATATAATTTTCATAATTAAACTCCTTTCTTACAATTGAAATTTGTATTCTTTTAAAAACATTTGAGGGGAGTTAATCCCCTCTAATGAAATTTTTATAAAATCTATTTTTTCATTGCATTAAACATACTTAAAGTATCATCATAAGCGATAAACTTTGACAACTTATCATCTTTTACTTCCATGTAGTGTCCAAAAATTGTATCCATGCCTTCAGCAGTTGCTTTTGCATTTACAAAAACTTTATCACCTTCGCTAATCATTGATTCTATCGTAACTTTAAAATTGGTCCAGAGCTCAGGAGTTTTCATTAATTGTTTTTGAAAACCCTCTTTATTATGAGTTCCAGAAAATGGATGCTTATCACCTGGATATACCCAAATAAAATCATCGTGTACTATATTCATAAAACCTTCCATGTCACCTTTTCCAAAGAGATCGTAACATTGTTCTACTAATGCTTTTGAGTCCATAATTTTTCCTTTCTTTTGCAATAACTTTAACACTTTTTTTGTTACATATTTTTTAATCTTAGATAAATGCTTTGGAAGCAATATAGACATGATATATTTATATAGCAGAGTCCATTAACAATCTACTTAGTTGGTACGGATATTATTAAGACGATTATGATTATTATGTTTGATTTCTCTACTGGAGAATGACAGTAAATATAAAAAATACGTTAATATAATCCTAAAACATGAATAATCCAAATAGCTATTAATATTTAATATTTAATTCATGATAAATTAGTAATTACTTACATTGATGTTAATAATCCATACTAATTAAATGGTTCAAGAAATAAATTATAACAAATTTTTCCTCGCCGCTTATTCTCAGGGTGCAATAGTGATGTTTTTAATAAGTACCTATTTTGTTTATACGCCAATAGTTTTAGAAAGTTTAAAAATTACCGAAACTGAATTTGCTTTAGGTATAACAGTATTTGGAATCACAAATATTATTATCAATCAAATATCAACAAGATTTTTACTTCCTAAGATTGGAACAACCAATTGTTTGATAATTGCAAGATTATCGTATTCATTTATTCCATTTCTAATTTTTTATATACCTAAGTACGAGGTGTATATTCTATTAAGTATTTTTTGGGGAGCAGTGGTGGGCATCCAGGCTCCAAGTCTTTTTACACAAATTGCTATATTAGAATCAAAAACTAAAAAAATATTAAATCCAATTTTTAAATCTTGTTTTTCAGTAGGATCTATATTTGGAGCATTACTAGCAAGCTTTTGTTTTGGGCTTAAAGTTGATCCAAAATTATTATTTGCTCTTATTGGAGTTTTTATTTTTCTATCTTCTATTTCTATGTTTTTTTTTGGTTTACCAAAAAAACTTGATTATGTAGACAAAGCACCAAGTTTCTCTTTACCATCTAAATCTATTTTTTTGTACGCTTTAGTTAACATGATGATTTTTGCATCGATCGGTATAATTCTCAATTGGTCTTCTCTATGGTTTATTAATGATTTATTGGGACCAGTTTATTTAGCTGGTTTTGTTTTGCTATTTTTTAATATTGGTGAAATATCTGCAAACATAATGGCTTCAAGGCTTATTAAAATTTTTAATGAAAAATTTGTAGGTCCATATTTTACCATAATTGGATCAGTAGTATTAATTTTTACAATAGTTTCTCAAAATATTTACATCATTTTGATCGGCATGATAATATTTGGTTTTTCGTGCTCTAATATGCAGCCAATTATTTTTAGGCAAGCAATCAAATATTCCAAAGATTCAATCCCTAAAACTATATCTCATATATCTAGTATTGGTTTTTCTGGTTTAGTTTTTGGACCCGCAATAGTAGGTTTTTCTGCAGAAAAACTTGGATTAACTTTTAACATGTATGCTTTGTGTTTCGTTTTTATTTCAATATCAATTTTAACTGTATCTCTAATGAGAACAGAAGTAACTTAATAATAATAATAATTATATGTCAGAAAATGAACAATTATTAAAATCATTTTATGCAACCTACTCAGTAGGATTCTTCACTTTTTTTTTAATAAGTTCTTTTATGATTTATACTCCAATTGTACTTGATCTCTTAAAAATATCTAAAGAAGAATTTGGATTTGCTGTTACTTTCTTCGGGGTATTTGTAATCTTGTCTAATTTACTCTCTTCGAGATTTTTAATACCAAAAATTGGAACCACTAATTGTTTAAAAATTTCTAGAATAATTATTTCCTTTGTTCCATTATCAGTTTTTTATTTTGAAACTTATTATTTTTTAATATTAAGTTATGCGATATTTGGAATTGGTATGGGAATTCAGGCTCCCTGTGCATTAACTCAGGTAACAATAATTGAAAATAAAACCAAAAAGATATTAACACCAATATTTAAAACTTCTTGGGCTTTTGGATCAATAAGTGCAGCTGCCTTGTCTACTATTTCCCTGGGATATAATTTTGATCCTTTTAATTACTTTTCATTTTTAGGTATTATAGCATTATCCGCTTTAGTATTTTTACAATTTTACGGTCTTAATAGAAAATATGACATTCCTAATAACACACCTAATTTTTCCTTACCATCACCTAAAACTTTTTTATTTGGAATAATAAATATGTTTCAGACTGCTTCAATGGGCATAATTATGGTGTGGTCTTCTGCCTGGATGTTAGAAGATTTAAATTCAAGTTTATTTCTTGCTGGTTCTATTGTATTCTTTTTCAACTTTGGAGCAATAATCAGTAACATAATTGCACCTTCTCTTATAAAAGTTTTAAATGAAATATTTGTTGGCCCACTTTTTTCCGTCTTAGGTTCTGTGATCTTATTTTTATCAACTTTAACGATGAATGTTTATATAATATTTTTTGGTGTTGCTCTTTTTGGTTTTCTTAGCTCAAATTTTATGCCAATTATAATTAGAGAGTCAGTGAGGACATCACATAAACCAATTCCAATAACAATATCACATGTTACTAGCTTAGGACAATCAGGATTTGTTTTTGGACCAGCTATAATTGGATACTCTGCCTCAGTAAATGGGCTTACATTTAATGTTTATGCATTTTGTATTTTATTTTTTATAATTTCAATTCTAATGACATTTCTTATGAACCAAAATAAAGTAGCAGGAGTTGTAGAAAAAAGTCAATAATCAAGACAAATACAAAAATATTTTTTAAGTTTTTACAAATGCATTAAAAGAAAAACATCTTCGCTCGCCGTCTTTACGAAATGGATGAACATCATGCATTAAAAAAGCAGGAAATATATAAATATCGCCGACTCGTGGCTTAAAAGTAATTCTATGTTTTACTAAAGGAGGGCTATTACGAGGCATGGAGACACGACCATCAAAGAAAGAAAGTCTACCAGCAAAAGCTAATTCCTTATTATATTTAATAGAATTTTGAACTTCAAGATAACAAACTCCACTAATATTACCTCTATGAACATGTGGAGGGTTAAAATCACCAGCAAATTGTCTAACAATCCATGCACGATCAATTTTAATTGAGGAGGTTTTAACTTGAATGACGTTTTTGTAATAAGATTCAATAATGCGGTTAAGGTGTTTTCTAAACCACTTGTAAAAAGAAAATCTTTTGTTAAGCGAAATTGTTGCTAAACATTTCCCACCAATCTGTGTGAATGATCTAACACTTTACTTTTATGTTTATTTTCAATTATTTTATTAGCATAAGAATTAACTTTGGCAGTCATTTTATTTGATAAATTATATTTACCTATTGTTGGCCCAAAAGGCTTATAATATGTTTCTTTCATAATTGTTATTTAATTACAGGTGTATTAAAATCAATTAGTTTTAACTTTTTTTAAAATCTAGCTTTTTTAATCTCAAGTTAGGGTACTTTATAAAATGCTTCTTTTAAAAATTTTTCATCAGGTATCTTTGTTTTTCTTTCATTCTTTTTCAGCTCAATAAGACAGTGGTCAATGAGATCAATTTTAGCATTTAAAAATTTAATATTTTGTGGAATAGGGATGTGAATAGGGTATCCTTTGATAAACTCTACATGTAAGTCATATCCACCCATATAAAATTCTTTTAAGATTTTACCATTATTTAAGAGATAATTATTCGATGATTCATGAATAATAGCACTTGCTTTCAAATTATTTCTTTCAAGAGACTCAAATAAAGTATTATTTTTTATAATTTCCATTGTGTAGGGATAGAGTTCTAATTTTTTCATATCACTAAAGGATAATTCTTTATCAAAAGGCGTTAATTGTAATGTTTCTAACCGTACATAATTGATAATTTCTGGTGCATCATCAAAAAGAGCTGCGTAAAGGCTTACAACGATCCTTGTTCCGGTAAAATCAACTGTTGTAAGCTCATATCCACATAAACTTACTTCATCTTCTTCATCAAAAACAACTAAAGGATCAAAATAAAATGTTCTTTTAGGATATTCTTGTGCTTCCGTAATAATGAGTTTGTCATTCCCTTGATCAAGGGGAAGTTCTTTTTTAATAAATTCTTTGGAACTTAATAATTGATCCCCTTTAGCAGCACCAGCTAGAAGGAGAACAATAATAAGGAGGGTGAATAGAAAAATTATAATTCTTTTGATAACTGGTGCCACTAAAACTTCTATAAAAATAAAATTTGATAAAAATGAGAAATGATTAAGGTAATATTAAGATCAAATTAAAATATTCTAAAATGTAAAAAGTATGATAAAAAAGAATAGTCCTGATTTAGATACTCTAATTGCTGGGACACTAAACAAAACGCTAAAGGAGATATTATGTTTATCTTTAAATTATTTTTTGCAAAATCTGTTAGAGATTATATTGATCAACGAGAAAAAAAAGAAGGTATTAAAAATATTTTTTTTAAAAAAGTAGATAAAAACTTTTTAGAACTATCAAGGGAAGAACAGCTTGAAAGATTAATTAAAATTCTAGAAGAACAAGGTTTTAAACTGAAAAAATAATCATAATAAGAGAGGCATATATGCCTCTCATAAAATTTTATAAAAATGAGAAATAATTAAAGTCAATATTTTGGACTTACACCATAAATATTCGTATTTTTTTCACCATCAGAACAATGCCAAAAAAGTAAAACTAATGTGCCAATAATTGGTATAAATGAAATTAAAATCCACCAACCAGTTCGACCTATATCATGTAATCTTCTTACTGATACAGCAATACTTGGAAATAGAATAAATAATGTAAAGAGATTTGCTAAAAGACTCGCTTCAAAATCAAACCACCCCATTGATACTTGTAAAAGTCCCTCAATAAAACCTAGAACAATACTAGTTAGTAAAATAAATAACAAAAAATACCAATATTCTGATCTTCTAGCTCTTCCTTTAAAGTCAAAATATTTAGCAAAACAAATTTTAATGGCTTTTCCAAAACCTACTTTTTTATGATGCCTCGCTTGATAGAAAGGTGGTTCTGTTTCTTGTTGAGCAGTTTCCTCATTAGAATTATCATTTATCTCAGGTTCAGATAATTTTTCTTCAGAAAATTCAATATTTTCTTTCTCACTCATGTCACTTTTAGTTGAAGGAACAGAAGAATTGTATTGAATATTATCTTCATCATTGTTATCAATTACTTCATCAGAAATAGTTTCTGATACCTCTTCTATATTTGATTCATTCTCTTGAATTATTGGTTCTTCTTTAATTATTTCCTTTTTTTGAGGGTCCTTTACTTCTACAAACTCAGAAAATAATTCTATTTCCTTAGCTTTTTTCCATTCACCTCGAATACTTGTTTTAACCATTGTATCAGGTAAAATGGAACCTCTTTTAAAAAGATCTATCGCTATCTGATCATTACGAATAACATTTTCAGTACCATTACTATCAATAAAAATAATCATTTTAAAATTACATTATGTCTAAAAACATATCTATTGGAATAGCAAAATTTTGTGGTGCAGATAAATTACAAAAACTTTCACATTGTTCTTCACCATCAATTAATGAACATTCTTGAGGACCTCCAATAGTTTTACATAATGACGGAACTCCTATTAACTTCCCATCACTAGAAAATAATCCACCTCCAGAATTACCTTTATCAACTGGAGCATCTGTTTCAATGTATTTTAATCTATAATCTATTAACCTATAACTTGTCATTTCATGGATACCTGGAGGGATTTCATTATACAGCATAGTTATTTTTCCCTCAGTTGGCTTACCAATAAAACCTCTTGGATTTCCTATGGCATAAACTGTATCATGAATTTTTAAGTCACTATAATATTTCATTTCAGCACTTGGATAATCAAAATTTGGATCATCCGTACTAATTATGCACCTATCAGATTTTTGTTCTTCTTTTATAACTTCTAAATCTCTAAACCATTTAGGATTACTAAAATCTGAAACATTTTCATTTACTGAAATTACATCAATTGCTGTTTTAATATTCGTACACATTTGATAATCATCTGAGTTTTCATCAAATATAAATCCACAGAACATTGTAGCTACATGACAGTTAGTAACTAACATTCCATCACCTATATGAACCGCTGAACCAGTTTTTGCTCCTTCCCATTCTTCTTCATTTTCATTCCATTTCCATAAAATTACATAAAATGTCATATCTCGCACTTTATTATAAACATCATTTATAACATTTTCAGGCATTGGTATTTGAACAGGTGGAGCTTCCTCATCTTCATCATTTCCACTTTCCTCTTGATTTTTTACAAGTACCGGTGGCTCAACTACTTCAATACCCAGTGCATTATTTACTGCTTTATAAAGACATTCATTATATCGGAGAGCACCCAGTTTAATATCAAATACACATATATCTTCAATGTACTCTCTATCCTCTATGTTAGGAACTTGATTAACACTAACTATTCCTTGAGCTTCTAATGCACCTTTAAGTGATTTGACACACTCATTCTTAGTTGAGTATTTCTTTTCCTTAACTGATTTCTTGCATTCAATATTTATAGCTTCTTTTAAATCAGCTGAATAATAAGCTGCCTCTATCTTCTCTGGCAAGAAAATTAAAGTAAATGAAACTAGTATAAGAATAGATTTAAATTTACTCATTAATTAAGAATATTTAACCACAATTTAAAGCTAATTAAAATAGAAATAATAGGCGAAATAATTTGTTCTTTTGATTGTTTTAAGCTAATTTTATAGTTGTTTTATGAGAATTCTCTTTGTTTTATTCATAGTGTTTTTTACTTATTCTCTTCATGCAAATGAGTCTTGTGTTAAAGAAATTTTAGAAGAAAATAATTCTATTAATCTAGCTAAGAATGAAACATTAAGCTCAGAAAAAATTGGAGTAGCTAATTTATTTTACGATCATTCTCTAAATATGAAAGGCTTTATTAAGCCATCTAATTCATTGTTCAAAAATTTTGTAACCACCTTAAATTCCAAGATAGCTTTAGTAAGTAACGATCAAAAATTTTATAAATATACTTATGGGATTAAACCGCTAAATAATTCTGATGTAGGAAAAATAACTTCATCAGAAGCTTTTTACAAATGTCCTTTAGCAGCTGATCAATGTCCTAAGAGAAGAGCTAAATTATCAAAAATATTAAAAGTGGTCGAGAAACAAGAAGACTCTCTAATAATTATTGTAACAGACTTATTTATTGGGATGGATGAATTAATAGGCGATGGAATTAATGCAATTCGAAATCCTATAGCTGCTGCATTAGCAAGAGGTGACTCAATTGGTGTTTATGGAATTAAAAGTCAATACGAAGGAACAATTTCAGGAATATGTTCTGGTAATAATTATAATCTAGCAACTGCAAGACCTTTTTATGTTTTTACTATTGGCCCTAAAGAAAATGTTTTAGCATTAAAAGATATAATGGATAAAGATGTACTTTCTAAAATTGGGGATGAGAGTTTTAACTTTAATATTTACACGAATGATATTATCAAAACACCTTTCGTAAAAAACAATTGGCCATCTGATACATTTGAGATTGCAGGGGGAATATCAACAGTAGAAGTTTTTGGAGAAGGTTTAGACCTATATCAATTTAGCATCGATAAACGAAGTGACCCTCTAAAAATAAATTTTGATTTAAAAGATATCCAAACTCCATATACGCTCCCTGTTAAAGATTTGTATAGTGCTGTAGATATTCATCTTCAAAGAAAAGATAGTGGGAATTGTAATACCGATTGGAGATCTTATGATCCAAATAAACAAAATGTAGTTTATTTTTCAGAACAAGACGGAACAAATGTATCTTTTAGCATCTTTGATAAATCTAAAAATGATAGAATTAGTCTAAAAAGGGATAAAAATTATATTCTTAATATAAAATATAGAGCTAAAGGAGTTGGGGTTACTTCAAGTGATTACTGGATGAATGAATGGAGTTTTGTCTGTGATGATATTGGTAAATATATAGAAAGTGGTACAACATTTTTTCCAACCTTAAATCTAGCAGCTTTGGGATCTAACCTCGAAGACGTTCAGTCAGAAAATTTTGAAGATCAAATTATTTCACAAATGAATATTGGAATATATTTAGAAAGATAATATGCGTTTTATTTCTTCATTAATAATTGTCTCAATAATGATAGCTCTAATTATTATACCAGCTTATATTGTTGCTTTTATTGATATTGCTTTCATCGGAAGAGGAGATGCACTTAGAAACATAATATTTTATATTATAGATCAGGATCCTAATATACCAGGAGAAGAAAGAAGATTTATGGCAGAAGATTTACTAATTTTTGGAATTCAGCCTTTATTAATTTATTTAACTTCTTTTTGGAGTATTATTTTTATTAGTTGGATAATTGTTACTGAATTTTTAAGAATTGATAGACCAAATAAAGCTTTTAAATTTATGTGGATTTGGTTTTTATTTTTGATCGTTATGTTAGTTTTATCAGGATATATGACTTATTACTTTTTATACAGTCAAAAAGATGTCTATCAATTTGTGGGAGGACCTCAAATAACTTCAATAATATTCTTAACAACAATTTTATCTTTAATTTTATTTTATTTGACAACATTGTTTATTACATCGAGAGTTAATAGACCAACCGTACCACTTGCTACAATTTTGATGAGGACATAATGGCTGATTGTTATTTCATAGGTATAGGTGGCACAGGGAGTAAATGTGTTAATAATTATGTTTATTCATCTGCTGCAGGTCTTGGTCCTGATCGTTTATGGATTGGAATGGTTGATCAAGATGATGCTAATGGTAATGTTGCAGAGTCCAGATCAAATATAGAAAATTATCAACGTGTAAGACGTATCCTGAGAACACCAGGACTTAGTGATATTAATGACAAAACAGATTTATTTAAAACAAATATTACGACTCAAGTTGGTCAAACATCTTGGTGTCCACTTCCAGGAACAGCACCAACGCTTAAAGATGTTTTCTCTTATGATTTACTTAATAAAGATTTACAAGATACAATAGATTGTTTGTATCACCCTCAAGAAGAATTAAATTTAGAACTAGATGAAGGTTTCCGAGCAAGGCCAAGCATAGGTGCTGCTGCAATTTTATCTCGTGTTCAAGAAAATGATCCTTTCTGGGTAAATATATTTAATGCCATTGACTCCGCAAAAGCGGGTACAGAAGTGCGTATCTTTCTGGTTAGTTCTATTTTTGGTGGAACTGGTGCATCTGGTTTCCCATCAATTGCAAGATTAATTCGATCCGAGATGGATAAAAGAGGTATCAGAGACGGTGTGTATTTGGGAGGTGCTCTCATGCTTCCTTATTTTAAATTTCCAAAACCGGGAGAAGATGAAATTAAAGAAGTGGCATACGCTGAAAGTTTCTTAGAGCAATCAAGAGGTGCATTAGATTATTATCACCGTTTATTTGAAAAAGAACAGCGTAAAACTTTTGATCAATTATATTTAGTTGGTTGGGATCCATTAATTGAATTACCAGTTTTTGAGAAAGGTGGAAATCTACAACGTAATCCTGCTTTACTTCCAGAATTATTTACTTCTCTTGCAGCTTCACGTTTCTTTATGGCAAATTCAGTAGATAATGGCATATTCCATATAGCTAGAAACGATGCGAATGCCTTTTCATGGGATGATTTTCCTGAAATTAATGATCAACAAAAAATTGTAAAAGATAATTTATCACAAATGACAAGAACTGCTCTTGCTTATAGGGAAATTTATTATCCATACTTAGTAGATCAATGGCGAAAAGTAAAAAATGAAAGCTGGTTTCGAAATACATTATTAAAGCAAGGTGTAGATTTTAATAATGATGAAACATCATTAAATTTTAATAATCTTTTAGCATACTTTGAAAATTACTTAGATTGGCTTGCTAATATGATTCACTTTAGTCAAAATGCTACAGTTCAAGGTATTGATCTTGTGGACGTAAATATGTTTTCACAATATGAAAATAGTCAAGTAACAATAAGTGATAAAGTTAGAGATCATCAATTAAAACAATTCAATTCATTAATTAGCGGCGTTAATAGTAGCAGTCTTGCAAAAGTATTCTTAAAAATGAATTATTCTCGTGTTCCAAAAAATAGAACAGGTATTGGTGCCTTTGTTGGAGCTTTATATGAAAGTTGTAAGAGTTAGATATGGTTAAAAGTCTTCTACCACCGCTTAATGATGATCATGCAGTAGCTATCCCTAGTACACATGGTAAATGGACAGTAGATGAAAATTCTATTCTTGGACGTATTGCTAATGGTTTAAAGGATATTACAATTGAGCAAGAGGTAGAAGATCTTATTTCGATACCTGATGTTTGGGCAAGAGTTGCAGTAGTTAAAAATGCTCTCTTTGATGATAAACATCCATTAAATTATACTGTGAGAGGTGAGTGGAGAGGTTTACTGGCTCTTTTTGCTTTAATGCCGTATCATGGAAAAAATTTAGAAACAATTCCAGTCAATATTCAATCCCTAAAAAATAATCCTTATCAAGTTCCACCAAACGAAGAGGGTGTACTTGGAAATTTTGCTGAAGTTTTAGCAACAATCACTCCAGGAACTACTATTGCACAAGGTCAAAATTGGTCAGAGATTGGAATAATCAAACTTGACGGTAAACCAGTAGGTCTTCTTACGCCAAATACTATTGTTTCTCCTGCAAGATATTATTCTGAGTCAATTCCAGGTGGCATTGATTGGTTTCAAACTGGTAAATTTATTGATCCATGTGAAGCAGCGAATATTCAGCAAGAACAATTTTTAGTTCTTATACGTTTCCTTGATGAAATGATTACAGGACTTCAGCAAACTGCCATGGCTGATAAAATAAATTTTGATGGTATTTTAGGTGAACTAACTAGCTTTAAAGGAGATTGTCAAAAACGAATTAGTTCTAGTCAATCTAGTGCAGTTGATATTTTAAATTATAAAAAATTTAATGTTGTTCTTCGCGTACCACAACAACCAATTTATACGTTGTTGCAAAATATTTACGAAATTGATACCGGTGGTGTCGCTGCATTTGATACATTAATTAAAGTTAGACCTGAACTTAATTCTGTTACTAATGGTATAATATTAATTGATGATGAAATACCAAGTGGTATCGGCAAAGCAGCATCAGATGTTCGATTATGGAATACTATTACAGTTGAAACATTAATTGGAGATAAACAAGCAAAAAAACGCATTCAAAAAGAAGTTTCAGATGCTGGTTATCTTTTCTTACATCCAGAAGAATTATTTACAGAAAAATTATGTTTACCAGCAAGTTCTGAAAAGATTATGAATCATAATGATCTTTTAGCTAAACCTTACTTGTTACCTTTTAATCCAATTGTTTTATCTTTTATGACAGCATCGCAGTTAAGAAATAATTTTGATATCAAAGATAATGGCACAAGTATCAACGTATCTCTTCGTTTAGAACTTCAAAATCATATGGGTCAAAAAACTGAATACGTTATTCGAAAAGAATATTTACAATCAAATATAGAAAATAGACTTGAGTTACCTTTATCAGCTCATATTTGGCCTAACTTTGTACATCCTGCATGGAACCAATATTTTATGATGTATGCTTGTAACTTGCAGGCATCAATTGCTCTACGATCAGTATTTTCCATTCAAGGACTCACAAAAGAATTGGATAATTTTGAAAGTTCCGATCAAAAAATTAAAGCTCTAAACCAACTAAAAGAGTTTACTGTTAAAATGTCCAATAGACTACCTTTACAAGAAACTACAAACGTAGTTGAATTACATTTAACTGAACATCCACCAGAAGCACTAGTTTGTGATGCAAGTATGATTATGGATTTACATGAATTCATACCAAGTAATGAACGTTCTGCGATGGGAATTATCCTAGCTGGAAAACCAGAAGAGGTAATGGTTAACAATGATGCATTAAGTTTTGGAATAGATTTTGGTACAACAAATACCTGTGCTTATATGCGTGTTAATGAAGAAATTCCAAAAGAAATAAATTTTGAAAATAGATTATATTCACCATTTTCACCAAGTGATGACAAAGAATATTTAAATTACCAATTACGAGAATTTGTTCCTGAAAGAAATATAGTATTACCTTTCCAAACAATTTCAAGAGATAGAAATCTAGGAAAGAAACAAGGAGATATTTCATTTCCTTTACCTTTATGGAGTGCTTTTATATATTACGTTGGTGACATGAGGGATGGTTTAGATGATATTTTAAATCCTGTTCAAAGACCGCTTCATTTCAATCTAAAATGGTCTAAAGCTGAAGCAGATAGAGAGCGAATAGAAATTTATCTAGCTCAAGTTGCCCTACAATGTATCGCGGAAGGATTAGCTAGGGGAGCAGATTTAGATAAAATAAACTGGAGTTTTTCTTATCCTGAAGCTTTTACGCCAACTCAATTGCAAAATTTTAGACGTCTATTTAATAGTGGATTACGAAAAGCATTACAGCCATTTAATAGCAATGGTAATTTAATACAAACAGAACAAAAAAGTGAAAGTTTATCAAGTGCACTATATTTTTCATCTTTTAAAAACGCTCCATTCACCGAAAGTGTTGTAACTATTGATATTGGCGGTGGAACTTCTGATATTTCTATTTGGCAAAATCTCAATTTATTATGGAGAAGTTCAGTAACGATAGCCGGTCAACATATTCTTATAAATTATTTAAATCAAAATCCTAATTTAATAGAGTCTCTTTCATCAAATGATAGAGTAATGCAAGAAGCGTACGAACAGTTAACAAATATTAAATCTAAAGGAGATCCAACTGCTTTGAGGAATGCTATTGAAGTCATAGTAAATTCAAAAAATTTTGCTGAGGCAATTAATTCACGTTTTCATATTGTAGATGGTCAAGATAATGGAAGAAATTTAAGACTTATAGCTGAATTAGCTCTAGCAGGGATTCTTTTTTATGCTGGTCAAATGGTTAATCATTTAACAAATCAAGGTTTATACGATCCAAGTAAAACAAAACAATTTAGTATTTGTCTCGGTGGACGAGCAAGTCTTTTATATAAAGTATTATTTAGCGACTCAGAAGATCGAAATGGCTTATGTCGTTTATTTGCAGCAGCATCAAATAATACTGTTGATATTGATAAAGTTAACTTTGTATTCACTGATAAACCAAAACATGAAGTTGCTCATGGCTTGTTGGTAGATCAAAGAGGAATAGCTAATTTAGATACTTCTAAACGTTGTTATGATGTTTTATTAGGTGAAGATATTGATGTAGGTGGAGAAGTAACAAAATATAACCAGTCAGCAAGTGATTTAGATCTAGATAAGGAATGGCGGGCAATTAGCTTAACTAATATGAAGCAATTTGCTGATATGCTCAATGCAAATACAGGAATAGTTTTTGAAGTATCTAGACAAGTTGAAAATATGATTGTTTCTAAAATAAATACTAACCTTGTGACAGCTCAAGAAGAGTTACAAGATGCAAAAAAAGACGGTCTTGATTATTTATCAGATGATATGAAGGGAGAGACATCAATTATAGAACCTCCATTCATTGTAGCAATTAAAGAAATACTGGAAAGAGTTTCGAAAAAAGAAATCAATCTTCTATCGAAAAAAATTTAAGTGATTAAAAAGATTGTCTTTTTTTTAATATTAATAGTCTTTTCAA
>CACMKZ010000011.1 GCA_902614375.1 uncultured Alphaproteobacteria bacterium
TAATGTTTTTAATTTTTTTAATAAAGTTTACGAGGATTTAAGTGACAAAAACTACAATTATGATGAGGATTTAGTAAAATATTTCAAATCTGAATATGGAAAAGAGTGGAAAATTGAATTAGACAAGCATCTTCTCAAAACTGAATTTGATATTAATAAGAAAGCCGCATAATCGGCGGCTTTAGTTAAACTTCAGAAGTTACCTTTTTAAGCCAATCTTTCTCTTTATTTTCAAGGTACATCTCCAATGTATCATATACCTTTTTATGATATGTATTTAACCAATGTTTTTCAATTTGATCGAGCATACTACTGTCAATGAGATCCAAATCTATTGGACACCAAGAAATGTTTTCAAAGTATAATTTTTTATTATTATTCTCTTTTATCACGACTAAATTTTCTGTTCTTATGCCATATTCATTTTCTTTATAGTATCCAGGTTCATTGGATAAAATCATTCCCGGAAGCAACTCAACGCTATCAAACATTGATTTTTTTGCAATACGTTGTGGGGCTTCATGTACACTCAAAAAACTTCCTATACCGTGACCTGTCCCATGATCATAATCTAAATTAATTTCTTGCAGACTTTTTCTTGCTAGATAATCAATATCAGTTCCTTTTGTTCCCTTTTCAAAAACATGATTTGATAAGGCAATATGACCTTTAAGAACTCTCGTAAATCTATCTTTTTGTTCTGTTGTTGCTTCACCTAAAATTATAGTTCTTGTTATATCGGTTGTACCATCAAAATATTGCCCTCCTGAGTCAACAAGGTAAATATTATTATCTGAGAAAGATGATTTTCCTTTTTCACTAACACGGTAATGAGGAAGGGCTGCATTTTTATCAATTGCTGATATTGTATCAAAGGATAGAGAATGAAATAATTCATTTTTTCTTCGCAGATTTTCTAAATGATTTGCAACACTTATTTCATCATTTGATTTAGGATCCATGATATTTTTTAACCAATAAATATATTTGGTAATACTAACACCATCTCTTATATGTGCTTTTTTAGCCCCATCTAGTTCAGTTTCATTTTTGATAGCTTTTAACAAAATACATGGATTTGATAAATTTTTAGAATTTATTTTTTGTTTTCTTAAAAGATCTAAAAAATAATAAGTGGTGGAATTAAAATCTAAACCAATTGATTCAGATGAATTAATGTTATTAAAAATTGATCCGATATTTTCAATATTATTAATATTTATTAGTCTTTGGATTTCTTTTTTTAGAATTTCTGGCATTGAAGACTCTTTAATATACAAAGAGTGTTTATTATTTTTTGAAATTAGAAGATAAGAATAAAGCAGCGGTGTATACTTAATATCATCTGCTCTTAAATTTAATAACCAAGCAATATTATCAAGCCCAGAAACAAAGTAGTGATCAATTTCATTTTGATCTAAAAATTTTTTTAAAATATCTAATTTTTCACTTCTGCCCTGACCAGCAAAACTTGTTGGGTGATCAAATATATCTGTATACTGAGTTTTTGGTTGATTTTCCCATATTAAATCAACAAAATTTTTATCTATTAGTTGGAGTTGAGATGTTGAATTCTCTAACATTTTTTCCACTTTTTCAATTTCTATAATTGAATGAAGAGTTGGATCTAATGCAATTTTATATTCTTCTTCTAATAAAATTTTTTCTAAATCTGTCCAAAAGCTATTTAAATGTTTTGTCTCAATTTCTTTTGCATTAATTTGAGTATTCGCTTGAAAAGTATATCGTCCATCAACATACAAGTAGGCAACTGTTGGTGTTATAATTGCTCTTCCTGCTGAACCAGAAAAATTTGTTATAAAATTTAATCTTTCTGCATTTGGGGAAATATACTCATTTAAATATTCATCACTTCTATTAATGACAAAAATATCGATATCTTTTTCTTTTAATAGATTTTGTAATTTTTTTAAATTTGATTGATTCATTATAACTTGTTAAATAAACTTAAATCGATATTACCACCAGAAATCATAACTATAATTTTTTTATTTCTAACATCAATTTTATTATTTAATGCTGCTGCCGCTGCAACTGCTCCTCCTGGCTCCACAACTATTTTAAGTTGTTCAGCTAGCAAAATTATAGTTTTTGTTACTTCTTCATCAGAAACACTTAGTCCTCCCTCAAGATTATTTGAATTAATTTGAAAAGTTATATTACCAGGTTGTGGTGCCAATAGTGCATCACAAAAAGATTTAGCATTTTTTTTATTTTCTATTAGTTTACCAGCTTCTAAAGATCTTTTTGTGTCATCAAATTCTTCAGGCTCTACAGAATATGATTTTATATTTGGGTAAATATGTTTTAAGTATGTTGATGTTCCTGCAATAAGCCCTCCACCTCCACAACAACATAAATATAGATCAGGTTCAATTGATTGCTCTTTCAAATCATTTACAATTTCGATAGCTGCAGTTCCCTGACCAGCAATTATATCTTCATCATCATAGGGCTTAATTAAAGCTCTATTATCCTTCTTTTGAATTTCATTTCCTATCTCTTCTCTACTTTGAAAGTAAGTGTCATATAATATTACCTCTGCTCCATATTTTTTTGTATTTTCAATTTTTATTTGAGGTGCAGTTTTAGGCATTATTATTTTTGCACTAATAGTATTAATCTTAGATGCATAGGCAACAGCCTGTGCATGATTACCTGATGAATATGCTACTACACCTGAGTCTTTTACAGTTTCTATTAATTTTGTAATTTTATGTGTAGCTCCACGTAATTTAAATGATCCAGTATTTTGTAAATTCTCAAGTTTAAAATAAATTTCTGCTTCTAAAAGATTATTTATGTAATCATTAGTTACCAAAGGAGTTTTTGTTACCTTTTGGTTGATTAATTTATAAGCATTATCAACATTTAAATAGCTAAAATCAGTCATAATTTTAAAGTTTTACATCGTTTTAATGGAATAAACTAAAAAAAAATATATGTATATTATCATGGAACAGAACAAAGTAACTTCGCCTTGCATTAGCGTATGTAAAACTGACCCAATCTCAGGGTATTGCTACGGTTGTGGAAGAACCAATGAAGAAAAAGATATTTGGAAAGATGAAAATACTTCTAATGAATGGAAACAAAATAATTTATCTGAACTAAAATCTAGATTTTCAGATTGGCAGTTAAAAGCATTTGAAGAATCATATAAATCAAAAGTTGAAACGGGTTTATCTCTTATCAAAAAAAAATTAGCAGAAAATCGTAAAAATTGAAAAGTTTAATAATATTTGTTTTTATTTTATTTTTTTCATTCAATCTTCAATCTCAGAATACAATGATACTTGATAACTTAGAAACACCTGGAATTTCTACTCAAGGTCAAAATTGGGCCTTTTTTACTGATGGAGTAATGGGTGGATTATCTCAGGGTAAAGCGATCATATCAAAAGTTAATGATGTTAATTGTTATCATATGACAGGAGATGTTACGACTGAAAATAACGGTGGTTTTATTCAAATAAGAAATCAATTAAAACCTTCAATATCAACAGAAAAGTTTGAAGGTGTTTATTTTAAAGTGTTTGGTAATAATGAAGAGTATTCAATTCATGTAAGAACCGCTTTGACGATGGCTCCATGGCAATATTATAAATATAGTTTTAAAACTAATTCTGAGTGGACAGTAATAAAAGCACCCTTTAGTGAATTTAAAAAATCAAATGCATATCAACCAAAAAAGTTAGTTGGTCAGAATATTAAAACATTAGGGCTTGTTGCTGGATTTAAAGATTTTCAAGCAGATATTTGTTTATCAGAAATTGGCTTTTATTAGTAATCTATTTTCAATAAATATAATCCTTCAGGTGGTGCAGTAACTCCTGCATATTCTCTTTTTTTGGATTGAATAATTTCTGAAATAGATTTTTCTATTTTACTAAGTCCAATATCAACCAGTGTACCGACCATGATTCTAACTTGAGAATGTAAAAAGGATTTAGCTGATATTAAAAAATTTATTTCATCATGATTAAAATTTATATCTAGTGAATTAATAGATTTAATTGGTGATTTCGATTGGCAATTTATTGACCTAAAAGCAGACAAATCAAATTTGCCTATAAATTGTTGTGATTGTTTTATAATTTTTTCAGCATCTATTTTTTTATGTACACACCAAACTTTGTTTTGCTCTAACGTAATTGGAGATCTTCTATTTAAGATCTTGTATTCATACCATCTCAATTTTGCTGAAAATCTTGAATTAAAATCTTTATCTACTACTTCAGCATGTAAAATAGATATGGGTTGGGGTCTTAGATAATGATTAATGCCATCTCTAATAGTATCAGTATCAAAATGTTGCTCTAATTCAAAATTAGCTACTTGTCCTCTTGCATGAACGCCTGCATCTGTTCGACCAGCTCCAAAAAGTGTTATTTTTTGTTTTGAAAGTTTTTCTATAGCCTCTTCAACCAATTGTTGAACGGAAGGACCATTTTCTTGACGTTGCCAACCAACATAATTAGTTCCATCATATTCTAATGTTATTTTGTAGTTAGGCATTTATTACTTCATTAACCTTAAAACTATATCCCCGAATAAAATCATCTTTAGAAATAGCAATTTTTCCTTCTCTTTGTAAAATTAGTGGTTCAATACTTCCATCATTACACCCAATATCAAAGGTCTCGTTAAGAATTGTCGATGCATTACCGTTAGAGTTTGATTTTCTTGCTTTAATGATTTTAATTCTTTCATTTTGTATAGTAAACCAAGCACCAGGTTTAGGTGAATGTGCTCTTATAAGATTTAAAACTTCATTTACAGTTTTATTAAAATTAATTTTTCTGTTTAGTGAAGAAATTTTATTTGCATATGTTGCATCATTATCATCCTGATCAGAATAAGAAATTTTTTTATCAAGTATAAGAGGAATAGTTTCCACTAATAATTTGATTCCAACCTCTGTTAATTTTTGACTTAATTCATTTTTATTCCAATCATCTTCTATATCTACTTTTTTTTGATTAATAATTGGTCCAGCATCTAATTTTTCGATTAGCTGTATTATTGATATACCCGTCTCTTTATCGCCATTCATTAAAGAATGCTCTATTGGGGCTGCACCCCTCCATCTAGGCAACAAAGAGACATGGATATTGATACAACCAAATGGTGGTAAATCTAAAATATCTTTTGGCAATATTTTGCCGTATGCCATGACAATAATTAAATCAGGATTTAATTTTTTAACTGTCTCAATAGTATTTATATCAAATATATTTGGACAAAAAACTTCAATGTTATTTTTATTAGCAAGTTGATGGACTTCAGATTCAATTATTTTCATTCCTCTAGATTTCTTTTTTGGGGGTTGTGAAAATACTGCGGAAATTATGAAATTACTTTTAATTAAAGCCTCAAGATAGTCAGAGGCTATTTTTGGCGAACCCATAAAAATTATTTTCTTATTATTCATTATTTTTGTTTTTTAAAAATTTTTGTACTTTTTTGATCATTATATTCCTTTTTAATGAAGAAAGATAATCTACAAATAACTTTCCAGAAAGATGATCAATTTCATGTTGTAAAATTCTTGATTCCACTCCACTCACTTCTTTTGTTATTTGTTTGTTATTTTCATCTAAGTACTCGACTACTATATTTTTAGGTCTCTCTATATCTGCAAATTGTTCAGGAAGAGATAAACAACCCTCTTCCATAACAATTTTTTCTTGAGAGTAAGAAATAATATTGGGGTTAAATAATGTATATTGAGTTTCTTTTTTAGTCTCTTGATCAACAAAAAATATAGTCACAATTTGTTTTAGAATCCCAATTTGATTTGCAGCTAAACCTACACCTGGTGCTTTTAACATTATTTGCATCATTTTTTTTGCAATTTCTTTTTCCTTAATTCCAACAGACTGAATTTTATTTGCTTTTTGGCGTAATAGTGGATTTGGAACGTAGAGTAATTTATCCATCTTTATTTATGTAATTTTTTTTCTAGATTGGAATGCTGTATTTAATGTGTTTTCATCTAAATAGTGTACTTCTCCACCCATAGGAATGCCTTGCGCAAGTCTTGTTACATTTAAATCTTTAAATTTTTCTAGCTTATCAGCAATAACAAAAGATGTTGTTTGTCCTTCCATCGTTGTACTTAAGGCAAGAATAATTTCTTTAACATTATTCGTTTCAATTCTGTTTAGTAGATGTTCTATTTTCAATTCATCAGTTCCTATACCTTGTATCGCTGATAATGAACCACCTAAAACATTATAGAGGCCACGATAAAATCCTACTTTTTCTAATGTCCACAAATCTGACACATCCTCAACAACACAAATAGTTGCTTTATCCCTTTTAGGATTTGCACAAATATTGCATGGATTTACCATGTCTATATTTCCACAATCTGAGCACTCAATAATTTTATTATAAGATAAGTTTAAACTCTCAATTAAAGGAGATAAATTTTTATCTTTATTTTTTAATAAAAAAAGAGCAATTCTTTGAGCTGATCTTCTTCCTAAGCCTGGAAGTTTTGAAATATCGTTTATTAACTTATCTATTGGGGATTGCTCCATTTTTAGAAAGGAAGTTTCATTCCTGGAGGTAATGGTAGACCACCTGTGAGATTTTTCATTTCTTCTTGAGCTGCAGCTTCTCCTTTTTCTTTGGCATCATTTATTGCAGCAACGATCAGATCTTCAAGTATTTCTTTCTCATCTTGTTTAATCAAGCTGTCATCAATTGAAATTCTTTTGAATATACCTTTTGCTGTAGCTGTTACTTTAATAAGACCACCTCCAGAAGTACCTTCAACTTCAATATCATTTAATTTATTCTGTGCTTCAGCCATTTTCTTTTGCAACTGTTGAGCTTGCTTCATCATATTACCTAAATTAACCATTATTTCTCCTTTTTCATCTTTGGTTGATTTATATCTGCTTCATCATCATTTATTTCACCTAGTTCTGTAATAGAGTGAATTTTACTTTCAGGAAATTCTTTTAATATTTTTTTTACTTCTGGATGATTTTTCATTATTTCAATTTCTTTTTGCTGTTTAATAATATCCTCATCATGTAAACTTTTTCCAAGATTACTTGTAGATGAATGTATCTGCCATATTCTTCCTGTCCACTTAGAGATTAATTTTGCAACTGTTCTATTGAAGGCAGTGTCATTTATTTTAGATGTATTTAAAGTAACTTCTCCCTCTTTAAAAGAGACTAACTTCACATCATTGTACAACTTAGTGTGGAGTAATCCTTCTCTATTTTTAAAAAACATATCAACAAAATATCTAAAGTCTTGAACATGCATTATATCTACATTTTCTTTTGGTAAAATTTCTTTTTTATTTTCATTAAAATTTAGAACTTTACTACTTTCATTAGCTTCATTTTGTAGTTCAAGATTTTTTTTTAAAGGTTCTTTTTCGACAACTTCTCTTTCCATTTTTTTAATTAAATCTTCTGGACTTGGACCATTATGTAAATAAATTATTCTTAAAATAATCATTTCCCCATGTTGATATAAATGAGAGCTATTTTGTAATTCTTGATAACCTTTGAATAAAATTTGCCATATAATATTCAAATTATTTAATGTCATTTTTGATGACAATTCAGCCCCCTTATTTCTTTCAAACTCAGGAATATAAATGTCATCTTTTAAATCTGGTGCTATTTTTATTTGAACAAGGAAATGTACTACGTTTAATAGTTCATCAAATATCATTGCTATATCTGCTCCTAATTCATACAATTCTTTATACTTTTTCATTGCACCAAGCGCATCTCCTTCTAAAATAATTTCAACTAAGTTAAATATTTTTTCTCTATCAGCTAATCCAAGCATGCTTATTACAGTTTGCGAGTCAACTTTTTCATTTGGGCTAGTTATTGCTTGATCTAATAAACTAAGACCATCTCTTACAGATCCATCTGCTGATTTAACAATTAACGAAATAGCATCTAAATCAATATCAATATTTTCTAGTTTGGAAATTTTTAATAAATGATCTGATAAAATTTTATTCTCTATTCTATGTAAATCAAATCTCTGACACCTTGATAAAACAGTTATTGGTACTTTTTTAATTTCTGTTGTGGCAAAAATAAATTTAACATGTTCTGGTGGTTCTTCTAAAGTTTTAAGCAGCGCATTGAATGCACTTTTTGAAAGCATATGAACTTCATCAATTATAAATATTTTATAATCTCCAATAACAGGTTTATATTTTACATTGTCAATTATTTCTCTAATGTCATCAACTCCAGTATTCGATGCTGCGTCAATTTCAATAACATCAAGATTACTGTCTGAAGTTGTTGACTTGCATGAATCACAATTACCGCATGGTTCACAATTTTTTTTATCCCTATTTTTACAATTAATACTCATTGCTATAAGTCTAGCAGTTGTAGTTTTTCCAACACCTCTTACACCGGTTAGAATATAAGCATGAGCTAGCCGATCATTATTTATAGCGTTTGATAGAATTTTTACTAATAATTCTTGACCAACTAAATCTTCAAATTTTTGAGGTCTGTATTTTCTAGCTAAAACTTTATATTTTTTTTCTTCTGTCATTATAATCAATGGAAGGAGTTGAGACCCAAACAAGATTGTTACAGCTGCTTCTTTTCAGATCTGACTGGATTAGCAATTTATTTGCCCTCAATCCTCCCTGTAGCAATATAACATTAATGTAAATAAAATATAAATAGACTTTTCAAAAAATCCTATTTTTTCCTGAATGAAGATTTCTCATATACTCCAAGGATTTCTATCTTCTTACAAAAAAATTTCATCTCTTCTAATGCTAATTTTACAGATGTATTCTCAGGATGTCCCTCAAAATCTACATAAAATTGTGCAACATCAAAACCCTGTGGGTGAATGTAACTCTCAAGCTTAGTTATATTAACACCATTACTAGCAAATCCACCAAGACATTTATATAAAACCGCTGGAATACTTCTAACTGTAAATACTAATGTTGTAAGAATATCCTTTGTATTTGGATTTATATCTAATAAATTTTTTTGCATAACTAGAAATCGGGTTACGTTATTTTTGTTATCTTGGAAATTTTTTTCCAAAATATCAAGATCATAGATCTTAGCAGCAAGTGCAGATGCGATAGCAGCATCTTCAATATTGTTTAACTCTGAAATTAGTTTAGCAGATCCAGCTGTATCAGCTTCAACAATCATTTGTTTATCTAGTTTTAAAATTTTGTTTCGACATTGAGCAATTCCCTGTTCATGACTTCTTATTCTTTTGATATCTGAGATTTTTGCACCTCTAATTCCAAGTAAGTTATGATTTACCTCATGAAAATATTCATAAGTTATTTTTAAATTAGAGTCGGGTATCAATCTTTGTGTATCCGCTACTCTTCCTGCAAGTGAATTTTCTATTGGAACCATTGCTGCTTCCGATTTTCCTGATCTAACATGTTCAAACATATCTTCAAAAGTTGCACACGGTATACTTGTTGCATTTGGAAAAATATTTTTTCCAGCTTGTTCACTATAAGCACCATTTACACCTTGAAATGAAAAACTATCAACTTTTATCATTAAGCTCTCTTATATTAGTTTCAATATTTATTAAATCCTCTTTTGTATCTACACTCATTGGAACCTCAGGAACATACGTAACTCCAATTGGAATGTTGGAATCCATAGCTCTCATTTGTTCCAAGCTTAAATCTATTTCATTTTTTGATTTAGGTAGATTGATAAATGTATTTATTGAATCTGGAGTATAACTATAGATACCAACATGATGGTATAAGTTTTTATTTTCTATCGTAACTTCTCTATAAAAACCCAACGCCTGCGCTATTTTATTTTTTTTAAAATCAACTTCAACTTTTGTTACATTGGGATTATTTAATTCATTATCATTTAAGTTTGTTGCGAGTGTACCAATAGCAAAATTTCTTTTTATTGGGTCAATGACTTTAAGAATATGTTCTGGATTTATAAGAGGCATATCACCTTGTAGATTAATTATTACATCAATGTCTTTGTTATTTTTTATCTTTAAAAAAGCAGAGTGAACTCTATCAGTTCCAGAAGGGAGATTTGGATCTGTCATAATAGCTTTACCACCATTATTTACGATTAAATCATGCACTTCAATTTCCGAGCAAGCAACAAAGACTTCTCCAATATTTGACTCAATTGCTTGTTGCCATACTCGTTGTATCATTGGAATACCATTTATCTCCATTAATGGTTTGCCTGGCAGTCTAGTGGAAGCCATTCGTGAAGGTATAATTACTACACTTTTCATAATTTATGCGACAATTAAGCAAGAGAATTTAAATTTCATACTTACGACAAATATATTCTTTCTTCTAAAAAATCTGTATATGTACTTATACATGTCTGGGCTTGAAGTTAATAAAATTTTAGCATCTATTATATTGGCAGTCTTAATTGTTACCCTTATCGGCCATTTTGGAGATTTAGTCATCGATATTGATCATGATGAAAAAAAAGAAACAGCTTATAAAATAGACGTTCCTGAGGATTCGACCGGCGTTGGAGTAGTAGAAAAAAAAGAAGAAGTAATTGAGCCAATTTCAATGTTATTAGCAAGTGCTTCTCTCGATAATGGAGAAAAATTATTCAAAAAATGTGCTACGTGCCATAATTACGAAAAAGGTAGTGCAAATAAAGTAGGTCCACACTTATGGAATATTATAAATAGGCCAAAAGCAAATGTTGAAGGTTTTGCATACTCCAAAGCTTTAGCTGAATATGGTGGAGAATGGGGATATGAAGAATTAGCAGAATTTTTATATAAACCAAAAAAATATATAAAAGGTACAAAAATGAACTTTGCAGGTTTGAAAAAAGTAAAAGATAGAGCAGACTTAGTTTATTTCCTAAGAGAACACTCAGATAATCCAGCACCACTTCCATAAACTTAATTAATGATCATAGATACAGAAGAGTTTTCAAAATTTGCAAACTCTTTAGCTGATGATGCATCTAAAACTTCGATGCATTATTTTAGAAACAAAATTGAAATAGAAATTAAAGATGATGAAAGTCCTGTAACTTTAGCAGATAAAGAAACAGAAAAAGTATTAAGAGAGAGAATAAGAAAAGAATATCCTGATCATGGAATTTTGGGTGAAGAGTATGAAAATGAAAAAATAGACTCTGAGTTTTTATGGGTATTAGATCCCATAGATGGAACAAGAAGTTATATAGCTGGACATAAAGATTTTGGTAATTTAATTGCATTGCTGTATAACAAAAAACCAATTTTAGGGATTATTAATTGTCCAGCACACAATGAGCGGTGGATAGGAGAGAAAAATCAAAAGACAAAATGTAATGGAAAAGATGTTCAAACTAGTACTATTAAACAAATTAAAGATGCCTATCTTTTTACATCTGGATTATATTTTAATGAACCTCAAATCAGAAAAGGATTAGAAACACTAAAAGAAAAATCAAGATATTATAGACTGGGTGGTGATTGTTATATGTATGGAATGTTAGCTTCAGGTTTAATTGATATTGTTTTAGAAGATACTTTAAAAGTGCATGATTATATGGCTCTTGTAAATGTAATTGAAGGAGCTGGTGGAGTAATTACGGATAAGTTTGGACAAGATATATCTTTAGACTCTGATGGTAGTTTAGTTGCTTCCAGTACAAGCTCGCTTCATGATGAAATAATTAAATTAATAAACTAAAATTTATTTTAATTTTTAATAAATCGACATATATTGTAAATATGAAAATACTCGCCCTGATCTTTACGTTTACTCTAATTTTTCAATTAAAAGCACAAGCAAATACTAATATATCACATGCAATTGCAATGCATGGTGAGCCAAAATACTCAAAAAATTTTGAAAATGTTGAATATATTAATCCAAATTCAATCAAAGGTGGGTCAATAGTAAGAAGTGCCATTGGAACTTATGACAGCTTCAATCCCTTTATTTTAAAAGGTACCTCGGCAGCTGGAATTGGAGGATTGTATGAAACATTAACAACAGGATCAAGCGATGAAGCATTTACGGAATACGGATTATTGGCAGAAACGATTGAATGGCCAGATGATAGATCTTGGGTTTCATTTACATTAAGAAACGAAGCATATTGGCACGATGGGAAAAAAATTACAGCTGACGATGTTGTTTGGACATTTAATACCTTAATGGAAAAAGGCCACCCATTTTATAAATACTACTATGGAGATGTAAAAGAGGTAATTAAAGAACAAGATAATAAAGTGAGATTTAATTTTACAACAAACACGAATAAAGAATTAGTGTTAATTGTTGGTCAACTACCTGTACTACCAAAACATTATTGGGAAAATAAAAACTTTGAAGAAACATCTCTGGAAATACCAATTGGAAGTGGTCCATATAAGATTAAATCATTTGATAGTGGAAGATCAATTACCTACGAACTAGATCAAAATTATTGGGGTTTTGATGCATCAATACCAATTAAAATTGGTAAAGATAACTTTAGCTTAATTAGATATGATTATTACAAAGACAGAGGTATTGAAAGAGAAGCTTTTAAATCTGGTGAGATTGATTTCTTCTCTGAAAATTCATCAAAAGAGTGGGCAACTGCGTATGATATAAAGGCAGTGAATGAAGGCTTAATTAAAAAAGAATTAATAAGTCATGAAAATCCACAAGGTATGCAAGGTTTTGCATTTAATATTAGAAAAGATAAATTTAAAGATAGAAGAGTAAGAAAAGCTCTTTCTTATGCTTTTGATTTTGAGTGGTCTAATAAAAATTTATTTTTTGATGCATATAAAAGAACAGATAGCTTTTTTGAAAATTCAGAACTTGCTTCGTCTGGTCTTCCTTCAAAAGAAGAATTAAATTATTTAAATCCATATTTTGATGTACTACCTAAAGAAGTATTTACAGAAAAGTATACCAATCCAGTTACAGATGGTTCGGGTTATATGAGGATGCAATTGCAAGAAGCTTCAAAACTTTTAGAAGAATCTGGATGGGAATTAGTTGATGGTAAACTTTTACATTCTAGTACAAAAGAACCTTTTGAATTTGAAATCTTATTACGATCACCTGCATTTGAAAGAATAGTATTTCCATTTAAAGATAATCTTGAAAAATTGGGAATAATTGCTGAAGTAAGAACAATCGATAGTGCTCAATATCAAAAAAGAATGGAAACTTTTGATTTTGATATGGTTGTGCAAACTTTTGGACAATCATTATCACCAGGTAATGAGCAAAGAAATTTTTGGGGTTCTGATGCTGCAGACACTGACGGGTCTAGAAATGTTGTAGGTATAAAAAATTATGCTGTAGATGGATTAATTGAAAGTTTAATTAATGCTAGTGATAGAGAAGAATTAATTACAATAACCAAAGCTCTTGATCGTGTTCTTCTATGGAATTATTATGTTATTCCACAATGGCATATCTCATCATACAGAGTCCTATATTGGGATTTTTTTGATCAACCTAAAATAAAACCAAAATATTCTCTAGGCTTTGATACATGGTGGATTAATCAGACAAAGTTTGAAACAATTCAATCAAATAGAACATCAAACTAATTATTAAAGTTTATTAGAAATAATATAAAATACTCCAAGTATGGGAGCTTATTTAATAAAAAGACTTCTTTTAATAATACCCACTCTTTTTGGGATAATGGTTATAAATTTTGCAATCATTCAAATTGTTCCAGGAGGCCCAGTAGAACAAATGATTGCGCAAATGACCGGCACAGCTGTTGAGTCAACAGCTCGATTTTCTGGTGGTGGCGAAAGTGAAACTTTAGAGTTTAATCGAGATAATTCTACATCAGTTAATGATAGCAAATATAGAGGAGCACAAGGTCTCGATCCAGATGTTATAAAAGAAATAGAAAAGATGTATGGAATGGACAAACCTGCACATCAACGTTTCATGAAAATGTTAAAAGATTATTTAACTTTTGATTTTGGAGAAAGTTTTTTTAGAGATCAAAAAGTTACTTCTATCGTTTTAGATAAAATGCCAGTTTCAATATCACTTGGTTTATGGACAACTTTATTAGTATATTTAATATCTATTCCTCTCGGTATAAGAAAAGCGATAAAGGATGGATCACAGTTTGATATAGTATCAAGTTCAATTGTGACAATTGGTTATGCAATTCCAAATTTTTTATTTGCTGTAATACTAATCGTATTTTTTGCAGGTGGAAGGTTTTACGATATTTTTCCTCTAAGAGGTTTATTTTCTGAAAATTTTGATGAATTAACTTTGCTTCAAAAAATTATAGATTACTTTTGGCACTTAGCTTTGCCATTAACCGCTATGCTTGTGAGTGGATTTGCTGGATTGACTTTTTTAACAAAAAATTCATTTCTTGATCAAGTAAATCAACAATATGTAATTACTGCACGGTCAAAAGGTCTAACTGAAAGAAAGGTTCTTTATGGTCATGTATTTAGAAACGCAATGTTAATAGTTATTGCTGGTTTTCCATCAGCATTTATTGGAATTCTTTTTTCAAGTTCTCTGTTCATTGAAGTTATTTTTTCTTTGGATGGTTTAGGTTTACTAGGATACGAAGCTGCTTTAACTAGAGATTATCCAGTTATATTTGCAACACTTTATTTTTTCTCACTACTAGGTTTGGTTATGGGAATAATTGGTGATTTTATGTACTCAATTATTGATCCACGTATAGATTTTGAATCAAGACAATGAAGAGATTATCAAAATTAAATCAAAGAAGATTAAATAATTTTAAGAACAATAAAAGAGGTTATTATTCTTTTTGGATATTCAGCTTTTTATTTATTATTTCTTTGTTTGCTAATTTTATTGCAAATGAAAAACCCTTATTAGTAAAATATAACTCAAATTTTTATTATCCAATATTTTCTTTCTATTCAGAAACAACATTTGGAGGAGATTTTGAAACAGAGGCAGATTATAAAGATCCATATGTTAAGAACTTAATTGAAGAAAATGGATGGATGATTTTGCCTATAATTCCATATTCTTATAATACTATAATAAGAGATTTATCCGCTCCAGCTCCTTCACCTCCTTCAAATAAAAATTGGCTTGGTACTGATGATCAAGCAAGAGATGTACTATCAAGATTAATTTATGGTTTCCGAATATCAGTTCTGTTTGGATTTACTCTAACATTTTTTTCAATGATTATTGGAGTTTCAGCTGGAGCTGTACAAGGTTATTTTGGTGGAAAAACAGATTTATTTTTTCAAAGATTTATGGAAGTTTGGTCAGCAATACCAACTTTGTATGTCTTAATAATTTTAGCTAGTGTAATTCAGCCAAATTTTTGGTGGCTACTAATTATATTATTACTTTTTAGTTGGATGGGCTATGTTGGTGTAGTCCGTGCAGAATTTTTAAGAGCAAGAAATTTTGATTATATTAGGGCAGCAAGGGCATTAGGAGTTTCAAATACAAAAATTATGATAAGACACATGTTGCCAAATGCAACTATCGCTACTGTTACTTTTCTTCCTTTTAGTTTAAGCGCATCAGTAACGGCATTATCGGGTCTTGATTTTTTAGGTTTTGGTCTACCTCCTGGGTCTGCATCCTTGGGAGAAATGGTCAATCAAGGAAGAAATAATTTACAAGCTCCTTGGCTTGGAATTACAAGTTTCTTAACTTTAGGACTAATGTTGGGCCTTTTAGTTTTTGTTGGTGAGGCAATTAGAGACTCTTTAGATCCGCGAAAGACTTTTAATTAAGATGGAAAAAATAATATCAATAAATAATTTAAGTGTAGCTTTTAATAGATTTAATGAAGTAATTAAAAACGTAAATATTGATGTAGTAAAAGGTAAAACTACGGCAATAGTTGGAGAATCTGGATCAGGTAAAACATTATCAGCTCTAAGTATATTAAAGTTATTGCCTAATGGGGCCAACATCAAGACAGGAGAAATTATATATAATAAAAAAAATTTATTAAATTTAAGTCAAAAAGAAATTCAAAATATACGAGGAAATAAAATTTCAACAATTTTTCAGGAACCAATGACAAGTTTAAATCCTCTACATACAATAAATAAACAAATTGAAGAAATTATTACTACTCATAATAATATAAGTAAAGAAGAAGCAAAAAAAAGAACTGTGAAATTATTAAATGAAGTTGGACTTAATGATATTTCATCTAGACCAAAAATTTATCCATATGAACTATCTGGTGGACAAAGACAAAGGGTTATGATTGCAATGAGTATTGCAAATCAACCAGATTTGTTAATAGCAGATGAACCAACAACTGCTTTAGATGTAACAATACAATTACAAATCTTAGAGTTATTAAAAAATATTCAAAAAAAAATGGGGATGTCGATGATTTTTATAAGCCACGATCTCTCTGTTGTAAAAAAATTATCAGATTACATATATGTTATGAAAAATGGCAAAATCATTGAATTTGGAACAAAAGAAAAAATATTTAAGAATCCTGCACATGAATATACTAAGGAATTAGTATCAACTCAAAATAATATAAAAGAAAACATTAATCAAAAAAGTAAATCGATAATAAATATTAAGGATCTAAACGTTTGGTATCCTATAAAAAAAGGATTATTTAAAAGGACAATTGATTATGTAAAAGCAATTAAAAATGTTAGCTTTAACTTAGACATTGGAGAAACTATTGGTGTTGTAGGAGAATCAGGGTCAGGAAAAACTTCTCTTATTTTGGCAATTCTTAAATTAATAAAATCTAAAGGAGAAATAATAATCAATAATAAAAATTTAAATAAGTTAAGTAAAAAAGAGGTACTAGAGTTAAGAAAAGATATTCAAGTTGTATTTCAAGACCCATTTTCATCTCTAAGTCCAAGAATGAATATAGAAGATATTATATCAGAAGGTTTAATGGTTCATTATCCAAATATTAGTTTTGAAGAAAAAAAGAAAAAATTAAAAAATATTTTAGAAAAAGTCGGTTTAGAATATAGAAGTACAATAGAAAAATATCCTCATGAGTTTTCTGGTGGGCAAAGACAAAGAATTGCTATTGCAAGAGCTTTAATTTTAGAGCCTAAGATACTAGTTTTAGATGAGCCTACTTCTGCTTTAGATGTAACAATTCAAAATCAAATAATAAGTCTATTAAATAGATTACAGAAAGAATTAAGCTTAAGTTACATTTTTATAAGTCATGATATGCGAGTTATAAGAGCGATTGCTAATAAAATAATTGTTTTAAAGGAAGGAGTAATTGTTGAAGAAAATTTAAGTAAGAATATTTTTAGTGCTCCCAAGTCAGAATATACTAAGAAACTAATTTCTTCAGTTATATAAAATGATTAAATCAGAACCTGATAAAAAAACAATTGATAAAGTTATACTACTTTATAATCATAAAAATTATTTAGAAGCCATTAATTTTTCAATTAAAATTCTTAAAAAATATCCTAATTCTATTTTAGTTAATAATATTTTGGGTGTAATTCACACTGAACTTAAAAATTATATCTTAGCAAAAAAAATATTTCTTAAAGTTGTTAGTTTAAATCCAAAATATAATGATGGTTATTATAACCTAGCAAATATTTATAATAAGTTAGGCGAAGAAGATAAAGCAATAGAAAGTTATAAAAAAGTAATAGATTTAGATCAAAACTATTACAAAGCATACAATAATTTAGGAAATATTTTTAGAAAAAAAAATTTGAATAAAAAGGCATTGGAATATTATATATTAACTATAAAAATAAACCCAAACTATATTAGAGCATTTTATAATTTAGCAGGTGTACTTCAGCATTTCATATTAGATGAGAAGAATAAATACATAAACGAGTTTTTTTTATATCTACTTGAAAAAAAAATAATTGTTAGACCAAGTGCTATTGCTACAAATGTAATAAATGGTCTATTTTTAAATACAAATTTGAAAAATAATTTTTCGTTAATAGAAAATAACAAATATCCAAAAAATTTAAATAAAATTATAGAATTATTAAATGAAAATAAGCTTTTGTTACAATTTATGAAAGTTTGTTCTATTCCTAATTATTATTTTGAAAGAAATTTCAAAAAAATTAGAAATGAAATTTTAAATCAGATTTATAATTTAAATTATAAAAAAATTTATTTGAAATTCTTAATTGCATTATCAGCACAATGTTTTTTAAATGAATATGTATATTCAGAAACAGATGAAGAAATTTTTAAAGTTAATAAGATTAGTGCAAAAATAAAAAAAAATATTAAAACAAGAAAAATTAATGATTTAGAAATACTTATTTTATCATGTTATTCCCCATTATATAGCTTCGATTGGTGTAAAAAAATTAAACCTTCAAATAACTTAGAAGAAACATTTATATTGCAATACAAAAATTATAGTAAAGAAAAAAAACAAACTCAGAAAATAAAATCCATTTCTGCTATTAATGATAATGTTTCAATAAAGGTTAAAAATCAATATGAAGAAAATCCATATCCTAGATGGACTAATCTTGGTCTAAGTATAGAGCCTAGAGTTATAAAAGAAGTCATAGCAGATATAAATTTAGACATAGATTTGAAAAAAATAAATTTTTCTAAAAATACAGAAATTTTAATTGCAGGATGTGGTACTGGACAACACGCAATAACTACAGCCTCTAAATACAAAAATTCAGAAATTTTTGCCTTAGACCTAAGTTTTAATAGTTTAGCCTATGCTAAGAGAAAAGCTGAAGAATTAAATTGCAAAAATATAAATTTTATTCAAGGAGACTTATTAGATTTAAAAAAATTAAAAAAAAAATTTGATATTATAGAGTCTGTTGGTGTACTCCATCATATGGCTGATCCACAGATAGGATGGGAAACCCTGACTGATTGTTTAAAAAAAGATGGTTTAATGCTCATTGGTTTATATAGTGAGAAAGCTCGAGAAAATATCGCAAGTATAAGAGAAACGATAAATAGTTTAAAAATCAAAACTACAAAGAAAAATATTATCAATTTTAGAAAAGATATTTTTGAAAGTAATAATACTAAATGGGATAGTATAAAATATAGTCCTGATTTTTATTCAACAAGTGGTGTGAGAGATTTATTATTTCACGTACAGGAACATAGATTTACAATTAAAAAAATAAGAAGTTATATAAATAAATTGGGATTAGTTTTTTTAGGGTTTGAAGATACATATGTTTTAGATAGGTTTAAAAAAACATATGATCAAAAAAAAGATCTATATAATTTAGATAAATGGGAAGATTTCGAAAATAATAACCCAAGGATTTTTTCAGGTATGTATCAGTTTTGGGTTAAAAAATTGTAAATTTTTTGTTTTGGTGCAGAGAGGTGGATTCGAACCCTCGGTAGTATTGCTACTACACACACTTTGCAAGTGTGCTAATAAAAAAAAATAAGGAATTAAAAAATTTTTTTGTAATTAAATATTTATCTTTATTAAGATAGTATGTCATATGTGTGTCAGATTTAGGTTTATATTAAATTTCAGGAGGTGTTTTATTTTTGCTAATTGGAATTTCTTGTTTGTATTTACTTTCAAAAATTTGAAGAATTTTACGAATGTTTTTATTCATTTCTAAGCTTACTAGAAGAGTACCAAAAAACACAACAACAATTAAGACACCAAGAAAGAAACCAAATAAAGCTCCAAAAAATTTTCTAGCATCTTCTGATAATCCTACAGGATCAAAAAAAATAAGTGTTTCAGGACTTAGATAAAATCCAAGAGTTAAAAAGAAAATTATTACAAAAGCTAAAACAACAACTAAAAAATGAAATATACTTACTAAAAACCTAGTCATTTATTCCATTGCTTGTAATACACTTATTAAAAAGTCAAAAACTTTATCTGCTTCAATTTTTATTTGTTTTGAAAATTCAAAATAATCCGTAATACCAACATTTTCTAAATCAATCTTTGAAACAGAAGTTAAAGGATCAAATAATCTTGCTGCACAAACATCTAATTCTGCTTGTGTGTCCCAATCAAATGACTCTGTTTCAATTAGCGTTAATATTCTGTTAATCTCTTCTTGATATATTGAATCATATTCAGGTTGATATTTTCTTAAATGTTCAATGTCTTTAAATTTAATTGCTGTTAAAAAAAATGAAAGATAAGTTGTTCTTATCATTATTCTAGCTCTCTCTTCTGAAAGTATACCAGTATCGTAATTTATTAATGTATTTCCAGCAATCATACCATTACATGATGCTGCAGCAATTATTTCAGGGTCGAGATCAAGAATATTATTTTGCGCCTTCAGTTGATTTAAACTAAAAATAAAAAATAATAGTAATATTAAAAATAGTTTTCTCATCGTTTAAATATATTCAATAATTTAGATTAATTATTATAAAAAGTATAATTTTTTTCACTCATCATGTGACCTTTGTGTAACTAAAGCCAATTTTATTCTATTTATCGTTAAAGAAAAGTTACAATTTATGGCGGAGAGAGAGGGATTCGAACCCTCGGTAGTATTGCTACTACACACGCTTTCCAAGCGTGCTGATTAAACCGCTCTCACATCTCTCCTTAGAAAATTGCTTTTTATCATACAAAAAAATTGAATACGATATTATTATTATGGAATAGTTTTTAATTATATAGTATGAAAATACATATGGATCTTAAAAAAATATTTGAAAAAATAATTGTCTATACATTTATTATTTTATTTCCTTTATTGTTAGTTAATTGCCAAGGTTGGCTAGCTCCAAATATTGGAGCTTTTTAATTTTTACCACAATAATTGATAATAAAGAAAATATAATTTTATAATTATATAAAATAAGTACTGAGGTAATAATTCCAAAGTAACATTTATTTACACTCAAAAATATACCAATTGAAATCCCTATCTCTCCAATTTTTGTTCAAGTTAATAAATTCAGGATAAACAGAATAAACAAATTTACAATTATTTAATTTGCTGACCTCTTGATAAGATCTATAATTTCTTACAATTAGTAGGGAATTACTAAGTTCATTTCCTACTTCATATTTTTTAATCTTTGGTATTTGACTTGTATATAATTTAGGTTCTAAATCATCAATTATATATGGATTGCTGTCATAATAGAAAACTTTGTTATCTGAGTTTTTATTGTAGTATAGAAATTCATATACTTTCACTTGTTCTGTTGCAGGTATAAATAAAATTATAAAAAATAATATATTAAAAATAACACAGATATTCATTAAAAAATTTTTTGCAAAAAATAAACTAGAGTTACTAAAAAAGTAACTTATGAAAAAGGGTGAAAAAATTAAAACAGGAAAAAGAAATCTTAATTCTTTATGACTTAATAAAGATAAAATTATGATAACAGGCAAAGTTATAAATGTAAAAATACTTTTATATTCTTTCAACCAGAAAAATATTATTGATATTAAAATGATAATATTTATAGGTGGAAAAAAATTTTCTATGAATAATTTGAAATGATACCACCATGGATCGTTTCCAAAAGATTCAAACCATTTTGAAACAAAGTTAGCATGATAATATTGATAATAAGTGTTATTAAAAAAACCATAACCAAAATAATCAAAAATCAAACCTAAAAATAGTATAATTATTATAATTCCAGAATTAAAAATAACTAATTTAAGATTTTCAAAAGTTAATCTATTAAATAACAACCATAAAAAAATAAAAAATACAGATGTCACAACTTGGTATCTGAATATCATTGATAGTCCTAAAAAAGTTCCTGAAAGTAAAGATAATAAATATTTATTTTTTGGTTCATCTTTAGACGTAAATTTATCAAAAAAGATAATTCCGAAAATAAGCATAGATATTGATAAATTTTCAGATGATGTTCTTGCGTGGAGAAATGCATAAAACCAAAAGGTGTAAATTATTATTTTTGAAAAATTATTATCAATATTAAACTTATATTTTATGTGATTATATAAATAAACAATACTAACTAAACCAATTAGAGATGAAACTAATCTCAATAAAAAAGCAATTACAAAAGGATTATCAAAATGTAATAGACTAAGAGTTTTAGTAATTGCAAAATAAAAATATGGTTGAAGCCATGGCCTAATTCTGTAATCAAATTCCCATGTTAATTTATTTTCAATATTTAAAAGTTTTTCTAAAGGTGCAATAACTTGATAATGTTCATCAGCATTATAATAGCCTACTGTAAAGTATGAAGCTAAAATATGTAGTATTAAACCAAAAAAAATAAACCACTTTGTATTAATATTATTAGAAAAATAAAAATTATGCATAAATAAATATTTAGACTATACATCAATAAGTAAATTTAAAAATAAATGATTACTTTTTTGGTACCTACTTTCAATGAAAAGAAAAATATACATATATTTATAGATACTATAAATAATCTTGGGTTAAATATTGATTATAATATATTTTTTGTTGATGATAATTCTAACGATGGAACTTTAGAAGAGTTAGAAAACGCAAAAAAAGAATTTAATAATATTAATTTTATTATTAGAAAAGAAAAACATAGGGATCTTACTCAATCCTTAGTTTTAGCTATAGATAATTTAAAATCAAAATACACAATGGTAATTGATTGTGATTTACAGCATGATCATAATAAAATTAAGCTTATTATAGAAAACATTATTAAAAATAATTTTGATTTAGTAATTGGTTCAAGATTTATAAAAAATGGTCAGAATATTTTAATGAATAGAAAAAGAATTATTGAATCAAAATTAGCGATAATACTTTGTAGATTTTTAGGTATCAAGAAAATATACGACCCCTTAAGTGGTTTTTTTATTATTAGAACTGAATTACTATTCAAAATAAAAAATAAAATTAAAACACGCGGATTTAAAATATTATTGACAATATTATACTTATATAAAAATCAATTAAATTATAATGAATTACCTATAAAGTTTAATGAACGAATTCATGAAAAAAGTAAACTAAACTTAAGAGTTAAAATATTGTTTTTAGAACAATTATTAAGACTTAAACTAAATTATTAAATTTTTAGAAATTAAGACAAATGATTTAGAGAATGACAATATTTTGAAAAACGTATATTTTTATTCTATTTATGATTAATTTAAAACTTAGCCATCTTTCATTTTCAAAGCATTTAAAAAAGTATTTTGAGGAATATCTACTTTTCCAAACTGCCTCATTCTTTTTTTTCCTTTTTTTTGCTTATCTAAAAGTTTATTTTTTCTTGTAACATCTCCACCATATAATTTTTGGGTAACATCTTTTCTAAAGGAAGCTACTGTTTCGCGGGCAATGACTTTACCTCCTATAGCTGCTTGAATTGCAACTTTGAATTGTTGTCTTGGTATTAAATCTTTCAATCTTTCACACAGCGCCCTACCTCTTTGTTCAGACCTATCTTTATGAACAATTAGAGACAGTGCGTCAACTGGATCACCATTGATAAGTATGCCCACTTTAACTAAATTATTAACTTCGTAACCAGTAATTTCATAATCAAAACTCGCGTAACCTTTAGTAATCGATTTTAATCGATCATAAAAATCAAATACGACTTCATTCAGTGGAAGTTTGTACTCGACTAAAGGTCTATTACCTGCGTAACTCATATTTAGCTGAATACCTCTTTTAGAAGTGCATAATTCTAGCACTGATCCTAAAAATTCTTCAGGTACAATTATTGTAGCCTTTATCCAAGGTTCTGAGATATTTTCTACTTTCACTGGATCTGGCATATCTGTAGGATTGTGTAGATTTACTGTTGATCCATCTTTCATTAAAATTTTATAAACGACTGATGGTGCGGTAGTTACAAGTTCTAAATTAAATTCCCTTTCAAACCGATCTCTAATAATTTCTAAATGCAATAAACCTAAAAACCCACAGCGAAAACCATAACCTAGTGCAGGACTTACTTCAGGCTCATAAGAAAAACTTGAGTCATTCAAAGCAAGTTTAGACATACTATCACGCATATGTTCATAATCGTCTGAATCAACTGGAAACATTCCACAAAAAACTACCGGTTGAGATGGTTTAAAACCTGGGAGAACTTCTTCAGTTGGAAGTTTATCATCTGTTATTGTGTCACCAACTTTACAATCAGAAACACTTTTAATTCCAGAATTTAGGAAGCCGATTTCTCCAGGTCCAAGTGAATTAACTTCAGTTGCCTTAGGGGAAAATATACCTACTCTATCAATTGTATATGTGGCACCTGTTGCCATAAATCTTATTTTCTGACCTTTTTTTAGTTCTCCATTTATAACTCTTACAAGCACCACAACACCGAGATAACTGTCATACCAACTATCAACTAACATACATTTCAATTCTTTACTTATTTCACCTGATGGGCATGGGAGAAGAGTTATGATTTTACTTAATAGATCTTCTATCCCAACACCTGTTTTCGCTGAAACAAGAGAAGCGTTATCTGTTTCAATACCAAGAACATCTTCAATTTGTGATTTTATTTTATCTGGCTCAGAAGAGGGAAGGTCAATTTTATTTAGGACAGGTAAAATTTCATGATCATTGTTAATCGCCTGGTAGGCATTAGCTAATGTTTGTGCCTCAACACCCTGTGTAGAATCAACTATTAACAAAGATCCTTCACATGCTGCTAATGATCTAGAAACCTCATAAGAAAAATCAACATGACCAGGGGTATCCATAATATTAAGTATGTAAGTCTTGCCATCATTTGATTTGTAAGAAAGTCTAACTGTTTGAGCCTTTATTGTAATGCCTCTTTCTCTTTCTAATTCCATTGAATCTAAAACCTGCTCTTTCATCTCTCTATCAGTTAAACCACCACAAAACTGTATAAGTCTGTCGGCTAACGTTGATTTTCCATGATCTATGTGAGCAACAATTGAGAAATTTCGAATAGAACTAAGTTCTGTCATTAGTTTCTTATAGATGCATCAAACGATTGAGATATTTCGTCTATTATTTTTTTAGATAATTCTTCAATTTCTTGATCGTTAAAGGTTTTATCCTGTGGTTGCAGTAAAACCCTAAAAGCAATACTTTTATTATTTTCTGGAAGTTTATCACCATCATAAACATCAAATATTGTTACGTTTTGAATTATGTTTTTATCTATTTTTTTTACTTTTTTAATTATCTCACCAGCCCTAACTTCTTTTGGGAAAAGAAAGGCAAAGTCTCTTTCAACCATTTGATAAGGATTGTTAGCAAAACCACCTTTAGAAGAAGATTTATTCTCTTGAAATTGTGAAATATTCTCTAAATATATTTCAAAACCGTATACCTTGAAATTAACATCCATTGTTTTTAATAGAATTGGATGTAATTCTCCAAAATTAGCTATTTTGTTTTTACCAAGCTTCAAAGAAGATGATTTGCCAGGATGATAAATTTGACCTTCTAATTTTTCATATAATAAATTATCTACAGGTACATTTAAATCAGCTAAAATAGAAAATAAATCAGCTTTTATACTAAAGGCATCAATATTTTTTTTATTTGATAACCAATTTTGTTCATCAGATGAGCCATAAGCTATAGCAGTGGCAACATTTTCTTGTTGGTCAGGTAATGATTTAGAAAAATTTGGACCTACTTCAAATATTTTTGCTCTTAAGTACATTCTAGCTTTATTTTGATTGATTGCTACTAATAAATTTGGAATCGTAGATGGTCTCATTGTATTTAAATCGGTACTTATTGGATTTTTTAAACTAATTATTTCATCTGATATAATTTTTGCATTATTTTCATCCATAAATGACCAAGTTACAACTTCAGAATATCCATTTAGAGCTATAGTTTTTTTACTTTTATAAAAAGTTTTTGTTTTGGAATTTAAAATCTGCTTTTTTTCTTCTTGATTAGTTACTTTCTTAAGAGGAATTTTATTATAACCATAAATTCTAATTATTTCCTCTACGATATCTGCCTCACCAACAATATCTGGTCTAAAAGTAGGACTTTGAATTTCAAATTTTGATTTTTTTTCATTAACAGAAAAACCAAGTGAAACTAAAATTTTTTCTTGTTCATTTTTATTGATTTCTATTCCACCAAAAGTCTTTACTTTATTTGTTTCAAACATAAATGGTTTACTTTTTTCTATATTAATTTCTGAAGAAACGAACTCACTTACTTCCCCTCCACATAATTCTAAAATCATTTGAGTTGCAGAATCTACACCCCAATAGATAGATTCAGTATCTATCCCTCTTTCAAAACGATAGCGTGCATCACTTTGAAGATTTAGTTTTCTTCCAGTTTTAGTTACAGAGATTGGATCAAATAACGCAACTTCTAGAAAGACATTTTTAGTGTTCATACTACAACCGCTATTTAGGCCGCCCATAACTCCACCAATTCCATGAAGTTTATTTTCATCATCAGAAATTACAATCATATCACTGTCACATTTATAATTAACTTCATTTAGTGCTAAACACTCTTCATTTTTATTGGCTAATCGCATTGTTAAATTTCCTGAGACCTTGTCCGCATCATAAACATGAAGTGGTCTGCCTAAATCGAAAGTAATGTAGTTTGTAATGTCAACAAGAGCTGAAATAGGCCTTAAGCCTATTGCAATTAATCTATCTTGAAGCCATTTAGGACTTTCTATATTTTTAACATTTTTGAAATATCGACCTGCTACACCAGGACATAGGTTATTATTTTGAAAATCTTTTTTCCAAGTAATTGGACTTTTAAATGTTTCTTTAGTTTTTTTATAATTTAAGTCTTTTAATTTACCAATTCCTGCTGCCGCTAAATCCCTAGCGATACCTCTAACTGACAAACAATCAGACCTATTTGGAGTTAAATTAATTTCTATAACAGGTTCATCTATTGTAAAAATTTTACTAAATAGATCTCCAATTTTATAATTATCTTTTATTTCAATAATACCATCGTGTTCATCAGAAATACCCATTTCTCTTTCAGATACAAGCATTCCACATGACTCAACTCCTCTTATTTTGGTTTTTTTTAAATGTAAGTCTGTACCTGGAATGTAGCTATTTTCTGGTGCAAAAATGCCAAGCATCCCCTCTCTTGCATTTGGAGCGCCACAAACAACTTGAAAATTTCCATTTATTGTTTCTACCTGACATACTTTAAGTTTATCTGCATCTGGATGTTTTTCTGTTTTTAAAACTTTAGCTACTGTAAAATTCTTAAATATTTCTGATTTATCTTCGACACTTTCAATCTCTAAACCAATATTGGTTAAAGTATCTGTTATAGTATTCAAATTTTCAGAAGTATCTAAATGATCTCTTAACCAATCTAAAGTAAATTTCATTTATAGTCCTGATCGTGATTGATTATCCAAAATACTAAAACCATAATGATCTAACCATCTATAATTTGGATCAAAAAAACTTCTCAGATCTGTAATACCATATTTAAGCATCGACAAACGTTCAATTCCCATACCAAAAGCGAAACCCTGATACTGTTTTGAATCAATATTACAATTATCTAAAACTATAGGATTGACCATGCCACAACCAAGTATTTCTAACCATTTATCTCCTTCACCAATTTTAATTTTATTATTAACTTTAGTATAAGCTACATCCATTTCCGCACTAGGCTCGGTAAAAGGAAAATAGCTTGGACGAAAACGGTATTGTAAGTTTTTTACTTCGAAAAATTCTTCTAAGAATGAAACGAGTGTTGATTTTAAATCAACCATAGTAGAACTTGTATCAACGACTAAACCTTCTACCTGATGAAACATAGGAGCATGTGTAGCATCTGAGTCACTTCTATAAGTTCTGCCAGGCACAATAATTTTAATAGGCGGTTTTGTGTTGAGCATAGTTCTCACTTGAACTGGACTAGTATGAGTTCGAAGAACATTTTTATCTCCGTTATCCTGGATATAAAAAGTATCCTGCATTTCTCTTGCAGGGTGATGTTCTGGTATATTTAAAGCTGTAAAATTATTAAAATCTGTTTCTATATCTGGACCTGTTTCCACTGCATAATTTAGATTTCCAAAAATTTCTATAATATTAAATATTGTTTGACTAATTGGGTGTATTTTTCCTTTGTCAGAAATATTAGGTGGTAGAGTAACATCAATTGATTCTAAATTAATCCTGTTTGAAATTTCAATATTTTCAATTTCTGTTCTTTGGTTTTTAATACCTTCTTCAATTTCTTTTTTAATAATATTTAATTCCTGTCCTTTCGATTTTTTTTCTTCAATCGACAAGGATCCTAATCCTTTTAAAGCTTCAGGTATTAATCCTTTTTTACCTAAATAATATAATCGAAGTTTTTCTAAATCTTCGAAGGATTTTGAAGCTTTAATTTTTTTTAGAACATCAATTTTATTTTCAGCAAATGCCATCAATATCTATTATATTTTATTAATTAAAATTATCTAGCAGATTGAGCTTTATCAACTAAAGCTTTAAAAGCCTCTGGCTGGTTAACTGCAAGATCCGCTAAAATCTTTCTATCTATTTCAATAGATGATTTTTTAAGACCAGATATAAATTGTGAATATGTTAAACCATGTAGTCGAACACCAGCATTGATTCTTTGAATCCATAAACCTCTAAAATCACTTTTTCTTTTTTTACGATCTCTATAAGCATATTGCATACCTCTTTCGACAGCCTGCACAGCAACTCGAAAAACATTTTTTCTTCTACCGTAATAACCTTTTGCTCTTTTAATTACTTTTTTGTGTCTAGCTCTTGCTGTAACACCTCGTGATACTCTTGCCATTGATCTCCCCTTACTTGTTGTATGGTAACATATGATCAATCAAAGCAGAGTCACCTGGTGACATAATTGCAGATCTTTTAGTGTTACGAATAAATTTATTGGAACGTTTACTCATTCCATGTCTCTTTCCAGCAGGTTTAAATTTAATTTTACCAGTACCTGTTCTAGAAAATCTTTTTTTTAAACTACTCTTAGTTTTAAGCTTGGGCATTACTATCTCCTATATTATCAGTTTACCCGTTAGGCTGCCCCGCAGGCCATAACAAGTTTGGAAGGCTTATACTGATAATTGAGTATTTTGCAATATGTAGAATTATTTAGCAACTTGAGGGACAAGTATCATCATTATTTGTCTTCCCTCAAACTTAGGAGCTACTTCAACTTTTGCATATTCTTCAACTTCTGAAGTTAGTTTTTTTAGAAGATCAAAACCTAAATTTTGATGCTCCATTTCACGTCCTCTGAAACGCATAGAGACTTTAACTTTATTACCACCACCTATAAACTTTGATAGTGCTTTAATTTTAACATTATAATCGTGTGTATCAATTCCAGGTCTCATTTTAATCTCTTTGACTTCAATTGTTTTTTGTTTCTTTTTTGCTTCTTTCTTACTTTTTTGCTCTCTATATTTTAATTTACCATAATCTATAATTTTACAAACTGGTGGATTAGCTTCAGGAGACACTTCAACTAAATCAAAACCTTCATCTTCTGCTTGAATTAAAGCTTCACGAATGCTTAATATCCCCATTTGTTTACCACTACTAGATATTAATCTGACTTCACTTGCAGTAATCTGCTCATTGATTCTTGGACCAGTATCTTTCTTTGTTTTGAAATTTACAGCCAAAATTATATAGAGATTGAGTTAAAGCTATTATTTAATAGCATATTAGGAAATTAAGTGTTTTGTCATATTTTGTTAGGATATAATCTCAAATGAATTTAAATTCAAGGGCTGATTTTAAAAAATATAAACTGTTTTTTAAGTTATTAAATACACT
>CACMKZ010000012.1 GCA_902614375.1 uncultured Alphaproteobacteria bacterium
AAAGATCTAGATTAAATATTTTTCAGGCAAAGAAAAGAAACTTTCCATTAAAAATTAACATGTTAGAAAATCACCCCTTTAGCTCTCAAGTATTTCTTCCATTTAATGCTACAGGTTTTTTAGTTTTAGTTGCTCCAATAGGTAGCAAACCTAAAATTGATTTAATTGAAATATTCAAAGTAAGCGGTGGTGATGGTATAAATTTTAATCCAAAAGTATGGCATTTTCCTCTAATATCTCTTGAGAATGAAAAATATATTACCATTGATAAAAAAGATGCGGATAATAATATTGAGATTTATAATTTTGAACAATCAGAAATATTTGAATTAAATTATGAGTGATACAATATTAAATATAGAAAATATTACAAAATCTTTTCCAAGAGTAATTGCAAATAAAAAGGTTACTTTTGATATTAAAAAAAATGCAGTTCATGCAATTTTAGGAGAAAATGGAGCAGGGAAATCTACGTTGGTAAAAATTCTATATGGTCTCTTAGAACCAGATGAAGGAAATATTAAATTAAATAATAAGGATTTTAAAGTTAATTCCCCAGCAGAAGCAAGGAAACAAGGAATAGGAATGGTATTTCAGCATTTTTCTTTATTTGATTCTTTATCAGTAAAAGAAAATTTAATTTTAGGAATTGATGAAAAGATGTCTTATTCAGATTTAGAAAATAAGCTAGAAAATATAAGCTCAAGATATAATCTTCCCTTAGATTTAGATGCTCCAATTACTGCTTTATCAGCTGGAGAAAAGCAACGTGTAGAAATTGTAAGAATTTTATTACAAGACCCTCAGATACTTATTATGGATGAGCCAACTTCAGTCTTAACACCACAAGAAGTTGAAAGTTTATTTGTAACATTAAATGCACTCGTCAAAGAAGGTCGTACAATATTATATATCACTCATAAACTCGAAGAAGTAATATCAATATGTGATACAGTTACTATAATGAGAAGTGGTGAAATTATAGACACTTCAAGTACTGCAAATCAAACTGCAAAAACACTTGCAACAAAAATGCTAGGACAAAAATTAGATGACTTAAAAACTAATTATGAGCATATAAAAGACGAAGTTAACTTTGAAGTAAAAAATATTTCATGTGATTTTAATGATCCATTTTTAACAGATCTTAAAAATATCTCTTTTCAAGTTAGAGTGGGTGAAATTTATGGCATTGCTGGAGTTGCTGGTAATGGACAATCAGAATTAATGGATATTTTAACAGGAGAAAATATAAATATTAAATCTGGATCAATTACTTTTGATAATAAAAAAATTGAGAAGTATGGGCCACAAAAAAGAAGAGATTTATCTATTTCTTTTGTTCCAGAGAATAGATTGGGTCATAGTGCGGTACCTGAGTTAAGTTTGTCTGAAAATATTCTTTTGAGTCAATTTCCAAAAAATAATTTTATTAAAAATGGTATAATATTGAAAAATAACGTTAATGATTTTGCTAATAATGTAATTAATGAATTTAAAGTTATTACTCCTGGTAATGATGCTAAAGCATCAAGCTTGTCCGGAGGAAATTTACAAAAATATGTCATTGGTAGAGAAATATCATCTAAGCCAAAAATATTAATTATTTCACATCCAACTTGGGGGATAGATGCTGGTGCTGAGCATTCTATAAGAGAGTCTTTGATAGAATTATCTCAAAATGGAACGTCTATAATTGTTATTTCTCAAGATTTAGATGAGTTGATTGAAATTACTCATAAAATATCTGTTATTTATGATGGTAATTTATCCAAACCTTTTAAAACTAGTGAAATAGAAATAGAAAAATTAGGATTATTGATGGGTGGAAAAAATGAATAGTTTATTTCCATCAATAGTTTCTCGCTCACAGAGTTCGGGTTTAATGAATTTTTTTGTTCCTATAATATCAATAGTTTTAACTTTAATTACAGGTTCAATTATTTTTGTTCTTCTTGGTTTTGATCCAGTTTATGCATTGTATACATTTTTTATTTCACCTATTTCTTCAACCTACGGTATTTCTGAATTGTTTGTAAAAGCAACTCCTTTAGCCTTAATTGCAATTGGTCTCTCATATTGTTTTAAGAATAATATTTATAATATTGGAGCTGAAGGACAACTTACCATGGGTGCAATTTTTGGTGGAGGTATTGGAATATTATTTCATGATACAAATGCTTTTTGGTTGTTGCCATTAATGATTTTTGCAGGAGCAATTGGAGGAGCATTGTGGGGTTTAATACCTGCTATTTTAAAAACAAAATTTAATACAAATGAAATTTTAACAAGTTTAATGTTAGTTTATGTTGCTTTATTTATTTTAGATTATTTAGTAGTGGGACCTTGGAAAGATCCATTTGGTTATAGTTTTCCTAAATCAAGACCATTTAGTGAATCTGGAAGAATGCCTCTATTATTTGATGGTTTGAGAGTGCACTTTGGACTAATTATAACGCTATTTTTAATTTTTGTATCTTGGTTTATATTTTCAAAAACTATTTTTGGCTTTCAATTAAAAGTATCCGGTTACAGCCCCAAAGCTGCTAGATATGCTGGTTTTAATCAAACAACTTTAGTTTTTTTTGCTTTTGCAATTTGTGGCGCTTTTGCAGGTATTGCAGGTTTAGCTGAAGTATCTGGCCCAATTGGATTATTATATAGAGATATTTCTCCAAATTATGGATTTACTGCAATTATTGTTGCTTTTTTAGGTAGACTTCACCCAATTGGTATTATTTTTGCTTCTTTAGTTATCGCTCTTACTTATCTTGGTGCTGAAGATGCACAATTGTTTTTACAAATACCTTCAGCGGTAGGTTTTATATTTCAGGGTTTGGTTTTATTTTATTTATTAGGTGCGGAATTACTAATTAACTATAAATTAACTTACAAAAAATTATTATGAATTTAGATTTAATACTTGGAATATTACAAATTGTTTTAATTGCAACAACACCTCTAGTTTTTGCTGGTATAGGTGAGTTAGTTACAGAAAAATCTGGAGTATTAAATTTAGGTGTAGAAGGAATGATGTTGGTAGGAGCAGTGTCCGCTTTTATTATCTTAGTAATTACCGGAAGTTATTTTTTAGCTTTTTTTGTATCTATATTATCTGGAATTATAATGTCTGGTTTATTTGCTTTTCTTGTTCTATTTTTAATGTCAAATCAAATTGCTACAGGATTAGCATTAACTATTTTTGGAATAGGTCTTAGTTCGATGCTTGGCAAACAATATATTGGAACACCAATCGATGGTCTGTCACCATGGTTTTTTGTTATATTTTCTTTCTTAATTGTTTTTTTGGTTAGTTATTTTTTTTATAAAACTAAAGCTGGTTTGATTTTAAGAGCAGTAGGGGAATCCCATAATTCTGCACATGCTTTAGGATATAGCGTTATTAAAATTAGATTTTTATCAATTTTATTTGGAGGTTCTATGTGTGCTCTTGCAGGATCATATATTTCAATTTGTTATGCTCCAATGTGGCAAGAAGGTATGACAGCTGGACGTGGATGGATAGCGTTAGCATTAGTTGTATTTGCAACTTGGAAACCAGAAAGAGTACTTATTGGAGCTTATATATTTGGAGGTGTTACTATTCTTCAAATGAATCTTCAGGCTTTAGGTTTAAGATTTCCTGGACAATTTTTCAGTATGGCTCCATATGTTGCAACTATTATAGTTTTAGTGTTAATTTCTAGTAATAAATTAAGAATAAAACTTAGTGCACCAGCTTCATTAACTATTCCTTTTTATAAAGGCAGATAAATATCCACTTCTTTTTTTCTATAATCATATAGATTTATTGATCAAACCTATTTGTATATATTAAGTATGTAGTTGAGTAATCGTTATATTAGCAGGTGAGGTTAAAATGATTAGAATAATAACTTTTTTATCTACTTTTTTGGTATTTGCATTTGGTTCAGCATATGCAGAGCCTAAAAAAGTTGGATTTATATACATAGGTCCTCCAGGTGATCATGGTTGGACATATATGCATGATGTAGGTAGAAAATATATGGAGAGCCAACTTGGTGACTCTATTACTACTACTTATCTTGAAAATATTCCTGAAAACGCAGATGCTGTGAGAGCAATCCGAAAACTAGCAGACTCAGGACATGATTTAATATTTACAACGTCTTTCAACTATATGGATCAGACACATGAAGTAGCTAAGGATTTTCCTGATATAAAATTTGAACATGCTACTGGGTATATCCAAGCAGATAACGTTGCTACATATTCAGCTAGATTTTACGAAGGTAGAATGATTGAAGGGCATATTGCTGGTCATATGACTGAAACTAATACTATTGGTTATATAGCCTCATTCCCTATTCCTGAAGTTGTAAGAGGAATTAATGCATTTTATTTAGCGGCTTCAAAAGTAAATCCAGATATCAAAATGAAAATTATTTGGGTATTTACTTGGTACGACCCAGGTAAAGAAGCTGATGCAGCTAATACATTAATTAATCAAGGAGCTGACATAATTGTTCAGCATACTGATACATATGCTCCTTGCCAAGCTGCTCAAAAAGCGGGTGTTTATGCATTTGGTCAAGCTTCAAACCAAGAAGAATTTTGTCCTGATGCACATTTAACTTCAATTGAAGATATTTGGGGCCCTTATTATGCTGAAAGAGCAAAAGCTGTTGTGGACGGCACTTGGTCTTCTGGTGATACTTGGGATGGTATGGATAAAGGTATGGTTGTAATGTCACCATATAATACTAAACTTATGCCAGCAAGTTTAATTCAAGAAGCAGTAAATATGGAAGTTGGAATTAAAGATGGAACTATCCATCCTTTCACGGGTCCGATTTACAATCAAGCTGGTGAGCTTGTGGTTCCTGAAGGTGAAGTAGCGCCTGATGGAATGTTACTTGGAATGAACTTTTATGTTCAAGGTATTGACGGCGAAGTACCACAATAATTAAAATTCTTATAACCCTCTCTCTTTTAAAGGGAGAGGTTTAATTCTTAATTTCAAAGGAAGATATATGTCTGATTTACACATTAGTTGGGACGAATATAGAAGTAAAACAGAAGATTTAGCAAAACAAATTCATAAGGATGGATGGCAATTTAATCAGGTTGTATGCATCGCAAAAGGAGGTATGAGAGTAGGTGATGTAATGGCAAGAATATTCGATGTTCCCTTAGCAATTCTTTCTGTTGAATCATATAAAGGTGAGGGAGTAAAAAATAAAAGAGGTGCAATCACATTTTCAAGAGATTTAGCAAAAACAAGCCCTAACATTGGATCAAAAGTTTTAATAGTAGATGATTTGGCAGACTCAGGAATTACTCTAAAAAAAAGTATTGATTGGTTAAATCATACTTATGGTTTTTATATAGATGAACCAATAAGAACTGGAGTTTTGTTTTATAAGTCAGTATCTTCATTTAAACCAAATTATTATGTTGATTATTTAGAAGATTCTCCTTGGATTCATATGCCTTATGAGGTTTATGAAACTATGAAACCAGAAGAACTTGGTTAAAAAATTGAAGTAATTTCATCAAACTTTTTCTTTTGTTTTGCAAACTTTGGAACTTTTACATCTTTATCTGGTCGTCCAACAATAAGTAAAACAAATGGTTTTTCATTACTAGGTCTTTTCAAAATTTTATTAAGAAATGTCATTGGGCTTGGTGTGTGTGTTAACATTGCTAAGCCAGAAAAATGTAAACAAGTAATTAATATACCAGTAGCTATACCGACAGACTCTTTTACATAATAATTTTTTATTTTCTTATTTTTTGAAACTGAAAATTTTTTCTCAAATATTGCTATTAAATAAGGTGCATTTTCAATAAATTTTTTATTTTCATCAGTTCCTAAAGGAGTTAATGCATCTAACCATTCTTTAGGAGCTTTGTACTTATAAAAATTTTCTTCTTCTTTTTCTGCTTCCATTCTAATCTTCTTTTTTACGTTTTTATTTTTTATTACTACAAAATGCCAAGGTTGAAGATTTGCTCCACTTGGAGCTGATCCCGCCGATAAGATTGCATTTTTTATAATATTTATATCGATTTTATCTTTTGAAAATTCACGAATGCTTCTTCTTTCTTTAATTTTATTATAAAATTTTTTTGAATTAATCTTCATTTCTTTGATAGTTTGATTTGAAAATTTTAAATCTTCAGCTATGTATTTTTTAACTTTATGCATTGGTTAGTTATTATTATTGGGATACTATTAATTTCTCTATCAATTAGTAATCCTCTATACAAACTAATTATAAAAAAACGAATAAGATTTAATCTTTTTATTGAAATCCTATTCAGGATAATAATGTTTTTAGTTAGTGTAATTATTATTTTTTTAGGTTTGTATTTAGAGAGTACTTCTTAATATCTTCTTATATTTCTATCAATTAAAGCAGCCCATGCGTCTATTCCGCCAAGTACATTAACACAATGATTATAACCTTGTGCTTTAAGCCATTTACATACAGCTTGGCTTCTTGTACCTGTATGACACATTACAAAAATATTTTTTTTCTTATCTAATTCGGTGTATCTTTTAGCAATCTCTGAAAGTTTCATGTGTATTGTACCTTTTATATGGGCATGATCTCTCTCAGTATCTTCTCTTACATCTATAATTTGAATTTTTTTGTCATCTTGCTTGAGCTCATTTAATTGATGAACTGTAATTTCACTGCTACTGTAAAGATCCATTAGATTATCTTATTATAAATACTAATAGATTTCTACTATTTTAAATAAAATTAATTTTAAAAATTAAATTTGTTATTTCTAAGTTTTTCATGTAAGAGCGCATATCATTATGACAAAGAAAATAACTTTTTCAGCTTTTGGCAGAGATTCATATTATCACAGAGATTGGTTCAAAAAAAATGGTTTCAAATTCGATAGAAGTTCTAGAAAATGGACTGTAGAAAATTTACCAATAGATAATGCAGAAGAATTTGCCAGTTATTGTAGGAAATACGGTTTAACATTTGAACGATCTGATAGAATGATTACAGAATTTGATTACGCAGATTATCTCTGGGATGGAAGAAGAGATGAATTTATGAAACCTTCTGAAAATATTGAAATTCCTCAACCAAAAAATAAAATCTAATTTTTGTTTAAAAAATTATTATCAAATAATTTAATACTTCTTATAATTTTAGCTGCTATTTGGGGATCTTCTTTTTTTGTTATTAAAATTTGTCTGTCTAGTTTTACACCTACAAGTATTGCTTCCTTAAGATTAATCATAGCGTCAATTTTTTTAATTATTTTATATTATTCATATAACAATCATCCTAAATTAAATCTCGATTTAGTTTTAATTCTTTCTTTTATAGGCATTACTGGAAATTTTTTACCATTCTATCTGATTAGTTGGGCTGAACAATACATTCCCTCTTCTACTGCAGGGTTATTAATGTCGGTTGGTCCCTTAATAACATTACTAATGTCTCATGTTTTAACTTCAGACGATAAGTTTACTTGGTTTAAATTTTTATCAATTATTATAGGTTTTGTGGGTATTATTTTTATTTTAGATATAAGTAAATTTAATTTTCAAGATGAAAACTACATTAGTACTTTAGCAAAAATTTTTGTGATTATAGCTGCATTTGGCTATATGATTTCAAATATTGCTGCTTATAATAAATTAAAGAAATTAAGCCCTATTTCAATTACTACTTTTGCTACATTATTTGGAGCGATAATATCATTACCTTTTTTATTCTATGATTTTATTAATTATGAGAATAATATTAATAAGATTTCTTTAATTTCTATTATTTATTTAGGTGTTTTTCCAACAGCTATTGCATTTCATATGCGCTATCATATAGTTAAAAAATCTGGTCCGGTTTTCTTGTCTTATGTTGCCTATTTAATTCCTGTTTTTGCATTAATATGGGGATTCATATTTCTTTCTGAACAAATAGTAGTTAGTTCTTTAGTCGGAATTATTTTAGTTTTTATTGGTCTGTTTGTTGGGCAAAAAAGATCAATGAGTAAAATACCCGTAAAAAACATATAATACTAATAAAACAGCAATAAAAATAGACACATTTTTGAAGTTAAAGTATTTCATTTATGGTTGAAATTTAATTTTTTATAGTCCAATATACTTTTATTATGAGCGACTCAATTAAATACTTACTTGAAGAAAATAAAGCACCAAAGTTTTGGTATAATATTAATGCAGACTTACCTAGTCCACCACCACCACCATTACACCCTGGAACTAAACAACCAGCTGGTCCTGATGACTTTGCTCCTTTATTTCCAATGAGTTTAATTATGCAAGAAGTTTCTACCGAAAGAGAAATAGAAATTCCTGAACCAGTAAGAGAAGTATACAAACAATGGAGACCTTCTCCTTTATTTAGGGCAAGAAGGTTAGAAAAGTTTTTAGATACACCAGCTAAAATTTATTACAAATATGAAGGTGTTAGTCCGACAGGAAGTCACAAACCAAATACTGCAGTTCCGCAAGCATTTTTTAATAAAGAAGAAGGAATTAGTAAAATTTTTACTGAAACGGGTGCGGGTCAGTGGGGAAGTTCATTAGCTTTTGCAGGTCAGATCTTTGGTATAGATATAGAAGTTTTCATGGTTAAGGTTAGTTTTGATCATAAACCTTACAGAAAATTAATGATGCAATCGTTCGGCGCTAACTGTCACGCTAGCCCATCTAATTTAACTGACTTCGGTAACAAGTTATTATCAGAAAATCCTGATAACCCTGGTAGTTTGGGAATAGCTATATCAGAAGCAATAGAAGCAACTGTTAAAAGTGGAGGTAAAGCAAAATACTCACTTGGAAGTGTTTTAGGCCACGTTCTAATGCATCAAACTATAAATGGTAATGAAGCTATTATGCAAATGGAGATGGCTGGAGATTATCCTGATATTATTGTTGGCTGTACAGGTGGTGGTAGTAATCTTTCTGGATTAATGTTTCCATTTTTAGGACAACAGTTAAGAGGTGGTCAAAAAATTGATATAATTGGTTGCGAGCCTGCATCATGTCCTTCATTTACTAAGGGTAAGTATGCTTATGATCATGGTGATATGGCAAAAATGACTCCATTAATTAAAATGCATACTCTTGGATCTGATTTCTTACCACCGGCTAATCACTCTGGTGGATTAAGATACCATGGCATGTCTTATCATTTAAGCCACTTATATGAGTTAGGTCTGATGAGAGCAAAGGCTTACGGTCAAAAAGATTGTTTTGAAGCTGGTTTAACCTTTGCAAAACAAGAAGGAATTATTCCAGCGCCAGAAGGAAACCATGCAATCAAAGGTGCTATTGATGCAGCTTTAGAATGTAAAGAAAAAGGCGAATCAAAAACTATTCTCTTTAATTTATGTGGTCATGGATATTTTGATATGTCAGCTTATGATGATTATCTAAATGGATCAATGGCTGATGATGTTATTGATGATGATGGAATAGGTAAATCTATTTCTCAAATACCAGAAGTAGCATAATTTAAGTTTAAATTTTTTTTTATTTAATTAAAGGTGTTCCTCTAATTATGGTTGAAATTAAACCTTTCAAAGGAACACGCCCTTATAATGAAGATGCTAAAAATTTAATTGCTCCTTCAACAGATCACTTAAGTATTGAAAATATCGAAATATTTAAAAAAAATAATTACTGGAATTATTTAAAAATTCTAAATCCAGTTGGACAATTAAAAGAAGCAGATACTCTCTTAGAAGCTAAATCGCATTTTAATGAAATGAAAGAAAATGACGTAATTAAAAAAGATAAAGAATTATTTTATTACATTTATCAAATTGAATTTAAAGGCCATACTCAACTGGGTTTTTTATCTCTTTCTAAAATCTCAGATTTTGTAAATGAAAAAATTAAAGCACATGAAAAAATATACGAGACAAGGATGAGAGAAAGAGCAGAGCAAATGTTGAATATCAAAACACAAATTGGTCCTATTTATGTAGTATATAAAAAAAATAATAAGATAAAAGATTTGTTATCCTCTATAATATCAAATACTCCAAATTATGATTTTGAAAGCTTCGATAAATCTATTCATAAACTTTGGTGTGTTTCCGATAAATCTTTTATCGAAAAGCTATCTTCTGTTTTTATCAATGAGGTAGATAATTTTTACATTGCTGATGGACATCATAGAATGGGAGCAATGAAAATTATTGGAGAATTAAATTATAATAAAAATATTTTACAGGAAGATTTTATGATAGCGGCGTTTCCAAGTGATGAAGCTAAAATATTTGACTATAATAGAGTCGTTAAAGATTTAAATGGCTTGAGTGAAGAAAAGTTTTTAGAAATTCTTTCTGAAAACTTCGAAATAAAAAATGAAAAAAACCCTTTCAAACCTCAATCAAATAAACAATTTGGAATGTATCATGAAAAAAAATGGTATTCATTGTATTTTAAAACCGAATTAAAAACTAATAATTTTATTGATACACTAGATATTAATATTTTAAACAATTTCGTTTTCAGAAAATATTTAAATATTTCTGATGTTAACAATGATGAAAGAATAAGATTTATTGCTGGATGTCATGGCTTGGCAGCTTTAGAAAAAAAAGTTGATGAAAATACTGATAGTGTGGCATTTTCTATCTTCCCATCTTCAATAAGTGATGTTATTACAGTCGCAAATAAAAATTTGACTATGCCTCCTAAATCAACATGGTTTGATCCAAAACCCTTAGATGGCTTAGTAGTTTATGAGTTTGAAAAAGCATATGAATAAACCTAATACAAAACCTAACAATCCAAACTTTTCAAGTGGCCCAACCTCAAAAAGACCAGGCTGGGATATATCTGTTTTGAGTAATGCTTTAACTGGCAGATCTCATAGATCTGTTGAATGTAAAGCTAGACTAAAAGAAGCAATTGATAAATCAAAAGATATTCTAAAATTACCTAATGATTATTTATTGGGTATAATGCCAGGATCAAATACTGGTGCTTTAGAGGCAGCTATGTGGTGCTTATTAGGTAAAACGGGAGTTGATATTCTTGCGTGGGAAAATTTTGGTAAAGATTGGGTAATAGATGCAATTAGTGAATTAAAATTAGATAATTTAAATATTCATGAAGAAGATTATGGCAAACTACCTGACCTTAGCAAAGTCAATTTTGATAATGATGTAATTTTTACATGGAATGGAACAACTTCTGGCGTCAAAGTTCCTAATGGAGACTGGATACCTGATGACAGAAAAGGTCTAACTATTTGTGATGCTACTTCAGCAATTTTTGGTATGCCTATAGATTATAATAAATGTGATGTTATAACCTGGTCTTGGCAAAAAATACTTGGAGGAGAAGCTGCGCATGGAATGATAGCAATTTCTCAACGCGTTGTTGAAAGATTAGAAAGTTTTACACCTAGTTGGCCAGTTCCAAAATTATTTAGATTAGCTGAAAAACAAAAATTAATAAAAGGTATCTTTGAAGGAAATACAATTAATACACCTTCTATGATATGTGTTGAGGATATTATTGATTCTTTAAACTGGGTTTCTTCTCAAGGAGGTTTAAATTCGTTAATCTCCAAATCTCAGAATTCTTTACAAAAAATTCGAGAATGGATTAATGAGAGAGATTGGGTTACTTTTTTATCTGAAATTGAAGATGAGAATTATATTTCAAATACTGGAATAACTTTTAAAATTATTGAAGATTGGTTTACTAATAAAGATGAAAGTAGTCAAAGAGCTGTAATGGCCGATATTTGCAAGTTACTTTCTGAAAATAATGTTGGATTTGATTGTAATGGATATCCCAAAGCACCACCCTCTTTTAGAATATGGGCTGGAGGCACGGTTCAAACTTCAGATGTAGAATTAGTTTTACCTTGGATTGATTGGGCTTATTCAGAAATTAAATCAAAACATGCCTAGAGTACTAATATCAGATCCACTAGATAGTATAGCATCTGAAATTTTAACAAAGAATAATATTTCAGTTGATACAAAAACAAATTTATCTCCCGAAGAATTAAAAAAAATAATTGATAATTATGATGGTTTAATCATTCGTTCAGCAACTAAAGTGCGAAAAGATTTAATTGATTCTCTTTCAAATTTAAAAATTATAGGTAGGGCAGGAGCAGGAGTAGATAATGTTGATGTGGAAGCTGCTAAAAATAAAAATATTATTGTAATGAATACTCCAGGAGGCAATACAAATGCTACGGCAGAACATACAATAGGTTTAATTTTTGCATTACTAAGAAAAATTACTGCTGCAAATGAAACAACTCATAAGGGTCTTTGGGAAAAAAAGAAATTAAAGGGAAATGAAATTAAAGGTAAAAAAATTGGTATCGTAGGTTTTGGTAATGTAGGCAAAAGAGTGGCAGAAATATCTAATGTATTGGGAATGAAAGTTTCAATATTTTCTTCATATTTTGAAACAATTAAGAATAGCTTTCCTGAATATAATTCTTGTTCTATCGATGAGATTATTAAATATTCAGATATAATTTCATTTCACTGTAAACCCAGTAAGGATGGTAACCCCATTATGAATAAAAATCATTTATCAATGATGAAAAAAAATTGTATCATTATTAATACTGCTAGAGGTAACTTAGTTGATGAAGATGATCTTAAAAATTCTCTAGAAAAAAAAGAAATTCAAGGCGCTGCATTAGATGTTTTTAAAAATGAGCCTTTGGAAGAAAGTGGGTTTTATAATTTAGATAATATAATTTTAACTCCACATATTGCTGCTTCTACTGATGAAGCACAAATAGTTGTAGCAGAAATGGTCGCTAATCAATTTGTTGAATTTTTTAATAATAAAAAAATAATAAATTCGGTTACTTAATAAAAATTTCTGTTAAATTTTCTAAGTAAGCGGATGGATTTGAGAGAATGTTACCATCTAATATATTAGCTTGATCTAAAATTAAATTTGAAGCTTTTTTATGGTCAATTTTTGTTAAATTTTGAGATAAATTTACAATCATCGGATGGTTTGGATTAATTTCAAGTATCTTTTTTGAAACAGGAGTTTTTTGATTATGCATTTTCATCAGTTTTTCCATATTTATATCCATCCCAGCTTCTTCAGCAACAAGCAGAATTGGGCTTTTTGTTAATCTCTCAGATACAATTACATCAGATATTGTCTCTTTTAGCTCTGTTTTAAGTATGTTAATTAAATCATTGATTTTACTATCTATTTCTTTTTTATTTTCATCTTTCTTATTTGATTTTTCACCAACTTTTGAAACATCAACTTTACCTTTAGTTATTGATTTAAATTCTAAATCTTTAAATTTATTTACATTTTGAATCCAAAACTCATCTACTGCATCAACCATAAACAAAACTGGTATCTTTTTATCAGTGAAAACTTCTAATTGAGGGGAGTTTTTAATATGATCCTTATCAGTATTAGCAAAATAATAAATTTCTTTTTGATCTTTAGCCATTAATTTAGTGTACTCTTCAAGAGATATTTTTTTATCATTTAAAGAATTTTCAAACCTTAATAGCGGTAGGATTTTTTCATGATGATCATTATGTTCATATAACCCTTCTTTTAGTACTGAACCAAAATTATTCCAAAATGTCTCAAATTTATCTTTTTCTTTCTTAGCTAAGCTATCAATTTCACTTAAAATTTTATTTGTAATACCTTTTTTTATTTTAGTAATAATAGGATTATTTTGAAGCATTTCTCTACTTATATTGAGAGAAATATCCTGTGAATCGACTACTCCTGGGATAAAACGTAACCAATTAGGAATTATGTCTTCACAATCATCAGTGATAAAAACTTTTTGAACATATAATTTTATTTTATTTTTCCTATCGGCATTGAATAAATCCATAGGTTGATTTGTAGGAAAATAAAGTAAAGCCTTGTAACTAATAACTCCCTCAGCGTTATAGTGAATAGTTTTTAAGGGATCATCAAAGTTAAATGAAATATTATTATAAAATTGTTTATAATCCTCTTCTTTTATATCTTTTTTATCTTTTAGCCATAATGGACTACCTTCATTTATTTTTTCTTCTTTTTCTTTATCGTCTAGGTCCTTAAGATAAATAGGAAAAGGAATATAATTTGAATATTTTGTTATAATTGATCTCAAACGAAATGAATCTAAAAATTCATCAGCATCCTTCTTTATATTTAATGTTATGCAAGTACCTCTTTTATCTTTTTTAGCTTCTTCTATGGTATAGTTTTCTTTTCCATTAGAAGACCAAAGATTTGTTTCTTCATTTTCAGCATCTTTAGAAAGCACTTCAACATTATCTGCAACCATATATGAGGAATAAAAACCAACACCAAACTGTCCAATTGCAGAAATATCGTTGCTTTTTTTATTTTTCATTGCTTCAATAAATTTACTAGTTCCCGATCTCGCTATAGTTCCTAAATTATCAATAAGTTCATTTTTTGACATTCCAATTCCATTATCTTCAATTTCAATAATTTTTTTCTTTTTTGAAACTCTGATATTTATTTTTAAATCTTTTTCATCTTTCAAAAGATTTTTTTTGGAGAGTGATTGATATCTTAATTTTTCGCAGGCATCTGCTGAATTAGATATTAGTTCTCTTAGAAATATTTCCCTTTCACTATAAAGAGAATTAGCAACAAGATCTAAAAGCTTACTGACTTCAGCTTGAAATGTTAAATTTTCTTTAGTTTTTTCTGCCATTTTTGAAATTTAAGCATTCATATCTATAATTCAATAGTAAGCAATAATTTTTTGCCACATTTAAGACTATATAAGTAAAAGTTATGGTATTTGGATTCATAATGAAATTTGATAACTTTTTAAAATTATTGTGCATTACATTGTTATTTCTATATGCATGTACCTCAAATCAGTTAACAAATACTGCTGATAGTTGCATAATTTTTGATGAAAAGAAAAGCTGGTATAAAGCAACTAAAAATTCTTATGATAAATGGAATACCCCAATTGCATTCCAATTAGCAGTTATAAAACAAGAATCATCTTTTACTCAATTTGCAAAACCGAAAAGAAAAAAATTTTTAGGTTTAATTCCAACCTCTAGACCATCAACTGCTTTTGGATATGCACAAATAACAAATCCCACTTGGGATTGGTATAAGAATAAAACTGGAAATCAAAATGCATCAAGGGCAAATTTTAAAGATGTAACTGATTTTATTGGCTGGTACACAACGCAGTCCGAAAATATGATTGGAATTTCAAAAAATGATTACTATAATCAATATTTAGCATACCATGAAGGTCAAAACGGATGGTCGAAAGAGACATTTAAAAGTAAAGATTGGTTGATTGATGTTGCTAAAAATGTAGAAAGAAATACTAAGATGTTTAATAAACAATTAAAACAATGTGAAGAAAAACTAAATAAAAAAGGTTTCTTCGGAATGCTATAATGCCAATTTTAAATAGCATAAATCAAATGCAAGATCAGATGACGGAATGGCGTCAGGATTTACATAAAATTCCTGAGATAGGCCTTCAAGAATTTGAAACATCAAAATATATCAAAAATAAGTTAAGTGAATTTAATATTAAATTTAAAGATGGTTACGCTAATACAGGTGTTGTTGCTTGGGTAGAAGGTAATGAAGTTACTAATGATAAGACAATTGGTTTAAGAGCAGATTTTGACGCTCTTCCTATGCCAGAACAAAATGAATTTAATCATAAATCTCAAAATAAAGGTATGATGCATGGTTGTGGTCACGATGGTCATACCACAATGCTTCTTGGAGCAGCGAAATATCTAAGTGAAAATAATAATTTTAATGGAAGAGTATATTTCATTTTTCAACCAGGAGAAGAGGGTTTTGCTGGAGGAGAAAAAATGATTCAAGATGGTATGTTTGATGATTTTAAAATTGATGAAGTTTATGCACTTCATAATTGGCCTGAGTTACCCTTAGGAACGTTTGGTGTAAATAGTGGCCCAATGATGGCAGCAGTTGATGAGTTTGATATTACCGTAAAAGGAAAGGGTGGTCATGCTGCATCACCTCATCTGGCAATTGATCCTGTAGTAATTTCTGCTCAAGTTATTTCTGCTGTTCAAACAATTATAAGTAGATCCACAGATCCTGTTGATAAGGCTCTTATAAGTATTACAAAAATTAATGCTGGTACAGCGTATAATGTAATTGATGATCAAGTTAAAATGGGTGGGACTATTAGGACTTTTCGAAGAGAAACACGAGCATATATAGAGAAAAGATTAAATGAATTATGTAAAGGTATAGCAGATGCACATGGTGCAGAGATAAAAATTGAGTTTGATTTAGTAAATAAATATCCACCTACTATCAATTCTAAAGAAGAAACAAAATTTGCTGCAAATGTAGCTAAAGATTTAGTCGGTGATGATAAAGTTATTACTGATATTGACCCTTCAATGGGAGGAGAAGATTTTTCATATTTGTTAGAAAAAAAACCTGGTTCCTATCTTTATCTTGGTCAAGGAGATGCAGAACATAGCGCTCATCTACATACAACAAAGTATGATTTTAATGACAATTTATTACCTATTGGTGTAAATTTTTGGGTGGACCTTGTTCAAAAATACTTTTCTAAGTAATCTTAATTGATGTTAAATTTTAGTGCGATTTATTCAATAATCGCATTTAGAATTAAAGAATTTCTACAAGAGTATCATTATTCTTTATTAGCTCCTTTAACTACAAATCTTTTATTTATATTAGTTTTTATAACAGTAGAAAATTATTACTCACTTTCTATGGATTCAGGTTCTTTTGTTGAATTTATTGCTCCTGGATTAATCATTATGATCGTTGCACAGGAAAGCTATGATAATTCGTCTGCTACTTTAATTCATATGAAACAAATTGGTTCTTTAGACGATTGGTTAATGGCACCTATCTATAGGATTGAAATATTAATATCTTTAATATTCACATCTCTTATTATTGGAATTATTTTAGCATTGTTTAATTTTTTTATATTTACTTTTTTGATAGATATTGAAATTTATAATTTTTTTTATTTTTTTTACTATCTATTTTTAGTTATAATATTTTTCTCATGTTTAGGATGTTTCGTAGGAATAATTTTTAATTCTTGGGATTCACAAAGTACATTCTCAAGCTTTTTTGTTGCGCCTATTAATTTTTTATCAGGAACCTTTTTTTCAATAAATTATCTTCCTGATAATTTGAAGGCTATACTTTTATATAATCCTTACTATTATGTTGTAAGCTTTTTTAGGAATTCATTTAATGATGAATTTTCATTTAATTTAGTTGAAAATATCTTTATAATATTTTTTATTTTATTAACATTGATTATTACATCATTTATTTTTTTCAAAGGTTTTAAAATTATTAAATGATTGATGTTATTTTTAATTTTTTAATTCAATTTGATTTATTAATCAAAAATAATTTAGAATTATCTTTAATTTTATATTTTTTATTTTCATTTTTATTTTTTACATTTTCTCTACCTGGTAGTTTAATAATTATACTTGCATCAAGTTTCTTTTTCGGATTTATTACAGGTTTTATAATTAATATAACAACTATTGTTTTAGGTAGTTTATGTTTTTTTCTTTTTTTTAAAAATTTATTTAAAAAATATTTTAATAAACAAATTGAAAAATTTAGTGATAAACTAAATAAAATTATTAAAAAATCATCTTTTGAATACTTAGTTTTATTACGACTTATCTTTGGGGTGCCATTATTTGTTCAAAATTTATTTTTATCAACATTGAATATTTCTAAAACTAAATTTATAATTTCATCTTTTATTGGTTTTACTCCTTATTTTCTTCTTTTTTCATTTATTGGTAATCAATTTTCTGATCTTATTGAAATTAAAGAATTTCAACTTAGTAATATTTTATCATTTGAATTAATTTTAATTTTTTTACTTTTAATTATTTTTTTATTACTTAGAATTTTTTTTAAATTTAAATAAATAGTTTTTTAAATCTAATCGAAATGAATAATAAATAAATAGTAATAATTATTGCGGCATAAATAGTTATATCAATAATTATCAACTTATTTGCGGAAAATTCATTTGCTATTCTTGAATATATCAAAGCTGAGGTCTGTATTATGGATGTAATAATAATAACATTAAGTAATCTGATTGAGCCCTTTGTATTTAAGTAGATCAATAAAAGACCAATAAATAAAAGACCTGTTATAGCTCCACCAAGATTTCTTAGCCACGCTATATTGGTATTTTCAGCAACAGTTAAATTCACAAAACTATATGGAAAAATTAAAAAATAAATTCCATAAATTAAAGAAAAAATTGATAAAAATAATATGCTTAATCTGATCATCTACTAAAAACTATTTATTAAGATATAATTAGTATTGCAAATTAATTTTTACTAAATATAGAAAATATATGATCCGATTGTTAATAGTTTTAATTGTTATAGTAATTATACTATTTATTTTGAGATCAAGAGCCAAATCACAATATAATAATTATGGTAACTTTTATAGAAATTTAATTCTGATAGTCATAATTGGAGGTATAATCTTCTTCCTTGCAACAACTGGAAAATTTTTGATACCACAGTTATTAAATCTTATTAAAGTTGGTTTACCATTCTTGACAAAATTAATAGGAATATAATGAAATATTTTTCAACAAACGATCTACCCTTAAACGATGAAATGATTAAATTTTGGAATGATAATGGATATTTGGTTATAGAAAATTTTAACACAGATAAAGAATGTGATGAATTAATGGAACGGTCATCATATCTTATCGAACATAATAATTTTAATAATCAAAAATCTATTTTTGATACAGTCAATCAAGCTCATAATGATGATAATTATTTTTTAGAATCAGGAGATAAAATTCGTTTCTTCTTTGAAGAAAAGGCTAATTTAAATGATAATAACATAGAAGTAAATAAACATTTTATTGTAAATAAAATCGGTCATGCGTTGCACGACTTAGATAAAGTTTTTTATGAATTTTCTCATAAACAAAAACTTCAAGATATTGCTTTATCACTTGGTTTCTCAAAACCAAAATTACTTCAGTCTATGTATATTTTTAAACAACCTAAAATAGGTGGTGAAGTAGTTTGCCATCAAGATTCTACTTTTTTATATACTGAGCCAGAAAGTACTATCGGTTTCTGGTTTGCATTAGAAGATGCAAATAAAACAAACGGATGTTTACAAGTTGCAAGTGGAGGTCATAAAGGCCCATTAAGAAAACTTTTTAAAAAAGTAGATGGTAAAATGCAAATGATAGATCTAAATGATGAGCCATTTCCTGAAACTGATACTTTTGTAGAAGTAAAAAAAGGATCACTTGTTTTATTACATGGTAGACTTCCTCATTATTCATGTGAGAACACAAGTTTAAAATCAAGACATGCTTACACAATTCATGTAATTGATAATAACAACGAATATCCTGAATGGAATTGGTTACAAAGATCTTCAATACCTCTTAAAAGTTTTATTAATGACTAAAAAAATAATTTTAGATTGTGATCCAGGTCATGATGATGCTGTAGCAATAATGTTAGCTGCTTCTTCTAAAGAGATTGACATACTGGGTATCACTTGTGTCGGTGGAAATAGTGGTTTAAATAATACAGTAAATAATGCTCTTAAAGTTTGTACGTTAATTGAAAGAACGGATATCAAAGTTTACTCTGGTGCAAATAAACCTATTCATTATGAATTATTTACAGCTGAATATGTTCATGGAAAAACTGGATTAGATAAAAAAGGTGACCCTATAATAATAGATACAAATTATAAACATCAAGAAAAACATGCAGTAGATTTTATAGTAGAAACTTGTAAATCTTCAACAGAGCAAATTTATTTATGTCCAACAGGACCTCTTACAAATATTGCCTTAAGTTTAAAAAAAGATCCGTCTATTAAAGAAAATATAAAAGAAATAGTTTTTATGGGTGGAGCTGCTATGTGCTTAGGGAATACTACACCATCAGCTGAATTTAATATTTATGTGGATCCACATGCGGCTAATATTGTTTTAGAAGCAGGCATTCCTCTAACAATGATGGGTTTAGATGTTACTCATCAGGTAAATGTAAATTCAAAAATTATCAAATCAATGAATGAAAATAAAAATAAAAGTTCTAAGTTTTTTGGAGAACTAATGGAATTTTATACAATATTTCATAAAGAATTATACGAAACTGAGGAAACTCCATTGCATGACCCATGTGTTATTGCATATTTGTTAGATCCATCAATTTTTAGTGGAAAAGAAGTTAATGTCACAGTTGAAGAAAATTCTGAATTAACAAGAGGGGAGACTGTTGTTGATTGGCTAGGTGTTACTAAAAGACCAGTAAATTGTTTTGTGATGAATGAAGCTAATGATGAAAAATTTTTTCAATTACTTAAAGCTAAATTATCGCTATTACCTTAACTATAAAAACTCTTTGCAATCTTTCCAGCTAAATTCGCATTATTAATTATTAAAGATACATTAGCATTTAGAGTTTCGTTTTTTGATTGTTCGTTAATTTCTTTTATAAGAAAAGGGGTTAATTCTTTTCCACTAATATTATTTCTATCAGCTTTTATTGTTGCATTATTTATCCATTTTTCTACGTCATTTTTATTAAGTGCTTTTTCTAATGGAACTTTATTAAATATGAGAATTGATTTTTTATTTTCCATATTTTCATTGAGTTTTAAAAAAGAAGAAATTTCATGAATTTCATCAAATTTATTATCGACTTTATTTTCTGTTTCTTCATACCAAAAACCAGGCATATAATTTGTTTGATAACCAATTCTTGTAATTCCTAAAGTTTCAAGAAGTTCATTCGTTTTACTTAAATCTAATATAGATTTAGCACCACTACAGATTACAAAATTTGAATTCTCAGAAAGTGCATATAGATCTGCAGATACATCATTGGTATTTTCAACATTTAGATGCACACCACCAATTCCTCCTGTTGCAAAAAATCTTATTTGAAATTTAGAAGCTATAGAAATTGTACTTGCTACTGTTGTAGCAGCATTTTCTTTATTAAATATTGATAAATTTATATTGTGGCTTGAAACTTTTTGTACATTTTTCTCTTTTGCTAATATTTGAATATCTTCATCCGATAATCCTATTTTAACCTTACCTCTAATTATTCCTATTGTTGCAGCAATTGCACCGTTATCTTCAACAGCCTTTATAGACTCAATTGCGACTTTAATATTTTCTGGATAGGGCAATCCATGACTAATCAATGTACTTTCTAAAGCTACTATTGGTTTTTTTCTATTTATTGCTTCTTGAACTTTTTTACTTATATCAAATATTTCATGCATACTATTGTACAATTACTTTTTTAGAAAGATTTTTAATTTTTAAAAAATCACTCTTAGTTTTTAGACTTTTACCACTAGCATAATAAGACCCACATGCTACAGAAGTTTTCAAAATATAATTCATTTTCTCATTTATACTGAACAAATACAGCATCATAGCTGCTAGTGCGTCTCCAGCTCCATTTTCGTTTACTACTTTGATTGATGGAGGTTTTATTTTTTTTATAAATTCATTAGTTCCAAAGATTACATTATTTTTTGAATTAGTAGTAATTATTTTTATTTTTTTATTTTGTTTTAATATTTTTTTTACACCTAATATTATATTTGAAGAATTTGTAAGTTTAAGTAACTCTGCTTTATTTAAGAATATAAAATCAACTTTATTTATAATCCTTTTAATTTTAATAACTTTATGCACTGATGTTGCGCACACTATAATTTTATTTTTTTTTGATAGTTTATTTATTGATTTTTCCAAATAGGTTTTAGAAAAATTTAGATCAAATATTATATTTTTATTCTTTATGTTTGGTATTTTTAAAGATTTATTATTTTCATATTCATCTGTGTTAGCTAAACCTAATAAAAATTTATTATTTTTATCTGATAAAGCTAAATAGTATCTATCTTCATAATCTTTATTCACTTGATGAACATAGATTTTTTTTGAGATTTTTTTTCTAATCTCTTCATTGATAGCTAAACTATAAAAGTTTACATCTACAAAATTCGAAAGCAATTCTGCAATATTGTACGCCACTCCACCAATTCTGCTTTTTTGTATAATTTGATTAGATCTAAAATTAATAATATTTTTTTTAAGATTTAATAAATAATCGTGATGAATTGCCCCAATACAAACAAAAATGTTTTTAGATTTCAGCATTATGAATTATACACCTTTTATGTCAGTTTTTGATGTTGATCCACCTATTATTGATAATAAACATTTAATTAAATGGTTAAAGATTAATTTTTCTTTTTTAAGAAATAAATTACTCAAAATTAAACAACTTGATAGTGAAAGAGATATAAATTTTATTATATTCATAAATAATAAAAAAAAATATGTATTAAAAATTTCAAACCCATCAGAAAAAATAAATATATTAAAATACCAAGATAGATTAATTAATTATTTACGAAGTGATCTTAGTCTTAAATCTTTTATACCAAAAATACACCATACAAAGATTGTAAAATATTTAGACAAAAAAAATAGAGAATGCTTTGTTAGGGTCTTATCTTATATTGAAGGGCGCATGTATGGAGATACAAAAAGTAACGATAAAATTGAGAATTCTTTAGGTAAGTTACTTGGAAAAGTATCAACTAAGTTGAAAGCATTTAACGATATAGATGCCCATAGAAATTTTATTTGGGATCCATCAAATATAAAATGGATTAAAAAAGACATTAATATTTTTACTGGTTCAAAAAAATTAATTTTATTAAAATGTTTTTCAGAATATGAAAAATTTGTAAAAAATAATTTAAATAAATTAAGATATTCAATAACTCATTCAGATCCAAATAATTATAATATTGTTATTAAGGAAAACAATGTTTGTGGTTTACTAGATTATGGAGATTCTATTTATTCTCCAACAATAAATGATTTAGCTATATGCCTTTCATATGCATTAATGAACAATGATAATATTTATCTTACACTCAAAAATATAATAATAGAGTACAATAAACAATTTTCTATTAATGAGGATGAAATTAATTCATTAATATCACTATGTAAGTCAAGACTTATGATTACTGTTGTAATGGCAAAAAAACAAAGAATTAAATATCCATCAAATCAATATTTAAGCATTAGTGAGAAAGATGCATGGTCTTTATTAGAAAAATTAGACAAAATTCCTATAAATTTTTTAATATATATTGTTCGCGAAATATGCGGCTTTGATATTATTCACCATCATAAAGAAATTATAAATTATATAAATAAATTCAACTTTGGTAATATTTTTAAATTTAATTTACTTGATAAAAATAAATCTATCTTAAAATTAAGTTCTGATTCACCTTTATTAAAAGGTAATCCAGATAATAGTTCGCTTAAGAAAAGAGTTAATAAAATATTTAAAGAAGATAATTCTCGTATAGGTATAGGTTTATACAATGAAAAAAGAAAAGTTTATAAGGGACCTAACTTTATTTCTGAATTAAATACGAATGAAAGACGTAATATTCACTTAGGAATTGATATTTTTATTGATCAGGGGACAGATTTATTTGCTCCAATAGATGGTAAAATTATAATTTTAAAAAATAATAATTTTAAATATGACTATGGCCCGACTCTAGTTTTAGAACATAGTTTTAAAAAATATAAATTTTATACTCTATACGGTCATTTATCTAAAATAATGTTTCAAAAACTAAAAATTGGAAAAAAAATTAAGAAAGGTGAATGGATTGGTAAAATTGGTAATTCTAATGAAAATGGAAAATGGTTACCACATTTACATTTTCAAATTATTTTAGATTTATTAGGACATGATAAGAATTTTCCAGGAGTAGGTGAAGAATTTTTATTCAATATTTGGAATAAAATTTCACCTGATCCAAATTTAATTCTACGAATTCCAAAATCTTTTTATTCTAATATTAATAATAATTTTAAAGATACTTTAAAGAAAAGAAGAAAAAATATTTCTGATAATTTATCAATTTCTTACAAGAAACCTCTTCATATGCTTGAAGCTAAAGATCAGTATTTTTTTGATAGATATGGCAGGAGATACTTAGATTGTGTAAATAATATTTCCCATGTTGGACATTCAAATTCCTATGTCCATGAAGCTATGACTCAGCAAAATTTAAAACTTAATACTAATACGAGATATCTATACGATACAATTAACGATTATAGTGAATTACTTTTGAGTAAGTTTCCAAAGAAATTAAATAAGATATTTTTCGTATGTACAGGATCTGAAGCTAATGATTTAGCTTATAGAATTGCCCAAACTTATACTAGTGCAAAAGATGTCTTTGTGATGGACAATGCTTATCATGGGCATACCAATGCCTTAATTGATCTAAGTCCATATAAATTTAATAGTAAGGGTGGTTTGGGTAAAAAAGATTATGTTCATGTATTAGACATGCCTGATCCCTTAAGAGGTAAGTGGAGATATCAAAATTCAAATTGGATTCAAAAATATATAGATGAAGCTAAAACGGTAATTAGAAATAAAATTAAAGAAACCAATATTGCATGTTTTTTTACTGAAAGTATACTTGGTTGCGGTGGTCAAGTAATTCTTCCAAAAAATTATTTAAAAGAAATATTTTCAGAAATTAGAAGAAACAATGCATTATGTATTGTTGACGAGGTACAAACTGGTTTTGGTCGCGCTGGAAGACATTTTTGGTCATTTGAAGAGCATGATGTCGTTCCTGATATAGTAACCTTGGGCAAACCTATGGGCAATGGTCACCCTATAGCTGCTGTTATAACTACAGAAAAAATTGCTTCAACTTTTAATAACGGGATGGAATATTTTAACTCATTCGGTGGTAATCCTGTTTCCTGTGCTATCGGTAAAGCAGTATTAGAGACTATTGATAATAATAAATTACAAAAAAATGCTTTGTTAGTTGGTAATTATTTTTTAAAAGAATTAAAAAAAATCCAACTTAAATATAAAAAATATATTAGTGAAGTTAGAGGTAGGGGGCTTTTTTTAGGAATAGATATTATTCAGAATAGTAATGTGTCTAAACCAAATAAAAAATTAGCTAAACTGCTTATTAATTATATGAGAAATCAAGGTATTTTATTGAGCACTGATGGACCTCATGACAATGTTATTAAAATAAAACCACCTCTTGTATTTACAAAATTAAATGTTGATCAGGTATGTAAAAACTTAGAAACTTTCTTTA
>CACMKZ010000013.1 GCA_902614375.1 uncultured Alphaproteobacteria bacterium
AAAAAAATAAATGTTGAATTTGTTTCAGCTAATCCAACCGGACCATTACATATAGCCCATATAAGAGGTGCTGTATTTGGAGATGTACTAAGCTCACTTTATATTAAAACAGGTTTTGATGTTACCAGAGAGTATTACGTAAATGATGCAGGCTCTCAAATTGATAAATTATCAAACTCTCTATTAAAACGATATTTACAATTATTTGATAAAAAAATTGAATTAGATGAAGATGAGTATCCTGGTGAATACCTAATAGATATTGCAAAAAAAATTAAAAATGAAGATGGTGATAAGTGGTTAAACTTTCAGCAAGAAGAAACTATTAAATATTTTAAAAATTTTGCATTAAAAAATATACTTTTAAGCATAAAATCAGATTTAGAATTAATAAATATAAGATTTGATAAATTTACTCACGAAACTGAAATAGAAAAAAGTAAAATTATTGATGAACTTTTTTTAATCTTAGATGAAAAAAAATTACTATATGAAGGTATTTTAGAAAAGCCAAAAGGTGATGACTCTGATTGGGAGCCAAGAGAACAACTATTATTTAGATCTTCTAAATTATTAGACAATGAAGATCGAGCATTAAAAAAATCAAATGGTGAATGGACATATTTTGCTAATGATGCAGCTTATCATTTAGATAAATGTAAAAGAAATTTTGATAGATTAGTAAATATTTGGGGGTCTGATCATATTGGCTATATTCCAAGAATGAATTCGTTAATTAAAGCTATTAAAGATGATGAAACTTATTTAAATATTTTAACTTGTCAGATTGTAAGTTTAATTCAAAATAAACAAAAAATTAAAATGTCAAAAAGATCTGGAAATTTTGTGACATTAGCCAATGTTCATTCTAAGGTTGGAAAAGATCCTATAAGGTACTACATGATTTCTACTAAAAATGAGACAGCGATTGACTTTGATTTAGATGCTGTTGTTGAAAAAAATAAAGATAATAAAGTTTTTTACTGTCAATACGCACACGCTAGAGCTTCATCAGTAATTAATAAAGCAAACGAATTAGGTATAAAAATTAAAAATAATTATAATTTTTCTGCAATACAAAATCTATCTGATGAGGAGATAAAATTAATCAAAAAGTTAATTTGTTATCCTTATTTGTTGTATCAATCATCATATTTTAATGAGCCACATAGACTAATCAATTACTTAGAAGAAATATCCTCTGATTTCCATTCAATTTGGAATAAAGGTAAAGATAATGAATCACTTCGTTTTATAGATGAAAAAAATACAGGAAAGACAATTTCTAAAATATTTTGGTTGCAGTCATTTAGAGTTGTTTTAAAAGATATATTTTCAATTATTGGTATAAGCGCACCTGAAACAATGTAATGATTAAAAGAATTATTTTTAAAAGAAAAAATAATTACATTTTAAAATATTCTTTATTATTATTGCTATTTATTATCATTCTTTATCTTATCTCATTTTATTATTTTAGTAATAGGGAATATTTTGTTATTCCTAAATTTACTGATAAATATTTTGTTATTCCTACTAATAAAGAAGGTGAAGTTGTTGATTATTTAGACAAGAAAAGTTTAAATAACATAGATAATAGAATTCAAGATTTTGATTTTAAAAATATAGACGAACTTGATTTTACAATTCAATTATATAGCAATGATAATTTTGAAAATATTAATAAATACTTGAAAAATTTATTAGAAAATAAAAAAGAAATTATAGATCCTGAAGATATTTTTGTTTTTTATAAAATAACTGAAATAGGTACTCAATATTTCATTACCTATAAAAATTTCATTTCTAAGAACAATGCTTCTGAAGCTTGTGATTTATTAACTATTGTTAAGAGTTGCATAATACTTAATTTATAAATGAATAATATTGAGAGAATCTCAATAATTTTATATAAAAAATTGTGTTAAATGTTCCAGATACAGAAATAAAAGAAAGTCAATTTAACCTATTATTAGACAATTTTGAGGGCCCCATAGATCTATTGTTGGTTTTGGCTAGATCACAGAAGGTTGATTTATCTGATATATCCATATCCGAATTAGCTGATCAATATATTAATTTTATTAATCAATATAGAAATATTCATATTGAAATAGCTGCAGATTATTTGGTGATGGCAGCATGGCTAACGTATTTGAAATCAAGATTACTATTGCCAAAAGAAGAAAAAACAGATGAATATACAGCCGATGAATTAGAAGAGGCTTTAAAATATCAATTACAGAGACTAGAGGCTTTTCAAAATATTTCTAAAATCATATATTCAAGACCTCTTGTTAATAGAGATGTATTTTATGGCGAGTCATCTGAAGGTCTCAAAGTTAAATATAATATTAATTATACTTCTAATTTATATGACTTACTAAAATCATATAGTCAAATACTTAAATCTAATGAACAGGTAAAACAATTAACTATTGAGTATTCAGAACTTTATTCAGTTGATCAAGCAGTAAAAAGATTAAAAGGTATTTTTGGAAATATTACAGAATGGACTAATTTTTTAAATGTAATTCCAAATTTAATTAAAGCTAATAAAACAATTAATAAATCCATTATCTCATCTAATTTTGTTGCTTCTTTAGAATTATCAAAAAATGGCTTTATTGATTTAAAACAAGATGAAAGTTTTGGGAATATTTATTTAAAATTTAATCAAAATGGATAATAAAGATATTAAAATTTTAGAAGCAGTATTATTTGCATCAGGAGAGCCACTTGATGAAAATGATTTAAAAGAAAAAATTAAAGATAAAAATAATATAAGTAAGCTATTACTAGAAATTAAAGATTTTTATAAAAATAGAGGTATTAATTTAATCAAAACTGGCAACAAATGGTCTTTTAGAACTGCTGAAGATCTCGGTGATGAATTAACTATTTTTAAAACACAGAAAAGAAAATTATCAAGAGCAGCATTAGAAACATTATCTATAATTGCTTACCAACAACCAATAACAAGATCAGAAATTGAAAATATTAGAGGTGTTCAAATGGGTAGAGGCTCTCTAGATCATTTGATGGAAATCGGATGGATACGTCCTTCAGGTAGAAAAAGTATACCTGGTAAACCTACTTTATGGTCTACCACAGATTTGTTTGTTGAACATTTTGGATTGAATAGTTTATCCGATTTACCCAATAAAGAAGAGCTAAAGGCAAGTGGTTTTCTAGATAAACGTGCTGCGATTGCAACTATAAGTGATCTTGCTAAAAATGATGAAAATTTACAAAGTAATGATAATTTAGAACAGGATGATGAAAATAATATTGATGATTTTATTCAAAATACTTAGTTAACTTATTACTTCTTGTTTTTTTCCTATAGTTTCCGTATAAGCCCCTTATGACACCTAGTATTTGGCAATTATTAATTGTACTCGTTATTGTTCTACTTCTTTTCGGTAGAGGTAAAATACCTCAACTTATGGGTGATATGGCAAAAGGAATCAAATCATTCAAGAGAGGAATGTCTGACGAAGAAAAAAAAGAAGATAAAAATTTAGAGAATAAAAACGACGAAGAAAAGTAAATATAATGTTTACTTTTGGTTGGAGTGAAATTTTCTTAATTGGGATAATAGTTGTTGTTGTTATTGGCCCAAAAGATCTTCCAAAATTCATTAAACAAGTTGGATCTTTTACTAAATATATTAAAAAAATGTCTTCTGAATTTAAGTCATCTATAAATGAAATTGCTGAGGAGGAAGAAATTAAAGAATTAGCTAAATCAGTCAAAGAGGTAAAAAAAATAAAAGACGGCATTAATATCAAAAAAAATTTTGAAAACGAGATTAAAGAAGTTCAAGAAACAGTGAAAATGACCGAGAATGAATTTTCAAAAAAAAATTAATTTATTATTTTTGTAATGGCTGAAGAAAAATTTGAAGAAATGTCTCTAATAGGGCATCTCACCGAGTTACGAAAAAGACTACTATGGAGTTTTTTATATATTTTATTAATCTTTATTGTTTGTTTTTACTTTGCAGATGAATTATTTGCCTTTTTAGCCAGTCCTCTAGTAGAACTATTTGATAAAGATAAAGGTCAAGGTTTTATTTATACAGCGTTACAAGAAGCTTTTTTTACAGAATTAAAAATAGCTTTTTTCTTTGCTTTATTTTTTTCATTCCCATTAATTGCAATACAAATATGGAGATTTATTGCACCAGGATTATACAAAAAGGAAAAGAGAGCTTTTTTACCCTATTTAATTGCGACTCCAATTTTATTTTTTGCCGGCGGATCAATGGTTTATTATATTATTGCGCCATTGGCATGGTCTTTTTTCTTATCTTATCAAAACCTTGGTTCTAGTGGCGTTCCTATTCGATTAGAAGCTAAAATGGGCGAATATTTATCCCTTATGATGCGATTTATTTTTGCTTTTGGTTTGGCATTTCAGCTTCCTGTTGTTTTATCTTTAATGGCGAGAGTAGGGATTGTTACTTATGAATCACTTAAAAAATTTAGAAAATATGCAATTGTATTAGCATTTTTATCCGCTGCATTCTTAACTCCACCTGATCCATTTAGTCAAATAAGTTTAGCTCTGCCAATTATATTTTTATACGAAGTTTCAATTTATATTGCAAAACTAATACAAAAAAATAAAGATAAGTAATGCATAATATTAATTTTATCAGAGAAAATCCAACAGAGTTTGATAATTATATGAAACAAAGAGGTGAGCATCCAATATCAAATAAAATATTAGAACTAGATAAAGTTAAAAGAGAAACTCAGACTGTTCTTCAGAATCTTTTAGCCGAAAGAAACTCTATTTCAAAAAATATTGGTAAACTTAAAAGTGAAAATAAAGATGCTTCATCAGAAATGAATAAAGTTGATGAAATTAAAAATAAAATTAATAATTTAAAGGAACTTGAGACTATTAAAGACGAGGAGTTAAAAACTATCCTCTCAAGACTGCCAAATATAGCTGATAAGACTGTACCTATAGGAAGCAATGAAGCAGACAATACAAAATATAGAGAATGGGGTGAAAAACCAGGATTTGATTTTAATCCTAAAACTCATTTTGAATTAGGGGAAAATTTAGGTTTAATGAATTTTGAAACTGCATCTAAATTATCAGGGTCTAGATTTGTTTTATTAAAAAATCAACTTTCTAAGTTGGAAAGAGCAATAGCAAATTTTATGTTAGATAAGCATACAAATGAAAATGGTTATATTGAATATAATATACCTTTTTTGGTTAAAGATTCTGCTCTTTTTGGAACAGGGCAATTACCTAAATTTGGTGAAGATTTATTTACTGCTGGGGAAAATCATTGGTTAATACCAACTGCTGAAGTTCCTTTAACAAATATGGTTAGAGAGGAAATACTTAACCAAAATCAATTACCCATGAGAGTAACTTCTTATACTCCATGTTTTAGATCAGAGGCTGGTGCTGCTGGTAAGGATACTCGTGGTATGTTAAGACAGCATCAATTTACTAAAGTTGAATTAGTTTCAATAGTTGAGCCGCAGCATTCACAAGATGAATTAGAAAGAATGCTTGAAAGTGCTGAGAGTATTCTTCAAGATTTAAATATTCATTATAGGATTATGACTTTGTGTACTGGTGATATGGGCTTTTCAGCATCAAAAACATACGATATTGAAGTGTGGCTTCCAGGTGAAAATACTTATAGAGAAATTTCAAGCTGCTCAAATTGTAATGATTTTCAAGCTAGAAGAATGAATACAAGATATAAATTAGAAAATAAAAATATTTTTGTTCATACACTTAATGGATCCGGGTTAGCAGTAGGAAGAACACTAATTGCTATTCTTGAAAATTATCAAATGAAAGATGGAAATATTAAAATTCCAGAAGTTTTGAAAAAATATTTCAATAATTCTGATACTCTTGTCTAGTGCTTGATGTAAGGAAAATAAGATTGATACTCGAGTTACGAGAGTCAGGTATTAGTAATGCTGAAGTTCTCTCTGCAATAGAAAAAATTCCAAGAGAAAAGTTTATTAATGAAGCTTATAGAAATCAAGCTTATGAAAATATAGCTTTACCAATTGAAAATAATCAAACAATTAGTCAGCCCTACGTTGTAGCAAGGATGACTGAATTACTTGATGTTAAAAGTAACCACAAGGTATTAGAAATAGGCACTGGTAGTGGATATCAGTGTGCTGTATTATCAATCTTGGCAAGGCGTGTATACACGATTGAAAGAATTAAAAATTTACATGAAGGTTCTAATAATATTTTTGAGAAATTAAAATTAACTAATATCGTTTCAAAATACGATGATGGTAATAATGGTTGGATTGAACAAATACCTTTTGATAGAATAATATTTACAGCAGCATCAAAAAAAATAAATAATGAAATTTTTTCTCAAATTAAAAATGAAGGAATTATTGTTTGTCCTATTGTTAAAAATAACAAGCAAATACTTGTAAGATATATAAAACATAATAATAATATTATTTCTGAAGAATATGATGATGTTTTATTTGTTCCAAATCTTCAAGGTGTAGTATAGCTTCTTTGAATATTTCGAATTTTATTCGAAGAATAAAAATAATATAAGATACCAATTATCCAATGAACAAGAGTTAACCCAATAAACATATAGATGTAGTTTTCTTCTATAAAATTATTCACAAATAATATTACAATTATAGGCACTAATACAAACCTAAGTATGGCCATATACATTACTATTATTGCTTTTTTTAGCCCTTGGAATGAAGCATTAGAAATAAAGAAGAATGGAAAAGCAGGAAAACCAAGTGCGTATATTTTAAGATATATCGATCCATAGTAAATTACTTCTTTATCATCAGTAAATAATCTCATTGAATCTTCTGCAGTTATAAATAAAATTAATCCTGCTATAGTTAATATTATTACACCAGTAATCATAGCTTTGTTGTAAGTTTCTAAAATTCTTTCATAGTTTTTTGCACCAAAATTTTGACCCACAATTGCGGTTACTGCTGTACTTAATCCTAACAAGGGTAAGAAAAGCAGTTGTTCGTATCTTCCAGCTGAGGAGAAACCTGCAATTGCATCATTACCAAAACGACTGACAAAAAATAACAATATATATGATCCGAGAGCAATCATCATCAATCCTAATGCCGCTGGAATAGCCTGAAATGAAATTTCCTTAATTAAACTTAATTTAGGAATTAAATAATTATTTTTAAAGTTTTCAAAAATCTCTGTTTTATAAATTTTATATAATAAATATAACAGACCAATTATTTGAGACAGTATGGTAGCTATTGCTATTCCAGTTATACCCATTGGAATAAATAATTCAAAATTAATTATTTTTCCTGTAATTAATATTGGATTTAAAATTATATTAAGAAAAAAACTAAAAATTAAAACATTTCTATAACTTTTAGTATCTCCTTGAGCTGATAAACAAGAATTACATACCATGAGTAAAAGAATTATGACTGATCCTAAATAAATTACGTTCATATACAATGATGAAAGTTTAAGGGTTTCTGGGTCATCATTTATGGATTCTAAAATTATGTTCCCAAAATAAAGTCCAAAAATAGTTATACCTAAGCCTACTAAAATTGTTACAACAAAAGATTGTGAAAATGCATGACTTGCTTTTTTAATATTTTTTTCTCCTAAAGAATTAGCAACATTACTTGTTGTAGCTATGCTCAGCCCTATTCCAAGTGCAATAATTATAAAATATACAGGAAATGTTTGACCAATAGCTGCTAAAGCAGTTTCAGAAATCATTCTACCTGCAAAAATAGTATCAACTAAAGAATAGAGATTGTTAAATATAGTTCCAATTGAGGCTGGCAAAGCAATTTTTATAAATAACTTATAGATATCTTCATCAAGTAAATTAATTTTTTTCATATTTATAAATATCTTAATTTAAACCTAGTACTATTTTCCTCTTGTTTTAAAATATCTTGAATTTCATGTATTACCTCTTTGAGGTTTTTCATTATAGATCTATTTGAAAAATTTATTAATAATAAGCCACTTCCTTGCATTCCAACATTGTCTCCATATTTCATAATAGGAACTTCAACATTGATAATATTACTTATACCTTTTTTTCTAATATTCTGAATAAAGGAGTCATTTTCCAAAATATTCAAAACTGGATACCATATTATGATTTTGGAATTTGAAAATAAATTATCAACATTATTTAGTATCTCTTCTACTTTTTCAAAATCATCCTTTATTTCATATGATGGATCTATAAATACAAAATAATTCTTCTCTTTACTAACTTTATTAAAAATAAAGTTAAATCCATCAGCATTTAAAATTTTAGCATTGGTATATTTGTTTAAGTTTTTTTTTAATAATTCATATTCATTATTGTGTAATTCACAAAAAAATAATTTATCTTTTTCATTGGCTATGGATGAAATAAATATAGGTGATCCAGGATAAAAATTATTTTTTCCAGTAATTTTAGAAATAGTTGAAAGATAATTTTTAATTAAAATATTATTACCTTTATAATTTTGTATCTTTTTAATTCCTTTTTTATACTCTTTATTTTTATCCATATATTTTGATATATATTTATAAATTCCATTACCAGAATGAGTATCAATATAACTTATTGAATTATTTACTTTTTTTTCAATATTATATAAGTAAAGCATTATAATGTGTTTCATAACATCTGCATGATTTCCAGCATGATATCCGTGTTTATAGCTAAGCATAAAAATAAAAAAAATTGTTGAAATTAATTTCTTATTAGTTATTTAATGTATTAAATTAATCAATATACAATATTTATATAAGTTAAATAAATTTAATCCCCCAAAAAAAAATAAGGAGAATAAAATATGCCAAGTGGTAAAATTAAATGGTTTAATCCGACCAAAGGTTATGGATTTATAGAAAATGATGATGGAGGAAAAGATGTTTTTCTTCATGTTTCAGCTTTAGAAGCTGCTGGTATTGATACTTTAGAAGAAGGTATGCCAGTTGAATTTGAAATCGGTGAAAACCGTGGAAAAGAAAACGCTATTAATATCAAGAAAAAATAATATTTAATTGAATTCAAACAAACTTTTAGAATGGATTGGCGTAACTACAGCCATCCTTTATTCCCTACTAGTTGCATTTAACATTGGATTAGAATTTATTGGCTTTTCATTATTATTGCTATCAGCAGTGTTAATTGGAATCTGGGCTTATAAATTAAAACACAATGGAATATTGTTTTTACAATTTTTTTACGCTGGTGCAGGTATTATAGGAATGTATAGATGGTTTGGATAAAAATATTTTTTTCATTTTTACTTTTATATTCCTCGATTGTATATTCTTCTGAATTGAATGAAGAAGAAGAGATGTACTTTAATTTTGTTGATTTAAATAATGATGGAGTTATTTCCTATGAAGAAATTGAACAATCATTAAATCTACTCTTTCAAATTATAGATCTGAATCAAGACAATAAAATTTCGCAAAATGAGATAAATGAATTAAAAAGTATAATTGAATCTTTAAAATGAGTATTTGGGGAAGAGTTATAGGCGGAGCAGCAGGATTTGCATTAGGCGGACCTATAGGTGCTATCATAGGTGTAATGGCTGGCGGTGCTTTTGACAGAAGATCTAAATCAAAATCATCATTTAACTTCAATCGAATAAATAATAATCAAAAACAACAAATTTTCACATTAAGTTTTATTATTTTAGCTGCAAAATTAGCTAAATCAGATGGCATTGTATCAGATGATGAAATCAGGGCATTTAAAGAAAAATTTAAAGTTCCAAAATCTGAAATTCCTAAAGTTGCAAAAATTTTCAATGAAGCAAAAAAAGATACGTATGGCTATAAACAAATAGCAAATCAAGTAGGTGATTTATTTTCAGCTAATAAAATTTTATTGGAAGAATTATTAAATAATTTATTTTATATTGCTGCATCTGATGGAAAGGTATCTCTTAGCGAAATAGATTTTTTAAGATCAATTTCTAAATCATTTAAATTTAGTGAAAAAGATTTCCAAAGAATTTTCCAATCAAATTTAAAAAACAGTGAATCTGACCCTTACAAAATATTGGGTGTGAATAGATCGAGCACTGATAATGAAATAAGAAAAAAATGGATAAAATTAAATAAAGAACATCACCCAGATAATTTAATTGCCAAAGGTATGCCTAAAGAATTTATTAAACAATCTAATAAAGAATTAGCGGCTATTAATATTGCTTACGATAAAATTAAAGAAATTAGAGGAATTTCTTGATACCTAAAGATTTATCTGTCGATAATATTATTAGAATTTATAAAAAAATTAGACCATTTATTAATCAAACCCCTTTTTTAAAGTGTCCTGATGATATTGATAATTATTTTTCTACTAATTTATTTTTTAAATGCGAATTTTTACAAAAATCTGGTTCATTTAAGGCAAGAGGTGCTATTAATAATATAATTTCTCAAGATCATAATAAATTTAATAAAGGAATTACAGCAGTTAGTGCTGGAAATCATGCGATCGCTGCTTCATTTGTGGCTAATCAATTTAAACTGAAAAATAAAATTTTCTTATACGAAAGTGCAAATAAATATAGAGTTCAAACTTGTAAAAATTATGGTGCTAACATTATTTTTACAAACCCAAAACAAGCCTTTCTTGATGCTGAAAATGCTAAAAATGAAGGTTACTATTTTATTCACCCTTTTGACGGCCCATTGACATTACAAGGTAGTGCTACCTTGGGATTAGAAATTGTAGAATATTTAAAATTAATTAATACTAAAATTGACAATTTACTAATTTCAGTTGGAGGAGGGGGATTAATAAGTGGTGTTTCATCGTATATAAAACAATTTTATCCTAAGATTAAAATTATTGGTGTTGAACCTGAAAATGCTAATGGTTTAAATCAAAGTTTAAGAGCTAACAAACCACTAAATAATATTAATGTAAATAGTATTGCTGACAGTCTTTCAGCACCTTTACATATGCAATATTCTTTTGATGTAGCAAAAGAAGTAATTGATGAAATGGTAACTGTTTCTGATGATGAAATGAAAAAATTTATGGTTTTTTGTTATAAAAAATTTAAGTTATTTCTTGAGCCCGCGTGTGTTGCTGGACTCGCTGCTTTAAAATATAAAATCAATAATAAGCTTATTGGCAAAAATACAATGGTGATATTGTGTGGCTCAAATATTGATAAAAAAACATGGTCAGATTTAACTAATTAATCTGGAAAATATAAAATACCACCACTTAAATTTTTTTTCACACCTGTAGTATTTTTATTACTTATTTCTAAATTTTTAAATGATCTCATGCCAATATACGCAAACATTTGAGCTTCTACTAAATCACCATTTATTTTATATTTATCAATAAGTTCAATTTTTTTATTAAGTTTATTCATTAATATTTCTTTGAGTAATTTATTTTTTCTTCCTCCTCCAGTAAGTAAAATTCTTTCAATCTTAAATTTTTTATTTTTTAATAATTCTTTAAACCCAATGTAAGTCATGTAGTTAGCAGTCATTAACGCATCATATTTGTTCAATTTAATAAGCTTATTAAAATAATGTCTAAAATAATTTCTATCTAATGATTTTGGGAACTTTTTCTTAAAGAATTTATCTTTTTTGAATTTTTCGATTAATTTATTATCAATCTTACCTTTTCTTGCATAATTTCCATCATTATCAAATTTTTTTTTAAAAAAATAATTGCAAAGATCATCACTTAAGCAATTTGCCGGCCCTATATCCGATGATAATAATGTTCTTGAAACTACAGTTGAAAAATTTGCTATACCTCCAAGATTTACTATAATCGCTTTTTCCTTAAATTTTTGTATTAAAAACTTATGATAATATGATCCAATTGGTGCTCCTTGACCACCATTTTTAATATCATTATCTCTAAAATTACTTATAGTTTTAACTTTAAGATTTTTTGCAATTTTGTTTCCATTCCCTAATTGTATAGATATTTTATTCGATGGGTCGTGGTAAACAGTCTGTCCACTAATTGATATTAAATCGATATTTTTTTTATTAATTTTTTTTTGTTTCAGAAATAAAATTATTTTTTTTTCTAAAATATCTGTAACGAAATCATCTTTTTTTAAAAAATATTCTTTAATTTTATTATTAGTTTTTGGTTTATTTAATATTAGATTGTTTAGTGTATTTTGATAATTTTTATCAAATTTATATGATTTTTCACATTTAATTTTTACAAAGTCAGTCCCATTTGTATTAATCAAACTTATATCAACGCCATCCATTGATGTGCCTGTCATAACTCCTAAGACATTAAGTTTTGAATTTTTACTCATTTTTAATCAAATTTAATTTTGCACATTTTATTAACAAACATATCAACAAAAAAAGATTATTTACTTTTAAAAATACATTTTTTTATTGATTGATAAATAACAAATAGATAAATTATTTTTAATTATTACACGCAAAGGTAATAATCAATTTAATAAAAGGAAACGATTATTAAATTGTATCGGGAGGAAATGCACGATACACAAAAGGGACCTAGCTTGCTGGGTCCTTTTTTTTGTTTTATGGACAAATCTAATAAATAAAGTATCAGACATTTCATAATGATAACAAATTATGAAAGAATCTTAGATATTATTTTAGATGATCTAATCCCATTAACAAAAATTTCAATTAATGAAGGAAATAAAATATTTGGTGGATTTATTGTTAAAAAATCTGACCTAAGTCTTGTTTGTCTTGGTACAAACCAGGAAATCAAAAACCCTTTATTTCATGGAGAAATTTCAACTCTTTTTAATTTATTTGAAAAAAAACTGTTTAATACAAAAGATTATTACTTCATAAGTACACATCAGCCTTGTTCTATGTGTTTATCAGCCATAACCTGGGCTGGATTTGACAATTTTTACTATTTTTTTTCCTATACCGATACAAAAGAAGGTTTTCATATTCCACACGATCTTAAAATTTTGACAGAAGTATTTAAAATCAAAGATGGTAAATATAATATTAATAATGATTATTGGGAGAGTTTCTCAATTTTATCGGAAATTAAAAGATTAGGTATAGAGGGCTCATTATCAGATAAAATATATCAGATCAAAGAAGAGTACCAAAAAATGTCAGAAATTTATCAAAAATCAAAAATTGATAATAAAATTCCTTTAAATTAATTGTTAAATTATAAAAATAAGTATAAAAATAATTAACGGGAGATACTGAAATTTCAGAGCCGAAGGAGCAACGACCCGGAAACTCTCAGGCACAATGGACCGTTAAAAAAAAACTCTGGAAAAGAGCATTTAGCTCTACCGAAGGTGAAAAGCTCTCAGGTAAAAAGACAGAGGGGTAGCTTGGAGTATTTATTTGAACCAGTTACCATTAGACATTCCGCTGAAAAATTTTCATCAAAATAATGGTGCAAAGATATTGCCATTTGCAGGTTTTAACATGCCTATTAATTATAAAACTGGAATAATTAATGAACACAAAAATGTCAGAAACCACTCTGGTATTTTTGATGTTAGTCATATGGGGCAAATTTTAATTGAAAATAATGAAACGTATTTACATAAATTAGAAAAATATATTCCATTACAATTAAAAAAATTAATTAAAAATAGATCGCATTATTCATTTTTGCTCAATAAAGATGGAGGTGTTATTGATGATCTAATTATTTCAAATATTGATATTAAAGATAAGTCATATTTGTATATTGTTTATAATGCATCTCGAAAAAAAGAAGACGAAGAAATATTTATTTCTTGTGCTCCTAATGCAGAAAAAATTTATAACAAAAATTGTTTATTAGCGATTCAGGGACCTGACTCTATTAATGTTTTAAAAAATATTATTGATATTCCAAATAATATGAATTTTTTTGATATTTTAATAAGTAAATACGATAGCAATGAAATAATAGTAAGTAGATCAGGTTATACTGGTGAAGATGGTTTTGAACTTTCTATTCCAAATGAAAGTGCAGAAAATTTAATTACTGATTTACTTAAAAATGAAAATACAATGCTTTGTGGTTTAGGTTCTAGAGATTCATTGAGGCTTGAGGCTGGATTAAGTTTATATGGTCATGAATTAAATGAAAATATTACTCCAATTGAAGCTGGTTTATCATGGGCACTAGATAAAGAAAGATTAGAAGACAAAAATTTAAATGGAAATAAGATTTTATCTGATCAATTAAAAAATAAATTATCTAATAAAAAAATAGGTTTAATTTCAACCAATAAATCAATGCTAAGAGATGGAATGACGTTATTCGATAATAATGATAATGAAATTGGCAAAATTACAAGTGGATGTTTCTCTCCTAATCTTAACAAATCTATTGCTATCGGTTACATAAAATCTGAGTTTAATACTGATAATCCAATTTTTTGTGAAATTAGAAAAAAATTAGAATTAGTAAAAATAAACAACCTACCTTTTGTAAAAAAAAATTATAAAAAAAATGGGAGCGTATATGAGTGAAAAAAAATACACAAAAGATCATGAATGGGTTTCAATTGAAAATGAAATTGCCACAATTGGTATTAGCAATCATGCCCAAGAATCTCTTGGTGATATTGTATTTATTGAATTACCATCAGTTGGAAACTCGGTTAAAGCAAAAGATGAAATATGCGTCGTTGAATCTGTAAAAGCAGCTTCTGATATTTATGCTCCAATTGATGGTGAAATAATTGAAGTTAATAAGAATTTAGAAAATGACGCTGCTATTATTAATCAAGATGCAGAAAACGAGGGATGGATTTTTAAAATGAAAATTTCTGATTCAAATCAATATTCTGAACTTATGTCAGAAGATGAGTATAAACAATTTTTGGAACAATAGATGATTGAAATAGATAAATTTGTTAGCAGACATATAGGGCCTAGAAATGAAGATATTGGAGAAATGCTCAAATTAATAAATTGCTCTTCATTAGATGAATTAATTGAAAAAACTGTACCTAATCATATCATTTTTAAAGATAAACTTAAATTTAGACCTGGTATGTCTGAGGAGTTTAATAAAATTAATACTCAACTTTTATCTTTGAAAAATAATTTCAAAAAAACTTATATTGGAATGGGTTATTATAATACTATTACTCCTAGCGTTATTTTAAGAAATATTCTTGAAAATCCGGGATGGTATACTGCTTACACACCTTATCAACCAGAAGTAAGTCAGGGCAGGTTGGAAATGTTAATGAATTTTCAACAAATGATAATTGATTTGACTGGAATGGATATTGCAAATGCATCTTTACTTGATGAAAGTACTGCGGCAGCTGAGGCTATGATGATGGCTTTTAAAATTAAAAAAAGTGCAAAGTTTACTTTTTGTGTGCAAAATAAATGTCATCCACAAACACTATCTGTCTTAAAAACAAGAGCTAAACCCTTAGGTATAAAAATTATTTTTGATAATCCAGATGACGATACATTTGGTTGCTTAATTCAAAATCCAGATACATATGGAGAAATTGCTAATCTCAGCGATTTAATAAATATAAATAAATCTCACGATGCTTTATCAATCATAGCAGCAGATATAATGAGCTTGGTAGTTATGAAATCACCAAAAGATTTTGGAGCTGATATAGTTATTGGAAGTACTCAAAGGTTTGGAGTTCCAATGGGTCTAGGAGGTCCACACGCAGCATATTTTGCAACATTAGATGAATATAAAAGAATGATACCTGGAAGACTAATTGGTGTATCAGTTGATCGAAATAATAAAAGATCTTACAGAATGGCTCTTCAAACGCGTGAGCAACACATTAGAAGGGAAAAAGCTACAAGTAATATATGTACTGCACAGGCCTTATTAGCAATTATATCTGCTTCATATGCAATATATCATGGTCCAATTAGATTAAAAAATATTGCTGAGGACATTCATTATAAGTCTAGATATCTAAAGAAATCATTAGAGATATTAAATTTTGAAGTAAAATCAATAAATTATTTTGATACCTTATTAATAAAAGATACAAAATCTAAATACTGGGTAAATAAATCTATAGACAATGGTATAAATTTTAGATTTGTAAATGATGATCATTTTTCTATTTCCTTAGATGAAACTACATCACTACAAGATGTAGATAATTTAATTAAATTTTTTAATGAAAACAATAATGAAATATACGCAGAAGAAATTGAAAGTAAAATTGAAGATTCGATTTTCAAAAGTGATTTAGATAGAAAAGACAAAATATTAACTCATCCTGTATTTAATATCTATCATTCTGAAACAGAAATGATGAGATATTTAAAAAAATTAGAAAATAAAGACGTTGCTTTAAACAGATCAATGATACCTCTTGGATCTTGTACTATGAAATTAAATGCAGCATCAGAAATGCTTCCAATTACTTTACCAGGTTTTTCAAATGCGCATCCATTCTTAGAGCCCCATCAACGTGAGGGATATAATGAAATGATGAGTGAATTAATATCGATGTTAAAAGATATTACTGGTTTTGATGCAGTTTCACTCCAACCTAATGCAGGAGCACAAGGTGAGTTTGCTGGTTTATTAGCTATACAAAAATATCATGAGAAAAATTCAGATACTAAAAGAAATATTTGTATAATTCCTAAAAGTGCTCATGGAACTAATCCAGCCAGTGCACAGATGTGCGGTATGGATATTTTAATTGTAAACTGTGATGACAAAGGTAATGTAGATTTAACTCACTTAGATAAAAAAATAGAAGAGGCAGGTGATAGACTGTCTGCTTTAATGATTACTTATCCATCAACACATGGTGTATTCGAAGAAAGTATTGTTGAGATTTGTAAAAAAATTCATGATGCTGGTGGGCAAGTTTATCTAGATGGAGCTAATTATAATGCAATGGTTGGGGTAGCTAAACCAGGTAAATTTGGACCTGATGTATGCCATATGAATCTCCATAAGACATTTTGCATACCTCATGGAGGAGGTGGACCTGGAGTTGGGGCTATAGGATTAAAAAAACATTTAGCAGATTTTGCACCTGGGCATCCTATTTTTAAAAATGAAATAGGTTTAACCAATCAGGAGGCAGTTTCAGCAGCGCCTTGGGGCAGTGCATCTATTTTACCTATTTCATATTCTTATATTTCTATGATGGGTGACGATGGTTTAAAATTAGCAACTCAAGTAGCAATATTAAATGCTAATTATATTAAAGAAAGATTAAAAAATTATTACCCTATTTTATATACTGGTAAGAATAATATGGTAGCACATGAATTTATTATTGATATCAGGCCGTTTAAACAAGAATTAAATATTTCAGATGAAGATATTGCTAAAAGACTAATTGATTATGGATTTCATGCTCCCACAATGTCTTTTCCAGTTCCAGGCACTTTGATGATTGAGCCCACTGAAAGTGAATCAAAAGAGGAGCTAGATAGATTTTGTGAAGCGATGATTTCTATTCATAATGAAATTAATATGATTAGAGATGGTAAATTTGATAAAGTAGATAATCCTATTAAAAATGCCCCACATACCATAGAAGAGGTATCTTCTGACAATTGGGATCATAAATATACACGTAAAGAAGCTGCTTACCCTCATGCTTATTTAATTAATAATAAATACTGGAGTCCAGTTAGTAGAATTGATAATGTATATGGAGATAGAAATTTATTTTGTGTTTGCCCTCCAATAGATGAATACGAAGAGGCTAAAACTGGATAAATACTATATATCAATAAATTAAAACACTAATTTAATAACAACTATGATTTATATTAATCTTATTTTAGTTTTTTTAGTCTTGGTCGCAATCCATGAATACGGACATTATATAGTTGCGAGATGGTTTAAAGCTGAAGTTACTGATTTCTCAATTGGGTTTGGCAAACCACTTTTAAAATTTACTGATAAAAATGGCACTACATGGAAATTATCTCCTATTCCATTAGGTGGATATGTAAAAATCAAAGGACTTGATAATATATTTTCACCAAACTCTAATGATGAGGAGGGATCCTTTCAATCTCTTACACTTTTTCAAAAAATATTGGTTCTTTTAGCAGGAAGTGTTTTTAATATTTTTAGTGCTTGGTTCGCTCTATTCTGCATATTTTTCTTTTTTGGAATTGTTAGTTTAATGCCAATTATTGGATCAGTCAGTGAAAATTCATCTGCTTTTGAAAATGATCTTAGAGAAGGTGATAAAATACTAGAGATAAACAATATTAGTATTGAAGAGTTTTCTGATATACCAAAAGCGATTGGCAATAACCCAAGTATTAATATTTTAATTGAAAGAAATAATCAGATAATTGAAAAAAACTTTGATCTAAAATTTAATTCAGAATTAAATCGATATATTATTGGCATATCTTCACCTCAAAATCCTATTATTGATAAATATAATTTAATTGATTCAATTAAAAATTCTTCTTTATTCATTCCGACATACTATGTAGCCTCTTTTTCTTTTCTTCAACAATCATATAAAGAAAATACATTAGGAGATCAGTTAGCCGGACCTATAGGAATTGTAAAAAATGCAGATCAAATGATGCTTGATCAAGTAAGGGGAGTACTTTTTTTATTTATAATAATTTCTTTATTTGTAGGCTTATTTAATTTGCTTCCTATTCCTCTTTTAGATGGTGGTCATATAATGTATTTTATTATTAGAAGAATTTTTTCAAACTCTCTTCCTGAGTTTATTACAAGAGTTTATTTGGCTGTGGGGATAACAATAATATCTTTTCTCTTTATAGTTGTGACTTACAACGATATTTTTTATAAATAAATATTATTGGGAGATAAAATGACAAATTTTGAAAAAGTAAAAGAATTTATGACAACTTTTGGTCAAGAAGTAAAAAATAGTGCTGAATTTCCAGAAAATAAAATTGTTGAATTAAGAAAAAAATTGATTGATGAAGAATTTAATGAATTAAAAGATGCAATTAATGATAATGATATTGTTGAAGTTGCTGATGCATTAACTGATATTTTAGTTGTAACATACGGTGCGGGTGCTGCTTTTGGTATAGACCTAGATAAATGTTTTAACGAAGTTCATCGTAGTAACATGAGTAAACTTTCAGAGGAAGGTAAGCCAATTTATAATGAATTTGGTAAAGTTATGAAGGGTCCTAATTATTCACCTCCAGATTTGAAAAAAATAATTTAAATATTTTTTAGAGCATCATCTAAAGACTTCTTTAAGTCTGAAATATCTTCAATTCCAATTGAAAGTCTGATTAGGGTATCAGAAATTCCTAATTCATCTCTAATTTTTTTGTCAATGGATGCATGTGTCATTATAGCTGGATGCTCTATTAAACTTTCAACTCCACCCAAACTTTCTGCTAGTGTAAATATTTGAATTGTTTCAAGAAATTTTTTTGCTGAATTAATATCGCCCATTAATTCAATTGATAATATTCCACCAAATCCAGTCATTTGTTTTTTTGCAATTTCATAACTTGGGTTATTTTCTAATCCAGGATAAAAAACGTTATTTATTTTAGGATGTTTTAATAAATAATTAGCAATTTCTAAGGCATTATTATTGTGCCTCTCCATTCTTACAGCAAGTGTCTTAATTGATCGAATAAGTAAATAACAATCGAAAGGGCTGGGAACAGCACCAACTGCATTTTGGATATATTTAATTTTATCAGCTAAAATTTTATTATCATTTATAATTAGTGCACCTCCAATTATATCTGAATGACCTCCAAGATATTTGGTTGAGGAATGTATAACAACATCAGCCCCATTATTTATTGGTTGCTGATTGTAGGGTGATGCAAAAGTATTATCACAGACTATAATGATATTATCATCTTTTAAGCTTTCTCTAATTTTTTTTATATCTATAATTTTTAGTAATGGATTAGAGGGTGTCTCAACCCAAATCATTTTTGTATTTTCTTTTAGATGACCTTGCCAATTATTTTCTTTACTAAGATCGGCATATGTTACTTCTACATCTTGATTTACTGTTTTAATTTTATCAAATATTCTTCTTGTGCCACCATAAACATCATCGCTACAAATAATTGAATAATTTTTACCTAAAGCATCTGATAATGCAGAAATTGCAGCCATACCTGAACTAAAAGCATAAGCAAATTTACCATCTTCCAATTCAACTAATAACTTTTCTAATATATCTCTTGTCGGGTTTCCTGTTCTTGCATATTCATAAGTAAAGTCACCAGGAGAATTTTGCTTAAAAGTTGATGAAAGATGAATAGGGGGCATTACTGCACCTGTAGTTTCATCAGCACCATGACCTGAATGAATTACTTTAGAATTAAACTTTTTATCTTTAGTATTCACGTTCACATCCAGTCGGCATAAGGTAAATTTTTGGATAATAAGTATTCTTTATTAAACATTTTATCATAATACTTATTTGCATCATCACAAAGTATTGTTACAATTTTTTTACCATTACCCAACGATTTTGCCAGTTTTACTGCACCACATATATTTACCCCAGAACTTAATCCTAGAAATAATCCATCTGTTTTCATAATTTTAAATAACATTTCCATACATTCTTTATCAGTTACAAAAAATGATTGGTCTACAATACAGTTTTCTAAATTTTTTGTTATTCTAGCCTGTCCGATGCCCTCTGTGATAGATTCTTCACCTTTTTTTTCTGGTTTACCATTAGTAAAATAATTAAACATTGATGATCCTTGTGAATCTGTACAAGCGATAATTATTTCTTTATTTTTTGATTTCAGCCCAACACTAACACCTGTTAAAGTTCCTCCAGTTCCAATTGCACATGTGAAACCATCTATTTTACCATCCGTTTGTTTAAAAATTTCTGCAGATGTTGTTTTTTCATGAAATTTGTAGTTTGCTAAATTTTCAAATTGACCAGCCCAAAAAGTTTTTTTACCTGTTTGTTTTTCAATATCCTTAGCTAATTGCTTTGAGACTTTTTGATAATTTCCAGGATCAGAATATGGTTTTGCATCAACTAAATGAAGTTTTGCTCCCATATTTTTGAGTATATCTCTTTTAGATTGAACGGTTATGTTAGGCATTACAATTTCTAAATTATAATTTTTTGCATTACAAACTAACGCTAAGCCTATTCCTGTGTTTCCAAAAGTGCCTTCAACAACAGTTCCACCTGGTTCCAATAATTTTTTTTCTTCTGCATCCTCGATAATACCAAGTGCTGTTCTATCTTTCACTGAACCAGCTGGATTCATAAATTCAGCTTTGCCGTATATTTCGCAACCTGAAATCTCTGAAGGGTATTTTAATTTTATTAGGGGGGTGTTACCAATTAATTCAGTAACATTATTTGTTATCATCAATATCTCTTACACCATAAGGATTAAATGAAGTATCCTTATTAATATTAATATTTTTAACTGGATTACCTACCATTGTTGCATAGGGAGGAACATCTTTTAATACAACTGTATTAGCCCCAACTCTTGCACAACTCCCAATATTAATTGGGCCAAGAATACTTGCTCCACATCCTATGATTACATTATCTTCAATTGTTGGATGTCTTTTTGTATTTCTTTGATCATTGGAATTTTCTGCTGGGCTAATTCCTCCAAGTGTAACACCATGATATAAAGTAACATTATCTCCAATTACACTTGTTTCCCCAATTACAGTTCCCATACCATGATCAATAAATAAATTTTTACCTATTTTAGCCGCTGGATGAATTTCAATTCCTGTTAAAAAACGACTAAATTGGGAAACTATTCTTGCTAGAGTGTAAAGATTTAAATTCCAAAGATTGTTTGCTATTCTATGAAAGAAAACAGACTTCACTCCTGGGTATGTAAGTACGATACTTAGCTTGCTTCTTGCAGCTGGATCTCTTTCAATTATTGAGTCTAAATAATCAGTCATTCCGTAATGCTATTTAGTGATTATTGCATTTTTTTCAATGTAACGAGGATTTCTCTTTAAAATTTATGATTTTAATTATGTCAATTATTGATAGTTTATGTAGATAAAAGATAATCAATATATGGTTTGCTAATTTGATGATTACAGTAAATAAAATCAAAATTCATTTATTTAAGTATAGGAATAAAAATCCAGTTTTATCTTCATTTGGCAGAATGACTTTTAGATCATCGTTAATAGTTGAGTTAATTGATCAAAATAACAATAGTGGATTTGGCGAAATATGGTGTAATTTCCCAAATCATGCTGGTAGATATAGATTTGAAATTTTTAAGGATTATTTTGCAAATTTACTTAAAAATTTTGATTTTGAAAAGCCGAGTGCTCCTTATGATTTTTTTTATGAAAAATTTAATTCAATAAAAATTCAAAGTGGTGATTATGGAGCTTTTAGTAATATTATTTCCGGAATAGATTGTGCTTGTTGGGATTTATTTTCAAAAAATAAAAAAATACCT
>CACMKZ010000014.1 GCA_902614375.1 uncultured Alphaproteobacteria bacterium
ATAGTAAATGCTAGAAAGCCAGGTATCTCTCTGATACTTTGAAGTATTCCAATTTCAACTCCAGTAAAACTTGCTCTTTCAACTGAGAAATTATTTAATAAAACCATCCAAGTACTAAAAGCAATAGGCATGGCTATTGATGATAAAATTAGTAAAGTTATTGGATTTTTATTATTTAATAAATTTTTCATAATAATTTTATGCTATTAAAATATTATCACAAAGTTTTGATTTATAATTATTAATTTAGTGACCTCTATTAAATTGGTCACGAAATCTTGAATCTTCTTTAATATATGGCCTAACACCTATTTTTGTTTCTCTAATTATTATATAAATTCCACTACCAACAATAATTAATGATCCTGTAATTTCATAAATATCAGGAATATCAGCAAAAAATAAATAACCTAAAATTGCTCCAGAAATTAGTTGTGTATATTGAATAGGAGCAAAAACACTAGACTCTAAAAATTTTGAGGCGATTGTTAAACAATTACCCCCTATTCCACAAATAATACCACAAAAAACAAGTATCATTAGATCATTAAAAGATAATGCGATGTGGCTATTAAAACTAAGTAATCCATTAAAAATAGTTGCAGATAAAAAAGCATAAAAAGTAAATGCTATTGATGATTGATTATTTGAATACTTTCTTACTAAAGTAATATTTATCGCCATTAGTAATGCGGAAAAAAATAAACCAAATAGACTTAATGAAAAATGAATAGTGCCAGGTCTACTAACTATTAATACACCAATAAATCCAACTGTTACCGCTGACCATCTTCTAATACCAACTTTTTCATCTAAAAAAAAATGGGATAACATTGTTATCATTAATGGAGCACTAAATAATATTGGGTAAATTTCACTAAATGCATGTTCTCTAAATGAATAAACTACTAAAGCCCCTGAAATTAATCCAAATAATCCTCTAAGAAGCTGTATATGAATAATATCATTTTTTAGTGAGCTCCATTTGTTTAGAAAATAAAGAGTTAATAGTGTTGGTATAAAACTAAAAAGACAAATATAAAAATTTATTTGAAAAACAGAATATTCATTAACTAGGTATTTTTTAATTATTGTATCTAAAATGACAAATATTGTGTAACCAATAAATCCGATACTAATTCCAGATAAAACATTCATATGATTTGATTAAATAGAAGTAAATTTTTAGATCTCTTATTTCAGATTCTAGTAAATAAATATTAATTTTTTCTTATTGTTTCATTATAATGATTATTTAATACTAAAAGATGTTGATAAGCCTCATGATCAAAGTCATTTTTAGCTACTTGATCTGTCTTAAAATTTTTATACTTATCTTCTCCTCTTACACAAATAGCACTATCATTTTTGCTTTTTAGTTGTTTCATATCAGTAGAAATAAATTGAAAATTTAATCCTATTCTTCTGTCATTACTAGAATTAGGTTGAGATGCATGTAATGTTAGACCATGATGAAAGGAAACTTCACCGGGTTCTAACGGACATGATACTGCTTTATTTATATCAATATCTTTTACAGTTTGACCTCTAGATAAAACATTATTTTTATCTTCAGTTGAATGATGTTCAAAAAATCCATTTTTATGGGAACCTGGAATCATTTTCATACAACCACTTTGATCATTAGCTTTGGATAAAGCTAACCATGCACTTACTTGTTTTTCATTATTATCAAAACCCCAATAGGTAAGATCTTGATGCCAACTTACGTGTGTTTTAGTGTTTGGTTCTTTTATTATAAAAGTTGCATTATATAATAATATATTTTTACCAATTATTTCTTCGATAAAATCAAGCAATATTTTATTAGTTGCTATTTCATACACCCATTTCATTATTGTATAAGTTTTCACAATATAATGAAGTTTACCTAATTTTTTTTCTGAGTCTTCTAATTTATTTCTAAAAAAATTTGCTTCTTTTGCATTATAAATTTTTAATGGTGAAAAATAGCCATTTAGATCATAAAAATCTTTCATGATTAAAATATTATTTAAATTGATTATTAATTCAATAAAAATTGACAATAAAAAAACCAATTAAACAAATAATTAATAAATCAAATATTAAAACAAATTCCATATTGGTTGTGACACTAATTCTTTATGGATAGAATACATTTACTCACTAAATATATATTGTTAGATTAGTGCCACATAATCTATGTACAAGTTAATTTTGGCATAAATTGAGTTAAAAAGAGGCAAATTTATGAAAAAAATCAGTTGGGTAACACACGAAGATTATGACATTCCTCTGCCTGAAAATCATAAATTTACTGCCAGTAAGTTTTCAGATTTATATAATGAATTAAAAACTTCAGATTTTTATCATCGTGCAAAAATTCTAAATCCTCAAAAAGCAAGTGTTAATGAAGTTTCTATATGTCATGATTTAGATTACGTATTAAAAATTAAAAATGGTACTTTATCCGATAAAGAAATAAGAAGATTGGGTTTTAAATGGTCAGAAGCACTTTCTCATCGCTCCTTTTTAGCAGTTAATGGAACTCTATTAACATGCAAAGAAGCAATTAAGAATGGTATAGCAAATCATTTAGCAGGTGGCACACACCATAGTCATAGAGATTTTGGTTCAGGATACTGTGTTTTTAACGATTTGGCTTATGCTTCATTACATTTAATAAGAACCCATCAAGTAAAAAAAATATTAATTTTTGACACTGATGTGCATCAAGGAGATGGTACAGCCTCAATCCTTAAAGATAATGATAAAATTTTTACATGTTCAATTCATTGTAAAAATAATTTTCCATTTAGAAAATCAATAAGTGACATGGATGTTGAATTAGATGATAATTTAGAAGATAATGAATATTTAGAAATATTATATCAAACACTTAATAGTTGTATAAAAAATTTTAACCCTGATTTAGTAATTTTTGATACTGGAGTTGATATTCATGAGAATGATAAATTAGGAAATTTAAAAATAACAACTGAAGGATTATTAAAAAGAGATATTACAGTGTTAGAATTTTTTAAAAAAAAATCAATTCCTATTGCGACAGTAATAGGTGGTGGATATTCAAATAATAAATTAGAATTAGCTAAAAGACATAGTTTAATTTTTAAAGCTACATCAATGGTTTTTAATTAGTTACATTTAGTTATAACTACTCGTATAGACTTGTCATTATAGAGATATTCAAAACAAAAATTTTTAAAAGAATTAAAATGATTATTTATAATTTTTAAATTTTGTTTATTGTGATCTAAAAAAAAATATTCAAATATAATTTTTTCAACAATATCCTTAGAAAAAATTGGCATTGTAATTATTTCGCCATCATTAAATATTGATTTTAAATAAAATACTTCTGAGTCATTATATACTTTAGAAAATGAATTCTTTTTTATGAGAAAAAGAACATTTTCGTTCCAATCATTCTTTTGAAGATCAAAAAGTATTTTTAAATCATCAAGGTTAATTAATTTATTTGAATCTAAGGCGTGAGTATTTAGTGATAAAAAAATAAAACATAAAAAAAGTAATTTTTTCATAAAAACAAGTGTGAATTAAAGAACGATACTGATAAATATATTAATAATCTATTTATTTTCAAATATTTATGAAAACAAGAAATAAGGGGCTTATACTATCATTTGTAGGGGTTTTAATACTTAGCCCTGATAGTTTATTTATTAGATTAGTAAATTTAGATGATTTTAGTCTAATATTTTATAGAAGCGCTCTACCAATTGTTACGATATTAATTTTTCTCCTTTATACTTACAAAAGATCTTTTCTTAAATCATTTTATCTAATTGGTGTACCAGGGATAATCTATGCTATTCTCTATGCTATAACTCATATTTGTTTTGTATATTCAATTCAAAATACTGCTGTAGCTAATACATTAGTTCTAATTGCATCAGCTCCTATTTTTGCTGCATTATTTTCAGTTTTTATACTTAAAGAAATACCTAGTCTTTTTACATGGATAGTGATTTTAATTGCTATGCTTGCAATGATAATAATTGGAATAGGAAGCTTTACAACTACAGGATTATATGGCGATATTATGGCTCTAATTGTAGCAATAGGAATGGGTTTTAGTATGGTTCTTGTTAGATTATTTAAAAATAAAGATTTGGTACCTGCATGTTTATTAGGATGTTTAATATCAGCTCTTTACGCTCTACCATTTGGAATTAACTTTGATTTAAATAATGATCAAATTTTATTTCTTTTCATAATGTGCTTATTAATACTTCCTATTCCATTTATGATTTTAACAATTTCTCCTAAATTTGCTCCAGCACACGAAGTAGCTCTAATATTTTTATTAGAAAGTGTTTTAGGTACTGCTTGGGTTTGGTTTGTTATAAATGAAATACCTCCTCTAAATACAATTATAGGAGGAGCCCTACTGCTTGGATCTGTTACAATATTTATTTATCAAACAACTAGAAAAACTAATTAGTTTTTTTAATCTCTCTTCTTTCTCTAATAAAAATATAAATACCGCTAAAAACAATTAAAGATAATCCTAAATAAATCCAAATATCAGGCAAATCACCGAAGAAGGCGTATCCAACAAGTATATTTGTGGAGATCTCAAAATAACCCATAGGAGCTAGTTTAGAAGCTTCTCCAAGTCTTAAAGAAAGAATTATTAAAAAATGTCCTAAAGTTCCAATTGAAGCTAATGAGATAAGTAATAATAATTGTCTTAAATCTAAATTTATCCAGTAAAAAGGGACAATAAGAGATATAAAAATACAACCTACGATACCTGTAAAAAGCAAAGTAACAACAGCACTATCTGTAAAAGATAATTTTCGAGTATAAATTATGTAAAAAGCGTATGAAATTCCTGCTGCAATAGCTGAGAAAGATGCGAAATTAATTTCTATAAAACCTGGTCTTATAATGATCATAACACCAAAAAACCCAATCAAAACTGCAGTCCATCGATGAATTCCAACTTTTTCTTTTAAATAAAAAATTGATAATATTGTCACTATTATTGGAGAGATAAATGCAAGGGTTAAAGCTTCTGCTAAAGTTATAACTGAAATTGCATAAAAGAAAAAAACGGTAGATAAAAATAAAAAAAAACTTCTAAATAGCTGAACTGAAATTGTTTTAGGAAAACTAATTTCTTTTCTAAAAAATATAAATGCTAGTGGAAAACTAACTAAAAGCATAAAAAAATATCTACCCCAAACAACTTGTATGAAATGTATTTCTGAAGATAGATATTTTGCAATACCATCCATGAAAGGTAATAACAGCCAACCTGATATATTAAGAATATACACTAACATTAATTTTATTTAAAAGATGATGGATCACAAATCTTACAAATTAAATCTCCAATTGATTTTTTAGGATTATAAGTTTGATAGAAAATGTCTTTTGTAGAAATATTATTATCAGATAAATATTTTTCTATTTCCCAATAATACCTAAAACATTTTGAACATTGTGCAGCATTTTCTTTATGTGATGGTTTATATATTTCATTCCAAAGTTTGGACATTTCATTTTGCTTATCAGGAGAAATATTTTCTGAAATAATTGATGGAATATCCATAAAACACTTAGCGCATTGTATTTCAGATGTTACATTTTTATATGGTTCATCTTTATAGTTTTTTCCTATAGTAGTTTTACCAATATATTTATCTGAACTACAATTTGGACAAAAAAAATTGATTTTATTGCTAAGCATTTTATTCTATGAATAAATTTTCATAACATTTATAAATAAAGAATAGAATTATTATTTATAATGAACCTATATCTTTCATATCTATTTATTTTTTTTTGGAGTAGTGCTTTTATAAGTGGTCAATTTATTGTGCAATCATCAAGCCCTTTTGCAGCACTATGTTTTAGGTTTTGTATTGTAAGTGCATTTTTTTTAATTTTTTCTATTATTTTTAGGGAAGGAATAAGAATAAATCGAAATTTAATCTTTCAAGCTATGATTACTGGAATTCTTTTTCATGGATTTTATTTAGGTGGAGTATTTTTTTCTTATTCTATGGGACTTACTGCAACATTATCTGCGTTAATTGTATGCCTCCAACCTATTTTAACAAATATTCTAAGTGGACCTATTTTAAAAGAAAAAGTTACTATTACGCAATGGATAGGAATATTTTTTGGTTTTTTAGGCACTATATTAGTTATAGGTTATGATATTGGAACAGAAATCCCAACAATAGGTGTTATTGCTTCTATTGTTGCACTTTTAGGAGCAACTTCAGCTACTATTTGGCAAAAAAAATTTACTCATGAAATCAGTCTTTCAGTTAATAATTTTTATCAAGCATTAAGTGCTGGAATATTTTTATTTATAATTTCACTTTTTTTTGAAATATCATTTATAAATTTTGATACACGTTTTATTTTATCAATTTCTTGGCAAATCATTATGGTATCCTTTGGAGCTTATGCAATTCTAATGTACTTGATAAAAAATGGAACAGCTTCTAAAACTTCAAGTCTCTTCTTTCTAGTACCTCCAACTACAGCTGTGATGGCTTGGTTTGTATTAGGTGAAAAATTATTATTAATAGATATTATAGGGTTGTTAATTTGTACTTTTGGTGTTTATATAGCAACTCGAACCAATGTGAGTAAAAATGTACATAATTCTTAAGACACTAATCAGTGCAATTATAATTGTTGCTGTTTCAGAAATAGCTAAAAAATATACTTGGACTGCCGCAATTATTGTTTCTTTACCATTAACTTCACTATTGGCATTTGTTTGGTTGTATTGGGATACAAAAGACTATCAAAAAGTTATAGATCTCTCTTATAGTACAATTGTTATGACTGTACCTTCAATAGTATTTTTTATTGTTTTACCAATACTTTTAAAATTTAAACAAAACTTTGTTTTCTCTCTGATAGTTTCAATAATTAGCACTGCAATAGCTTATGCTATTTTTATGTTTATAATTAAAAAATTTAATTTTAATTTTTAATTATATTATCTTTATTCATTAAAATTGGCCTGCCATCATGTGCGGTATTTAATGGATAATAATCACCATTATATTTAACACATAATGTTAAACCATTTCTTTTTTCTTTACCTAAATTTACCTCTAAATCGACTATTACTAATTCAGTTTTTTCTAAAACTTTAATAATTTTCATAACTATCCTTTCAAAATATATAAATATATTTAGTAAGTACTATAAGATGTATCAAGTTTTATGATTAGAGTTTTACTTATATTTATTTTAATATTCTTAATTAAGAATACTCTAGCTAATGATAAGCATATAACTATAGCAAGCACAACTTCTACACACGATACGGGCTTATTACAATATATTAACAAAGAATTTGAAAAAAAATATAAAATAAAAGTGAGAGCATTATCTCTTGGAACAGGTCAAGCAATTAAAGTTGCAATGGATGGAAATGTAGAAATTTTATTAGTTCATCATAAAAAATCAGAGCTAGAATTTATGGATAATGGATATGGCACCCTAAGATATGATTTGATGTATAATGATTTTGTCTTGATAGGACCAAAAAAAGATAACAAAACATGCTCTTCAATTGAAAATAAAATGATTGAAATTAAAAAATCAAAATTATTATTTGTATCAAGAGGTGATGAGAGTGGAACACACAAAAAGGAGAAAGAGCTATGGGAATTATCAAATATAAATATACCATTTAAAGAAAATTGGTATCTCAGTGTAGGTCAGGGAATGGGATCTACATTGTTAATAGCCAATCAAAAAAAAGCTTACACTCTCAGTGATCGTAGTACTTGGATAGCTTTTAATAAAAAAGATAATCTACAAATTGTCTGTGAAAATTTACCGCCATTATTTAATCAATATGGAATAATTTTAGTAAGCAATAAGATAAATAATAATTTAAATATTGAAGAGGCTAAAAAATACATTGATTGGATTACATCAGAAGAAGCAAAAAAATTGATTAATAAATATCAAGTAAATGGAAAACAATTATTTTTTTTTAATCACAATTAGTTAATTCTACCAAAAAACGTTAATCTTGCATTTTCTGAGAGCATTGTCCCCTCCTCTTCATTATAATTTAGTGTTACTAGTATTCTTGGTTTTTCTGACTCTACTGGTGTTACACGATGCAAATAATTTCTACCATAGAATAATATCAGAGTACCGGCATCAACATCTGCTTTTTGTGGTAAAATTTTTCTATCTAAAATATCTTTAATGTATGATTTATCGATATAGTTTTCTGAAAAATTTCTACCTTTACTCACATATTCAAATTCACCACCTTTATCTGATGATTGTATCATTAAAGTAGTAGCAAATGATGCATTATCAAAATGCCATCCTAGCTGTTGTGATTTTTGATAATAATTATAATTTATGGAAGATAAGGTATCACTGTATGGGTAAATATCTTTTAAATCTAAAACACCTTTTAAAAAATTTTTAAAAATGTTTGATTGATATAAAATAATTAATTTAGATTGCTGATTTAACAGATCATGAGGGACACAACCTTTATCACTAACGACCTCTCTATTTAAAGGATCATTCAAATCACTTAATTTATCTTGTTTATTAAGTAAGATAGTATGATTTTGAGAACAATAGAAAGCTTGATCTTGTAATACATGTGCTTCAGTAATTAATTCACTTAAGCAGCCATTTGTTAAAAAATCATTTAATATTAGTATAGAATTTTTTTTAATTTCATCATTGCAATATTGTATATATTCATCGCTATCTATTGGATGTTTTGACTGATTAACTATATCAATTATGGTATTCATTACTGTCTTAATACTTATATACTAAAGTTGTAGATGTTAAATTTAAAAAATTTATATATATTTATTCAATATGGTTTGGAATTTTCAAGATAGTTATACGAAACTACCTAGTATTTTTTATAGTAAAGTTAATCCTGAAAATTTTAGTAATAAAAAATTAGTTTTGTTTAATAGTGATCTTGCAAGGGACTTAAATTTAGATTTTAGTAAATATGATGATGATGAGAAGTGTAATATTCTTTTGGGAAAAAATAAATTAAATAAAAATTACTTTTCTCAAGCTTATGCTGGACATCAATTTGGAAATTTTACAATTTTAGGCGATGGTAGAGCTGTAATTATTGGTGAACATATTACTAATAATAAACAAAGGGTAGATATACAGTTAAAAGGCTCAGGTCAAACACCCTACTCTAGAAATGGAGACGGAAAGGCTGCATTAGGTCCAATGATAAGAGAATACATATTGAGTGAAGCTATGCATAATCTTGGCATATCATCAACCAGAGCACTAGCAGTTATTACTACAGGTGAAAATGTATTGCGTGATAGATTAGAGCCTGGTGCAATTTTAATTAGAGTTGCGAATTCGCATATTAGAGTTGGAACTTTTCAATTTGGAAGCCTTTTAAAAAATAGAGAGGAATTTCAAAACTTTATATCTTATACAATTTCAAGGCTTTATCCTGATATAGATAATAATAATGATAAATATTTAAAATTTTATGAGACAATCTGTGATTTACAAATTAAATTAGTCGTAGATTGGATGAGAGTTGGTTTTATTCATGGTGTTATGAATACCGATAATATGTCTTTATCTGGTGAAACTATAGATTATGGTCCAGCAGCATATTTGGATGAATATAATCCAAAAAAAGTTTTTAGCTCAATTGATAAAATGGGAAGATATTCTTTTGAAAATCAATCAAAAATAATATTGTGGAATTTAGCAAGATTTGCTGAAACTTTTCTTCATTTAATTGATTCAAATGAAAAAACAGCAATTAAAAAAATCGAAGATATATTAAATAAATATAAAAATTTGTTTGATCAATCTTGGTTAATAATGATGTCTATGAAATTAAATTTAGATACAAATAATAATAATGAAGAAATTGTTAAAGAATTTTTAGATTTGATGCATATTTATAAACTTGATTATACAAATACATTTTTAGATTTAGAAAATAATAATCTTGATAAAAAGATTTTTAAAAATTGGGAAGAAAAATATAAAAATAATAAAATAAGAAAATTTAAAAATGTTAATCCTCAAATTATACCTAGGAATCATATTATTGAAGAAATAATTAATGAAGTGTACAGCAATAATTACAGTCAATTATATGAATTCGAAAAATTACTAAAAAATCCTTATGAGAAAATAGAAAATAAAAAATATATTACCCCACCTCTTGAAAATGAAAAAGTATTTGAAACTTTTTGTGGTACTTAATTAAATAGCTATATTGTATCTAAAATTTTTTTGAAAAGGATAAATTGGTTTTTCCCTAAATAAATTTTTAATTCTTTTAAAATCTTGGGTAACAAATCCATCTGTTAAAATCATAAAATTATCTGCTTTAAGTTTTTTAAGTTCTGGTGAAAGATATCCTGATTTTACAATCAATATTTTATATTTTTTTAAATTTATATTTAATTCCCTAAAATCACTCAGATAATGAAAGGGTTTTCGGTATTTAGTAAAAATTACTGTATTATTATGTGAGAATATAATCGCATTATCATTTTTTAGATAAAATTTATCAATTGAAATAGAAATTTTCTTTTTTGAGATACTATCTTTTATGACAATTTTGTTTTTTTTATTTTTTAACTCTCTAAAAATTTCTTCATTATAAATTCCTGCAAATAGAGTGTTCTCTATGTTGTTTTTAAATACGTACTCTAATACATCAATTCTACTACCTACTCCTCCAGCTGTTGGATTGTCTCCGCTATCGGCTAAAATTGTAAATCTTTTTTTATTAACTACATGAAAAATCTTATTTAACTTATAAGATTTCATATCATAAACTAAATTAAACCTATTATTCCAATAACTAAGTGCTATTTTTTTACAAATTCTTTTACCGATATTAACATCTGTACAATTTACAATTGCAGAAGCTGTTGCCCTCTTAGTATCAGCCCAAACATATCCTATAAGTAAATTACAATCATTAATCCCATTCAATTTATTAAAAATATTAAGATTTTTATAAATTTTTTTACATGGCTCAACTATTGTAGATGACATTTCGCCTGAAACTAAAACTGGTATTTTTTCCCAAATAATATGATTTTTTTTATTGTTTAATATTCCATCTATTAACATTTTCAATGACCTTGAATAAGTTTGCTTAACGTCGATATGTGGGGCTGTTTTATATGCTGCAAAATAATCAATATTTTTTATAATTGAATCAGTCATCTGCCCGTGAAGATCATAAGATAATGATATTTTACAGTTTTTAGATACTTTAGAACGAATTTTTTTAATAAAAAAACCTTCGGGATCACTAATCCCTTTGACATACATCGCACCATGCATGATTAGCAAAATACCATCAATAGGTTTTGATTTTATTAAATCATTTGTGATATTATTAATTGTTTTTATAAAAAATTTTTTATCTACAGGCCCGCCAGGTAAACTTCTATAAAATTTATTTGGTATAAATGTTACTTTATTATGTTTGGAATATGGAAAATTTATATATTTTAAAAGTTTTTTTCCACTTAAAACTTCAAAATCTTTTTTATTTTGTATTAATGTTGAATAAGAGCAGCATTCAGTACTAATACCACAAATAAAAATTTTTTTTTTCATTAAATTAACTTTTAATTAAATCAATTTTGGAAGCTAATATAAAATCATTAACTGATAATCCCTCTATTGCGTGAGTATGGACCATAACTAAGCAATAACCCCATCCTATTGATATATCGGGGTGATGACCTTCTTTTTCTGCTACTTCTCCTACCTCATTTGCAAATGATATAGCTTTTTTAAAATTGCTAAATTTAAATTTTTTGAAAATCATTTCTTGATTGTCATTGACTGACCATTCATTAAGTTCAGATAAAAATTTACTAATTTCTTGATAATCTAATTTAGGAGTGTTCCCATTGCATGGTTCACACTTTCCTGAAGATAAAGGTTTATTCATAAAATCTGGCGCCTTGTTGATTTAATTCAATTGAATATAAACTAGTTGTGGCTGTTATGTACAAGATATTTCCTTCCACTCCTCCAAATTCTAAATTTGACACTAATTCAGGGATTATAAGTTGACCAATTAATTCATTTTGAGGATTAAAACATTTAATTGCTTTTCCTGCACTTGTCCAAACATTACCATCTTTATCACATCTAAAACCATCGGAGAAAAAGGGTTTAAAATCATAAATTAATTTTCTGTTAATGGGTAATCCGTCTACCATATCATAAACATACAAATGTTTGATATTTTCTCCAGTATCTGCAACATATAATTTTTTTTCGTCTGGAGAAATGGCAATTCCATTTGGTCTATCAAGGTCGTCAATTATAACTTTTAAAGTATTTAGTTTAGGGTCAAAAGAAAACACATTACAGCCACCATATTCTTGCTCACCGGGATATCCCTCATAATCTGATAGAATACCATAAGGTGGATCTGTAAACCAAATTGTATCATCCGATTTAACAAATAGGTCATTTGGAGAGTTAAGTTTCTTACCATTATAACTATCAACTAAGACTTCTACTTCTAAATTGTCATTAGTTTTATAGATACATCTTCCTCCATGAGAACAAGAAATTACATTCTCTTCTTTATCAATAGTATTTCCATTACAATAGTTGGAGGGATTCTTATATTCAGATACTATATCATTTGTTAACTTTAGCATCCTGTTATTTGGTATATCGCTCCAGACTAATGTATCTAAATGAGGAATATAAGCTGGACCTTCTCCCCATAACATTCCAGAAAAAACTTTTTTAACTTCAGCAGACTTTACATAGTTATTGAATTGATCAGTATTTTCTACATGTTCATTATATTTATTTTTGTAAGCATAACTTGGATTTCTTGGATCTAAATCGGCAGGTAACAACTTTTTATCTGACATATTATACTTCTACACCTTTTTGTTTTTTTTGTTTATCAATTAATTGTTTTGGGAAATTTTTTGCCCTTAATTTAATTTTTGCATCTTTTTCAATTAATTTAATAATACTAGTACTAAATGATCTTTCTCCTAAAATTTTCATACCAAGTTTAAATTTTTTACTTAGATAATTTCCCAGATCTAATTTTATATTTTTTCCAAGTTTATTAAAAAGATTTATATCTTTATTGACTAGATCCATTGTAAATCCAACATCATAACTGCCTCCAAGTATGACCTTTGTTTCAGTTTCATTTACAAAACTATTCCCAGAGCTTATTTTTATCGCTTTATACGTTAAACCTAAGTCAATTTTATTTTTTTTTGCAACACTCAAAGCCTCACCTATACCTACTAAATGTAATGATGCTAAATAATTTGTAATTACTTTTAATATTGAGGCATTTCCAATTTTTCCACAATATAAAATTTCATGACCAAGCAATGATAAAATTGGGAAACATTTTTTGAAAGTTGATTTTTTGCCTGCAGCTAAAATAGATATATTCCCTGATTTAGCTCTATGTTCTCCTCCAGTAATTGGACATTCTAATACTTTCCCACCTTTAGTAGTTACTTTTTTGGATAAACTTATCATATCGTTTTTATCTGTAGTACTCATCTCAATCCAGATATGTTTTTTAGTTAAATATTTTAATATGGTTTTTAAAACTTTGCTTACCGCTTTTGGTGAAGGTAAACAGGTTATTATAATATCACTCTTTTCAGTTAATTCTTTTAAGGTTTTACAAGGCTTGTTTTTTAGATATTTTAATCTTGAATAAGATTGATTATTTTTATCAAAAACAAATACATTATTATTTGATTTTAATAAATTATTTGCAAGGTTTGAACCAACATTTCCAATCCCTATGAAACCAATAGTTTCCAATCTCATATATTAATAGTCATGCCATCATATCCAGGTACAACGTTTGGCGGACATTTATCTTTGAGCTTTTTTTCATCAAGAAGCGCTGTCATATGAGTAAACACTGTTTTTTTTGGTTTAATATAATTTATAAATTCCATAACTTGTTCAAATCCTGCATGTGCTGGATGAGGATCTTCTCTTAATAAGCCCACAATCCATAAGTCTAAATTTTTTAATTTATCAATATCCTCATTATAAAATTTTTTTAAATCAGTAGAATAAGCAAATTTTCCAAATTTGTAAGTTTGAACATCTATAGATCCATGATTATGTTTAAACGTTTCTATGTTAGTTCCATTAATGGAAAAATTGTTTTCTAAGTTTTCAATTTTCATAAATGGCAAGTAATCTTTTTCGCCTTTAAATATATATTTATAAAAAATTTCCATTTTAGATTTCATTTCTTTTGGCATGAAGGCAGGTATAATTTTTTGATTTATTAGAGACATTGCACGCATATCAGGTAAACCAGATGTATGATCTGAGTGTTCGTGTGTGTACAAAACTGCATCTATATTTGTGCATTGAATATTATAGAGTTGTTGTCGTAAATCTGGACTAGTATCAATTAATATATTGTTATTATTATCTTCTATAAGGACTGATGATCTAGTCCTAAAATTTCTTTTATTATTAAGATCAATATCACCATGTCTATTCCATGCTAAAGGTGATCCAAAAGATCCTCCACAGCCTAAAATTGTTATTTTCATTACAGATAATTATCTCTTTTAGCTTTCGTAAACAAATTAAAAAAATTATTATCAGTGATTTTTTCGAATTCTTCTAAGGATAATTTAAAAAAATTTGCCAAATATTCAGCTGTGTATTTTACAAAAGATGGCTCATTAACTTTACCTCTCATTGGTTCGGGTGCTAAAAAGGGACTATCAGTTTCTATAAGTATAGAATCTAAAGGAGCGTCCTTAATTATATCTCTTAAATTTGATGCATTTTTAAATGTTATTATTCCAGAAATAGAAATGTAGTAGTTATTCTCTAAACAAAAATTTAATAGTTGATTTGAACCAGTGAAACAGTGAAAAATTAGTTTTAAATTATTTGATTTATAATTTTTTAAAATATCTACAATTTCTTTTTCAGAATTTCTCTGATGTATGATTAATGGTAATGAATATTTTATTGAAGCTTCAATATGGGTTTCAAATACTTGTGTTTGTTCTTTGAGGTGGTTTTGGCTATGATATAAATCAATACCTGTCTCTCCTATTCCTATAACTTTTTCATTTTTACAAGCAATATCAAAATTTTGTAATTGAATTTGATTAAATGTATCAACCTTATCAGGATGAAGACCATATGAAAGATAAACAGAGTTATAGTTTTTTATTAAATTAAGATGGTCTTCAAAGTCTTCAGGATCAGTATTTATTGATAATATTGAAGTTATATTATTTAGTTTTGAATTATTAATAATATTATGAAAATTTTCTGCTAATTCATTAAAATTGAGGTGACAATGTGAGTCAATCATTCAATATTCTTGGAAATATTGGTTCTGGATTATTTATTTTTATTTTTTGATTTATTAGTTTAGTGAAGTTCTCAAATTTATTATTTTCCATATTATAGTTAAAAATATTAAGAATTTTTTTAGAACTAGTTGGTATTATTGGATAGAGCATAATAGTTGATTTAATAATTATATTTGTAACTATATATAAAACTTCTTCCATTCTAATTTTATTTGTTTTTTTTAGTGTCCATGGTGCTTGAGTGTCAACATATGCGTTACCAGCAGATATTAACTCCAAGACTGACTTAATTGCTCTATCAATTTGTTGATTGTTCATAAATTTACAATATTCATCAAATTTATTTTGAAGAATTTTAATTAAATCCTGATCATCATTAGTTAAATTTTCTGTTGGCTTTAGTATAGAATCATTATTTTTTACAACAAATGATGAAATTCTTTGTACTAAATTACCAAAATTATTTGATAAATCTGCGTTAATTCTATTTGCGATTGCTTTTTTTGAAAAATCTCCATCATTTCCAAAGGGTACTTCTCTAAATAGAAAAAACCTAATTTGATCCAACCCATATTCATTAATAATATCGTAAGGATCGATGACATTACCAAGTGATTTAGAAATTTTTTGACCTTCATTAGTCCACCAACCATGCGCAAATATTCTTTTAGGAGGTTCAATACCCGCAGCCATTAAAAAAGCTGGCCAATATACAGCATGAAATCTTAATATATCTTTTCCTACAATGTGTGTTGCAGGCCAAAATTGCTTATAATTTTTATTATTTATATCTGGATAACCAATTGCGGTTAAGTAGTTACATAATGCGTCAATCCAAACATACATAACATGCTTCGAATTATTTGGAACTGGCACTCCCCAGTTAAAAGTTGTTCTTGAAATAGACAGATCTTTTAATCCACCTTTAATAAAACTTAATACTTCATTATATCTCGTTTTTGGTAAGATTGATTCTGGATTTTTTTCATAATATTCGATTAATTTATTCTGCCATTCTGAAAGTTTAAAAAAATAACTCTCCTCCTTGACCCACTCTACAGGCGATCCATTATCGGTAACGTATTTACCATCAATCATTTTTAATTCATTTTCTAAATAAAATGCTTCATCTCTAACTGAGTACCAACCTTCATAATTTGAAAGATATATTTGATTATTTTTTTCTAATTTCTTCCAAAGTTCTTGCGACGCTTTAATATGCCTTTCTTCAGTAGTTCTTATGAAATCATCTATTTCGCATCCTAAAAAAGGTATTAAATTAATAAAATTAACTGAAAGTTTATCGACAAATTCTTTAGGTTTTAAGTTTGAATTAATAGCAGCTTTTTCTACTTTTTGCCCATGCTCATCTGTACCTGTTAAAAAGAATACATTGTTTCCTAATAATTTATTATATCGCGCAATAATATCGCAAGCTATACTTGTATAAGCATGACCTATATGAGGAATATCATTAGTGTAATAAATTGGTGTAGTTATATAAAAATTCATTTTATTGAGTTAAAAAATTTAATATAAATATTCTCTTATCAAGATTTAAACTAAATAATTCTTTTTGGTTATTAGTTAAATAATCAAATCTATCAATAAGATTTTTTTGGGTAAGATTTGCAGATAAAGACTCTAACTCCAGATAATTTGGTATATTAAACAAGCTTTTATCATCTTTACTTACTTTTAGCTTATTAGCGACAATTAGAATAAATTTAAGCATTGATAAATAATTATTAAACTCATCATTAGTAAGTTTTGATAATATATTTGATAAATTTATTTTATCATCATCTAGATCATTTGATAAAAGACATTTTATTGATAATTGGAAAATATCCAAGAAATCATTATTGAAATAAAGAATAGCAGTTCCTGGTGATCCATATGTTAATTCAAAGTAAAAATTTATCTCTTCATTAGATATTTCATCGATATTATTTTTAATAATATTAGTAAAATTATTTAAATTATGAGTATTAAATTTAATTTTTAAACATCTCGATCTGATTGTTGGCAAAAGTAATGAAATTTGATTTGATATTAAAAAGATATAGGTACTATCGTTTGATTCTTCTAAAATCTTGAGCATACTATTTGCTGAACTGATGTTTAAATAATCAGCAGAATCAACAATAACTATTTTAGAAGAATTTTGCATTATTGATGTTGAATTTAAAAATGTTTTTAATCTTCTAATTTGATCAATTGTTATATTAGATTTTATTTTTCCAGTTTTGCTATCAATCTCTTTTTCAATTATTTTTATATTTGGATGTGTATTATTTTTAAATAAATTTAAATGATGATCCACATTATTATCTTTAAATTCTATATTTAAAATATTTTTAACTAGTTTGTTGAGAAAAGTTCTTTTACCTATACCGCTCAATCCATGAATTAAAATTGAATTTGGAAGATTATTTGATTTGTATCTATTAAGAAGATCGTTATATTCTTTTTCAAAACCTATTAATTCAATCATTAATTATAACTTTAATTTATTAATTATATTTTTGTGAATTATATCTTTAGATAAAGAAGCATCTACCGTTATATATCTTTTTGGATTTGCTATTTTTTTATATCCTTGAATTACTTTTTGATGAAATAATAAGTTAGACTTATCATATTTGTTTTTAACCTTCCTCTGTTTTAATCTTTTGATTATTTCATTTGGACTGATTTTAAAAATAAAAGTATAGTCAGGAAAGAAATTGTTTAGAAGTTCTTTATGAAGTTTTTGAGCTCTTTTAATTCCAAATTTATTTACATATCCTTGATAAACAAATGAGGAATCTGCATATCGATCTGAAATAACAATCTTACCTTTTTTAAGATTAGGAATAATTACTTCATTGATATGATTGGATCTAGCAGCCATAAGAAGAAGCAATTCTTCTAAATTATTAATTGTAGATTTATTATCTAAAATTAATTTTCTTAATTTTTCTGCAAAATTAGTTCCGCCAGGCTCCCTAGATACAATAAAAGAAATTTTATTTTTTTTTAAATATTTGGATAAAAGTAATATTTGAGATGATTTTCCACTTGCCTCAGGTCCTTCAAAACTAATAAACAGACCTTTATTTAATTTCATCTAAACTTCTTCCAAAAATTAAGTATTTTGCTGCAGCAAAAATTTTAAATAAAGGATTAACTTCAGTCACATCTTTTTCAGCAATAAGAGGTACTTCTATTTTTGGCTTTCCATCTATATTTATAATTAATTTTCCTAATTCATCACCTTTTTTAATTGGTGCAGATATTGGTTTTGTATATGTAATAGAAGAATTCATTAATTGAATTTGATCAAATGATAATGTTGATACTAATTTTTGTGCACTAATTAAATTAATACTGTTATCACTACCCAGCCATACATCTACTTTTTTAATAAATTGATCTTTTTCAACTAAAGTTTGTTGGGAAGTTTGATTAAATGCCCAATTTATTAAATTAGATGACTCATTTAACCTTGATCTTGAGCTATTTGTGCCATTTATAACAACTGTAATCCTTCTATTATTCCTCAACGCTGTAGCAGCTATTCCCCATCCAGATTCTTTTGTAAAACCTGTTTTTAAACCATCAGCTCCTTGAACTTGATATAAAAGTTTATTTCTATTTGGTTGGGTAATACCATTATAAGTAAATTCTTCCATTTTGAAATATGTATAAAGATTTGGAAAATCTCTTACTATTGCATTTGAAAGAATTGCAAGATCACTGACAGTGGAATAGTGATTATCATCGGGCCATCCAGATGAATTAACAAAATTTGTATTTGTCATTCCTAAGCGCTCTGCATAAACATTCATGAGTTTAGCAAAGTCATCTTCTGTGCCTCCTAAGCATTCCGCTAAAGCTATAGAAGCATCATTACCAGATTGAACAATTATACCTTTTAATAAATCATCGACTGTTACATTATCATCTATTTCTAAAAATGTTCTGGAACCTCCCTTTTTATAAGCCTTAGGGGAAACTCTACATTCATTAGAAATTGCAAAATTTGTATTCTTTATCCTATCAAATGCAACGTAAACAGTCATAATTTTAGTCATTGAAGCAGGTATAACTTTTGAATTAGAATTTTTTTCAAAAAGAACTTCATTTGTATCAAAATCAATAACAATCGCTTGCTCTGCCTTTGTATCAATAGCGTAAAGTTTCAGAGAAATAATAAAAAATAAAAAAAAGCTAAAAAATTTTTCCATAAATATTAATAATTCTTAATTATGACCTTTATTTGTTATTTAATAAGAATTTCAGTCTCCTTATAACCTTTTGAGATAAAGTATGAAACCAAATTATTTGCTTCTTTATTTTCTAAGGGACCAATAATTACGTCATATTTGGAATTATTTTTTTCAGAAGTATATTTTAGATTATTATCATAATTATCTAATACTGATCGAATACTCTCATAGTTTTCAAACCCTATTACTCTTAAATATAATTTAAAATCAGTGATTTTTTCTAATTTAAGCTCAATTGGTTCCTCTGTAATTGTCGTTGACTTATCATTAGTATCTATAATTTCATCAATTTCTTCAATAGATACAATATCTGTTGGTGCAGAAGAGATAGTTTCATCAAAATTTTCTTCATTTAATGAATTTGCAACACTCTTCCATTGTTTACTAGCATCAGAAAGTATTTCCACTTTAACAGTAGCTATTTTGGATTTATAAAATCCAAGAAGTTGTGCAACTTTTCTTGAAACCTGAATAATAACTGCATTATCATCATGTCTATCGATTATTTTCACATTTATAGAAAGTCCATTATCCAAGTTAGTGACCTTGACCATACTTGGGATAGGTAGAGTTTTATGTCTACCAAGTAATTCAGTAACTTTATTTGTATCATTATTTACAGTTTTAATGTTGTGTAACTCCTTACCATAAAAAGAGGAAAGTCCAATTTCCGAATAATTATAATTTTCCTCTGGAGTATAATTAACACCTTCTATAAAATAAGGTTCACCAACATAATAAAAAATATTATCTTTTGTTTGTTTATTGTTTGATTCTTTTTTTTCTTTTTTATTTTCTATTTTATTATCAATTATTTCTTCTATTTTATTTGTGCTATTTTCTACAACATCAGAAACATTATTAAGATTTAATTCATTGCAAGAAAATATAAATAAAATAATTATAAAACTAATTAGATATTTTATCACTTAATAGACCTACTGATACAGCATAATATGATGAACAATTATAATAAAGAATATTTTTATAATTAGGATATACTATGAACATCCTTCCATCTATCCCATCTGGCATTATTAATCTAGCCTCTAAATCATCCCTTATGGGTAAAGGATCTCCATTTATTTTTGTAAATCCTAATTTTGACCATTCGGATAGAGTTTTTGGAATTGATCTACGTTTAACTGCACCACAACCTTTTGGATTAACTTGCTTTATAGAATCAAAAAAAGGTGAAGAAATATTTTTTGGCGGGAGTACCTCTCTTCCCCAAGTACTATCATGCGACCATGGATTTTTATCTAATGAAGTTAAATAGTTTGCAGTACTAGCAAAAGCATCGGCATAACTATTCCATATATCAATACCATTGCCATCCCAATCGTATGCAGTTTCTAAAAAAGTTGTAGGAATCATTTGAGTCATACCAACTGCCCCGCCCCAACTACCTTTTAATTCTCCACTAGGAACAAGATTTTTATCTAATATTTCAAGAGCTGCAAATAATTGTTTTTTATAAAAATCACTTCTTCTTCTATCAAATGCAAGAGTTGTTATCGCAATTATTGAATTTATTTTTCCTTGATTTCTTCCATAATAACTTTCCATACCTAAGACAGCTACTATAAATCTTGGTTGTATTTTAAAATAATCACCAATTTCTTTTAATAAATCTTTATGTTTTTTTACAAAATTTTTACCGGCAAATACTTTATCTTTAGTAATTGTATAAAATAAGTATTCATCTAGAGTCATTGTTGATGCTGGCTGGCATCTATCACGCATAATAATTTTACTTTGTGGCTTAACATCGTTTAAATTATTTGAAATAGTTTTTTGACTTATACCTCTTTCGAGCGCTTCTTGTTTTATATTTGTCAACCAGCTGTTCCATTCTTCATCAGTTGGCATTTTTGGTTTTTCACAATCAGCCGCATAAGATTTGAAAGAAATAAAAATAAAGAATATTACAAACCTAATAATCATGAACTAAAATTACCAAAACTATCGTCAATTAGGAAATGATTATACTTAAT
>CACMKZ010000015.1 GCA_902614375.1 uncultured Alphaproteobacteria bacterium
AGTAACCCAGTTTCCCAACCTAGGATTACTTTCCTTACTCCTATTTGAAAATCAAAAAATTGCCCCCTATCGTAAGAACTATCAAAAACAGTATTGTCCTCTAGTCTACCGATGTAATGAACAGATAATTTTGAATGATTTTTTACCTCTAAACCATTGCCAACAGTTTCATTTAAGATCTTAACTTCGTTAGAAAAAGATTTATAGCTAAAAAAGAAAAGAAATAAAAATAATATTATTTTATACATTAATCTGCTTCCTTTAATTGTTTTATTTGTGAAGGTAGCGAAACAATTCCACTTAAAACTATAAATATTGCTCCAATATAAGCATATAAATTCATATATTCATTAAATATAAATATTCCAACTAAAGATGACCATAATACCTGGAGGTAAACCAAACTAAATACTGATGCATAATGTTTTTGTGCAATCTTAAAAGCTGTAGTTGCAAAAAACATTGCTGAATTAATAAATAATGCAGCAGTTGAAATTAAAATAAATTCATAAAGGGTTACTTTTAATGGATTCATTAAAAATAAAGGTATTGAAATAAAGTGAACAAAGAAACCGCCATAAAGAAAATATCCAATATTTGTAGTTACATGATTATATTTATTTACAATAAATGTTGTAATTGTAATTAATAATACTCCGATGAGTACAATTAGGTAATAAATATTAAAGTTTTCAAATCCCGGCTGTATAACAAATAACACACCTAAAAAACCAATGAACAAGGATATATATGTTAAAAGATTTAATTTTTCATTAAGTAAAAAAATAGCAAATATTGTTCCCATCAATGGGGCAGTCATATTTAATGTTGTGAATTCTGGAAGTTTAATTTGTTCAAGTGTTATAAAGGCTATAAAAGGCAAAGGAATATTTAAAAACCCTCTGAAAATAGGTGGAAAATAATTAGTGCATTTTATATTTTTTTTTAAAGTTCCATTAAAAAATAAATATAATGGGAAACATAAATAAATGGGTATTCCATAAAAGATGAAATGATAAAATTTTACATCTGTTTGGGTTAAGTAGTTAATTATTGCATCATTTGTTACAAAAAAAATTCCAGCAAAAAATAAAAGAATTGAAGAATAAACTATACTTTTTTTCATATAATGAATTGAAGGATTGTATGATAAGAAAAAGTACTTATATTGATACTTCAATGAATACAAATGAAATAAAAACTTATCGACTTATTATTAAAGGAAAAGTGCAGGGAGTGGGCTTTAGACATTGGTTTAGTGATTTAGCAATATCTTTGGGATTAAATGGTTATATTCAAAATAAAGAAAGTAAAGATGAAGTAGAGGCCATAATTCAAGGAGATATGCAAAGTATACTATCTATTACTGAAAAAGCTAAAGATGGTCCATCACTAGCTCTAGTTGAAGGAGTTATTCCAAATAGTATTATTAGTAATGTTAACTATTCAGGTTTTATAGTTAAATACGAATCTTAATTAAAAACTTGCTTTATAGTTTTATGAAGAGAATCAAATATTTCATCAATTTGATTTTTAGTAATTATGAATTGAGGACACAAAACAATTGCAGGACCTAAAGGTCTGCAAATTAATCCATTATCAATTGATAAATTAGCAACTTTATCTCCCATATTAAGATGACCTTCAAATGGTTCTTTTGTATTTTTATTTTTTACCATCTCTAATGCAGCCATAAGACCTATACCTCTAGTTTCTCCAATGTGTTCATAATCATTAAATTCATTTAATCTTTCAAAAAAATAGGGTTCCATTAACTTTACATTATCTAATAAACCCTCATTCATAATTACATCTATTGCTTTCAAAGCAATTGCGCATCCAACAGGATGACCACCAGCTGTAAAACCATGTGGAAATTCTTCTGCTTCTTCTGATACTTCAACAAATTTATCTGAGAATTCTTTATTAACTATAACTGCACCCATAGGGAAATATCCAGCAGTTAAGCATTTAGATGAAATAATTATATCGGGTTTTATATTGTATGTATCACACCCCCATAAATTTCCAGTTCTACCAAATCCACAAATCACTTCATCTGCAATAAAAGGAATATTATATTTTTTTAATATAGGCTGAACTAAATCAAAATACGATTTTGAAGGAGGTATACAACCTCCTGCACCTTGAACAGGTTCTGCAACAAAACCTGCAATAGTTTCTGGATCCTCTTTGATGATTTTTTCTTCTAAATTTTTGGCCATCCTAAGAGAAAATTCTTCTTCCGTTTCATTCTCCAATCCATATTTCCAATAATGCGGGCATTCAATATGAATAAATTCTTCAGATGGTAAACCAAACTCTTTATTGTATGGTTTAGCTGTCATTGAAGAAGCTCCTAAAGTAACACCATGATATCCATTAATTCTTGTAATAATTTTTCGTCTATTTGGCTTTCCAATTCTTGCATTTAACATCCATAACATTTTGACCATGGTATCATTTGCTTCAGATCCTGAATTACAAAAGAATACACGACCTTGATCAAAAGGTGATACTTCAATAATTTTTTCTGATAGCTGCAACGTTTCTTCAGATAATCTTCCAAATAAAGAATGATAACCAGCAAATTTTTCATACTGTTTTTTTGCAACTTCAATTAATCCGGGATGGTCAAAACCAGCACACTGATTCCATAGGCCAGAATTACCATCTAGATATTTATTACCTTTAGTATCGTAAACATATATTCCTTTTCCATAAGAAATAACTAAAGGGCCCCTTTCATTTAATGACTTCAAGTCAGTAAATCCATATAAATGGCTAGAAGTATTTCTTTGTAACATATCAGTTAAATATTTTTTTTTATTATGAAAAGCAAGATTTTATTTTCAGTTGGGACGATAGGTGTGCTTTTTATGATGGCTGGCCAATTATCATTCTCTATAAATGATAGTTATGTCAAACTTGTTGTAAAAAATATAGGTGATGACAATTCATTATATTCTGTAATTTTTTTAAGAGGTTTAGTTACATCAAGTTTATTAGGTTTATATTTAGTTTTTTTCGAAAAAAAAAATTTAATTAAAATATTATCAATTAAAAGTTTTCATATAAGAGGTTTGTATGAAGTTTTAACAGCATTATTTTTTTTGGTTGGATTAATATTACTTCCAATATCTGAGGTTTATACACTTTTAATGACTAATCCTTTCTTTGTCACAATATTTGCTTTTCTTTTTTTGAGAGAAAAAGTTGGAATAAGAAGATGGTGTGCAGTTATTATTGGGTTTTTAGGTGTGCTAGTAGTTGTAAATCCACAAAATTTTCAATTTAATTATCTTTTAGTGTTACCGATTTTAGCTGCTATTTTTTTAACTATTAGAGATATTGCTACAAAAAGTTTAGCAACTAAATCAAATAGTGTTGAAATTACATTTGTGACAGCATCGTTAATTACTGGGTTTGCAGGCTTGGGTTCAATTATTTTTGGTTATCAAGTAAGCGGTGAAGATGTAAATTATATTCTTGCTTCTAGTATATTTGTTTTATTCGGATATTTATTTTCAGTATTAACAGTTTTTTATGCACCACTCTCATTAACTGCCTCAGCAAGATACAGTGTAATTATATTTGGTATGATTTTTGGGTATTTAATACTAGGTGAAACTCCAACTTATAATATGATTATTGGTGCAATAATTATTACGTTAAGTGGTTTATTTGTAATCAAAAGAGAAAAAGAAATAGGTAAAATTAAATAAAAATTTACTGATCCTTACAAAAATTATAAACTTCTTCAACATGACCTTTAACTTTAACTTTATGCCAAGAATTTAGAATTTTTCTATTTTTATCGATTACAAATGTAGATCTATCTATCCCAAAATACTTCCTACCATACATAGATTTTTCTATCCAAATACCAAGTTTATCACAATTTTTTCCTTCATCCGAACCAAGTGGGTATTTCAATTTATACTTATTTGAAAATTTTTTATTCCGATCAACAGGATCTTTAGAAGCTCCTATTACATCAAAGCCAATTTTATTAAATTTTGTTAAATATTTCTGAAAATCTGCAACTTCTACTGAGCATCCACCAGTTAACGCCTTAGGGTAAAAGAATAAAACAGTTTTATTCTTTAATTTAGATGAATCAAACTCATTATCGTTTGTTAATTGAAGTTTTATCTTAGGAATTTTTTTCATAATTATACTACTAGTTTAAGACCGTACCCAGCTTTTTTAACTCTTGTTTTAAAATAATTTTTATTAAATTTATTCAAGGTTGGCTTTGTATTTATTTGATTTTCAACTTTAATTCCAGCTTTCTTAATAGAATTAATTTTATTTTTATTATTTGTAATAAGATTAACTTTATTTATTTTTAATAATTTAAGTATTCTAGCTGCAATATTAAAATCTCTTTCATCATCTAAAAAACCAATATTATGATCGGCGTCTATTGTATCCATACCTCTTGCTTGAAGAGAATAAGCTCTCATTTTATTAGCTAATCCTATTCCCCTACCTTCTTGTTCTAGATATAATATAATTCCACCATTATTTCTAACCATGTAATTGATTGATTGATTTAATTGTTCACCACAATCACATTTTAAAGAATGAAAAATATCACCTGTAAAACAAGCTGAATGTATTCTTAAATTAACAGATTTTTTATTTATTTTTTTTGGATTAACAATTATCGCTACATGTTTATCAGATCCAATATATGATTTGAATATTTTAAAATTAGAATTTTCGTTTTTTGGTAGTGGAACTTTTGCACTAGAAACTAATTTAATACTTTCACAAATTAATTCATTTTGCTTCAATAAATCTTTGTAATCGAATATTAAAATTCCATTCTTAAATCCAAATTCATTTATATTTTTGTAATATTTTTTATTAATTTTTTTAAAAACTAGCGATGGTATCATTTTAGCATTTTTGGAAAGATCAATACAAACATTATGAAAATTTTTAGATTTGAATTTTTTAATATTGGTAAATTTAATTACTTTATTATTGCTAAGAGGATTAACAAATAAATTTATTATTTGATTTACATCTGTTTTGGGATTTATCTCAAAATAAATATTACTTTTAATATTCTTATTAAAAATTGATTGAGCTTTTTGTTTAGTAATAAGTAGATATTTTTCATCAATTAAGTGCTTATTGAATTGATTAAAAATTTTACTTTGGGAATGCTCTATATTAAAGAACATCCAATATTCCTTGTTATTCTGAATTATTAAGGGTCTTCCGGTCCTGAGTTCATTAATTGCCCTGTCTATTATAGTTCCTGTATTAGATTTGAAACTCATGAAAACTTTATATAGATATAATTGAAATAAAAACAAATGATTACATCAAAAAATATAGGAATTTTACTAGATTTTATAAAAAATTCTAAAAAGAATAGTGATTTATATTTATTGGTTAAAAAAAATAGTATTTCTATATCATCAAAAAGAAAAAGTAATTTTTACATAAAAAATAATAATCTGGGATCTAAAATTAATATAGGTAAATTTTATCAATCAATCTTAAATATCCTTCTCCCAATATTAAGAAAAAACAAAAAAATTAGTTATAGCTCAGATAGGACAAAGTATTGATGGTAGAATTGCATTAAATAATGGTAATTCACATTACATAAATAATCCAAAGAGTATTATTTATCTACATTGTTTACGAAGTATCAGTGATGCAATTATTGTAGGCTCAAATACCATTAAAAAAGACGATCCCCTATTAACAACAAGAAAAATAAAGGGCACAAATCCAAAAAGAATTATTATCGATGGAAGTCTTTCGCTAAATAACAAATATAAAATATTTAATGACGGTAATGAAAATATAATTTTTACAAAAAGTAATAAAAATATTAGATTGAATAATTCAACAATAATAAGATTAAAAGAAAAAAATTTTACTAAAAACTTTATTATGCAAATAAAAAAACTTAAATATAAAAATATTTTAGTAGAGGGAGGATCAAAAACTATTTCAGAATTAATAAATAATAAATATATTGATATTCTTCAATTTATGATTGCTCCAATATTAATAGGTTCTGGAATTAATTCATTAAATTTAAAAGAAATTTCAAATCTGAATAAAGCTATCAGACCAAAACATAATTTTTATGAATTAGAAAATGAAATTATTGTTAATTTATTCCTTAAAAGCTAAAAAATCTGTGTTATTTAAAACAAATCTTGAATTTTTTTCTTTAATAGATTTTAAACGAAATTCTAACCAATAATCTAGATTAAGTTTATTTTTTTTAATAATTTCTCTACAAAAATTTAAGAAATAAATTTGAAATTCATAATTTTTACTAACATCCCATGTAGAATCAAAAACATATGTTTTGTGAGTTCTTTTAAATACTTTATTTATTAATTCAGTGCAATCTGGTCCAACGGCCACTTCCCCTATTCCTTTGTCAGATTTTTGATCTTTGTTAAAAATATTAAGAATTCTTTTATCATCCTTGTGTTTTGGAAAAAATTTAAAATTACCGTTATAATTTAAGGCAAAGTAGACAATTTCTGTATCAACATTTAATTTATGAAAATTTTTAAACCATGTTTTTGGAAGAATATCTAAAAAAGCAGATCCAGTAACTAAATTATAATCATTAAAATTTATTTTTTCTAAATTATTAATTACATCAACAATTTTAAAATTAGTTTTTTTTATTTTAGATGATAATTTTATATTTTTTTTAAAATAATTTGTTGATTGATGTGATATGTCTACAAAAGACCAATATTGATTATTTGATAATCGTGACTTAAGAAATCTATAATTAGATCCAGCACCTGAGCCTAAGTCAACAATTCTAATATTTTTTTTATTTTTAAAAAATTTATTAATTAAATATAGTATTCTTTTGTTTCTAGAATTTCTATCGACATTTTCTCTAAGATTTAACCATTTATTTTGAAATTCATGCATATTAAATTAATTTAACAAATTTCTTAGCTGACTCTAGAGGAGTAAGAAGATATCTTTTATTTTTATGAATATCAATATTTAGTTTTTTAAAATTTTTTTTATTTAATATATTTTTAATAATTATATTTCTAAGATCATTTACATCAAATTTTTTGAAATAAATAACACCTTTTTTTCCTAGTGTATTTAAGATAGTATTAGTAAAAAAGGTTATAATTGGCTTTTTAATTATTAATGCATTTGCTAAAGACATACCAAAACCTTCATATTTACTTACCGAAATGTAACAATCTGTTTTAGAATATAATTTAGCTAATTTTTTATCTGAAATAGTACCATGGAATATTATTTTTCTGTTCATTGAGTTTAAAGAAATAAATTTTTTGAGTTTTTTGTAATAACTTATATCTCTTGTAGTATCACCAACAATTTCTAAAATAAAATTATCTAAAGGCTTTAAAACTTTTAATAAAAAAAGGTAATTTTTTCTATTTATTATACTTCCACATGTTAAAAAATGAATTTTACTATTATTTTTAAAATTATATTTTGCAAGTCTTTCTATACCAGGTTCAACTACAGAAATTTTATTTTTTATTACCTTAAATTCATTTATTAATAAATTTTTTGTATTTTTAGAAGTAACAATAAATTTATTTATTTTTTTGAAATTTTCTTTTTCTAATCTTAGGAATTTTTTTGACCTTTGACCTTTAAACTCAAGATATAAAGGATGATGTATTAGGGCGGTAACATTATAAGTAAGTATCTTTTTAAAAATGGAATACATTCCTTCTAAAGCTAATCCATCTATAATAATTTTAGAGTCAGGATCAATTTTATCTAAAAATTTTAGAAAATATTTTATATCGTTATTTGTAGGAAAAGGATAATTTTCACTAAGAGCAATTGATCTAATATTTATATCTATTATCTTTGCATATTCTAGGATATTTTTTTCATAAATGTATCCTCCAGTTTTTGCATTAATATTTCCTGGATAAACAAAATAAATATCAGATTTATTTTTAGATAACCTCTTTTTCATATGATGCCCATGCAACATTTGATTCTTGCAAAGTTATTTTAATTTTTTTTAAAGATTTGTAATCTTCAGAGAATTCATTTCTTAGTCTATTCAAGATCTTATTGCAAATATCCTCTGCTAAAAACTCTGTTGAGGTAATTTTTCCCTTAAATTCATCAATTTCATCTAAATTTTGATAATTATATATTTTAAGAATATCTTTTAAAGTCGTGGACACTATTCCTAAATCCATAATTATATTGTATTTATTAAGTTTATCAGTGAAAAATTCAGCATCTACTAAATATGTGGCTCCATGCATATTTTGGGCTGGTCCAAATACTTCCCCAGGTAAAGAATGAGCTATTAGAATATTTTCTCTTACTTTTATCGAATACATAATTAATATTTAACTAGATGCATTATTGTATCCTTATTTTGAAGGATTTTATAGTAATCTTTTTCTAAATCAAAAAAATTACTTTCACTAGTAATTAATTTTTCTAATTTTGAATTTTTTAAAGATTTAATTGCTAATTTTAATCTCCCCTTAAAATCATATTTATTTTTCATGTATTTTGGTATTTTAGATACCTGTGAGCTAATGATTTTTAATCTTTTAGAATGAAAATACCCACCTAAGGCAACTTCTCCTTTATTTTTACCATACCAACTAGCTTCTACTATTTTTCCTTCAATAGATAATATTTCCATTAAAGAATTTAAAACTTTATAATTAGCTGTAGTATTTATTGCTACATCTATTTTCTCAATCTTTCTTATATCGATAAATTTTAATCCTAAATAATTGGCAATTTTTCTTTTATTTTTATTATTATCAAAAACATAAATATTTTTATATCCATTAATTTTAAAAAAAAATGCAGTTAATAATCCTACAGAGCCAAGCCCTACAATTAGAATTTTGTTATTACTTTTAGATTGAGTGTCCCAAAAGATATTAATTGCTGTTTCCATATTTGCAGTTAGAATATATTTTCTCAAATTTCCTTTTGGTAGAAACATTAAATTTTGAATAGAAATTTCATACAAATCTTGATGAGGATAAAGACTAAATATTTTTTTATTTATATATTTCCTTGGACCATCGATAATATTCCCAACATTTATATAACCGTATTTTATAGGCAAATTAAAAGAACCTTCTTGAAAAGGAGCTTTCATTAATTCAAATTGATCCTTACTTACGCTTTTAGATGAAACTAATTTTTCAGTTCCCTTGCTAATACCTGAGTAAATAGTTTTAACTAAAACTGTTTTGTTATTTTTATTGTAAACAAGTTTTTTTTGATAAATTTTAGCTTGTTTTTTTTTGTCAATCCATAAAGAATAAGATTTCATAATTTACTTATAAATGTATAATATAAAAATGCTAACAAACTTTTGGGAAGAATTAACAACAAATGAAATTAAAAAAATAAATAGAAAAACAGTTTTAATTTTCCCATTTTCATCAATAGAACAACACGGTCCGCATCTTCCATTAAATACTGATAAAAAAATTCTTGAAGGAATATTATTAGAATTCAATAAAAAGTATAAATCAAGCAAATATTTAATTATGCCTGAAATATATTTTGGTTCAGCTGCTGAACATACAGATTTTGATGGAACAATAAGTATTGATTCATTGGAATTTATATCGCACTCTTTATCAATTTTAGAAAATGTATGTAAATTGAAATTTAAAAATATATTACTTTTAAATAGTCATGGCGGACAAATTAGCCATATAGATATTATTGCTAAAGAATTGAAATCAGAATTTAAGGTAAACATAGTAAAAGGCACATATTTTTTATTTGATCAATTTAAAGGAATTATATCAAGTAAAGAAAAAGACTTTGGTTATCACGGTGGAGAATTTGAAACATCTATTATGTTATATTTATTTCCAAACCTAGTTAGGCAATCTAAAATTTCTAAACATAGACTATCTCCCGATTATTTATCATCTAAAGCCATTTCTTATGAAAAAAATATTAAGAAAGCTTGGGTAACTAAAGAATTAAGTAAAAGTGGAATTATTGGAGATCCTAGAAAATCCAATGCACAGATAGGAAAAAAAATAATTGATAGAGTAACACAAAAATTAGATAAGATAATAAATGAGATGTTTTAGATTTTTATTTATTAAGAATTAAATTAAAAAAATTTTTCGTATACCTCATTGTACTCACAATCGTATATCTCACAGTTATCCAGCATATATTCAGTTATTTGACTTAAGAATGTACCATGACTGACTAATACAATTTTTTGTAAATTAAGGTTTTTGATAGATAGCAGAAAAGACCTTAATCTCATTTTAATATCATTGTGAGACTCTTGTATAATTTTTTTTTCATTAATAGGTTGGTTATTATTCCACCAAAAATCATTTAAATTATTAAAATCAAAATCATTAAATTCTTTTTTTAATTTTTTTGGTTGTCTTCCTACATCACATGAGTGGTACAAATGTTCTCTTATTAAAGGTTCAATTACAGGTTTATTAGATGGAAAAACAATAGAGAATGTTTCCAATGTTCTTGTTAAGGGGGAACAAAAATAATTATCAAATTTGAGATTTTTAATTCTATTATTTAATTTTTTTGCTTGCTCAACTCCTCTTTGAGTAATTCTTGCATCATAATAATAAGTTGGATTATCTAAATCTGATGCTGCATTAGCTTCTGACTCTGCATGTCTAATAAGATATAATTTCATTTTTTAACTATAAATACAATAAACGTTAATGCATCAGTAAGTATAAAACTTAGCTTTATTTACGGGAAGAGACGGCCAATAACAATGGCACAATCATAACTAAGGTTGTTAAGACTGATGGATTAAATAACCAATAAAGAACACCTAGAGAAAATATTAACATCCAGAATTCATTTTTATACAAAAATTTCATTATTTTTTAATTATATTAATTCAAATTATTTTCTACTAATACTTTTTTAATAGTTTCACCCATTACAGAAGGGTTTTTGGAAATTGTAACTCCACACTCTTTAAGAAGTTCTACTTTTTCTATTGCACTTTCACCATAAGCAGAAACAATTGCGCCAGCATGCCCCATCACACGACCTTTAGGTGCAGTTAGTCCTGCTATATACGCAATTACTGGTTTACTCATATTTTCTTTAGCAAATTGTCCAGCTTCAACTTCTTGTGGGCCACCTATTTCACCTATCATTAAAACTGCAATAGTTTCATCATCATTTTCAAACTTTTCAATTATATCTCTAAAAGAACTTCCATTTATTGGATCGCCTCCTATACCCACACTAGTTGAAACACCAATTTCCAAATCTTTAAGTTGTTGTGCAGCTTCATATCCCAAAGTGCCAGATCTACTAACTATTCCTATTTTACCTTCTTTGTAAATGTGGCCAGGCATAATACCTAACATAGATTTACCAGGGCTAATTATTCCTGCACAATTAGGACCTACTAATCCCATTTTTTTATCTTTTGGATATCTTCTCATGTATCTTTTTATTTTAACCATATCATGAGAAGGGATACCGTCAGTAATTGCCACACACGTTTTAATACCTGCATCAGCAGCTTCCATTGCTGAATCTGCTGCAAAAGCTGGTGGGACAAATAAAATTGATGTTGATGCTCCAGTTTCATCTACAGCTTCTTTAACAGTATTAAAAACAGGAAGATTTAAATGAGTCATACCACCTTTACCAGGTGTTACCCCACCAACAACGTTAGAACCATACTTAATCATTTCTTCAGCATGAAAACTTCCAATTTTTCCTGTGAATCCTTGGACTAAAATCTTTGTATTTTTGTGAATGATTATAGACATGATTATCCAAGAGCCTTCACTGCTTTATTTGCTGCATCTTCTAAAGTTGATGCTTCAATGTAATTTATATTGCTTTTTTTAAGTATTTCATTTCCCTTTTCGACGTTGGTTCCAGCTAAACGTATAACTAAAGGATGTTTAATTTCAATTTTTGATAAAGCTTGAACAATTCCTTCTGCAACCCAATCACATCTGTTAATCCCTGCAAAGATATTAACTAATATAACCTTAACTTTTGTGTCCATAGAGATTAATTTAAAAGCTTTAACTATTTTTTCAGGTGTTGCACCTCCACCAACATCTAAAAAATTTGCTGGTTCACCACCAGCAAGCTTAATCATATCCATTGAAGCCATTGCTAAGCCAGCACCATTAATAATATTACCAATATTCCCATCTAAGCTTACATAATTCATTCCTCTGTCAGAAGCATAAACTTCATTTGAATTTTCTTGTGTTTTATCTCTAAGTTCTGCAATTTCGTCTCTTCTAAACATTGCATTATTATCAAAACTCATTTTACAATCTAATGCTAATATTTCATCTTGGTGTGATACAACTAATGGGTTAACTTCAACCATTGTCGCATCAAGCTCACTAAAAGCTTTATAGCATCCAATAATTGTATTTGCAGCTCTTGAGATCAATTTGGATTCAATTCCTAAACCAAAAGCTATTTCTCTTGCTTGAAATTGTTGAATACCAACTGCTACTTCTATTTTAGATCGTATAATTGTTTCAGGTTTTTCTTTTGAAATTTCTTCGACACTCATTCCACCTTCTGTTGAAGCTACAACCATTATACTTTCTGAAGATCTATCAAACACTAAACCTAAATATAATTCGTGTTTGATATCAGTTGCTTCTTCAATATAAATTCTATTTATTATCTTACCCTCTGGACCAGTTTGGTTTGTAATTAATTTTTTACCTAACAATTTATCAGTTGCATCAGCAACTTCTAACGGAGAATTACATATTATAATTCCTCCCGCTTTACCTCTAGCACCTGAGTGAACTTGCGCTTTTACAACCCATTTTGAACCACCAATTTCTCTTGCTTTGTTTTCTGCATTTTCTGGACTATAAACAATACCACCAGTCGGAATTTTAACACCAAAATCAGACAATATTTTTTTTGCTTGATATTCGTGTATATCCATTACTTGCTCTCAATTAATTTATTTATATTTACAATATTTTCAGCCATTCTTGCAGATGCAGCGTCGATCATTCTTCCATCAAGTTGAGCTGCACCCTTTCCTTCAGCAGCTGCTTTTTCTAATTCTAATAATATTTTTTTTGCTTTATCTATTTCTTCTTTAGGTGGAGAAAAAACTTCATTAGCAAGATCTATTTGTGATGGATGTATTGCCCATTTACCCTCAAAACCAATTGCTGCAGCTCTTTTTGCTGCATCAAGATATCCTTTTTTGTCATTAAAATCACCAAAAGGTCCGTCTATTGCTCTTAAGCCATATGATCTACAAGTCATTACTAATGTTGATAAGCCATGATGCCATTGATCTCCAGGGTAATCAGGATTTAACCCCCCTATAACAACGGTTCTTGCGCGCATACTTGCTGCATAATCTGCAACTCCAAAATGTAATGCTTCTAGTCTTGAACTTGATGTTGCAATTGATTGAATATTAGACATTCCTAGTGCTGTTTCAATTAAACATTCTAAACCTATTCTATTTTCAAATTTTTTATTTTGCTCAATTTGATTAAGCAAACAATCGACCATATATACATCAGATGATGAACCTACTTTTGGAATTAATAATGTATCAACCCTATCACCTACCTCTTCTATAATTTCAATCACATCACGATACATATAGTGTGTATCCAAACCGTTAATTCTTATAGAGATTGTTTTACCTTCTTCTTTCCAATTATATTCTTTTATTGCATTAACAACATTTCTTCTTGCATCAATTTTATCATTTGGAGATACTGCATCTTCTAGGTCTAAGAAAATATAATCGGCATTTGATTTTAATGCTTTTTCAAACATCTTTGGATTAGAGCCAGGAACTGCCAATTCACTTCTGTGTAATCTAGATTTAGCAGGTTTATAAAATAAATGGCTCATTTAAAAAAAAATTATATATTTGATTAATATTATAAAAGCGATAAAAAAATTTAAATATTATAAAGATATTTCCTTAAGGCAATTTTCATCATTATTTTTTGGATTATTTACAATTTTTGATACTGGATAAAAGTCTAAATCATCCTCGATAATACTTTTGTTTTTATGTAGAAATTCATTTTCATTATCTTTAAGAAAATCAAGACCCTCATTATGAGACATAATAAGAGGCATTCTATTATGTATATGGGAAAGGTTTTCATTTGCTTCCTTAGTAATGATACAGACAACATTCATTTTTTTATTATCTCTTATTTCTTCCCTCCAAATTCCACCAAAAAACAATAATTCATTTCTAGGAATTGATATTAAATATGGTTGTTTTTGATTGTTTATATTTTTCCATTCATAGTATCCATTTGCAATAATAAGACATTTTCTTTTAGTAAATGATTCTTTGAATAAATATTTATCATTAATCGTTTCAATTCTTGCATTAATAACAAATTGAGTAACATTATTTTGTTTACTAAAAAAACTATAACTCCAAATAAAAGTATCTATTAAAAGCTTATGATTGTTTTCATAAATAATATTAACAATATTAGACGGTGATATATTGTAAGACTTATGTGAGTAATTTAAAACTTCAGAGTTAGGAAAAAGTTTTATAATTTTTTCTTTATCTTCAGTACTTGTAAATCTTCCGCACACTATGATGCTTGCGATAAAGGCATTGGCCTAGAAACACCTACGGTCATCCAACAATCTTTAAACTCACCGTTTTGCTCTACTTTTTCTACTGTCCATTCGAAACCAAATTTTTTTCCATTACTATCTGTAAGCTCTACAAAGTAATATGAACTTTTTTCTTGTTCCTGAACTGGAATTATATTGTGTTCTAAGTGATCAATCATCATTGAGTAGGATGGATTTTTAATCATCCTAATAAAATTGTCTAGAGGACCTGTGTACATTCTATTATTTGGATGTGCAAATTCCCAAGTTTGTTCAATACCAGCATCGTCAAAAGGTGAATTATTTTTTTGTAGTGCTTTTAATTGAATTAAAATAACTTCTTTAGGGCCAATTGAAGGGTCTGGTTTTATCATTTCTCCATAAACACTTTTTGATAATAAAATAAATAAACTAAACAATATAATTTTGTGCATAATTTTAAAATAGTGTAATTATAATTTAAGGCAATATGTATATTTATGATTTTATCCAAGGATTAATAATTGGAGGAACATTAATTATAGCCATAGGACCGCAAAATTTATTTGTAATTCAACAAGGGCTTAAAAAATCTTATGTTTTTACAGTTACTTTATTTTGCAGTCTATCTGACAGTTTACTAATTGTAATTGGAATATATCTATCTAATTATATTGTTCAAATTAATCCAAGTATCATAGGAATAATAAAAGTGTTAGGTGGAATTTGGCTTATATTTTATGGATTAAATAAAGTTATAAAATTAAATCAAATTAAAGATATAAATAAAGAATTAAATATAATTAACGAATTCGGAAAAGTATTAATTACTTTATTCCTTATTACATACGCAAATCCTCATGTTTATCTAGATACAATTATTTTGC
>CACMKZ010000016.1 GCA_902614375.1 uncultured Alphaproteobacteria bacterium
AAGCATTATCTGATCCCTCATACACAAAACAAATCATTACATTTACTTTTCCACATGTTGGAATTGTAGGAACAAATCAAGAGGATCAAGAGTCAAAAAAAATTTACGCTGATGGTTGTGTAATTAATCAGCCATTATCAGAGTATTCAAATTGGAGAGCAGAAAATGACTTAAATTCATATTTTTTAAAAAATAAAATTCCATGTATTTTTGGAATTGATACTAGATACTTAACTAAAAAATTATCTGTTGAGGGAGCTAAGAAGGCAGCAATTATTCACTTTGGAGAAGGTGAAAATAAAATTGAAAAACTTAAAACTCAAATAAATGAGTGGAAAGGTCTTCAAAATTTAGATTTGGCTGGAATAGTATCGACAGAGCAAAACTATAATTGGAAAAAAGGAATATGGAAAAGTAATAAATCAATTAAAACCCAACTTAAATATAATGTCACTTGTTTAGACTTTGGTATCAAAAATAACATTTTAAGAAATCTAAATGAATTTAATCTTAACCCAACTGTATTAAATTTATTTTCTAGCTACGAAGAAATAATAGGAACTAATCCTTCAGGAATTTTTTTATCAAACGGCCCTGGTGATCCTTTTGCCACAGGTAGTAAAATAGTGGATGTGATTAAAAAATTAATTGATGATAATATTCCAATATTTGGAATATGTTTAGGGCATCAAATTTTAGGATTGGCATTAAATGCAAAGACCAAAAAAATGTTTCAGGGTCACAGAGGCTCAAACCATCCCGTCAAAAATCTTACAACAGGTATTGTAGAAATTACTTCACAAAATCATGGTTTTGAAGTTGATAGAGATAGTTTTAGCAAAGACATAGTTGAAACTCATGTTTCACTATTTGACGGAACTAATGAAGGTTTAAGACATAGACATTTGCCAGTATTTAGTGTGCAATATCATCCAGAGGCATCTCCTGGTCCACACGATAGTCATTATTTGTTTGAAGAATTTCATAACCTTATTGAGAAAAATGCCAAAAAGAACTGATATAAATAAAATATTAATAGTAGGTGCTGGCCCTATAGTTATTGGTCAGGCTTGTGAATTTGATTACTCGGGTGCTCAGGCATGTAAATCTCTCAAAGATGAGGGTTACAAAATTGTGTTAATTAATTCAAATCCTGCAACAATAATGACTGATCCAGAATTAGCTGATCAAACTTATATTGAGCCTATAACTAAAGAATTTGTAGAAAAAATAATCGAAATCGAAAAACCAGATGCTCTTCTCCCAACCATGGGAGGGCAAACTGCTTTAAACGTTTCAATGGAACTTTTTAATAATCGTATACTTGAAAAAAACGGAGTAAAAATGATTGGAGCTAATCCAACAGCAATAGAATTAGCTGAGGATAGACAAAAATTTAAAGATGCCATGAAAGAAATTGGCCTAAGCTGTCCTAAAAGTTACGTGGTTAACACTATTGAAGAGTCAAAAAGAGTAAAAAATGAATTAAATTTACCACTTGTCATTAGACCGAGTTTTACACTTGGAGGTACAGGAGGTGGAGTTGCCTATGATGATGAAGGCTTTATTGATTTATGTAATAGGGGTTTAAATGCTAGCCCAACAAATCAGATACTTATTGAAAAATCTGTTTCAGGTTGGAAAGAATTTGAAATGGAAGTTGTTAGAGATAATAAAGATAATTGTATTATTGTTTGCTCAATTGAAAATGTTGATCCAATGGGTGTTCATACTGGAGATAGCATTACAGTAGCTCCATCCTTAACATTAACTGATAAAGAATATCAAATTTTAAGGAATGCTAGCATTAAGGTTCTAAGAAAAATAGGTGTTGATACTGGTGGCTCAAATGTTCAATTTGCAATAAATCCTGAAGATGGAGAAATTAATGTCATTGAAATGAATCCAAGAGTTAGTAGATCTTCTGCATTAGCATCAAAAGCTACAGGTTTTCCAATAGCAAAAATTGCCGCAAAATTAGCCGTAGGTTACACTTTAGATGAACTTGAAAATGATATTACTACGACAACACCAGCAAGTTTTGAGCCAACTATTGATTATGTTGTAACTAAAATTCCAAGATTTACTTTTGAAAAATTTGTTGGTGCAAATTCTGACTTAACTACATCCATGAAATCAGTTGGTGAGGCAATGAGTATAGGTAGATCTTTTAATGAATCAATCCAAAAGGGATTTAATTCTCTTGAGTACGGTCTAACTGGTTTTGATAAACCAAAACTTAGCTCAAATGATAAAAATACAATTTTGAATGAACTTAAAATACAATCTTCGCAACGCTTGTTAGTTGTAGGTGAAGCCCTAAGGATTGGATTTACAGTTGATGAAATAAATCAAACTACAAAATATGATAAATGGTTTTTATATCAAATTAAAACAATAATTGATTTTGAAAAAATCTTAAAAGAAAAAGGCCTCAACAAAGATATAATATTATATGCTAAGAAAATAGGCTTCTCAGATAGTAAAATCTCATCAATATTAAGTATTAAAGAAAAAGAATTAAGAAAATTTAGAAATAATAATGATATTAATCCTGTCTTCAGACTTGTAGATACTTGTGCAGGTGAATTTAGTTCTAAAACTCCGTATCTTTATTCTACTTATGATTGGGATTTTGAAAATACTAAATTCTGTGAAGCAAATCCTACATCAAAAGACAAAGTAATAATTCTTGGAGGTGGCCCTAATCGAATAGGTCAAGGCATAGAATTTGATTATTGCTGTGTACATGCTGTCTATGCACTGAAAGAAAAGGGCATTGAAACAATAATGATAAATTGTAACCCAGAAACAGTTTCAACTGACTATGATACTGCTGATAGACTTTATTTTGAACCACTTTCAGCTGAAAGTGTTATTGAAATTTACAATAAAGAAAAAAGTAATGGGAATGTTCTTGGTGTGTTAGTTCAATTTGGAGGCCAAACTCCTTTAAAAATTGCAAAAGAATTAGAAGAGGCTGGAATAAAAGTTATAGGAACTTCAACTGAAGCAATAGATTTAGCTGAAGATAGAGATAGATTTAGTGAAATATTAATGAAACTTAAAATTGCTCAACCAAAAAATGCTTTTGCAAATACGGTAGCTCAAACTTTAGAAAAAGCTGAAGAAATTGGATATCCTGTTTTAGTTAGACCTTCATATGTACTTGGAGGAAGAGCTATGCAAATTGCATATGATAAAGATAATTTAGAATCATTTTCTAATGAAGCTCTTGAAGTCTCTTCAAACAATGTAATTTTAATTGATGAGTATCTTGAGAATGCGAAAGAAATAGATGTAGATATAATTAGAGATAAAAATGGAGAAATATATGTAGCTGGGATTATGGAACACATAGAAGAGGCAGGAATTCACTCTGGAGATAGCGCCTGTTCCTTACCCCCTTATTCAGTAAGTAAAGAAACTCAGAATAAAATTATTGAATGGGTATCAAAAATTGCCAATGAAATTAAAGTTGTTGGATTAATGAATACTCAATTAGCAATTAAAGATAAAAAAATATATGTTTTAGAAGTAAACCCAAGAGCCAGCAGGACTGTACCATTTGTAGCCAAATCAAAAGGTATTCCAATCGCAAAAATTGCAGCAAAAGTAATGGTCGGAGAAAATCTTAATACAATTTTGAATGATTATAAAATTAATGAACTTAAAAACTTTAATGTTAAAGAATCTGTTTTTCCTTTCAATAAATTTGATGGAGTGGATCTAATATTAGGCCCTGAAATGAAATCTACAGGAGAAGTTATGGGAATAGATGAAACCTTTTTATCTTCCTATATAAAAAGCCAAATAGCCTGTGGTAATATTCTTCCATCTATAGGCACAGTATTTATCTCAATAGATAATGATAATAAAAAATTCATTATTGAGTTAGCACAAAAGTTAAAAGAATTAGATTTTACTCTAATTGCAACTAAAGGGACTGCAGAGTACTTAAATTCTAATAACATCAAGACAAAAATAGTAAATAAAGTAAAAGAAGGTAATCCTCATGTAGTTGACTCATTAATTAATAATGAAATTCAGCTAGTAATTAATACAACAAAAACTCAATCATCTATTAGAGATAGCTATAGTATTAGAAGGACATCACTAATGTATAATATTCCATATTATACGACAATAGCTGGAGCAAAAGTTGCTGTAGATGCTATTGAACATATGAAAACACAGGAATTCACAATAAAAAGTCTTCAAACTATAAATTAATTTTATTGACTATAAAAAATAAATAAATCATCATGAGTTTATGAATAAAATTCCTATGACTGCTGAGGGTTATACAAAATTACAAGATGAATTAAAAAAATTAACCTCTGAAGATAGACCAAAAATTATTGAAGCAATTGCCGAGGCTAGAAGTCACGGTGATTTATCTGAAAATGCAGAATATCAATATGCTAAAGAACAACAAAGTTTAATTGAAGGAAGAATTATAGACTTAGAAAGTGCTATTAGTAAAGCAGAGGTAATAGATGTTAAATCTGTTGAAGGTGACGATATTAAATTTGGTGCAACAGTTAGAATAGAAGATGATGAAAGTGGAGAAAAACAACAATATCAAATTGTTGGGGAATATGAATCAGATATTGAAAATAAAAAACTTTCAATTACTAGTCCTTTAGCAAGAGGCCTGATTGGTAAAACAGTAGAAGACAATGTTGAAATCAATAGTCCAAAAGGTTTAAAAAGTTATACAATATTATCAATTAAATACATTTGAATATAGACAATCCTAAAATTTGGTCATTAACTGATGGTTCACAAGGAATGATAAGTCAGACTAAAGGTCTGGCAAATGAATTTAGTGTTAATATAAAGGAAATTAAAACTGAAATAATTTTTCCTTGGAATAAAATACAACCTGGGATACTTCCTATTTTTAATTGGATATTTAAAAATAAGTTACCAATAGATGAGATACCTGATTTAGTTATCAGTTGTGGAAGAAAAAGTGTTTACCTATCAATCTATCTTAAAAAAAAATATCCAAATATTATTAATATTCATATTCAAAACCCAAAAATTTCTTCAAAAAACTTTTCTTATGTTATAGCTCCAAATCATGATGGTTTATATGGTGACAATATAATTAATTCTACGGGAGCAATACATCACTTTAAACAATTTAATAATTTGAAAAATCATTATGAAATTAATACAAATAATTTGATCACATGTTTTATTGGAGGTGAAAATAATCACTATAATTTCTCAAATGAAAATACTTTTGATCTTTGCAAAAGAATAAAAAAATTAAAATCTCATAATAATGAAATTTTAGTTCTTACCTCGAGAAGAACTAATAAAGAAATTAAGCATATTTTGAAAAAAGAATTGAGCACAATGTCTACATTATGGCTTGGAGAAGGAAAGAATCCATACGAATTTGCTATCTATAATTCCAGTTATTTTATTATTACTTCTGACTCAACCTCTATGATTTCTGAAGCTAGTATATCTGGTAAGCCAATATATGTTTATCAATTACCAATGAAAAGAAAAAGTAAAAGATTTATAAGATTCCATGAAGAATTTAAAAAAATGAATATAACAAGAGATTTAAATACTTTAGATAAATTAGAAAATTGGACATATACGAAACTAGAGGAAAGCAAAAGAATTGCTGGAATTATAAAAAAAAGAATTATAGAAAGGAAAAATGAATCTTGAGAACTTAACTCATGCAGATTTTCCCTTTAATCACTGGGTATTTAGCAATTGTTTAGATGAAGGTGCATTAGATGAAATTTCCTATAGTAACATTCCGTCAGGAGACAGAAAGTACGATGGTACAAGAGCTGCCGATCATACAGGACAGGGAGTTGATGGTAAATTAAGACTTTTTGTAACAAAAAATAATTGTCAAAATTTTCCATATCTTAAAAAATTAATTCAGTCTTTACAAAGCAAAGAAATGGTAAATAAAATATCTAAAATAATTGATAAAGATTTATCAAATTCATTTGTTAGATTAGAAGTAATTGGAGATAAAAAAGGATTTTGGTTAAAACCACACAAAGATATTTCAGAAAAATTAATGACTATGATGGTTTGGGCGAACCCATATAATGAAGCGTCAAATTTGGGTACCGACCTATATGATAAAAATTTTAAATTGGTTAAAACAATTAAATATGTTCATAATAGTGGTTATTTTTTTTCTTCAGGGGATGATACTTGGCATGGACTTGAATTAAAAGAAATTCAAAAAGAAAGAAGATGTATTCAAATAAATTATGTTACTTTTAGTACAGATTGGCCAGTTGAAAAAAGTGCTTAAATTATTAATTTAATTATATGACTGAAAAAATAGAAAATGATGTCTTAATTATTGGCTCTGGACCAGCGGGTTATACTGCTGCAATATATTCAGCAAGAGCAAATTTAAAACCACATTTAGTTTCAGGTTTAGAACCAGGAGGTCAGCTAACCATCACTACGGATGTAGAAAACTATCCAGGATTTGAAAGTGTAATTCAGGGTCCTTGGCTTATGGAACAAATGAAAGAACAAGCATTAAAAGTAGGAACTATCTTTCATAATGATATTGTAACTTCAGTTGATTTTAAAAAAAATCCATTTACTTCCAAAACTGAGTCAGGCAAAGAATTTGTGTCCAAATCGATAATTATTGCAACGGGTGCTCAGGCTAGATGGCTGAATTTGGAAAGTGAAAAAAAATTTAAAGGATTTGGTATTTCTGCTTGTGCAACCTGTGATGGGTTTTTCTTCAAAGATCAGCAAGTAGCAGTGATTGGTGGAGGTAATAGTGCAGTAGAGGAAGCAATGTTTTTGACTAAGTTTGCTTCAAAGGTTTTGTTAATCCATAGAAGAGATAGTTTACGAGCTGAAAAAATTTTACAAGAAAGACTATTTAACAATAAAAAAATTGAAGTAATTTGGAATAGTAAGGTTTCTGAATTCGTTGGAGAAGAAGATCCAAATACATTAAAAAAAATTATTTTAGAGAACACATTAGATGGTACCAAAACAACTATAGATGTAAATGGTGCTTTTATAGCTATAGGACATGATCCTGCTACTTCACTTTTTATAGATAAGTTAAAAATGGACGAGGAAAATTATATAATTACTAAACCTGATAGCACTGAAACAAGTATTAAAGGAGTCTTTGCAGCAGGTGATGTAAAAGATAAGATTTATAGGCAGGCTGTAACTGCTGCTGGTATGGGCTGTATGGCTGCTTTAGAGGCTGAAAAATATATAGCAGAAAATTAATTATCCCTGTCTGGCTTTCATTCTGGGATTTTTCTTATTAATTACATAAATCCTACCTTTTCTACGAACAACTTTACAATCCTTATCTCTAGTTTTGGCAGTTTTTAATGAACATTTAACTTTCATAAAAAGCGCTTTAAATTCTGGGATTTGTTTTGTCAAACATATATTGTCTGAATTAATATGAGAAAGTTATCTTACCCAGGAAGATCTAATGTTTTAGCTCAAAATGGTATGGTGGCAACATCAAATCCATTAAGTTCCATGGTAGCTATTAATATACTTCAAAAAGGTGGAAATGCTGTTGATGCTGCTATCGCGGCTTCAGCTGTTCAAGCTGTAGTATGTCCAAGCGCAACAGGAATCGGTGGGGATTGTTTTGCAATTATTTCGATGAATGGGAAAAAACCAATTGCTGTAAACGGGTCTGGAATTACTCCTAAAAGAGCAAATTTACAGTTTTATAAAGATAATAAAATAAAAAATATTGGTTTAACAAGTCCACATTCAGTCACTATTCCTGGAGCAGTGCATGCATGGTGTTCTATGCATGAAAAATTTGGTAGAATTGATTTTAATGAAGTTTTAAATAGTGCAGAAAATTTTGCTAGAAAAGGATTTCCTGTTCATGAAGTTGAAGCTATTGCATGGAAAGAGAATGAAAAAAAACTTAAAAAAAATTCTAATTCTAAAAGAGTATTTTTAAATGAAAATCTAAGTTATAGTTATGGTGAAGTTTTTAAGAATATTCCTTTAGCAAATACTTTAAGAACCATCTCAAGGAATAAAATTAAAGGATTTTATCAAAGTGAAATAACTAAGGACATGGTTAAGACACTAAATAAACTTGGAGGACTGCATACAGAAGAAGATTTCTATAATCAAAAAACGTTATTTTCAAAAACAATTACAAATTCATATAGAAATTTAATGATCCATCAATGCCCTCTAAATAGTCCTGGATTAGTTGTCTTGATGATGATGGCAATGACTGAAAAATTAAATATCAAAAAATACAATCCTTCAAGTTTTGAAAGGTATCATCTTCAAGCTGAAATTTCAAAAATATGTTTTGATGTTAAGGAAACAATATTTGGTGATCCAAATTTTAATAATATAAATATTAAAGATTATTTAAGTAATGAATATATAAACTCTTTATGTGCTAAAATTAATAAAAATAAAATTTACTCTTCAAAAAAAGGCTATGTGACATCTCACCCTGAAACAATATACTTAAGTGTTGTAGATAGAGATTTGAATTCAGTATCATTTATTAATTCAATATGTCATGGTTTTGGAAGTGGAATTACAAGTAATAAAACAGGAATTCTTTTTCAAAATAGAGGAGTAAATTTCAGATTAGAAGATGGTCACCCCAACTCGATAGATAGTCATAAAAGACCACTTCATACAATAATCCCTGGGCTAATAACCAATAAGAATGATGAAACACTGTATTCTTATGGAGTTATGGGAGGACAATATCAACCAATTGGTCAGTCTCATTTGATTCAAAACATTATCGACTATAACATGACAGTACAAGAAGGCTTAGATTTACCTAGAGCATTTGCTCTAAATGGTCTCTTAAATGTTGAGAGTTCATTAGATGATAAAATTGTAAAAAAATTAAAGAATATTGGTCATAGAATTAAAGTAAATAAAAATGCTATTGGCGGTGGTCAATGTATAAAAATAGATAGAAGAAATGGAGTGCTTATTGGCGGGTCAGACCCACGAAAGGATGGTATAGCAATAGGTTACTAACCTACACTTTCCCAAAAGTGTCATTATACTGATTATTTACTCTTACGAATGTAGTACACTTACTAAGTTGCTTCAATGATGAAGCGCCAACGTATGTACAACTACTTCGTACACCTCCAAGAATATCTCTAATTGTACTATCTAGAGAATTCTTCATTTGTATTTTAACTTTTTTACCTTCAGATGATCGATAATTTGCAAGACCACCATAATGTTTCTCATTTGCTTCTTCAGAACTTGATCCATAAAACTCAATAAATTTACTTCCATTTTCCTCAATTATATCACCGCCACCTTCCTTATGACCTGCTAACATTCCGCCAAGCATGACAAAGTCTGCACCAGCACCAAAACCCTTTGCAACATCACCTGGACAAGTACAGCCTCCATCAGCAATAATGTGTGCTCCTAATCCATGTGCTGCATCAGCACATTCCATTACAGCACTTAGTTGTGGATATCCTACTCCTGTTTGTATTCTAGTGGTACAGACACTTCCTGGACCAATACCAACCTTAACAATATCTGCACCACTTAATACTAATTCCTGAGTCATATCTGCAGTAACAACATTACCAGCAATAATAGTTTTTTTTGGATATTTTTCTCTTACTTCCGAAACAAAATTGCTAAAGTTTTCTGAATACCCATTTGCTACATCAATACAAATAAATTTAAATTTTGGATATTTTTTTAAAATTGAATTTAACCTATTATAACTGTCTATGCTTGTGCCGCAACTAAGAGCAATTGAATCAAAGAAAATGTTTTTTTTATAAATAGCTCCTATTTGATTAATATCGTGCTGTTTTGTTAGAGCAGTCATTAGTTTGTAAGAAGTTAGTTTTTTTGCAAGATCTATTTCACCAACACCATCCATATTTGAGGCTATTATTGGGACTCCTTTCCATGATGATCTTGAATGTTTGAATGTATATTTTCTATTCAAATCAACATCTTTCCTACTTTTTAAAGTACTTCTTTTTGGTCTAAAAAGGACATCTGAGTAGTCAAGTTTAATTTCTTCTTCTATTCTCATAAATACATTCGCATATTTGTATTAAATAATTTAGAAATTAAAACAAATATAAATTGTTATTTATGAACTTAAATACGTTAATAAATGTAAATAAAAGAAAGTTTGATATTAAATTTAAAAATCTTTTAAAAAATAAGCTAGACAAATCAAGATTATCAAATGCAATCTTTTATGGCTCTATGAATGGTGGAAAAAGAATAAGACCATTTTTAGTAATGGAGTCTGCAAAAATAGCAAAAATTTCATCAAATGATGCCTTCATCATAGCCTCATGTATTGAATGTATACATTCGTATTCTTTAATTCATGATGATTTACCATCAATGGATGATGATGATTATAGAAGAGGTAAACTAAGTACTCATAAAAAATTTAATGAAGCTACTGCAATTTTAGCAGGAGATGCTTTACATGATTTAGCATTTGAATTGATCTCAGGAAATCTTAAAAATAAAAATATTATTTCTAGATTAAATTTAATAAATTGTCTTTCTTTGAGTATTGGGCATAAAGGATTAGCTCTTGGTCAAACCTTAGACTTAGAATATGAAAATAAAAAATTATCTAAAAATAAAATTTTAGATATGTATTCAAGAAAAACTGGCAAGTTATTTGAATTTTCTTTTTCTGCACCTTTTATATTAAAAGATAAAAGTAAAAAAGATATTCAATTTGCTAAAGATTATGGAATGTTATTTGGTTTAATATTTCAAATTATGGATGACTTAATCGATGAAATTGGGACTTTTAAGAAAATTGGAAAAACACCTGGTAAAGATGTTGAGCAAGGTAAAAGTACTTTACTAAAATTAATTGGCGAAAAAAAAGTTACGGATTTATGTAATAATAAGATTAATAGTTTTAAAAAAAAATATAAAAATAAAATAAGTCAAAACCCTATACTGATAAAAATGCTAGAATTTGGAATGGATCGACTAAATTAAATATGTACTATTTTTTTTGCTATATATAATCCAGATGTAGCTGATACTGCTGTCAATGAACCGCCCCAAAACATGTCTACAAAAGTGACAGTTGGCGACCATCCTTTAAGTACAGCCATATTAGTTAAGTTATATGTACCATAGGCAACCAAACCAAAAACGAAACCGGTGTATAAAGTTTGCATTAGGTTATTTGATTCAATGCACGGTTGAATTACAACTAAAGCCATACCAAAGACATACAATATATAAAAAAGAGCAGCAGCCCACATAACAGGCTTTTCAGCTAATAAATTACCAATCAAAGGTCTATAAAAAGACTTCGTAGCAAAGCTTAGCCAAATTACGTCTATAATTAAGAAAATCAATGAAGCTATTAGAGTAGCTACTAGTAAACATTTAAACATATATATTAAATATAGCATATTATTAAATTTCAAGAATATTTATTTAAATTTATATGGTGGGTGTGACAGGGATTGAACCTGTGACCCCTGCCGTGTCGAGGCAGTGCTCTACCGCTGAGCTACACACCCAAGTAATTTATATTATTTATATAGTATTTAGAAATATAATGACTTTTAAAGCTAAAGCAATAATTGAAAGCCCGTATGAGATTTTTAAATTTTACTTAATTTAACCTTTTTTAATCATTAATTAAGTAAATAAATTATAAACATATTGATCAATTTTTTATTAAATAATATTCAGAGTTTAGAATTATTCATAGAATTGATTATTGAAATTAGGAGATAAATGAAGGTAAAAAAAAATAATTTTACAGAAAATGAAATCTCTAAAGCTCTAAAAATTTATAATTATTTTATTGAAAATTCATTCTCTAATTTTGAAGAAAAAAAATTATCTAAATCAAAATTTAATTTATTATTAAAAAAAATAAAAAAAAATAGGTTACCATTTATTTTAGCAATTGAAGACAATGAAGTTATTGGATTAGCATTCGTAAATAAATTTAGAGAAAAAAGTGGATATAGATATTCATATGAACATTCAATCTATGTTAACCCAGATTACATTAATAATGGTTATGGTAATCAAATATTAAAAGAACTAGTTAAAATATGTAAAAAAATTACAAAGATTAAAAATTTAATTGCAGTGATTGGTGGAAAAAATAATTTTGGTTCTATAAAAATACATAAAAATAATGGATTTCAATATATTGGAACTATAAAAAAAGCCGGTTTTAAAAAAAATAAGTGGGTAGATTCAATTTATATGCAAAAAAGATTATGAAAAAAGTAAATACTAAGAATTTTAAAAAAACACTTAGTAAGTTTGCAACAGGAATTACTGTTGTATGTGTTAAAAATAATGATACAATTTATGGTAAAACTGTTAATTCATTTAACTCTCTATCTCTAAATCCTCCTATGGTTTTGTTTTCTTTAGGTAATTATTCGTCTTCAATAAAGCAATTTTCAAAAACTAAATTTTTATCGATAAATATTTTATCTAGTAAACAAAAAAAATTATCTGATAATTTTGCCTCAACTACACCTAAATTAGAAAATATAAAATTTCTTGAAGGGAAAAATAAAACGGCAATTATACCAAATTGTATAGCAAATCTTGAATGCAAACTAATAGATAAAATCAAAAAAGGTGATCACATAATATTTATATGTAAAATATTAGAACTACAATCTAATGATAAATTGAAGCCACTTGTATATTTTAATTCAAAATATTTTTAAGTGTTTAGAATTTTAGGATATCTAATTTTAATTTCTTTAATATCATCAGGATATTATTTGTTTATTTCTGAATACTTAAACATATCAGAGAAATATATTTTTGAGGAAGAAATTATAAGAAAAGAAATCGTAGAAGATAAGAAAGAAATTATTCAAGAAAAAAAAGAAGAAGAAGTAGCAACAACTAATATAAAAACAAATATTGATAAAGAAAAATTTGTTGAGAAAAAAATTGAAATTTCACAAGGTGATACTTTTGTCTCTATTTTA
>CACMKZ010000017.1 GCA_902614375.1 uncultured Alphaproteobacteria bacterium
TTGGAAAGATTTTTTTAATAATTTGAATGAAGATGACTATTCTGTTCTTAAAGATTTTGGAGGACCAGAATGGAAAGAACGTCCGTCAAGTATAATAGATAAAAATTACATAACTAAGGTTATAAAATCAAATGCGAATTACAATTCTGAGGAATTTAGAATATCAACCTTAGATTCAATTAGAGCATTAAGATTAATTAGAGCTTTTAGAATTAACGGACATTTAATTGCAGATCTTGACCCCTTAGGAATATCTGAAAGAGAGTATCCTCAAGAATTAGATTATAAAAGCTATGGTTTCAATGAATCAGATTTAGAAAAAGAAATATTCATTGATGGAAGTTTGGGTTTAGAAAAGGGTAAATTAAAAAATATTATTAAAATACTAAAAGAAACCTATTCTGCTTCAATTGGTGTTGAATTTTTACACATTCAACAAGCTGATCAAAAACAATGGGTACAAGAAAGAATTGAAGAAGTAAGAAATAAAACAAATTTTACAAATGAAGGAAAAAAAGCAATCTATAAAAGATTAGTCGAATCAGAGTTATTTGAACAGTTTTTGGATAAAAAGTTTTTAGGTACAAAGAGATACGGTATCGAAGGCGGTGAAGCGATGATACCTGGGATAGAGCAAATTGTTAAACAGGCATGTTTGTCTGGAATTGAAGATATTATTATTGGAACAGCTCATCGAGGGCGACTAACACTTTTATCAAGTGTTTTAGAAATGCCTTACAAAAAAATATTATCAAAATTCCAAGGTTCTTTAAATGACCCAAATGAGGTACTTGGTTCGGGTGATGTAAAATATCATTTAGGTGTTTCTGCTGACCGAGAATTTGAAAAAAAGAAAATTCATTTATCGCTAACTTCTAACCCTTCCCATTTAGAAGCAGTTAACCCAGTTGTGGCAGGAAAAGTAAGAGCTAAACAAACTTTAGCTAAAGATAAAACAACAGATAAAGTTATAGGTTTATTAATTCATGGAGATGCAGCAATAGCTGGACAAGGAGTTGTGGCCGAAACATTTGCTATGTCACAATTAAGAGGCTTTAAAACAGGTGGCACTATTCACTTTTTAATTAACAATCAGATAGGTTTTACAACTATGCCACAATATGGACGATCAGCGCCTTATTGTACTGAAATTGCAAAAATGGTTCAGGCACCAATATTTCATGTTAATGGCGATGATCCAGAAGCAGTAGTTCATGTTTGTAGACTTGCAACGGAATTTAGAAATAAATTTAAAGTTGATGTTGTTGTAGATATGTTTTGCTACAGAAGATCAGGACATAACGAAGCTGATGAACCTTCTTTTACTCAGCCACTAATGTATAAGGCTATCAAAAAACAAATCACAACAAGAAAAAAATATGAAAAAAAATTAATTGAGAATAATACTCTTTCAGAAGAAGAATCAAGAGACATTGAAGATTCTTTTAAAAATTTTTTAGATAAGGAATTTGAATCAACTAAAAATTATAAACCAAATAAGGTAGACTGGTTAGAGGGAACTTGGACAGGTTTATCTACTGCAACATTTGATGCAAGAAGAGGAAAAACTTCTGTAAAAGAAAAAACATTAATTAATATAGCAAAAAAAATTCATGAAATACCGGCAGATTTTAATGCTCATAGAAGAATAAAAAAAATATATGGAGATCGATTAACAAGTGTCATCAATGGAAAAGGTATTGATTGGGCTACTTCTGAAAGTTTAGCTTTAGCAACACTTTTAGATGAAGGATACGGTGTTCGAATATCTGGACAAGATGTTGGAAGAGGAACATTTAGTCATAGACATGGTGTTCTATATGATCAAGAAAACGAAAATCGTTTTGTTCCATTAAGACACTTTCAAAAGAAGCAAGGTTACTTTGAAATTATAGATAGTTTTTTATCTGAGTTTGGTGTTCTTGGTTTTGAATATGGATATTCACAAGTTGACCCTAAGACACTTGTTATATGGGAAGCACAGTTTGGTGATTTTGCAAATGGTGCACAAATTATGATTGATCAATTCATAAGCTCTGGAGAAAGAAAATGGTTGAGAATGTCTGGTTTAACGATGCTTCTTCCTCACGGTCATGAAGGCCAGGGCCCTGAGCATACAAGTGGAAGATTAGAGAGGTTCTTACAGATGTGTGCAGAAGATAATATGCAAATAGTTAATTGCACAAGTCCTGCTAATTATTTTCATGTTTTAAGAAGGCAACTACATAGAAACTTTAGGAAACCTCTAATTATATTTACACCAAAATCTACACTTAGACATAAATCTAATGTTTCTAATATTGAGGAATATATTAATGGATCAACTTTCCATAGAATTCTTACTGATAACTTATCAGTTAAAGAAAAAAGGAAAAATAAAAGATTAATAATTTGCTCCGGTAAAATATATTTTGAACTTGCAGATCACATAGCAAAAAATAAAATTAAAAATCTCTCCATAATAAGATTAGAGCAGATTTATCCATTTCCTTATGAAAACTTTAGAGATGAATTAAAACATTATGCGGATGCTGAAATTATCTGGGCACAAGAAGAGCCAAAAAATATGGGTGCCTGGGGCTTTGTAAAAGGTAGATTGGAAAGTGTCATGCAGGAAGCCAAAGTTAAACAAGAAAAAATATTCTATGTTGGCAGAAGCCCAGCTGCATCTCCTGCCGCTGGTTCTTTAGAAAGACACTTAAGTAACCAAGAAACTATTATAAAAATGGCAACTGAAGATTCGATTAGCAAAATTATTAAATCTTGGGCAGGTATTTCAACAAAATTAAAGACTAATCTGCCAATTGAATAAATTGACGTAAATGTTATTAAGCATTTAATTAATGAGCACTGAATTAATAGTTCCAACACTTGGAGAGTCAATTACGGAAGCAACTGTTTCAAAATGGCTTAAGAATATAGGCGATAATTTTGAAGCAGATGAACCTTTAGTTGAAATTGAAACTGACAAAATTACAGTTGAAGTACCAGCACCTCATGCAGGCTCTCTAAAAGAAATAAAAGTTTCTGAAGGCACTGACGTTGAAATTGGTGGTATTTTAGGAATCTTAAATGAATCAAAAGGTAAAAAACCAATTCTTAAAAAAACTGAAACTAAAGAAGAAGAAGTAAAAGAAGAAGTAAAAGTAGTTAAGGTTGAAACAAAATCTTCGTCTGCCAAATCTTCACCATCTGCAAGAAAAATTGCTGAAGAAAATAATATTAAACTTGAAGATGTCACCTCATCCCGTTCTGATGGAAGAATTAATAAAGAAGATGTAGTTTCTCATCTTTCTTCTTCAAATAAAACAACCAATAACAAAGGTGAAAGAGAAGAAGTTGTTAAAATGTCTAAAATCAGACAGACAATATCTAAACGTTTAAAGGAGGCTCAAAATACAGCAGCCATACTTACTACTTTCAATGAAATTGACATGTCCAAAGTTATGGAAATTAGAAAATCAAAAAACCAAGAATTTCAAAGTCGGTATGAGGTCAAATTAGGTTTCATGTCATTTTTTGTAAAAGCGGTAGTAAAAAGTTTGCAAGAGTATCCAGCTGTGAATGCTGAAATTAAAGATGAAAATATAATTTATAAAAATCATTTTGATATAGGTATAGCTGTTGGAACTGAAAAAGGATTAGTCGTACCAATACTTAAAGACGCCGATCAATTGAGTTTTGGACAAATAGAAACTAAAATTATTGATCTTAGTACAAAAGCCAAAGATGGAACGCTGACTATGGACGATTTGACTGGTGGAACTTTTACAATTTCAAACGGTGGCGTTTACGGATCAATGCTCAGCACCCCAATAATCAATAGACCTCAATCTGGAATTTTAGGGATGCATAATATTCAAAAAAGAGCTGTAGTTGTAAATGATGAAATAGTAATTAGGCCAATGATGTATGTTGCATTAAGTTATGATCATAGAATTATTGATGGAAAAGAAAGTGTTGGATTTTTAGTGAAAGTGAAAGAACTTCTAGAAGATCCATCCGAATTAGTATTAGGAATATAAAATGGAAGATTTTGATTTAATTGTAATTGGCGCGGGACCTGGCGGATATGTAGCTGCAATCAGAGCGGCTCAACTTGGAATGAAGGTTGCTTGTATAGAAAAAGAGCCATCACTTGGTGGAACTTGTTTGAACATAGGATGCATACCTTCTAAAGCATTATTAAATTCATCTGAAAAATTTGTTGAAATTTCAAATCATGCTGCAGAGCATGGCATAAAAACATCAAAGATAGATTTAGACCTAAATGTTTTGATGGATCGCAAAACTAAAATTGTAAAAAAACTTACAACAGGGATCGGTTTTTTATTTAAGAAAAATAAAATAACGCATATTCCTGGCATGGCTTCGTTTGTAGATAAAAATACCATTTCTATTACAAATGGAAAAAATGAAATTACTGCCAGTGCTAAAAATTTTATTATCGCAACAGGATCATCTTCGATTGAGATACCAAATATTCCTGTTGATGAAAAACAAATAGTATCTTCAACAGGTGCTCTTTCTCTATCTAAAATACCAAAATCACTCCTAGTTATTGGTGGTGGATATATTGGGCTAGAGATGGGATCAGTATGGAGTAGATTAGGCTCAAAGGTAACAGTTGTTGAAGCTCTTGACAGAATTGTTCCAACTATGGATGGTGAAATTGCAAAAGAGTTTATGAAAATGTTAACTAAACAAGGATTAGAATTTAAATTATCTCATAAAGTTAGTTCTGCAAAATCTGGTAAGTCTGGTGTAGATGTTGAGATGGAAACATCAGATAAAAAGAAAATAAAAGAAAACTACGAAATAGTTTTAATGTCAGTAGGAAGAAAACCAAACACAGAGGGACTGGGTCTTGAAAAAATTGGAATTAAATTAACGGATAAAAAATCTATTGAAATTAAAGATAACTTTAAAACTTCTGTAGAAGGAATCTATGCAATCGGTGATGTAGCACCAGGTCCAATGCTAGCACACAAAGCCGAAGAAGAAGGAGTAGCTTGTGTTGAATTTATAAACGGTCAAAAACCTCATATAAACTATAACGCTATACCAGCGATTGTTTATACTAATCCAGAGATTGCATCTGTAGGCAAAACAGAAGAACAACTCAAGCAAGAAAAGAAAGACTTCAAGGTTGGCAAATTTCCTTTTATGGCAAATGGTCGTGCCTTAACTACTTCAGCATCTGAGGGATTTGTTAAAATTTTGGTTGATAAAAAAACAGATGAAATTTTAGGTGCTCATATAATCGGTCATGATGCTGGACAACTGATTGCAGAAATTGTTACTACAATTGAATTTGGTGGAAGTGCAGAAGATATTGCAAGGGTATGTCACGCTCATCCGACAACTAGTGAAGCAGTAAAAGAAGCAGCTTTAAGTGTAGATGGTAGAGCAATTCATATTTAAATTTTAGCTAGATCCATTCCTTTTTTGTATTTTTTTGATGATTGTTTTACGACAGCTTGACCGCATCTCATAACTTTTCTTTTATGATCAAAAGTCATTTTTGGTTCACCATGTAATTTCCATCCATTAGAGAGTGCCTCTGTTACTCTTTGGCAAAAATCAACAGTGTCATCATCTGTAATAAATCTATAACCTTTCATTTTACCTTCCTTTCATTTAATACTTAATAAATTTACTTCTATAATTTTAATTAAGTACTCAACAAGATCAGTTTGCATATCAACTGTGAATTTATTTTTATCTTTTGATCCCATAGCCAATATTAGACTATCTTCACGAAATTTAACTTTTAATAAAATATATGATTTTATTGTTGTTGATTTATTAGGAAAAAATAAAAGTAAACCTTTAGGATTTTGATTTAAATTTGTAACCATTTTGTTTTTAAAATAACTATTTGCAATTTTAATATCCAGTTGTGATAAGTTCTCTGCTCTAATATTTTCATTTGTAACAAAACAATTCATTTCATCACAACCTAAAATTATTCTAAGATCATTTTTAATTAAGCTTATTAATTTTTGTAAACTTTTTACATTTAGAATTCTAATAGTAGATTTTAGAATTCTTTTTTGAGCATTTAAATGACTTTTTCCTGCAAGTAGTACTTTTGTCATTTGATTTTGTAGATCTATATTTTGTTGCGATATTTTTTTATATCTATAAGCTTCTAAATCAACAACCTTATCAGAACTATTATCTACGGTTGGAAAATTTAGTTCATTAACTAATTCTGAATTTTTAATAAAAAAATTTTTATTTTTTTTTAAAAAATTTATTATTTGTTTTTCACTAATCTCATCTTCATACGCCATGACGATTATTTTGACAAGATTTGCTGTCCTGTTTTTGCCCAATCATCAAGAAATGCTTTCAGCCCTTTATCTGTGAGAGGATGTTTATATAATTCATGAATAACTTTAGGTGGTAGAGTTGAAACATGTGCACCAATCACAGCTGCATCAATAAGATGCTGAGTATTTCTTACCGAAGCAACTAATACTTCAGTATCAAATCCATAATTTTCATACATTATTACTATATCTGAAATTAGATCCATACCTTTTTCACCAATATCATCGAGCCTTCCCACAAAAGGAGAAATAAATGTTGCTCCAACCTTAGCGGCTAGTAATGCTTGAGCAGCACTAAAACACAATGTTACATTTACCATAATATCTTTTTCTCTAAGAGCTTTGCATGTTTGAAGACCAGCAGGTGTGAGAGGAACTTTTACAGCAACATTCTTAGCTAATGATGCTAAGTACTCACCTTCTTCAAGCATTTTGTTATATTCAGTTGCCGTCACTTCTGCACTTACTGGACCAGATACTATGGAACAAATTGTTTTAATTGTTTCTCCCATATCTTTACCACTTTTTGCAATTAGAGATGGGTTTGTGGTAACACCGTCTATTAATCCACTAGGGATTAACTTTTCAATCTCAGGAATATCAGCAGTGTCTATAAAAAATTTCATTGTTTGTTGTATACCATATACAAGTTATTTAGAAAGTTAACATATAAAAAATACATAAATATAATGTTGTATGATGTAGTAGTAACAAGACCTTTCGACAAAGTTTTCACTTATTCTTCAACAAATGAGCAACTTGAAACTGGTCAAGTAGTCTTAGTTCCATTTGGAAAAAAAATAGAAGCTGGGATTATTTGGAAGAAGAATGTTAAGAATCCTGGATACGAAATTAAAGAGGTTACAAAAATTTGTAATGATCTTATCCTTCAGAATTCTTCAATCGATTTTATAAATTGGATCGCAAGCTATACTTTAGCTCCACTAGGATCAGTTTTAAAATTATTTCTTATTAACAATGATATAGTTGAATTTGATAAAGAAAAATTAGATAGTCTCAACAACACCGAACCTTCTTTAGTGACCTTAAGTGAAGAGCAAGCAAATTCATTTAAAGAAATCACCCAATCATTTAATAAATCAAACAAACCTGTTTTATTAGAAGGTGTAACAGGCTCTGGTAAAACTGAAGTATATTTTGAAATAATAGATGAATTTTTAAAAGAAAAAAAACAAATATTAATAATGGTTCCAGAAATTAGCTTAACACCTCAATTAGAGACAAGAGTAAAGAAGCGTTTTGGAATGGAAGTGTGTTTGTGGCATTCTAAAATTACAAAAAAAAATAGGCAAAAAATATGGCATAAATGTTTTGCAGGAGATCCAGTCATTGTTATTGGTGCTCGTTCAAGTTTGTTTCTTCCTTTTACAAACTTAGGATTAATTGTTGTCGATGAAGAACATGATTCTAGTTATAAACAAGAGGATAATATACGTTACCAAGCAAGAGATCTTGCAGTTGTAAGAGCTAAAATTGAAAAAAATTTTATATTATTAGCCTCGGCAACACCGTCTTTAGAAACAATAAATAATGTTAAAATTAAAAAATATGATCAAGTCTATTTATCAAAACAATTTTCTGGAACTCCATTACCTGAAATTTCTATAATTGATTTAAATAAAAATAAACTTGATAAAGATAAATGGATATCACAATCAATTATTGATTCTATTTCTCAGTGCTTAGCAAATAATGAACAAACTCTTATTTTTTTAAATCGTAGAGGATATTCTCCATTAACCTTATGTAACAGTTGTGGATTTAGATATGAATGTGATCAATGTTCATCATGGATGGTAATGCATCAACACAAAAAAGTTTTCTTATGCCATCAATGTGGAACTATAAAAAAATTAAATTTAGATTGTCCTCAATGTAATGAAAAAGATAGTATAAAATTTGTTGGTCCTGGAGTTGAGAGAGTTGCAGAGGAGTTAAAAGAATTCTTTCCTGGAAAAAATATTTCCATCATGTCTAGCGACAATGTTAATACACCAAACAAAATTAAAAAATTTATTACTGATATAAACAACAAAGATATAGATATAATTGTAGCCACACAAATTATGGCAAAAGGATATGATTTTCCAAATTTGTCATTAGTAGGAATCATTGATGCGGACGCAGGTTTATTTGGTGGTGATCCTAGAGCTATAGAAAAAACTTTTAATCTACTTCAGCAAGTTGGAGGAAGAGCTGGTAGAGGAAAAAAAATTGGTAAAGTTTTTCTTCAAACATATTTTCCAGATCAAGAAATAATTAAGTCGATTCAACTTCGAGAAAGAGAAGCTTTTATTGAAAGAGCTTTAGAAGAAAGAAAGAATTTTAATATTCCTCCTTTTGGTTTTATGACATCAATAATTCTTTCTAGTCATACAAAAGCTTTAGTTCTTAAATATTCTTCAAGACTGGCTCAACAAGATCAAAATAGTAAAAATATTAAAATTCTCGGTCCAGTTGAAGCTCCAATTTTTCTGCTTAGAGGACAATATCGATACAGAATATTATTGAAGAGTAATAGTAGAAATAATCTGAATAAATTCACAAAAAAAATTGTCGAAAAGACTAAATTACCTTCTTCTGTAAAGTTAATTATTGATGTCGATCCCTATTCATTTATGTAATTTACCCACAATTTTAAAAATATCTTCAATTTAACTCATTTGACGCACAAACTGACAGTTTACCTACTTTTTCTGATGTGTTAATAGCCTATTTCTAAACTTCTTATGAACTTAATTTATGGCATCTAATACATTGTCTGGAGACCTAATATCTGAAAGGTACGGAGCAGCTCTCTATGATCTTGCCTCTGAAAAAAAATGCATTGATAATATTCTAAATGACTTTGAGTTAGTGCAAAAAGCATTGAAAGAAAGTTCAGAATTAAGACAAGTAATTAAAAGTCCATTAGTAAATTCAGATGAGAAGCTTAATATTTTGTTAAAATTATTTTCTAAAGCAAACTTACATAATCTTACGACAACTTTTTTAAAAGTTCTTGATAACAACAAAAGAATTTCAAATATCGGTTCTATTATTTTACAATTTAAAAAAATAAACTCTGAAAAAAGAGGTGATATTACTGCTGACATAACATCAGCAAACATATTATCTGATGATGAAAAAAATAATATTACGAATCAACTTAAAAAATCTTTAAGTGAAAAATTATCTTTAAATTTTGATGTTGATGAAGACATTATTGGCGGTTTAATTGTTAAGGTTGGTTCCAAAATGATTGATACATCTATAGCTAATAAAATTAATAAAATTAAAATTGCAATGAAGGGGGCATAATGGAAATTAAAGCTGCAGAAATATCTTCTGTTATTAAAGACCAAATAGCTAATTTTGAAACTAAAGCGGATGTTGCTGAGGTTGGAACAGTACTAAGTGTTGGAGACGGAATTGCACGTGTGTATGGTCTTGATCAAGTACAAGCTGGAGAGATGGTAGAATTCCCAGGCGGCATTAAAGGTATGGCCCTCAACCTTGAAATGGATAACGTTGGTGTTTCAATCTTCGGTGATGATACTGGAATTAAAGAAGGTGATACAGTCAAACGTACAGGAGAAATTGTTGACGTTCCTGTTGGAAAAGAGTTGTTAGGACGTGTTGTTGATGGTTTAGGAAATCCTATTGATGGTAAAGGTCCTATCCAATCTTCTGAAAAGAGAAGAATTGAATTAAAAGCCCCAGGTATTATTCCTCGTCAAAGTGTATCTGAACCTATGCAGACAGGTATTAAAGCACTTGATGCTCTTGTTCCAGTTGGAAGAGGGCAACGTGAATTAATTATTGGTGACAGACAAACAGGTAAAACTGCTGTTGCTATTGATACAATCTTAAATCAAAAATCTGTAAATCAATCAGATAATGAAAAAGAAAAGTTATATTGTATCTATGTCGCAATTGGTCAGAAAAGATCAACAGTTGCTCAAATTGTAAAAACACTAGAAGATAATGGTGCAATGGAATATACAATTGTTGTATCTGCAACTGCATCAGAGCCTGCACCGTTGCAATTTTTATCTGCTTATACTGGTTGTACAATGGGTGAATATTTTAGAGATAATGGTATGCATGCATTAATTGTTTATGATGATTTATCAAAGCAAGCTGTTGCTTACAGACAGATGTCTCTATTATTAAGAAGACCTCCAGGACGTGAAGCATATCCTGGAGATGTATTTTACATTCATAGTCGTCTTTTAGAAAGAGCTGCCAAAATGAGTGATGAACATGGTGGTGGAAGTTTGACCGCCCTTCCAATTATTGAAACTCAAGCAGGAGATTTATCTGCTTATATTCCAACAAATGTTATTTCCATTACTGATGGACAAATATTTTTAGAAACAAACTTATTTTTTGCTGGTATTCGTCCTGCGATTAACGTTGGTCTTTCCGTAAGTCGTGTTGGTTCTGCAGCTCAAACAAAAGCGATGAAAAAAATTGCTGGTCCTGTAAAACTTGAATTAGCTCAATATCGTGAGATGGCTGCTTTTGCACAGTTTGCATCAGACTTAGACGCTTCAACGAAACAATTACTTGATCGTGGTGCAAGACTAGTTGAAATCTTAAAACAAGGTCAGTATTCACCACTAACGGTTTCAGAGCAAGTTGTATCTATTTATGCAGGTGTGCGCGGATATCTTGATAAAGTTGCAGTAGGCGATGTAGTCAAGTTTGAAGCAGAAGTTTTAAATGAGATTAGAACTAAGCATAGTGATTTATTAGATGCAATTGCCAATGAAAAAGAATTATCTAAAGAAAATGATGATAAATTAAAATCAATCTTAGATAATTTGGTTGAAAAGTTTGCAAGTAACTAATCTATGCCAAGTTTAAAAGATATCAAAACTCAGATCAATTCAGTTGGATCTACAAAAAAAATTACATCAGCAATGAAAATGGTTGCTGCAAGTAAGTTGCG
>CACMKZ010000018.1 GCA_902614375.1 uncultured Alphaproteobacteria bacterium
GTTGCATCTAATGTAGCCCAAGAAAAAAATATTGATCAAGATTCAGTATTTTCTGCAATGGAACAAGCATTAGAAAAAGCTGCAAGAGTAAAATATGGCCAAGAGATTGATATAAGAATATCAATTGATAGAAGCACAGGGGATATAAAACTCAATTCTTATTTGGAAGTTGTGGAAAATATTGAAGAAGAGTTTCAATCTAGGCAAATTCTCTTAGAAGATGCAAAAAAAACCAATCCAGATATTGGTTTAGGAGAGTTTATTACTAAAGAACTTCCACCTATTGAATTAGGAAGAGTTGCAGCACAAAATGCTAAAGGAGTAATAATCCAAAAAGTTAGAGAAGCAGATAAATCTAATCAATATGAGGAATATAAAGATAAAGTCGGTGAAATAGCAGTTGGTATAGTTAAAAGAACAGAATTTGGAAATTTAATAATAGATTTGGGTAAGAGTGAAGCCATAATTAAAAGAGAAGAACTTATTCCAAGAGAAACATTTAAGAATGGAGATAGAGTTAGAGCATATATTTACGAAGTAAAAAATGATGTTAAGGGCTATCAAGTTTTCTTATCTAGAACTCATCCTCAATTTTTATCAAAATTATTTTTTCAAGAAGTACCAGAAATATATGAAGGTGTAATTACCGTTAAAAGTGTTGCAAGAGATCCTGGTTCAAGAGCTAAGATTAGTGTTTTTACAGAGGACTCTACTATAGATCCAGTAGGAGCTTGTGTTGGTATGAGAGGTTCAAGAGTTCAAGCCGTAGTAAATGAATTGCAAGGAGAGAAAATAGATATTGTTACATGGTCAGATAATCAAGCTACTTTTTTAGCTAATGCACTTGCTCCTGCAGAAGTAAGTAAAATTTTTTTATATGAAGAAAAAAACAAAGTTGAAGTTGTAATACCTGATGATCAATTAAGTTTAGCAATTGGTAGAAAAGGTCAAAATGTAAAATTAGCTTCAAATTTAACTAGTTTAGAGATAGATATCTTAACTGAAGATGAAGAATCAGAAAGAAGACAACAGGAATTTAAGGAAAAAAGTATTTTATTAGCTGAGACGCTTGATGTTGAAGATGTCATTGCTCAACTACTTGTAACTGATGGTTATACAACTGTTGAGTCTATAGCTAACGAAACCTTAGAGAATTTAGAAAAAATTGAAGGTTTTGATACAAGTTTAGCTCAGGAGATAATTGATAGATCTAAAAGTTTTGTTCAAGATAAAGAAGAGTCTGATAAAAAAATAATAGAAGAAAATATCAGTGATGAAAAATTAAAAAATTTAAAGGGTATGAACAATAGTATTTTAGCAAAACTAGCAAAATCAAATATTTTCAATGTTAATGATTTTGCTGATTTAGCTTCATTCGAACTTATAGACAAAGAAGAGGGTATCTTAAGAGAATTAGATCTTGATGAAGAAATAGCTAATAATATGATAATGGAAGCAAGAAGTTTCTGGTCTGAAGAACAAAATAAGGATTAAAATTGGATAAAGATAAAGGTAATAAAAAAAAGCCATTAAAACTATCTTCATCAGGGAGATTACAAATTAGAAAAAATCTTGGTCCAGCAGGTGATAAAGCAAGAACTAGTGGTAGTAAAAAAACAATACAAATTGTTTTTAAAAATAAAAACAATCAACAGAAAAGTTCATCTACAACCCAATCTAATTTCAGAGGATCATCAAGCCTAAGATCACCTAGACCAGGAATTAATTCATCACCACAACCAAACTTTTCCTCACCTAATAAAACTAGAAATTTTGATAATAAAAATAAAAAAACCGTTGATAAAAAATCCCAACAAAAAAAATCAACTCTTAGACCTCTTGAAGATGATTTTAGTAAATCTGATGCTAAAAAAATACTAGAACAAGAAGAACAAGAATTTGATAAATTTCCGAGCTTAGCTAAAATCAAGAGAGCCAGAGAAAAAGAAAAACTAAAATCTGCAAACGAATCAGATGAGAGTAAAATTTCTAGAGAAATTTCCATTCCTGATTTTATTACTGTTCAAGATTTAGCAAATAGAATGGCAGAAAAAACTGCTGATGTAGTTAAAGTTCTAATGAAAATGGGTGTTATGGCAAATGCTACTCAATCATTGGAATCTGATACAGCCCAACTAGTTGCAGAAGAATTAGGTCATAAAGTAACAGTGGTTAAAGATGACGATGTATTAAATGATATTAAAGATATTGAAGACCATGAAGATAGTCTTGTTAAAAGAGCTCCTGTGGTTACAATCATGGGCCATGTTGATCATGGGAAAACCTCTTTACTGGATGCATTTAGAGATAGTAGTGTAGTATCTGGTGAGGCAGGAGGTATTACACAGCATATTGGTGCTTATCAAATCAATAATAATAATAAAAAAATTACATTTATTGATACTCCAGGTCATGCCGCCTTCTCAAATATGCGAGCTAGGGGATCTAAGACAACTGATATAGTTATACTTGTTGTGGCAGCTGATGATGGAATTAAACCACAAACAATTGAATCTATTGCTCATGCAAAATCTGCTGAGGTTCCAATAATAGTTGCTATTAACAAAATTGATCTACCAGGAGCAGACCCAGATAAAGTTAGAAATGAATTACTTAGTCATGAAGTAATTGTTGAAAAACTAAGCGGTGAAGTTTTAGATATTGAAGTTTCAGCAACTAAAGGAACAAATTTAGATAAATTAGAAGAGGCGATTCATTTACAAGCAGATCTGCTTAATCTCAAAGCCAATCCTGATAGAAAAGCTAGAGGATCTGTAATTGAATCTAAACTAGAAAAAGGCAGAGGTTCAGTTGCAACTATCCTAGTACAAAAAGGAACATTAAAAGTAAGTGATATTTTTGTATCAGGATCTGAGTGGGGGAAAGTTAAAGCTCTAATTGATGACAAAGGTAAAAATATAAAACAAGCTGAACCTTCAGTACCAGTTGAAGTTCTGGGATTTGACTCTAATCCATTAGCTGGTGATGATTTTATTGTAGTTGAAAACGAAGGTATTGCCCGTAAAATTGCAGAATTTAGATCAAGTAAACTACAAATTCAAAAAAATACAGTGGCTAAATCAAATGTTGAAGAGATGTTTGCCCAGATTAATAAAGGTGAAGCAACCAGTCTTCCAGTAGTAATTAAAACTGATGTGCAAGGTTCTGCAGAAGCAATTGAAAATTCAATAACTAAACTTTCAACTGATGAAGTTAAGGTCAATGTTATTTATAAAGGAGTTGGTGCAATTACTGAGAGTGATGTCACTTTAGCTGGTTCAGGAAAAGGTTTTATTGTTGGGTTTAATGTTAGGGCACTACCTCATGCAAGAGATATAGCAAAAAGAGATGGTGTAGATATAAAATATTATTCAATTATTTATGAACTTATTGACGATGTAAAAAATCTTCTAACTGGCTTACTGAAACCTGATATTTCAGAAAATATTACAGGTAATGTTGAAATTAGAGAGGTATTTAATATTTCCAAAGTAGGAAATATTGCAGGTTGTATGGTTAAGGATGGTCTTATTTCTAGAAAATCACAGATTAGAATTCTAAGAGATAATATTGTAATTCATAAGGGTCAAATTAGTAGTCTAAAAAGATTTAAAGAAGAAGTATCTGAAGTTAAGTCAGGTTTTGAGTGTGGTGTGATGCTAGATAATTATAGTGATATTAAAGTCGGTGATATTATCGAAACATTTGAAGAAGTTTCTACAAGTAGAAAATTATAATGTTTTTTTACAATGGATACACAGAGGCAAATTAGATTCGGTGAACTAATAAGGTCATTACTAAGTGATTGTTTATTAAAAGAAGATTTTTTTGACGAAAATATTAACTCTTCATCCATCACAATTTCATTTGTCAGAATGTCCAAGGACTTAAAGATAGCAAATGTATATTTCATGCCCCTTGGTGGTAAGGACAAAATACAAATTTTAGAAGTTTTAAAAGATAGAAAATATATTTTTCAAAAATTTCTATCAAAGGCAAAAATCAATTCAAAATTTACGCCAAAACTTTCTTTTTATTTGGATGATACATTTGATGAAGCAGAAAAAATTGAAAACCTTTTATTAAATAAAAATGTCTTAAGAGATATTAAGTAATGATTTCAAAACAAGGTTGGATAAATTTATACAAACCCAAAAATATTACATCTTTTAAAGCCATTAATTCAATAAAAAAAAAATTTTCAATTAATAAAATTGGTCATGCGGGTACTTTAGATCCTATGGCAGAAGGTGTGTTACCAATAGCTATAGGAAAAGCAACAAAACTAATTCCATATATTAGCAATATGAACAAAGAATATGAGTTTACAGTAACTTGGGGCATTCAAACAACAACAGATGATGCAGAGGGTGAAATTTTATTTGAATCAAGTTACCTCCCTAAAAGAAAAGAAATAGAAAATAAAATTATTAATTATATTGGTTTTATAAGTCAGATACCTCCAAAAGTTTCAGCAGTTAAAATTAATGGTGAAAGAGCTTATAAATTATTTAGAGAAAATAAAAAATTTACGATTCAACCAAAAAAAGTTTTTATCGAAGATCTGTGTATTACTGATCACAGTATTAACAAAACGTCATTTAAAATTTTATGCGGGCAGGGCTTTTATGTTAGAAGTCTAGCTCGTGATTTAGCTATAGATCTTAAAACATATGGACACATTTCTTCATTGAAAAGGTCAAAAGTAGGTAAATTCAGTGAAAAAAATTCGATTTTACTGGACGATCTTCTAAAAATAGGACAAATGCACGAAGAAATTAATTGTATCTCCACTACAATTTCTATGCTGGACGACATCTTGGCTTATGAAATTGAAGAAAAATTAGATATTGAAAATTTATCTTTTGGCAGATCTATTAAAATTGATGAAAGAAAAATTATAAATCCTTCGTCAATAAACTTAGATAAAAAAAATATTTTTTTATTTAAGAAAGGAGACATTGTCTCAATAGGCAAATTAGATGGTAATTTGTTTAAACCAAATAAAATATTAATATAGGAGATCCGATGTCGATAACAAAAGAAAATAAAAAAAGTCTTATTGATGAATATTCTAAAAATGAAAAAGATACTGGATCAGCAGGTGTTCAGATAGCAGTTTTAACAGAAAGAATAAAAAATTTAACTGAACATTTTAAGACTCATAATAAAGATAATCATTCAAAAAGAGGACTAGTATCATTAGTTAATAAAAGAAAAAAATTATTAAACTACTTATCTAAAAAAAATAAATCTGAATATTCAGATTTAATAAAAAAATTAAATATTAGAGGTTAAAAAAAGAGGATAAATAAAAATTATGTTTGATGTGAAAAATGTAGAAATTGAATGGGCTGGAAGAACACTTAAATTAGAAACTGGAAAAATAGCAAGACAAGCTGACTCAACAGTTATAGCCACTTATGGTGGTACGACAGTTATGTGTAATGTAGTTGCTGCTAAAGAAGCAAATCCTGATATGGATTTTTTCCCCTTAACAGTAAATTATCAAGAAAAATATTATTCTGTAGGAAAAATACCTGGTGGTTTTTTTAAAAGAGAGGCTAGACCAACTGAAAAAGAAACATTAGTTTCTCGATTAATTGATAGGCCAGTTAGACCTTTATTTCATAAAGATTTTAAAAATGAGACTCAAGTTACTTGTACTGTATTATCACATGATCAAGAAAATGACTCAGATGTTGTAGCAATGGTAGCAGCAAGTGCTGCATTAACTTTATCTGGTTTGCCATTTTTAGGCCCACTCGGAGCAATTAAGATTGGTTTTATAGACGATGAGTTTGTTGTTAACCCGGGTAAGACTCAATTATCAAATTCTAAACTAGAATTAGTATTGGCAGGGACTAAGGAAGGCGTACTAATGATCGAGTCTGAAGCTCACGAGCTTTCAGAAAAACAAATGCTAGAAGCAGTAGTTCTAGGTCAAGAAAATTATAAAACAGTTATTGAAGCAATAATTTCCTTAGCTAAAAAAGCAGCAAAAGAACCTTGGGAACTTAAAGAAAAAGATGAAGAAATTAAAAATCTACCATCGAAGATCAACGAAGACTTTGGTAAAGATTTTATAGATGCTTATAAAATAACTGAAAAACAAAAAAGATCAGAAAAATTATCTTCGTTACGAAATGAAATTTCTGAAAAATTTGTAAGTGAAACACTCTCACCAGTATTGGTTTCTGATGCAATAAAAAATGTAGAAAAAGATATAGTTAGAGGAGAATTAATTAATACTGGTAATAGAATTGATGGAAGAGATACAAAAACAGTCCGTCCAATTGTGTGTGAAACTGGAGTTTTAGAAAGAACTCACGGGTCTGCGTTATTTACAAGAGGAGAAACACAAGCTCTTGTAGTTTCAACTTTGGGAACTGGACAAGACGAGCAAAGAATAGATGCAATTGATGGTGAATATACAGAGAATTTTATGCTTCATTACAATTTTCCACCTTACTCTGTTGGAGAAGTTGGAAGAATAGGCTCTACCAGTAGAAGAGAAATAGGACATGGAAAATTAGCCTGGAGAGCTATTCACCCAATGTTACCTTCAAAAGAAAAGTTTCCTTACACTTATAGAGTTGTATCTGAAATTACAGAATCTAATGGGTCTAGCTCTATGGCTACTGTTTGTGGTACCTCAATGTCTTTAATGGATGCAGGAGTGCCTTTAGAAAGACCAGTAGCAGGTATCGCTATGGGCTTAATTAAAGAGAATGATAAATATGTGATATTATCAGACATACTTGGTGATGAAGATCATCTTGGTGATATGGATTTTAAAGTTGCAGGAACTTCTGAAGGAATAACTTCATTACAAATGGATATTAAAATAACTAGTATAACAGCTGAAATTATGGAAGAAGCATTAGCGCAAGCTAAAGATGGACGCTTCCATATACTTAGTGAAATGGCTAAAGCAATTGATAAACCTAATCAATCGATTTCTCAATACGCTCCAACAATAACTAATCTACAAATAAACAAAGATAAAATTAGAGAAGTTATTGGTAAAGGAGGAGCAGTTATTAGAGAAATATCTGAAACGACAGGAGCTAAGATTGAAATCAATGATGAAGGTTTAGTGAGTATTGCAGCTGTAGATCAAAAATCTGGAAATGATGCATTAGAATGGATCAAAGGTATTGTAGAAGAGCCAGAGATTGGTAAAATTTATGATGGTAAAGTTATAAAGATAATGGACTTTGGTGCTTTTGTTAATTTCATGGGATCTACAGATGGTCTTGTTCATATTAGTCAATTAAAAAATGAAAGAGTAGAGAAAGTTGAAGATGTTATTAGTGAAGGAGATATCGTTAAAGTAAAAGTATTGGATATCGATTCAAGAGGAAAAATAAAACTTTCTATGAAAGCAGTTGACGCAGAAGAAAACGCTTAAATTACCTAAATTAATTGGGCACAGAGGTGTAAAAGATCTGTGTCCAGAAAACACTTTAGAATCTATCTTAAAGGCATTCGATTTAGGTTTAAGTTTTGTAGAAATAGATGTTAAGATTTCTAAAGACAGAATTCCAATTTTATTACATGATGACACACTTGATAGAACTACTAATGGAAGTGGACTTGCAATTGACTATGAATATGAGAGCATAAAAAACCTTGATGCGGGAAAATTTTTTTATAAAGAAAATACAAATATTTTTGTTCCAAAGTTAGAAGATATTCTTAGTTTGTGTATTAATTGTAATGGTAACTTAAATATCGAATTAAAACCCAATAAAAAGTTTGAAAAAGAAAATGTTTATCAAATATATAAAATTATAAAAAATATTGATCAAATAGATATTTTTTTCTCCTCATTTGATATGATTTCTATTTTAGAAATTTCAAAACTTTATCCTCAATCTATACGTAGTTTTTTATTAGATGATTTTAAAGAATATAATGTTGATGATTTGATTAGTATATCAATTAATCATGATTTAAAAATTTGCGGATTAAATATAGATCTTGTTACTGCTGATATTATAAAAAAAATTAAAGAATCCAATATGGGAATAACTGTTTATTCAGATAAAAATATAAATTTATCTAGCGCTAATGATATTTTCTCCATAGGTGTTGATAGTATTTTTGTTGATAATCCTTTAGATTTATTGGGAAAATTTTAGAACTTATTAGGCATTCCAATAATATTGTAACCACAGTCAACATAATGTACTTCACCAGTAACTGCAGAAGATAAATCACTTACAAAGTATAAAGCAGATTTACCAATTTCATCTAGTTTTGCATTTCGTTTCAATGCTGAATGTTCTTCTGTAAATTTAAACACCTCCCTAGCATTATTTATTGCCGCACCAGCAATTGTTCTCATAGGTCCTGCTGAGATTGCATTAACACGAATATTTTTTGTCCCTAAATCCACACTTAAGTATTTTACACTTGTTTCTAAAGCGGCTTTTGCAATTCCCATTAAATTGTAATTTGGAATTACTTTATTTGACCCATAAAAAGTAAGGGTGAGAATACTTCCTCCATGATTGATTATAGGTTCAAAATTTCTTGCAAGACTAGTTAAAGAAAAACAAGATATTTCTAAACAATTAATAAAATTATCCTTTGTAGTATTAACATATCTACCATTTAACTCTGACTTATCTGCAAATGCAACAGCATGAATTATAAAATCAATTGTGCCCCATTCTTTTTTTATAATTTCTACAGATTTGTTTATTGAGTCATCATTATTAAAATCACATTCTATTAATATATTTGAATTAATTTCTTCAGAAAGCGGTTTCACTCTCTTCAATAATATTTCATTTTGATAACCAATGGCTATTTTAGCACCATTTTCAGCTAGTTGTTTTGCTATTCCCCATGCAATTGAATGATTATTTGCAATACCAAATACTAAACCTTTTTTATTTTTAAGCATGATATTTTGAAAATACTAATGTTGCATTCGTACCGCCAAAACCAAAACTATTCGACATAACTTGCTCAATTTCAACGTCATTTTCCGTTTTTAAAAGGATATTACAATCTTTGGCACTATCATCGAGATTTTCAATATTAGCAGAACCACTAATAAAATTATTTTTCATCATCAATAAACTATAAATTGCTTCATGCACACCAGTTGCCCCTAAAGAATGGCCAGTCAAAGATTTCGTTGAGCTCATTTTAGGAATATTGGAACCAAAAACATTTTTGATTGCTTCCAATTCTTTTACATCTCCTATTGGAGTGCTTGTTCCATGTGTATTTATATAATCAATTTTACCATCAATATTTTTTAATGCTTGCTTCATGCATCTTTCTGCTCCTTCTCCTGAAGGCTGTACCATATCGTATCCATCTGAGGTTGCTCCATATCCTGTTATTTCACCATATATTTTAGCACCTCTAGCTTTTGCATGTTCTAATTCTTCAAGTACTAAAGTTCCACCTCCACCAGCAATTACAAATCCATCTCTATCTGCATCATATGCCCTTGAAGATTTGTTTGGAGTAGAATTATATTTTGATGACAAAGCACCCATTGCATCAAATAAAATTGATAAAGTCCAATGGAGCTCTTCACCTCCTCCAGCAAAAACAATGTTTTGTTTTCCCATCTGAATTAGTTCGTACGCATTACCAATACAATGTGAACTTGTAGAACAAGCTGAAGTAATTGAATAGTTAACTCCTTTAATTTTAAAAGGAGTCGCAAGAGTTGCAGAATTTGTACTAGACATTGCTCTTGGTACCATAAATGGTCCAATTTTTTTTGAACCCGAATTTTTTCCAATTTCAGAAGACCGAAATAAATTTTGCGTAGATGGACCACCTGAGCCAACAATTATACCAGTCATTTCATTTGAAATATCACTATCCTCCAGCCCTGAGTCGTCTATAGCGTCTTTCATCGCAATATAGTTGTATGCAGCACCATCACCCATAAACCTTAGCAATCTTCTATCAATTTGGTTACTAATATCTATATTTGGTTTGCCGTGCACAAGACTTCTAAAAGAAAACTCTTCATACTCTTCAGCACTTGTTATCCCAGATTTCAAATTTTTAAGACTGTCTATAACATCCGATTGATTATTACCAATACACGATACTATACCTAAACCTGTTACTACTACTCTATTCATTAATTAATTCTCAGGTGAAAATAAACCGACTTTCATATCTTTAGCTTCATAAATTGTTTTACCATCAGCCTTTAGAACACCATCTCCAACTCCTAAAATCAATTTTCTTAGTATAAGTCTTTTAAGAGATATATGATAAGTTACTTTTTTGACTTTTTGTAATACCTGACCGGTGAACTTAACTTCACCAACTCCCAAAGCTCTACCTTTTCCTGGTTGACCAAGCCATCCTAAATAAAAACCGAGTAATTGCCACATAGCATCCAAACCTAAACAACCCGGCATTACTGGGTCATCTTTAAAATGACATTCAAAAAACCATAAGTCTTCTTTAATATCTAATTCCGCAATAACCTCACCTTTAGCAAATACTCCTCCATTCTCATTTATTGAAGTAATTCTGTCAAACATTAACATAGGAGGCATTGGAAGTTGTGCATTCCCTTTTCCAAAAAGAACACCTTTTGCACAATCAATTAATTGATCGTAGGTAAATGAATTTTGTTTCATAATTTTAATTAAACTTTTTTTATGTATTTATCAATTAACTTAAACTGATTTTAAATAACAATCATGTTTACTTTTAATAACAATATTATCAATGCTTAATTTTTTTCCATCAGAAATTGTCATTATATTAGTTTCATCCTTTAAATTTAAATAGAAATTAATTATTTTTTGAGCAGCAATCAAACCTGCTAACCCTGCAGAAATGCCCGAGATACCCACTACATCACATCTGGGAAGATCAACTTCATCTTTGTTAGGAAAGATACAATTTAAACATAGATGATTATTTTTATTTGAATTATTGAAAAGAATTATTTGTAAATCGTGTCTTAATGCAGAGGAATATAAAAAATTGATTGAGTTTCTAAGACAATATTCATTTAATAATTTAGAACTGAAC
>CACMKZ010000019.1 GCA_902614375.1 uncultured Alphaproteobacteria bacterium
AATTGCTGTTGCAACAGCAATTAGTGCATGGGTAAATGCATTATTACTGTACCTCTTTTTAGCTATTAGGAATCATATGAAATTTGATGATCTATTAGTAAGGAATTCCATTAAAATTTTACTAAGTTCATTTCTATTATTTGTAGGAATCTACGTATTAAATGGACTATTCTTTACAAATATTAGTGGTAATTCAGTGTTATTAAATTCAACACTTTTACTTCTGATGATCTTTTTAGCTATAATTATTTATTTTGGATTAGTAATTGTGTTAAAAGTCCTATCGGTAAATCAGCTAAGAGAATATTTAAAAAAATAATATGGAAAAGCCAACAAAAAGAATACTGTCCGGTGTCCAACCATCTGGTGATCTTCATTTAGGAAATTATCTTGGAGCCATAAAAAATTTTGTTTCTCTTCAAAAAGAATACGAATGCTTTTTTTGTGTTGTTGATTTGCATGCGATTACCGTTTGGCAAGATCCAAAAGTTTTAGCAAATAAAACACGAGAAGTAACAGCTGCATTTATTGCTTCTGGTATTGATCCAAAGAAAAATAATATTTTTGTTCAATCACAAGTTCCTCAACATGCACAGCTTGGATGGTTGTTCAATTGTGTTGCCCGAATGGGGTGGTTAAACCGGATGACACAATTTAAAGATAAGGCTGGAAAGAATAGTGAAAATGTTTCTGTTGGTTTATTTTCTTATCCAACATTAATGGCAGCAGATATATTAATCTATTTAGCAACGCACGTTCCTGTAGGTGATGATCAAAAACAACATTTGGAGCTCACTAGAGATATAGCCCAAAAATTTAATAACGATTTTAAGACAGATTTTTTTCCTATTCCTGAACCATTAATTTTAGGAGAGGCGACAAGAGTAATGAGTCTTCGTGATGGGTCAAAGAAAATGAGTAAATCAGATCCATCTGATTATTCGAGAATTATGTTAACTGATACTGCAGAAAATATTACACAAAAAATTAAAAAAGCCAAAACAGATCCTGAACCATTACCACAAGATAAAACTGGTCTAGAAAAAAGACCAGAAGCAGAAAACTTAATCTCAATATTTGCTTCTTTACAAGACACATCTATTGAGAGTGTTATTAAAGATTATGCTGGAAAAGAATTCTCCATCTTTAAAAAAGATTTGGCAGATTTATCCGTATCTAAATTAGAGCCTATTACAAGTGAGATGAATAAACTCATGAGTGATGTTTCTTACATCGATTCTATTTTAAATCAGGGTAAAGAGAATGCTATAGCAGTCGCAGAACCTGTTTTACAAAAAACCAAAGAAATTATTGGTTTTTTATCCTAATAAATTCCCCAAATTTTAAATTTTTTTTTAGAAAATTCATACTAAAGACATATTAATAACTATATATAGCTCATATGTTTATACAAACTGAACAAACTCCCAATCCACAAACATTAAAGTTTCTACCTGGAAAGGTTGTAATGGATGATGGAACGGCCTTTTTTCAAAATGTTGGTGAAGCTGCTGACTCACCATTTGCCAAACGCTTATTTGGTGTTGAGGGAGTTGAAGGAGTTTTTTTTGGAAGTGATTTCATTACTATTACTAAAAATCAATCTTTAGATTGGCAAGTTATGAAACCATTGATCTTAGGCTCAATAATGGATCATTATAATTCTGGCGATACAACAATTAATATCAGTAAAAAAGGTGAGGATAAATCATTAGAGATTGATGAAAACGATACCGATATTGTAAAACAAATTAAAGAATTATTGGATACACGAGTAAGACCTGCTGTTGCGATGGATGGTGGTGATATTATTTACGATAGTTTTAAGGATGGTGTTGTATATCTCCACATGCAAGGTGCATGTTCCGGATGTCCAAGTTCAACTGCTACTTTAAAAATGGGTATTGAAAATATGTTAAAGCACTATGTTCCAGAAGTTCAAGAAGTAAGGCCTATTGATGGATAGACTGTTAAATTTTTTTTGCTTCCCTTTATTACTAGTTGGATTAATTTTTATAAGTAATGGCTTTGTTGGGTTTGTAGAAAATAACAATATTGATACTCAGAACAACATTCAATCTGCAAATCAAATAAACAAATTATTTTCTGAAAAAGAAATTACACCATCCGAAAAAGAAATTACCCTTAAAGGACCTCCTATAACAGAAATAGTGAATAAAAAATTAATTGTTAAAGTAAGAATAAAGCCTATTAATCCTATAATTACTTCAAAGATTGAAGAGCAGAACAATCCTAGTATACAGTTAACACTATCAGATAAAGATTTTGATTACCTTGATTCAAATAAAAAAGAATTCGTAAAAACTGTTTTACCAATAATTATTAATGAAAATCAAAATATTTTAATGATTAGAAGTTTCGTTAATGAACTTAAAGGTAAGTTAGAAACATTTAGAACTCTCAATAATAATGAAATAAGAAAACTTAATGATATTGCTAAAAAGTACAATATTAAGTATCAAAACAAGCACAAATTAGATTTAGTTGACGAAATACTTTCAAATGTTGATGTAATACCTAATTCAATAGTATTAGCCCAAGCAGCAATTGAAAGCGGATGGGGTAAGTCTAGATTTGCAAAAGAATACAACGCACTTTTTGGGGAATACACTTATGATGACTCGGAAGGTGTTATCCCACTTGAAAGAGAAAATGGTGATACTCATCTAATCAAAGCATTTAGCTCATATAGTAACAGTGTTGAATCATATTTTGATAATATTAACTCTCATTATGCATATGAAGATTTTCGTGATATCCGAAATATAATGAGAAAACGAAATAATTTTTCAAATGTTAACTTACTTGTTAATAAATTAAGCACTTACGCAGAAGATGAAAATTATATTAAAACAATAAGACAAGTTATTAAAACTAATAACTTTGCTATCTTTGACCAAAAAACTATTTCTTATTAATTAAAAATAAAATTGGTGACCAAACCATCTCCAATTTCCTTCACCATCTTTAACAGTACAATTCATTCTAGATCTTCCAGGTGACAATTCTCGTGAAAGTCTTATTTCAATTCTTTCGTTAAATTTATAAATTTCTCTATCAACTTGACCTTTGCTATCAAATATAAAACAATCTAGAGATTTAACTTTTTTATCATCTAGAAGAGAGAAACCTATGAATGGTGGGTTTTGTTTAATAGTTGGATTTTGAGGTATAAAGTCGTAAACTCCTAATCCTTTAGAAGAAGCAGCAAATTTTACTCTATCTATTTCACCATATCTTTCATTTAATGAAAATCTTGGTAGATAATACATGTTAGAAGTTTCATTAATTATTCCGGAATGCTGTCCAAAGGCAACTTTAAATTTAAATTCTTTTACTAATTCAATTATTTCATCTGTTGTCTCACCATAAGGAAATGCAAATAAAGTTGGTATCTCCCCAAGCTCTTTTAAGAAGATTCTATTGGATGTTTCTATTTCATCTCTTACTTCTTCAATACTAATATCTGGCATGTGGGCATGTGTATGAGAGTGTGCACCAATTACTACTCCTTCTTCTTTCAATTTTCTTATTTGATCCCAGTTAATATATTTTTTATTATTTGAAATCGTTCCTGTTGTTACAAATAAGGTAACAGGAATATTATTTTTTTTAAATAAGGGCCATCCAACTTCTAAAAAAGACTTATCAGCATCATCTACACTTATACCAATAGTATTTGCTGGAAGATCACCATCATTAATAATTGTATCAATAATAAAATCTAATGATTTAATACTATATTTTTCTTTAGTTAGTTCTTCAATATGACTATTAAGTTGGTCAATGGTTACGCTTGTTGAGGGATATTTAGAAACTCCAAATTTGTGATACATAAATACAGTTGCTGAGTTTTTTACTTCATTAGCAAAAGCACTACTTACTAATAAAAAAATTAAAGAAATACTTTTTAAAAATAGCAATAGAATGTAGTTATGTAATTTCATATGTTGTTATTTCTAGATATTATATCACCAATACCAGAATTTTGTGTAATTGATGACAACAAAATAATATTACAACAGAAAATTACTAAATCTGAAACAGATAAGTTAAGTGATAATATAATACAATCATATATAGAAATAGATAAACGATTAAATTTAACTAAAAATCTCAAAAAAATTTCTACAACAATTGGTCCTGGTTCTTACACAAGTTTAAGGGTTGGTTCAGCATTTATTTCTGGTCTTATGATTTCGCGAAATATTCCTTATTGCCCACTAACTATTGAGGATATCTTAAACTTTAACGCAATAAAACATACCAAAAAAAATTTGGGAGTTTTTATAACCTCTTCTAATAATCAGAAATTTTTTTGTTATAAAATTAAAGATAAAAACATGAAATACTATAAAATTGAAAATAATAAATATTCAATTCCAAAAAATATCGATTTGATTCTTTTTAATAAAAATAAAATAAATGAAAAAAATGAATTAGAACAAATGAAGTTTTCTTTTTTTGAAGAATTTTACAACAATCACAATAATTTTACGTTTAAAAAAAATATTATTATTGAACCAATATATATATCAAATAATCAATTACTAAATTGAATAGAATTAGTTTAATAAATAAAGAACACCTAATATCAATAATCAATTTTATAAATGATAATAGTGATGAATTTAATTATTTTAAAAATATAGGATGGAATATAAAAAATATTGCAAGTCAATTTAGCAAAGATAATAATTACTCTATTGGTTACTTTGAGGATAATAATCTAGTGGGAGTCTTAATTGGTGATACAATTAAAAATGATAAAGTATATGATTTAGAATTGCATATTTTATTTGTATCAAAAGATGAAAGAAGAAAAAAAATTGCAACAAAGTTATTAAATTATATTGAAACAAATAATCTTAATTTTTCAAAGATTTTCATTGAAGTTGCTGAAGATAATGTAGAAGCAATAAATTTTTATCAAAAAAACAACTTTGTCTTTTTAAATTTTAGACATAACTATTATAGGTATAATGACAAAAATATTCATGCTAAATGCTTCATAAAAAAAATTAATAATGAGTGATAAATATATTTATATAAAATCTTATGGTTGTCAGATGAATGTATACGACAGCAACCGTATTAAAGATTTATTTTCAAATAAGGGATATAGAGTAACTGATGATATTTCAAAGGCAGATTTAACAGTTTTGAACACTTGTCATATTAGAGAAAAGGCAGTTGAAAAAGTTTACTCTGATATTGGCAGAGTAAAAAAAATTAAAGATAAAAAACAAAATATGAAATTAGTAGTTGCTGGTTGTGTAGCTCAAGCAGAAGGTCTTGAAATTAAAAAAAGATCTCCATCAGTTGACTATGTTGTAGGACCTCAATCATATCACAAATTACCTGATATGATTGATAAAGTAGACGAAGTAGAAAATAGTGAGTTTTTACAAAATGAAAAATTTAAAAACTTAATTTTTAACTCTTCTAATTTATCATCTGAATTTTTATCTATTCAAGAGGGATGCGATAAATTTTGTTCTTTTTGTGTAGTGCCATATACAAGAGGACCTGAATTTTCTAGACCAGTTGATGATATAGTAGAAGAAACAAAAAAATATGTATCAAATGGTATTAAAGAAATAATTTTGCTTGGTCAAAATGTTAATGCTTACCACGGTGTAGCATCAGATGGAAAATCAAAAGATCTAGCTTACTTAATTAATAAAATCAGTGAAATCGAAGAAATAAAAAGGATTAGATATATGACATCCCACCCTATAGATATGAAAGATTCCCTCATAAATGCTCATGCTGATAATTCAAAACTTATGCCTTTTCTTCATCTACCCATTCAATCTGGCTCAGATAAAATTTTAAAAAAAATGAATAGAAAACATTCAGTTGAAGATTATTTAAGAATAGTTGAAAAAATAAGAAATGTTCGCCCTGACATTGCTCTTTCATCAGACTTTATTGTCGGTTTCCCGGAAGAAACAGATAATGATTTTGAAGATACAATGAAATTTATTGAAAAAGTAAATTTTGTTATTGCTTATTCATTTATTTATAGTCCAAGACCAGGAACACCTGCTCAAAACAAAGATAATATTAGTTTGTTAGATAAAAAAGCACGGTTAAGCGCTTTGCAATCTTTACTTACACAACAACAAATAAATTTTAACAAATCATTTGTTAATAAAGGGATGGAAGTATTGTTTGAAAAGGTAGGCAGGCATAAAGATCAATTTATAGGTCGTACAATCTACAATCAGAGTACATTCATTACCTCTAAAAAAGATCTCTTAAATCAAATTATGAATGTGAAAATTACAAACTCAACTAACTTTGCACTTGAATGTCAGATATAGTAAATAAAAACGAAAATTTAGAATTAGAATTAGAAGATAATACAATTTTAAGTAACTTATTTGGTATCAATGATAGAAACTTATCTCTTATAGAACAAATTAATCAAGTTAAAATCCAATACCGTGGAAACAAAATTAAAATTTCAGGTAATAAAAAATCAATTTTTGAAACTAAGAAAACTATTCTTAATTTATTTAAAGAAGCACAAAATGGTGCTGAAATAGATGAGGATAGAATTAGAGATAATAAAAGTTTAATATCTATGAATATTAAGTCAGACAAACAGATGGATTTATTTATTCAAACTAAAAAAAGAAAAATTATACCAAGAACTGAAATACAAAATAAATATCTTCAATTACTAAATACCAAAAATATTACATTTGCTATTGGTCCTGCTGGGACAGGAAAGACTTATCTTGCTGTTGCTAAAGCAGTTTCAGCCCTTCAAGATGGCAAAGTAAATAAAATTATTTTATCCAGACCAGCTGTTGAAGCTGGAGAAAAATTAGGTTTTCTTCCTGGAGATTTAAAAGAAAAAGTAGATCCTTTTTTGAGACCTATCTATGATGCTTTATATTCAATGCTACCTTATGAACAGGTTGAAAAAAAATTACTTAACAACACAATAGAAATAGCACCAATTGCCTTTATGAGAGGAAGAACTCTTGAAGATTGTTTTATAATTTTAGATGAAGCTCAAAATACAACAAAAACACAAATGAAAATGTTTTTAACTAGATTAGGTAAAAATAGTCAAATGGTGGTTGTAGGAGATATTACACAAATCGATCTTGTAAGTGAAAAAGATTCCGGGCTTAAGGATGCATTAAAAAAATTAAATAAAGTTAACGATATAGGTTTTATTGAATTATCAGAAAAGGATGTCGTTAGACATGATTTAGTCAAAAAAATTATTAATGCATATGAAAAAAATAAAAGTTGATTTTTTTTCTGAATCAAAAAAATGGTCAAGACGAATACCTAAAATTAAGACTATTACAAAAAAGACTATAAATAAAATGAATTCTTATTTTAAAAAAGATCATAAATTTGAACTAAATATAATTTTAACAGATAAATCAAAAATGATTAAACTTAATAAAACCTATAAAAATAAACAAACAGATACCGATGTTCTTACTTTTATTGCAAAGAACTCAAATAAAAATGTTGGAAAAATTTTATATTGTGATATTTTTTTCTCAATTGATACTATTGAAAAATATATACGTAGGAATAAAATTAGCATATATGATCATTTTAATCATCTATTAATCCATAGTTTATTGCATATTAACGGATATAATCATAAAAAAAATTTAGAATTTAAAAAAATGAAAAGAGAGGAGATAAAAATTTTAGGATTGTTTGGAATTAATGATCCTTACTCAATTTAATGAACACAAATAACGCTGATAAATCATCGAGCTGGAAAAACTGGATAATTAAAAAATTATTATCCAATGATTCAACAAAAGAAGATATTTTAAATTTTATAGCTAATGATGATGATAATAAAAATATTGACAATCTAAATGATAATAATGAGAAAAATCTAATTAAAAATATCGTAAATTTGAATGAAAAAAGTGTCGAAGATTTAATGATTCCTAGAAGTGAAATAGTAGCCTTAGACCATGATAAATCTTACAACGAAATTTTAGAAGTTATTAAGGAAGAGGGACATTCTAGAATTCCAGTATTCAAAAAAAATATTGATAATGTAATTGGTTTTTTTCACATAAAAGATTTTATTAAATCATCACAGGATACATTTCAGATGAGCGAAATAATTAGAGATGTATTATATGTTGCTCCAAAATCTCCAATTTTAGATTTACTAAAAACCATGAGATCATCTAGGATTCATATAGGGCTAGTTGTTGATGGAGTTGGAGGTGTTGATGGATTGGTAACGATAGAAGACTTAGTTGAAGAAATTGTTGGTGAGATTGAAGATGAACATGACGCTGAAGATGATGAAGAATTAGTATATAAAAAATCAGATAATTCAATAACTATAGATGCTAGTTATAGAGTGGAAGATTTGGAAGAATTTTTTTCAATTAATATTCCAAGAAATGAAGATGATGAAACCTCTTCTGTAGGTGGTCTTGTATATGAAAAAATAAATAGGATACCAAAAAATAATGAGGTAATTGATTTTAACGATGAACTTAGGATCAAGATCATTAAATCAAACAATAGAAAAATTGAAATTGTTGAAGTAAATAAAAATAATTGAGTATTTTAGTTTATTTTATCTTAGGACTTTTAACCTCACTTTTATTTCCTCCATATTTTTTTTTACCACTAGGTTTTATTATTTTTCCATCTCTTTGTTTCTTATTAGATTCAAATAAAGATAATTATAGTAATAAAAATATTTTTAATAATTTCTCAATATTTGGCTTTGGTTTTTTTATTAGTTATTTATTTTGGATCAAGAACCCTTTTTTTGTTTTTGAAGAAACTAAAAATTTTTTTCTAGTATTTTTATTACTGATAATACTCTTATCTGTAATTTTAGGTTTAATCTTTACTATAATTTTTAAATTAGGAAATAAAATTCCAGTAATCTTTCTTGTCCCATTCATGTTCACATCTAGTGAATATATCATATCTATATTTTTTTATGGATTTCCTTGGTTTACATTTTCGTTATTACTTTCTAGTAATGAATATTTACTATTTTCACTAAAATCATTTGGAACATTATTTTCAAGTTATTTAATTATTCAGATATTTTGCATACCTTTTATTTTTTTAACTAAAGAAAAATTTAAACAAGAATTGAAATATCTTTCATTATTTATTGCTTTGCCAATCATTATTATGATGATCATAAATTTTAAAGTACACAAAAATAATTTTAAAATTAAAACAATTAATTTGGAAATTTTCCAATTAAATTTTAAAAATAATGACAAATTTTTGACATCTGAAAAGAAACTTCAAAGAATAATCAATCATATAGATGAAAGCACTGCAGATTTGCTTATATTTGGTGAAAATAATTTTCCTTATCTTTTAGATGATCTTGAACTAAAAATCATAAAAGATTCATTAAAAGAAAATCAAACATTAATTATTGGAGCTACAAGATATGAAAAAAATAAATATTATAATAGTTTAATAAATATTAATTTAGTAAATGTAACCTACTTTGATAAAAAAATACTTGTTCCCTTTGGAGAGTTTCTACCATTAAGAGATTCACTGATTTTTTTTGAAAGTATTGTAGGTCAAAATGATTATTCAAAAGGTAAAGTTGAAAGAATAATTAATCTCTCTGATAATATAAGTTTTATTCCTGTGATTTGTTATGAAATTGTTTTTTATTGGAAGCTCTTAAATAAATTTAATAATAAAGGTAATTTTATTGTAAATATTACGAATGATTTTTGGTTTGGTGATTATCTCGGTCCTTATCAACATTTCTATCTCACTAAAATCAGAGCTGCAGAGTTTAATAAGCCAATTATTCGTGTTTCTAATAATGGAATATCTGCAGTGATAGATAATAATGGTGCTGTGCTAAATAAAACTGAATTTAACAAAACTGAGAATTTTAAACACAAATTATCACTCAAAGGAAATAATAATTTTGTATATTTTCATTCAATATTTAAAATTTATCTCTTTATTATTTTTACACTAACTACTTTCTATTATTTAAGAAAAAATGATTATTAATAGTTATAACAATCGCTTATTTGGTAGAACAAGAGGAAGAAGCAACAAAAAAGTTGATTTAAAAAAATATCATCAAACAGTTGACAAATACAAGTTTCAAAATTGTGATAAAAAATTAAATTATATTTTAGATATTGGCACTGGATACGGCGAAACTAGTATTTTTCTTGCAAATCAATTTTTAGATAAAATTATTATATCTTGTGAAAAATACATTGATGGAAACATAATTTTACTTAAAAATATTGAAAAGAATGAAATA
>CACMKZ010000020.1 GCA_902614375.1 uncultured Alphaproteobacteria bacterium
TTTTAGTTAAAATTATAAGCCTTTTTAGTTTTGATCTTGATTTTCAAAGAGATATTAGGGTCGATACAGTTGTTTCAATATCCTATGAATTTGATGAAATAGTTGAAACAGGTAGACTAGAATATAATGATATTAAATATGCTTCAATAATAATTGATGGAAAACAATTAGAATATTTTAAGTTTATTACAGATGATGGTTATGTTGATTATTTTAACAGAGAGGGGAAGAATGTTAAAAAATCAATTTTAAAAACACCTTTAGATGGCGCAAGAATTTCATCAAATTTTGGTATGCGTAAACATCCTATTTCAGGTTTCAATAAAATGCACAAAGGTGTTGATTTTGCTGCGCCAACAGGAACACCAATTTATGCTGGTGGAAATGGAATTGTTGAATATGTTGGAAGGAATGGAGGATATGGAAAATATATTCGTATAAGGCATAATAATGGATATAAAACGGCGTATGCGCATTTGTCAAATTATAAGAAAGGTATTTCTAAAGGGGTCAGAGTTAACCAAGGTGAAGTTATAGGCTATGTCGGTAGTACAGGAAATTCTACAGGACCTCATCTTCATTATGAAATTATTTATCAAAATAAACATATAAATCCTCTAAAATTAAAACTTCCTTCTGGAAAAATACTTGAGGGTAAGGAATTAGAAAAATTTAAAGAAGTTTATAAAATAATATATGCAGATCATTTAAGCATGTTATACGAATAACTACTTTGTTGATCTTGTTCTTTTTTCTTTAGATGGTTCAGCTATAAATGGTATAGATTCGATAGAATCATCTTCCGCTTTTTCATTATCATTTGTATCGTTAGTCCCATTATCAGTTTCTGAGGTATGTTCATTTGAGCTATTTTGTTTTTGCTCGTCAAAATTTGTGTTTTCTTCAATATTAATACCTAACTCGACCATTATTCTATAATAATGGTCAGTAAATTGATAATAGTATTCAGATTGTATTCTATCACCTGATCGCGATGCTTCTCTAGCTAGTTTTAAATACTTGTTATATTGCTGAGATACATTTCCTCTATTTCTATTATTGAAATTTTTATATCCACCAGGTTTTTTAAAACTGGTTCTTCTATTACTTTTATAAGCGGTTCTACCGTTTTTTTTATACATATTGTTTGGAAATTAAGAATTTTTATAAATTATTAATCTTTTTGTTACCTATACAGTTCATTTGATTTATTTCAACTTATATCTTTGAAAAACTAAGGATTCTCTCAATTCCTTGAAGATCATTAACAATTTTATTTAAATATAATCCCGAATTTTCAAATATTTCTTCACAATCTTGTCTCTGCTTAATACCAATTTCACAGACAAAATAAGCACTTTTATTCATTAAATATTTTAGGTTTTTTGAATATTCTCTGTAAAATTTCAACCCATCATCTCCTCCAACTAAAGCCAATCTAGGCTCAAAATTTTTAACTTCTGGATTTGCATTATTAAACTGTTCGTTTGTTAGATATGGCGGATTAGATACAATCAAATCAAACGTGGAATTAATATTTTTAAAATCAATCATCTTAAGTTGGATTTGATTATAACAATTATGAATTTTTAAGTTTTTTTCTGCAACTTCTAGTGCTTCTTTAGATATATCTATAGCAGTAATAGATGCATTTTTAAATTCCTTTGCTAGTGATATTGCGATACAGCCTGATCCAGTACCAATATCTAATATTTTTAATTTAAGGTTTTTATTTTTATAAATATTTAATGATTCCTCAATTATTAATTCTGTTTCGGGACGTGGATCTAACACAAAATTATTTACATAAAAATCATTTTTCCAAAAAGGTTTATTTTTAATAATTTTAGCTATTGGTTGTCTATTAAGTCTTTTTTGAAGATAAGAGTTAAATTTAACAATATCAATATTATCTACATTAAGATTACTTAAAATAATTTCATTATTTTTTTTTGAAGCATGCTTCAGTAAAATTCTTAGATCGAGTTCTGGAGTGCTTATATTTTTTTGTTTTAATTTAATTAAACTTTCTTTAATTAAATTATTCATTTTTCATATTTGCTAACTTTGTGCTCTCTTCTTCAGCAATTAAAGGATTTATCAACTCATCTATTTTACCCTCAAGTATTTCTGACAAATTATATAATGTAAGATTTATTCTATGATCAGAAACCCTTCCTTGAGGAAAATTGTAGGTTCTTATTCTTTCAGATCTATCTCCAGAACCTACTTGATTTTTTCTTTGCTCAGATCTTTCTTTATTTTTTTCTTGTATTTGATTGTCTAGTAATCTTGATCGTAAAATCTTTAAAGCTTTTGCTTTATTTTTATGTTGAGATTTTTCATCTTGTTGAGAAACTACTATACCAGTTGGAATGTGTGTTATTCTTACTGCACTATCAGTAGTGTTGACAGATTGTCCTCCTGGTCCACTTGATCTAAAAACATCTATTCTTAGATCTTTATCAAGAACTTCAATATCAACCTCTTCAGCTTCAGGTAGAACTGCTACAGTAGCAGCTGATGTATGTACTCTTCCACTACTTTCAGTAGTTGGAACCCTTTGAACTCTATGAACACCAGATTCGAATTTTAATTTTGAAAAAACATTTAATCCTGAAATATTACAAATAGCCTCCTTTACACCTTTCAAACCTGTTTCTGATATTGATAGAATATCAAATTTCCATGAATTTGAATCAGCATATCTTTGATACATATTTAATAAATCAGAAGCAAAAAGTGATGCTTCATCACCTCCTGTACCAGCTCTAATTTCTAAAATTGAGTTTTTAGAGTCATTTTCATCCTTTGGTATTAGTAGTTTTAATAATTCTTGCTCAAGATCTTTGATTTGATTTTTTTTTTCAATAAGTTCTGGTTCAGCTATTTTACTAATTTCTAAATCATTATCTTTAACTAAATCATTAAGATTTAATATATCTTTTTGTAAATCATTGTATTCTTGAATTTTTTCTACAATTGGTCGAAGCTCAGAATATTCTCTGTTTAATTTTATTAATTCATTTGAATCAATATTATTCATATTATTTAATGAATTTTCAATTAATTTAAATTTTTCTAAAATTATTGAAAATTGTTTATCTAAATTTATCATTCAAATGATTAAATATTTGATTAAGCTTTAATTCTTTTTGTTCACCAGTCATTAAATTTTTAATAGTAAAAAAATCACCATTAAACTCATTTTCACCAATAATAATTATATGCGATGCTGAAGAGTTATTAGCTTTTGTAAATGATTTTTTTAAGTTGTATTTATAATTCCAGTAATATGAAATTCTATTTTCAAATAAATATTTTTGTAGATGAAGAAAATAATCTGTAAATTTTTCATTTGTTACTGCTATATGAATAGTTGAGCTTGTTTTTTTTTCAGTATCCATTAAAAGCGCAATTCTTTCAATGCCTGCAGCCCATCCAATACCGGGTATATCAGGCCCTCCTAATACTTTTATTAAACCGTCATATCTTCCACCGCCCAGTAATGTGTCTTGACTTCCTAAATTATCTGATTTGTATTCGAATACTGTATTGCAATAATAATCAAGACCTCTAACAAGATTAGCGTTTTCTTCAAAATTAATTTCTAGTATTTTTAATGATCTTTTAAGATCTTCGTAGTGCTTTTTAGCTTCATAAGTTAAGTATTCATATATTTTAGGTGAAGATAGTGAAATTTCTACATCTTCTTCATTCTTTGAATCTAATATTCTTAATGGATTAGTGTCAATTTTTTTAATACTTTCTTCTGATAATTTTTTTTTATGGATATTGAAATATTTTGTAAGACTTTTTTTAAAATCAATTAATGTTTTTTTATCTCCTAATGAATTAATATGAAGTTTTATTTTAGATTTAGGTAACAGTTCATTTAAAATATTATTTGACAAAGAAATTAACTCAACATCAGCAAGAAAATCTCTAGTTCCAAGTATTTCAAAATTAATTTGATTAAATTGTCTATATCTACCCTTTTGGGGCCTTTCCCTTCTAAACATTGGACCAATTCCAAAAATTTTTAATGGAAAATCGTTTAATAGATTATTAGTAATAGCCGCTCTTATCATAGGCGTTGTGTACTCAGGGCGTAATGTTAAATATTCATTATTTCTGTCTTTAAATGAATACATTTCTTTCAACACAACATCAGAATGTTCGCCAAGAGGTTTTGCAAATAAATCACTAAATTCAAAAATTGGTGTCTGGATTTCTTTATACTCTTTTAAATTAGCATTTTTAGAAACAATATTAGAAATAAAGTTAAATTTATCTATTTCTTCACCAAATATATCATGTGTTCCTCTTACTGATCTTAATTTCATATTAATTTCTAAGTTCTATTTCTTTAGTTTTTTTTCTAATAAGATCTTCAAGATAATTTTCTAAATCTACATTTTTTACAACATTATTTTTTTTACCATCAAGATAAATCATATGTGTATCATTTCCACCACCAGTTATTCCAATATTTGTCATAGTTGCCTCACCTGGACCATTAACAACACATCCAATTATTGAAACTGTTATAGGAGTGGAAATATCATCTAATCTTTTTTCTAAATTTTTTACAGTTTTAATTACTTCAAATTGTTGTCTAGCACATGAAGGGCATGATATAATTTTTACACCTCTATTCCTTAATCCTAAGCTTTTTAAGATTTCAAAACCAACCCTTACTTCTTCTTCTGGTTCATCTGAAAGTGATATTCTAATTGTGTCCCCTATTCCTCTCAAAAGTAAATTTCCAACTCCAATTGAGGATTTAATTGAACCAGTTCTCTTTCCTCCTGCTTCCGTAATACCTAAATGTAATGGATAATCACATAATTCAGCTAATTGCTCATATGCTTTTATAGACATAAATATATCTGAAGATTTCACACTGATTTTGAAATTGGTAAAATCATTATCTTCAAGTATCTTTATATTTAATTTAGCACTTTCAACTAAAGCTTCTGGATTAGGCTCAGAAAATTTTTCTAAAATTTGTTTTTCTAAACTTCCTGCATTAACACCTACTCTAATTGAGCAATTATTATCTTTTGCAGCTTTTATAACTTCTTTTATTCTTTCAATACTTCCAATATTACCCGGATTTATTCTAATACAAGAAGCGCCATTATTTGCCGCTTCAATTCCTCTTTTATAATGAAAATGAATATCTGCAATAACAGGTACGGGACTGTGTTTGACAATTTCTTTCAAAGAATGTGAAGATTCTTTATCTGGAACAGAAACGCGAACTAGATCAACCCCAAGTTTTGCAGATCTTTCTATTTGAGCAATTGTATCTTTGGCATTAGAAGTCAGAGTATTTGTCATTGTTTGAACAGCAATTTGGTTATCGCCACCTATGCTTATATTTCCAACTTTAATAACACGCGATTTTCTTCTGTGAATTTGTTGATACGGTCTTAGCATCTATTTAGTTTGTAAAATCTTTATATAAAACAAAAGAGTCTAATATATCACCGTATTTGCCTATCTTTCCTCTGACTTCATTATCTATTAGTACTAAAATATTACCTGCATTTCCTGTGGTAATATTGTAATTCAATTTTAATTCATATGAAAATTCTTCATCTTTATCCATTAACTTGCTTAAAATGATATTATCCTCTTTATCTCTTAATTGAAGCCAAGTAGGATTTAACATTTTTAATGTAGCAACAGTAGTCACTTTTTCATTAGTTTCTATAGATGCTACAGCGCTAGAAGTATTCATCAAATCTGTTTTTTTAATATCACTACTTTGAGATAAATTATCAAAAGTATTAGCTTTTTCAACTATAGGCTCCAAACTTTCAGGTATATCTGGAATTAAAGCAAAGTTAATTTCATTATCATTTTGATCAACGAATAAAAAATAAAATGACGTAAATATAACCAAAATTATTGAAGCAGCAAAAAATTTTTCTATTTTAAAAAAATTGTTTTCTACTATTGGGGTAATATTCTTTTTCTCTTCCTTGATATTAAATGACACTTCATCTTTAAATTTTTTAATAATTGTATCAGTATCTAACTCAAGAAAGTTTGAATAAGACCTTAGATGTCCAATATTAAAAATAATATCTGGATTATTTTTTATATTATCATTTTCAAGATCAGTAATGATACTTTTAGAAATTTTTAACTCAATTGATATATCACTAATTGAAAGATTTTTGGAGTTTCGTCCAATTGATAAAATTTGACCTACTGTTTTCATTTAATTTCCTAGATTATATGCCTCATGAAGAGATTTTACAGCAATTTTTGTAAATTTTTTGTTAATTAAGACACTTATTTTTATTTCTGATGTCGAGATAGCTAATATATTAATTGAATTATCAGCTAAAGTTGTAAACATTTTCTTTGCTACACCAGATTGAGACATCATTCCCATACCAATCACTGAAATTTTAGAAATATTGCTATCGGTTTCAATAGATTTAAAATCAATTAAATTCTGATTGTCTTCTAATATTTTTTTAGAATTATGAATTTCACTATTTGGAACAGTAAAGGTAATATTTGCAGTTACACCATCTTGTGATGTATTTTGAACAATCATATCTACGTTAATATTATTATTAGCTAACAATCCAAAAATTGTTGCAGATATACCAGGTTTATCAGCAATACCAGATAAGGTTAGTTTAGATTCATTATTACTAAAGCTCACTCCGCTTACAATTTCTTTTTCAATTAATTTATTTTCATCTACAACAAGAGTACCAGGTTGTTTTGTTATTGAAGAAAGTACTTGCAATGTAAGATTATTTTTCATCGCTAATTCAACAGAGCGAGTATGAAGTACTTTTGCCCCAGTAGAAGACATTTCTAACATTTCTTCGAATGCTAATTTATTAATTTTTTTTGCTTTGGGTTCCAGATTTGGATCAGTTGAAAAAACACCATCAACATCTGTGTAAATATCACATCTATCAGCATCAACAGCAGCTGCAACAGCAACTGCAGTTGTATCAGAACCACCCCTTCCTAATGATGTAATCTTTCCATCTACATCTACACCTTGGAATCCAGCAACTACTAAAACATCATAATCATTTAGATATTTATCAATTCTAACTTTATCTATATTTAAAATTTTAGCTTTTTGATGGTTACTGTCTGTTATAATTGGGATTTGCCATCCAAGTAATGGAATAGATTTTATATTTCTTTTTTTTAAAATAGCAGAAAGAAGTCCAACTGAAACGGCTTCACCAGATGTTAGAATTAAATCATTTTCAATAATCTCATTTGACTCAATTTCATCTATATATTCTTGCATTTTATTTGTAACGCCTGACATTGCAGATAAAACAACAATTAACTTTTTATCAATTAGTTGCCTTTCAATAATGTTTGCAACATTATTGATTTTATCGATACTACCAACTGAAGTACCACCAAATTTCATAACTATAAGTTTCATTGACTTAAATATTTTTTAAATTATTTCAGCTATTATAATTATTGTTTCTAACAAACAAGTTTTATGATGAATATAAAATCAAAAAATGAAGAATTTACCTTCTTTAATCATCTTTCAGATGAATGGTGGAATGAAAATGGTAAATTTAAGATTCTTCATCAGATAAAAAGTCATAGAATGACTTATATATTAGATCAAATTGGAAATAGAGATATTAAAAATTTTAAAATACTAGATATAGGTTGTGGTGGAGGAATTATTTGTGAGCCACTAGCAAGACTAGGGGCTAAAGTTACTGGAATAGATTTTGCTCCAAACAATATCAGTGCTGCTAAAATACATTCCAAAAAAAATAAACTTAAAATTAATTATATTCATAAAGATGTTGAAAAATCAAAATTAGATGGAAAATTTGATTTAATACTAATGTTTGAAGTTTTAGAACATTTAGATGACTGGAAAAAAACTATTAAAAAGATAAAAAAAAATTTAAATAAAAACGGTATAATTATTATTTCCACAATTAATAGAAACTCACTTTCTAAATTATTTGCAATTAGTATTGCTGAAAATATTCTTAAATGGATACCTAAAGGAACACATGATTATAATAAATTAATTAAACCTGAAGAATTAAAAAAAACTTTAACACAAGAAAATCTTCATTTTAAAAATATTAAAGGTCTTGTTTTTAATCCATTAAATGGGGAATGGAAATTATCAAAAAATTATATGATCAATTATTTTTGTACTGCTAGTTTAATTAATTAGTTTTTTTTGTTGAAAAAGGCAATGGTAGTACATCGATATCTTCGTCAATCAATTCTTTAGTTTGTTCAATAGAAGCTTCGCCATATATTGCACGTTCCTTAACTTCACCATATTTAATTTTCTTTGCTTCCTCGGTAAATTTATCACCAACATAATCAAATTCTTTTTCTATAATCTTTTTTAGCTTCTTAACATTTGAAGCAATTGATTTATTTCTTTTAGAAATTTTTGAATTTGATTTTTTTGATAGATTTGGAGCCATTAAACCTTTTTTAATTTGTGTACTATTACAGGAAGGACAAGTGAGTAAACCTTTTCTAATTTGCTTATTGTAGTCCTTCGTATTTTCAAACCATCCTTCAAAAGAAGAGGCACAATCAGAGCAATTAAGATTAAATACGATCATATATCTTATATTGTTTCATCTGTTTTTTTTTCAATATCAAAATCAACATCATCAGCTTCTAATTGCATAATTAGTGAATTTTTTGGAAAATTTAAATTACATACTGTTCCCTTTGACAATGTTACACCCATAAAAGGTTTTAAACTAATATTGATATATTTTTGAGTATTTTGATTTAAAATATCAATTTTTACAAGCTCTTTTAAAATAATAAGTAGAAAATTTTTTTTCAGTTCGAATTTTAATAATGATTTGGGATTTTGGTAAAG
>CACMKZ010000021.1 GCA_902614375.1 uncultured Alphaproteobacteria bacterium
CAATTAAGCCAAACAAAATTCCAGCAACTAAAGCAAAAATAACTCCAAATATGAACATTTTTTAAATTAACTTTTGACTATTTGTTTTCATGCAGTTATTCAAGCTTCATTACAAAATATATTATGAATGACGCATCTCAAAGTTTCGTTAAATTTGAAAAGATCGATAAAAGTTATGATGGAGAAGTACTAGTAGTAAAAAACTTAAACTTGGATATTGCTAAGGGTGAGTTTGTAACAATGTTGGGTCCATCAGGATCAGGTAAAACAACAACTTTGATGATGTTAGCTGGTTTTGAAACACCTACAAACGGTGAAATATTTTTAGATACTAAACCAATAAGTAAAATACCTCCTTATGAAAGAGAAATTGGAATGGTATTTCAAAACTATGCTTTATTTCCCCACATGACTGTTGCAGAAAATTTATCATTCCCTCTAGAAGTAAGAAAAATTTCAAAACCAGATATTAAAGAAAAAGTGCAGAAAGCTCTTGAAATGGTTGAGTTAGGTAATTTTGGTACTAGATTTCCTGCTCAATTATCTGGTGGACAACAACAAAGAGTTGCTTTGGCTAGAGCACTTGTATTTGAACCACGCCTTGTATTAATGGATGAGCCTTTAGGTGCACTTGATAAGAATTTGCGTGAACAGATGCAATACGAAATCAAACATATTCATGATAGGATTGGTATAACAGTTGTCTATGTTACACATGATCAAAGTGAAGCATTAACAATGTCCAACAGAATTGCAGTATTCAATGATGGTGTAGTACAACAATTATCTACTCCTGATATTTTGTATGAAAAACCTGAAAATTCTTTTGTTGCTAAATTTATAGGTGAAAATAATACATTAAATGGTGTTGTTAAAGAAGTAAATGGTTCGTCATGTACTGTTGAATTAGATGGTGGTTTTGGAATGGTGAAAGCGTTAAAAATTAATGTGAATGAAGTTGGAGAAAAAACTCAACTATCTATTAGACCAGAACGTGTTTCAATAGACAGTTCTACTTCTGGCTCAAACAATTTTTCAGGAAAAATTGAAGAATTAATTTACCTAGGTGATCATATTAGAGCTAGGCTTGATGTTTGTGGAAATAATGAGTTTATAGTAAAAGTCCCTAATGAAGGAAGTTTTAGTCATAAAGAAGGAGATCAACTTAATTTAAGCTGGGATTCCGAGGATGTTAGAGCACTAGATATTTAAATCTATTTTTTTATCGGTATTTGGCCAAAATTTTTTATTTTTACCTCTTTTTTTTCATTTAACGACATGTTATTACACCACCATTACGGACATAATCTTAAGATTAAATAATTAAAAATAGGAGGATATATATGTCTAAATTTTTAAAAGCCTTCTTATTTGTGTCACTTGTCTTTGCTCCTTTTGCAGCTAGCGCTGTAACGGTTGCATCATGGGGTGGTGCTTATACAGAAAGTCAACAAAAAGCTTATGCTGATACATATTCTGATCCTAGCTCAATCGTTTTTGAGAACTACAATGGAGGATTAGGAGAAGTTAGAGCACAAGTTGAAAGTGGAAACGTTGTATGGGATTTAGTAGACGTTTTACCATCTGATGCAATCACGGGTTGTGATGAAGGTCTATTTGAAGATATTTCTTCTGAAATTGCTGAATTATCAACTCCAGGCCCTGATGGTGAATCAATGTTAGAAGATATGGAAAATAATGGTCTTGAATACCACTCTGGTTGGGACTGTTGTGTACCACAAATCTTTTGGACATACGTTGTATTTTATGACCCAGATGCATTCCCTGGCGAAAAACCAGACAGTATGGCAGACTTTTTTGATACAGAAAAATTTCCTGGTAAAAGAGGTATTCATACTTGGGCAACAGGTATAATCGAAAAAGCTATGGTAGCTGATGGTGTAAAACCAAATGCAGTACCTACAGTTTTAGCTAATCAAACAGGTGCTATTGATAGAGCATTTGAAGTTTTAGATAGAATCAAAGACGATGTTGTATTCTGGTCAGCTGGTTCACAACCACTTGAGTTAGTAAAAAGTGGTGAAGTTATTATGGCTATTGCATATAACGGTCGTGTAGGTGCAGCAAACTTAGCTGAAGGTGAAAACTTTGAGTATATTTGGGAAGGTCAGGTTTTAGACCAAGAGTATCTTTGTCTAACTGCTGGAGCTCCTAATAGAGATGCAGCTATTGACTTTATGATGCATGCTTCAACTCCTGAAGCACAAGCTGAACAAGCTAAATATATTACATATGGACCAATGAGAGCATCTGGTATTCCAATCATTGAAAACAATGAGCCTTGGGGACCAGGAGGTGTTGATATTATGCCTCACATGCCTAATACACCAGAACGTTTAGCAGTTTCAATCGTAAGTGATCCACAATGGTGGGCAGATTACGGTGCTGAAATTGGAGAGCGTTATGCTGCATGGATGGGCAACTAAGCTTGATAAATTAAATTTTGTAATTTAATCTAAAGGCGAGAATTATCTCGCCTTTTTTATTTGGAGGTTACTATTTCTACTGCTGAATTATTAACTACGGACGGAGTTCCACTCAAACAAAGTTTGCGAAAAGCTGAAAGAAGAAATAAACTAAGAGCTTTTCTTTTAGTGTTTCCTTTACTTTTTTTTATTGTCGTTACTTTTGTAATGCCAATTGGTGACATGCTTCTTAGAAGTATTGATGACAGTCAAATTAATTCAGTTTTTCCTAATACTTTTAAAGAATACAAAAACTGGGATAAAGCAGCTGACGAACTACCTCCAGAAGAAGTATATAAAAGTCTTTTTTTTGAATTAGCCAATGGAGATAAGAGACAAATAGGTAAAGCTCTAACAAGAATGAATTATGCTAAATCTGGTTGGAAAAGTTTAATTAAAAAAACCACTAGAGAAATAAAAAAAATTGTAAAAAAAGGTGAAGAACCAGTTTCATACAAAGAGACATTTATCAAAATAAATAAGTTCTGGGGCGATCCAACTTACTGGTACTCTTTTAACCAAATGGTAAACGATAGATCATCAATTTATTATTGGAATGCAGTTGATAGAACATATAGCGAAGATGGTGATGTTGTCTTACAGGATGAAAGAAGACGAATGTATATTAAAACTTGGTTTAGAACTTTCAAAGTAAGTGTTTACGTAACAATTTTTTGTTTAATACTTGGTTTTCCTGTTGCACATTTGTTAGCAAATTTACCTTTAAGATATAGTAATCTTTTAATGATTTTTGTTTTACTTCCGTTTTGGACTTCTTTACTTGTTAGGACAACAGCATGGATTGTAATGCTTCAACAAAATGGAGTTATAAACGGAATATTAGTTTGGTTAGGTATTGTAAGTGATGAGGGTCGATTACAAATGGTTTATAATGAAACAGGTACTTTAATAGCTATGACTCAAATTTTATTACCTTTTATGATTTTACCCTTGTACAGTGTGATGAGAGTAATTCCAAAAAGTCATATGAGAGCAGCTCAAAACTTAGGCGCTAAACCTGCAATGGCATTTTGGCGTGTTTATTTACCACAAACTATTCCAGGTATAAGCGCTGGCGGTTTATTAGTATTTGTTCTTGCGATTGGATATTTTATCACCCCTGAATTAGTTGGTGGAAAAGATGGTAAATTAATCGGAAGTTGGATAGCTTACCATTTAAAAACTACTCTCAATTGGGGATTATGCGCTGCTCTAGGAGGTATACTTCTAGGGATAATGTTAATTTTGTACTGGCTGTACAACAAAATTGTTGGCATAGACAACATAAAGTTAGGATAACAAATGGCTCTTCCAAGTTATGCAACTCCTATACAAAGAACTTATTACTATTTTTATTTATTCTTTTGTGCGGTAGTGTTCTTCTTTCTAATTGCACCTCTATTCGCAATCATTCCAATATCTTTTAGTGTTTCACCTTTTATGGTTTTTACTGAAGGAATGTTAGCTTGGCCACCTGATCCAGAAGCTTGGTCATTAAGGTGGTACAAAAATATGATTGGCGATTGTAGTGCTGATGTTGTTTCTTCTACAGTTCCATGTTCAACAAAGTGGATGGTTGGTACTGTAAATAGTTTTTATATTGGTATTATAGCAACTGTTATTGCTACAGCTTTAGGAACACTGGCAGCTCTTGGTTTAAGTAGACCTCATATGCCATATAAAGGTTTGATAATGGCTATATTAATTTCACCAATGATTGTTCCACTAATTATAACAGCTGCAGGAATGTTCTTCTTCTATGCAAGAATAAATCTTGTTTATACTTTCACAGGTGTAATTCTTGCACATGTTGCTCTTGCTACACCTTTTGTAGTAATCACTGTAACGGCAACATTAGTTGGTTTTGATATGAATATGGTAAAAGCAGCTCAAAGCTTAGGTGCTAAACCAATGAGAACATTTTTTAAAGTCATTATGCCATTAATTTTACCAGGTATTATATCAGGAGCTTTATTTGCTTTTATTACATCGTTTGATGAAGTTGTTATAGTTATGTTTATGGCTAGTATTGATCAGTTAACTATTCCAAAACAAATGTGGGCCGGAATACGACAAGAAATTAGCCCTGTTATTTTATGTATGGCTACTTGTTTAGTGCTTCTTTCTATATTTTTATTAACTACAGTTGAGCTACTTAGAAGAAGATCTGAAAAACTCAGAGGTATTAAACCTCGATAGAACAGTGAAGAACATTGCTGTTATTGGTGCTGGCATAGTTGGTATATGTAGCGCATATTTTTTAAAAAAATCTGGATTTAATGTAACTTTAATTGACAGGGAGCAGCCTGGCTCAATGACAAGTTTTGGTCATGCTTGTACTTTTGCAGACTATGCAAATGTTCCTGTTAATTATCCTGGATTGATCTGGGATATACCATCAATGCTTTTAAGAAAAGATGGACCTTTGGCAGTTGATTTTTTTTATATTTTAAAGAACTTGCCTTGGGCAATAAGTTTTTTAAAAAACTGTAAAAAAGAAAAAGTTAATAAAATAGCAAATTCTCTCACCAATTTATTAAAGCACTCACAAATATCTTACGATGAAATTTTTCAAGATGTAAATGTAAAAGAATATATTAGCTATGAAGAAAATCTTTATCTTTTTGATTCAAAAAAATCTTATGAAAATTATGAATACGCAAACATTATTAGAAAAAATAATAACGTTAAAGTAAGAAATTTAAAAAAAGATGAAGTTAAGGAATTGGAACCAAATTTAGCTGATGTTTATTTTGCTGGGCAAGTTTTTACTGGATCAAGACACACAACAAATCCATTAGCAATAAGTACTAAGATTTTAAAAAAATTTTTAGAACTAGGCGGTGTTTACATAAATCAAAATATAAAAAATTTAACACAGAAAGAAAAAAATATAGAATTATTTTTAGAAAATAAAAAACTTAAATTTGATAAAATAATTGTAAGTGCTGGTGCTTGGTCCAATCAAATTGCAAATATGCTTGGAGATAAATTCCCTCTTGATACCGAAAGAGGGTATCACCTTTTATTTGAAACTGAAGAGAAATTAATAAATCGTCCCGTTGCTTGGTCTGAGTCTGGATTTTACTTAATACAAATTCATGATGGTATAAGAGCTGCTGGTACAGTTGAAATAGCAGGTTTAAATAAACCACCCAATAAAAAACGTCTTGAAATGATAGAGAGACAATCAAGAAAGGTTTTGCCCCAATTAAAAGAAGTAAGATCAACATGGATGGGTAGAAGGCCTACCTTACCAGACTCATTACCTGTTATTGGAAAATCTCAGAAAAATAATAATGTCATTTATGCATTTGGACATCAACATATTGGCTGGACTTTAGGAGCTGTTACGGGAAAAATTATTGATAGTTTATCAAAAGATCAACTGCCGAATATAGATATTAGCGCTTATTCTCCTGGCCGATTTTAACCTAAACTAATTCCAACATTTTTGACTTGAAGATAAGATTTAAGTCCATCCACTCCTTTTTCACGGCTATATCCTGATTGTTTATAACCTCCAAAAGGTGTTGCATGATTTCCAGTGAACCATTTATTTACATATACTTGACCAGCTTCTAATTTACTTGCGGTCCAAGATGCTTTTTTTAGATCTTTTGTAAAAACACCAGCACCTAAACCATACTCAGTATCATTCGCAATATCAATTGCTTCCTCTTGATCTTCATATTCAAGAACTGAGAGTACTGGACCAAAAATTTCTTCTCTGGCTACAGTCATACTTTGTTTAACATTGTTTAGAACTGTTGGTTCCATAAAATATCCTTCACGATCTAATCTTTTTCCACCATATGCTGCTTCTGCTCCTTCTTGGATTCCTGATCTTGCATAACCTTCAACTTTTTGAAGCTGATTTTCAGATATAACTGGAGTTAGATCTGTATCTTTTTCTATACCAGGTCCAATTTTTAAAGATTTACTCATATCAATTAGCTTATCTACTAATTCATCCTTGATTGATTTATGAACTACCAATCTAGACATCGCTGTACAAATTTGTCCTGCAACACTAAATATTCCTGAACGTGCACTTTCCAAAACTTCATTTAGATCTGCGTCAGGGTACACTATACCAGCTGACTTACCACCTAATTCAACAACAGCAGGTATAGCTTTGTCAGCACAAGCATGAAGTATCTTTTTTCCAGTTGCGACCGAACCCGTAAAGACTACGTGATTTACATCTTCATGAGATACAAGATAAGATCCTGCTTCATTTCCATATCCACAAATTATGTTGATTAGTCCTTCTGGTACACCAGCATTTTGTATTGCTTTAGCAAAAATTGTTGCGGACAAAGGAGTTAATTCTGCAGTTTTTATAATTGTAGAATTTCCTGTAGCAAAAGAACATGACAGTGATCTTCCAATCATTGATAATGGAAAATTCCATGGAACAACATGTGCTGATACACCAAATGGTTCTAAAATTGTGTAATCAAAAACATTTTTTGCAACAGGTATTGTTTTACCCTCAAGTTTATCTGTTAAGCCTGCATAATAATCAAACATATCTGCTACATCATTGAATTCTTTAATTGCTGAAGCGATATTTTTTCCATTTTCATAACAAAGAAGCTCACCACCTTCTTTTGAAACCTTTCTTGTCTCTTCTGCAATTTTTCTCATTAGTTTCGCTCTTGAAAGTAAAGGCATATCAACAAGTACTCTGCTGTTATAAGAATTTTTAGCTGCTTCAACCGC
>CACMKZ010000022.1 GCA_902614375.1 uncultured Alphaproteobacteria bacterium
AGAAGAAGACTAGCATTTGATGAATTATTATCTCATCAATTAGCTATAGGCATTATGAGAAATTTTAATCAAAAGAAAAAAGGTCTTAAAATTACTAGTGAAAATAAAATATTAAATAAATTTTATAGTAATTTAGATTTTCAACTTACAAATTCACAAAATAATGTAATCAAAGAAATACTTCAGGACCTTGGAAGCTCTAATCAAATGATCAGATTGTTGCAAGGAGATGTTGGGTCTGGAAAAACTATTGTTGCTTTAATATCAATGATAAAAGTATTTGAAAGTAATTTTCAATCTGCTTTAATGGTGCCTACTACAATTCTCGCATTTCAACATTATGAAAATATTCTAAATTTATTAAAAAATTCAAAAATAAATGTGCTTATTCTTACAGGAAAGGATAAGGGCAAGGAAAGGAAAGAAAAATTAGATCAAATTGCAAAGGGAAAAGCAGATATTATAATTGGGACACATGCTTTAATACAAGATACAGTAAAATTTAATAATTTAGGTTTAGCAGTTATTGATGAGCAACATAGATTTGGAGTTTATCAAAGAATGGTATTTAATCATAAAAATCATAAACCAAATATTTTAGTAATGAGTGCAACTCCCATTCCAAGAACATTAACTTTAGCAGCATATGGAGATATGAAAGAGAGTAAATTAATTGAAAAACCTTTAGGTCGTAAACCAATTATTACTAGCTCTTTGTCATTAAAAAAAGAAAATCAACTTATTGATAGAATAAATGAAAAAATTAAAAATTCATCTTCTAAATTTTACTGGGTATGCCCTTTAATAGAAGAATCTGAAGAATTAGATCTAAAAGCTGCAGAGGAGAGATACAAAATTTTGAAAAAATATTTCAAAAATAAAGTTCTTTTGATGCATGGACGTTTAAGCGAAATAGAAAAAGAAGAAATAATGACAAAGTTTAAAAATGATGATTATAAAATTTTAGTTTCAACTACAGTTATTGAAGTTGGTGTAGATATTCCTTCTGCAACAACAATTGTCATTGAGCATGCAGAAAGATTCGGTTTAGCTCAACTTCATCAATTAAGAGGTCGTGTTGGTAGAAATGATATTCAATCATATTGCATACTTTTACATAAAGATAATATTGGGGAAATTTCAAAACAAAGAATTGATATAATGAAGCAAACAAATGATGGTTTTAAAATCGCTGAAGAGGATCTAAAAATAAGAGGACCAGGAGAAATTTTAGGAAAAAAACAATCTGGTAGCCCATCTTTTTATGTAGCTGACCTTAGTTTTGATTACGATCTATTAGAAGATGCTAAAATTATGGTAGAAGATATATTATCCAAAAATCCAAAATTAGAAAACATAGAAGGAGAAAATCTTCGAAACTTATTGTATCTTCAAGAAAGAGATGCAGCAATTTTAACACTTACTGCTGGATAATAGTTATGGATATAGAAAAAGGTATTAGATTTGAATGCCAGGGTTCTGGAAATTGTTGTGTTTCAAGAGGTAACTATGGTTTTGTTTATTTAAGTAAGAAAGATATTAAAAAATTGTCAGATGGATTTAAAATGACAGAACAAATCTTTGTAAAAAACTACTGTCAAAAAACTGATGGTTTCATTCACTTAAAGGAACTAAAAAAAAATAATGGAAATTGTATATTTTTGAAAGATAACAAATGCACAGTTTATAAATCAAGACCTATACAATGTAGAACTTGGCCTTTTTGGCCTGAAAATATGAATACAAAAACTTGGAATAACGATATTGCTAAAAATTGCCCTGGTGTAGGCAAAGGTAAAGTAAAAACAAAGAAAGAAATTTTAAAGCAAGTACAAATTGATTATGAAAATGAATTAAATATTAGGAATAAAAATTAACCATCAGACTCAAATTCCATTTCTTTAAAATATCCAATATAATTATTAGTCTTTTTTTTAAGCAATATCTTTATTGTTGTTCCTTCAAGAACTACTTCAAGAATTTTATCATTTTTTCTTAAAATATCACAATTTTTCTCAATACCGGATGCAATATTTCTAATTTTTGCTTTTTTCATTTTGGATGGTGAGCCCTGCAGGATTCGAACCTGCGACCCATTCCTTAAAAGGGAATTGCTCTACCAACTGAGCTAAGGGCCCATCGAATTTGTATTCTATATAGTTCAAATATTGTAAGCGCAAGTGATTAACTAAGAGTTTTTTTTATTAAGTTGTTCTAAAGTATTTTTAGAAACAAAATTAGAAACATCTCCACCTAGTTTGTGGACTTCTTTAACAAAATTAGATGAAATGAATGAGTTTTTTTCAGAAGTCATAAGAAATATTGTCTCAATATCAGGATTAAGTTGGTAATTCATACCAGTCATTTGAAATTCGTACTCAAAATCGGATACTGCTCTTAAACCACGTATTATACATGTGGCATTTTGATCTTTAGCAAATGTTGTAAGCAAACCTGATAATTCCATAACATTAATTTTTGAATTTAATTCATTTACAGAACTAATATCACTTTTGATGATATTAATTCTTTCTTGAACGCTAAATAATGAATCTTTATTAATATTATTAGCAACAGCTATTACTAAATTATCTACTATTCTTAATGATCTTTTAATTATGTCCATATGACCTGCGGTCATCGGATCAAAAGTGCCTGGATATATTCCAATTTTATTCATCATTTTCAAATTCTTGTATTCTAGAAACAGAAACAATTCTATCACTTTCAGGAATTTTAAAAATACTTACACCTTTTGTGGATCTTCCAGCTATTCTAATTTGGTTTACATTAACTCTAATTATTTGACCCTTATCACTAACAAGAATAATTTCATCGTTGTCCTGAACAACAAAACAATCAACAACTTCACCATTTTTTTCAGTTGTCATTATGCCAGTTATACCTTTCCCGCCTCTATTTGAAATTCTATATTCATAAGCGGATGATCTTTTTCCAAAACCCTTTGATGTTATAGCTAAAAGAAATTCTTCATTATTATTTAATTCTTCAAATCCATTTTTAAGTGATGAAGTTTCTTTTCTACTTTCAGATGCTGCTCTTAAGTATTCTTGACGAATGCTCATATCAATCACTGAATGTTTCAAAATTGCTAAAGAAATAATTGTATTGCCCTTATCTAATTTTATGCCCCTTACGCCTGAAGAATTTAAACCAGAAAATAATCTTAATTTTTCAACAGGAAAACGTAAACATTTTCCATTTGATGAAGAAAGCAAAATATCATCATCTACAGTACAAAGCTTAACCCCAATTAATTCATCTTTTTCATCAAGCTTAATAGATACTTTGCCTGAGTCCCTCAATTCTCTTTTTCCACTCTTTGCAACATCAATTAATTTGTTTTTTCTAACCATTCCATTTTTTGTTGCAAAAATAACATAGTAATTATCCCATTGATTTTCATCGAGAGGTAATGGAAGGAATGTAGATATTTTTTCAGAAGATTTAAAAGGAAGTAGATTTATTATAGGCTTTCCTCTTGCCTTTAAACTAGCTTCAGGAACATCATGAGATTTTAGAGAATAAACTTTTCCTAATGATGAAAAAACTAAAAGTTTAGTATGAGTATCTGCAAAGTGAATTTCTTTAACAAAATCTTCTTCTCTTGTTGACATACCAGTCTTACCCTTACCTCCTCTATTTTGAGAACGATAGTTAGATAAGAGTGATCTTTTAATGTATCCATTATTAGAAATTGTTAAAACTATATCTTCCTGTTGAATATATTTTAAATCATCTACTTGTTCATATTCTTGATCAATAATTTCACTTCGCCTTTTAGTAGCAAATTCTTTTTTTATTTCACTTAATTCATTTTCTATTTCTTTTAAAAGAATATCCCTTGAATTAAGTATAGATAAGTAATTTTTAATCTCTAAAATTAAACTTTCTAAATCTTTTTGTATATCTTCTCTTTCTAAAGCAGTTAATTTTTGCAGTCTTAATTCCAAGATAGCTTTAGCCTGTGTGTCAGAAAAATTAAAAGTGTTATTTTTTAACTCAACAGTATCATCCTCAACTAATTTAATAAAATTAAGATTTTGTTTAGATACTTTCCATTTCTTTTTAATTAATTTTTCTTTTGCTTCTTTTGTGTCTTTTGAACTTTTAATTAATTCTATAATTTCATCAATATGTTCATTAGTAACAACTAATCCAACTAAAATATGAGCTTTTTCTCTAGCTTTATTAAGATCAAATAATGTTCTTTTTATTATTACTTCTTCTCTAAAATCTAAAAATGAAGATAAAATTTCTTTTAAATTCATTTGTTCTGGCTTACCTTTATTTAAAGCAAGCATATTAGAATTAAACGTCGTTTGAATTAAAGTATGTTTATATAATTGATTGAGAATAATATTTGAGTCAACATCTTTTTTTAATTCAATCACAACTCTAACGCCGTTTCTATCTGACTCATCTCTTAAATCTGAAATTCCTTCAACAATTCCATTTTTTACAATTTCTGCGATCCTTTCTAATAATTTTGATTTATTAACTTGGTAAGGTATTTCATGGAGGATAATTGCTTCTCGATCCTTTTTGAAATTTTCAATACTTGTTTTTGATCTAACTACACACCCTCCTTTTCCAGTTTCAAAAGCTTCAGTTATGCCTTTTTTACCAATTATTTGACCTCCTGTTGGAAAGTCAGGACCAAAAATATATTTTTGAAGGTCTGAGATATTACATTCTGGATTTTTTATAAGATATAGAGATGCATCTATTACTTCTCCTAAGTTATGCGGAGCAATATTAGTCGCCATTCCAACTGCAATTCCCGATGCACCATTAACTAAAAGATTTGGAAATTGGGATGGCAAAACTGAGGGTTCTTTTGTTGTATCATCATAATTAGGTTGAAAAGAAACAGTATTTTTATCAATATCTTCAACAAGCTTCTCGGATACTTTAGCAAGCCGTGCTTCAGTGTATCTCATTGCTGCAGGTGGATCTCCATCTAAAGATCCAAAATTTCCTTGACCATCAACTAACTCTAATCGCATAGAAAAATCTTGTGCCATTCTAACCATAGAATTGTAAATAGCTGAGTCTCCGTGAGGATGATATTTACCCATTACATCACCTACTATTCTTGCAGATTTTTTGTATGGTTTATTAAAATTGTACCCTGACTCACTCATAGAGTATAATATTCTTCTGTGAACTGGCTTTAAGCCGTCTCTACAGTCTGGAAGTGCCCGACTAACTATTACAGACATTGCATAATCCAGGTAGGATTTTTGCATTTCTTGCTCTAAACTTACTGATGGTATATTAGTAGGTTCTTGATTGTCGTTATTTGATGTATCTATATCGTTAGGCACTAAAAAAATCCAAGTTTTCTAAGAAAAATTAAGTATTTTTATATCAAAAAGCACAATTTAAACCAATATAAATAAATAATTAAATTATAATAAAAAATCTATATTTTTCAGCAATTAAATTATAATATCTAATATAAAAAATTAAAAAGGGATATCTTCATCTAAATCGTCAGAATCACCAGATTGATTTCCAAAAGAATTGTCTTCAATTGGTTTAGATTGATCCATTTCTTGAGAATTATCTGATACCTGAGAATTACTATTTCTGCTGTCTAAGAGGGTTAAATTACAATTATACCCCTGTAAAATGACCTCTGTAGTGTATCTATCATTTCCATCTTTATCTTGCCATTTTCTTGTTTGAAGTTCTCCTTCAACATAAATTTTAGATCCTTTTTTTACATATTTTTCTACTATATCGACAAGACCATCTCCAAAAACAACAATGTTATGCCACGATGTTTTTTCTTTTTGTTCTTGAGTATTTCTGTCTTTCCATCTTTTTGATGTTGCAATTGAAAATGAAGCCATTTTTGCTCCAGATTGCATAGACCTAATTTCAGGATCTCTTCCCAAGTTTCCTAATAAAATTGTTTTATTAACACTACCAACCATAAGATTTCTATATATATCCATATAACATATTAACGTTATTAGATAACACTAATATTCATGAATTTAGATAAAATTGTTATAAAAGGTGCAAGAGAGCACAATCTTAAAAATATAAACCTAGAAATACCAAAGAACAAACTCGTAGTAATAACTGGTGTAAGTGGCTCAGGAAAATCGACATTAGCATTTGATACAATTTATTCTGAGGGACAAAGAAAATATGTTGAGAGTCTTTCAGCATATGCAAGACAATTTCTCCAAATGATGAATAAACCTGATGTAGACAGTATTGACGGTTTATCACCTGCTATTTCTATAGAACAAAAAACAACACAAAAAAATCCTCGTAGTACAGTTGGAACCGTTACTGAAATTTATGACTACTTAAGAGTTCTTTATGCTAGAGTCGGAATTCCCTACTCTCCCACAACAGGCAAGCCAATTAAATCACAATCAGTAAGTGAAATGACTGATCTTATAATTAAAAATAATATTGATAAGAGAATTTATATTTTATCTCCGATAGTTAGAGACAGAAAAGGTGAATATCGAAAAGAAATCGAAGATTTAAAAAAAAGGGGTTACCAACGTCTAAAAGTAGATAATGTAGTTTATGATATAGATGAAGTGCCATCACTTAAAAAAAATTTTAAACACAATATTGATGTTGTTATTGATCGACTTGTTGTAAAAAAAAATATCCAACAAAGATTGAGTGAAAGTATAGAAGTTGCGTTAACACTATCCGATGGTTTATTATATTTAGAAAATCTAGATACAAATAAAATATCGATATTCTCTTCAAAATTTGCATGTCCTGTATCTGGATTTAGTATTGAAGAAATTGAACCTAGATTATTTAGTTTTAATGCTCCGCAGGGTGCTTGCTCTGAATGCGATGGACTAGGAGTTGAAAAATACTTTGATGAATACAAGATT
>CACMKZ010000023.1 GCA_902614375.1 uncultured Alphaproteobacteria bacterium
ATTGCAGATACAATGTTAATTTCCTACTCCATTGATAACGGGATTTATAAGCACAATTTAGATGATCTATCATTTAATCATTTAAATCATACAACAATTAAATATAAAGAAGTTGTTGGTACGGGAAAAAATGAAATTACTTTTGATAAAGTAACTATCGATAACGCAATTAACTATGCTGCTGAAGATTCTCTTTTAACATTCAGGCTTTTTCAAAATCTTTATCCACGTTTAATAAAAGAAAAGGCTAATTTTGTTTATCAAAACATCGACTTGCCTCTTGTAGAGGTATTATCTTCAATTGAAGCTAATGGCATAGAGGTAAATAAAAAGTTTTTAACAAGTCTAAGTAATGAATTTGAAAATGAAAGTAAAAAACTTGAAAAGAGAATATATAAACTTTCAAAAGAAGAGTTCAATATTGGCTCACCCAAACAATTAGGAGAGATACTATTTGTTAATCTTAAAATTCCTGGTGGTAAAAAAACAAAATCAGGAACATATTCAACTGATTCTTCAACTTTAAATAATTTAGCCTTAGATGGATTTCAAATTGCACAACTTGTTCTTGATTGGAGGGAATTAACAAAACTTAAATCAACCTATACAGATGCTTTATTTAGATTAACAGATGGCAAAAGTAGAGTTCATACATCATTTGGTTTAGCTAATACTTTAACTGGTCGATTAAGTTCTACTGATCCAAATCTTCAAAATATTCCAATTAGAACAGAAAATGGAAAAAAAATAAGAACAGCTTTTGTTAGTGGAAAAGGAAAAAAATTAGTCAGTTTTGATTATTCTCAAATAGAGCTTAGATTAGCTGCAGAAATTTCTAGTGATAAAAATTTTATTAAAGCTTTTAAAAACAATGAAGATATTCATGCATCAACCGCTAAAGAAATATTTAATCTAAACGATAGTCAAATAAACAACGATTATAGAAGAAAAGCAAAAGCAATTAATTTTGGCATTCTATATGGAATTAGTCCATATGGTTTAGCTAAACAACTTGATATTTCCAATACAGAAGCAAAAGATTACATAAATGAGTATTTTATTAAATATCCAAAAATTAAAAAATATATGGAGCATCAAATTGATTTCGCAAAAACAAATCAATACGTTGAAACAATTTTTAAAAGAAAAATTAATATTAAGGGAATTACTGATAAGAATTTTGCTATTAGAGGTTTTGCAGAAAGACAAGCTATTAATGCACCAATTCAGGGTAGTGCAGCAGACATTATTAAGTTAGCAATGATTGAAATTCATAAGGAAATAAAACTTAAAAATATTGAGGCTGCAATGCTTTTACAAGTACATGATGAACTAATTTTTGAAGTTGAAAGTAAAAAATATGACAATTTAGTAAGTAATGTAAAAACGATTATGGAGTCTGTACATTTACAATATAAGGATTTTGCAGTTCCACTCATTGTTGATTTTGGTGCTGGTGATCATTGGGGACAGGCACATTAGAATATATATTTTATGGAAATTAAAAAAAAAATTAAGAAAAGAAATCCATTTGCTCAAGATTTAAAACTACCTAAATATAAACAAAGAATTGTTAGAAATAAAAAAACTTACACAAGAAAAGGAAAAAAAAAGGTTATTTAAAATTCTTCATCAAAGGTATTCATTTCAAACCATTTTTCAAGTTCATAATACCCTCCAATTTTTTCACCATTTAAAATTATTTGAGGAAAAGTTTTAGCGTTTGGAAATTTTTCAAAAAAATCTTCTCTCGTATAATCTGTATCAAGCATATAAATCTTTGGATTATATTTAGCTAACCGTAGTTTAGCTCTATCACAGTAACCACAATTAGTTTTAGAATATATCTCTGCTTCCATCAAAATGCTTCATCAAAACTTAAAGCTCTATCTGTAGGTCTTTGATACTCAGACACTCTTTTTTCGAAAAAGTTTGTAACATTTTGAACGTCTAAAGCTCTCATAAAATCAAAAGGATTCTCTGTCTTAAAGACTCTGTCAAATTCAAATAGATCAGCAATCCTGTCTGCAACAGCTTCGATATACTGACACATTAAATCAGCATTCATACCAATCAAATCTACTGGGAGTGCATCTTTTACGAATTCTTTTTCAAAAGCTACTGCTTCTCTAACAATTTCCTCAAATTGTGATTGAGGAACGTCTGAAGGAATTAGAGATAAATCACTAATATCTGCATCAGTTAATGTCTTATTATTAAACTTATCTCTCAAAGTTCTAAACATTAATGATGAGAAGCTAAAGTGCATTCCTTCGTCTCTTGCAATCCAATCATTGGATAAGGCTAAACCGGGTAGTAAACCTCTTTTTCTAAAATAATATATTGCACAAAACGATCCCGCAAAAAACAAACCTTCAACTAATCCAAATCCTATGAGTCTTGTTAATAAATTTTGACTACCATTAAGCCATTTTGATACCCATTGTGCTTTATGGTTAATACATGGTACATTTTGTATTGCATCAAAAAGCATATCTTTTTCTTTTGTATCTTTTACATAAGCCTCAATTTGAAGACCGTACATTTCTGCATGAATAGATTCGTTTAACATTTGCATTGAGATAAAACATCTTGCTTCTGGTATTAGTATTTCTTTGTAAAATCTACTTGCTAAGTTTTCATTAATCATTGCCTCAGAGTTTGCAAAATATGCAAGTACATGCTTAATAAAGTGCTTTTCACCATCATTTAAAGTTTCAAGATCTCTTAAATCATCTTGCAATGATACTTCTTCGGTTGTCCAAAAGGCCTGAATATGTTGTTTGTACCTATCCCAAATTTCTTGGTTTTTTATTGGAAATATTGATTTAACGCCTTTTGATATCATTTTTTACTCCTTCTTTATGCACTGCAAGTTTCGCAATCTTCTGGTTCATTATTTTGTTTAATAGCTGTATTTAAATAAGCATCTTTTGCTGCTTTTTCTGATGAAACTGTAACTTTTACAGCATCAACTGCTGATCTACTTCTTAGATAATACATTCCTGTTTTAAGACCTTTTTTCCAAGCATACATATGCATTGAATTAACTTTTCCAAATGTAGGTGTTGAAAGCCAAAGATTCATTGATTGGGTTTGATCAATAAATGGCGCTCTATCTGCTGACATATCAATTACAGTTTTTTGTGATACTTCCCAAACTGTTTTATAAATTTCTTTTAGTTCAGCTGGAATTTCATTTATGTTTTCTACCGATCCATTTTCTAAAATTATTTTATCTCTCATTTCTTTATTCCACAATCCTCTTTGAGAAAGTTCATTCACTAAATATCTGTTTACAAGTAGAAACTCACCTGAGAGTGTTTGTCTTTTATATATATTAGAGGTTTGTATTTGGAATGTTTCAGTATTACCTAATATAATACCTGTTGAAGCAGTTGGCATACAAGCTGTGGTTAAAGAGTTTCTTACACCGTGCTCTTTAATTTTAGCTCTGAGTGAATCCCAATCCCATTTTGAAGAAGGATTAACATTCCACAGATCAAATTGAAACTTACCTTCCGAAATTGGTGAGTTTTTAAATGTTTCGTAAACTCCTTTTTCTTTTGCTAACTCGCATGAAGCTTCTAAAGCTCCAAAGTAAATTGTCTCAAAAATTAATTTATTTATTTCTTTGGCTTCCTCAGATTCATAAGCTATACCCAATTTAAAGTAGACATCTGCAAGCCCCTGTATTCCTAAACCTATAGGCCTATGTTTATTATTAGATCTTTCCGTTTTATCAGTTGGATAGAAATTAATATCAATTACTTCATCCAAGTTTTTTGTAGCTAATTTTGCAGTTTCATAAAGACCATCATAATCATATATTAATTTTTTATCTGATTTTTTTACAAATTTTGGCAGAGCTATAGAAGCTAAGTTACATACAGATGTTTCATTCTTATCTGAATATTCAACTATCTCTGCACACAGGTTTGAAGATTTAATGACACCAATATTTTTTTGATTAGACTTATTATTAATAGAGTCTTTATAAAGCATATAAGGTTGTCCTGTTTCTATTTGTGCTTCTATGATTTTAGACATTAAATCTCTTGCTTTAATTTTTTCTAAATGCTTCATTTCATTTTCATACTTTGTGTAAAGTTTTTCAAACTCGTCACCATAAACATCTGAAAGGCCTGGACATTCATGTTCACTCATAAGTGTCCACTCTTCATCATTTTCTACTCTCTTCATGAATAAATCTGGTATCCATAAAGCGTAAAACAAATCTCTTGCTCTAAATTCTTCGGCACCTGTATTTTTTCTAAGTTCTAGAAATTTCTCAATGTCGGCGTGCCAAGGTTCTAAGTAAACTGCAAAAGAGCCTTTTCTTTTACCACCACCTTGATCAACTGATTTAGCAGTCTCATTAAATATTTTCAAAAATGGAATAAGGCCATTAGATTTGCCGTTTGTTGATTTTATTCTACTTCCACTACCTCTAATATTGTGAGCGTGCATGCCAATACCACCAGCTGTTTTAGATATTAGGGCACAATCTTTTATAGTGTTAAAAATACCTTCTATGGAGTCATCCTCCATACCTATCAAAAAGCATGAAGATAATTGCTGCATTTTTAATCCACTATTAAACAATGTTGGAGTAGCATGTGTATACATACCGGTTGATAGACTCTTATAAGTTTCTTTTATTTTATCTAAATTAAATTCACTACCAGTAACTGTTAAAGCTACTCTCATCCAAAGGTCTTGAGGTCTTTCAATTGTTTTATTATCGAACTTTAATAAATATGCTCTTATTAGTGTTGTGAGAGCAAAATAATCAAAAGTATAATCTTTATCATAATCAATTACTGACTCTACTAAATCTGCATTCTCCATCACCTTTTTATAATATTCTTCTCTTAACAATCCATCATCATATAAATTTTTTGTTGCTATTATGAAACCTGGAGTTTCTTTATGAAGTGAATTAACTTTTATTCTTGCTGCAAGATAAGAATAATCAGGATGTTCAACTGTTAAAGCGGCAGCAGTTTCAGCAAGATAAGTATCAATTTCAACGGAACTAATATCACTATACAAACCAGGAACGGCTTTTTGAACAACGACAATTGGATCAATATTTAGACCAGTAGATAGAACAGAGACTCTATTGGTTATTTTATCAAGTGAAATTGGCTCTTTACTTCCATCTCTTTTAGTTACCATCATTGAAGAAGCTTTTTCTCCAACTTGTTCTTTTAGTTTTTTAGTGTGATATCTTGAAGCCGCTCTTTGTTCTCTATACGCTCTAGCAACTTTATGATGCTCATCCCTCATAAGTGCTAACTCCACTTGATCTTGTATATCCTCAATGTGAATCATGTCACCGTCAGCAATCCTTCTTGTTAGAGCCGAGACAACTTTATGCGTTAAAGCTTCAACAGTTTTATGAATTCCATCTTGTTGTTCTTTTTCCTTATTTTTATCATTTCTAATTTTTGTTTGTGCCAAGAATGCTTTTTTTATAGCGTTTGAAATTTTATCAGATTTGAAAGGAGTAATTGCTCCGTCACGACGCACGACACTTAATGTTAAAATATTTACACTTTTTTCTTCTGAGATTTTTGCTGATACCTGTAGATTGTCTGCCATTTAAATTCTATCCATTTCTAAAAAATTATTGTCGAAAAACACAATATGTAGTGCCGCCGAAAAAGGACAATACAACATTTGCTCAATATCGCAATAAGAACAAAATAAGAACATAAATATTTTTTTTATCATGTCAATCCCTTACTTAATTCATATTTTTGTGAGGCAAACAAGTTATTGAAATATTTACATTTACTTATCAACTTAAGTCACATTTTGTTAACTGAGTCATTTTTTCTTTGAACTTAAATCTGCCATAAATTATTAATAAAAAGCAGTATGCCGAAGATAGTATTAGTTGACGACGAACAGTCGATTCTCACATCAGTATCTCTCTCTCTGCAAAGTGAGGGATTTATAGTAGATACATTTCTTAATGGAGTTGAAGCCTTAGAGGCTCTTGAAAGCAAATCTTATGATTTGGGACTGTTTGATATTAAGATGCCAAAAATGGACGGAAATGAACTTCTTTCAAAAGTACGTTCGAGCAAGATTGAAAATCTAAAAGATCTTCCGATTATCTTTTTAACGTCAAAAGATCATGAACAAGATGAGATAATTGGATTAAGAATGGGAGCTTCAGATTATATAAAAAAACCTTTTTCACAAAAATTATTAAATGAGCGCATAAGAACAGTGCTAAGAATTCATAACAATAGAAATGAAGAACAAAAAGATAATAATATTAAAAAACAAAATTTTATAAAAGGTGATTTGATACTAGATGAAGATAAACAATTATGTTTTTGGAAAGGTATAGAAATTGAACTTACAGTTGCAGAGTTTAATTTAATTAAATCTCTTGC
>CACMKZ010000024.1 GCA_902614375.1 uncultured Alphaproteobacteria bacterium
GCTGACTTTGATCCTGGTAATTTTCTCCATAGTACTGGAGAAAGTGTAAAGCCGACAAGAAAATCTAGAGCTCTTCTAGCAAGATAGGCATTAACTAAATTTTCATCTATTTTTCTTGGCTCTTTAAGACTATCAAGAACTGCATTTTTTGTAATTTCATTGAATGTAACTCGGTGAATATTTAATTTTGAAAGTGATGAATTATCTCTAAGTAGTTTTTCTACATGCCAAGCTATGGCTTCACCTTCACGGTCGGGGTCAGTCGCTAGATATAAATTTTCAGATTTTTTAGCAGCATCTGTTATTTCTTTTATTACTTTTTTTCCACGATCACTGGTTTCCCATTTCATTTGGAAATCATTTTCAGTATCTATCGCATCATTTTTTGCTGATAAATCTCTGACATGCCCAACACTTGCGAGAACTTTGAAGTCAGAGCCTAAATATTTATTAATAGACTTTGCCTTCGATGGTGATTCAACAATTAATACATTCATAAATTTGGGCCCCAAATTTCAGTTTAAAGATAATTCGTCAAGAAATTTTAAAAAAAAGTATATTTTTACTTGGATAATTTAATTTTACTTTCAGTTTTGTTTATGAGTCTTTTAATGTTTTCTGTGTGTTTAAGATAAATAATTAAAGTTAAATAAATAAAGAAAATTAGAATATAAAAATTAAAATTTATAAAAATATAATAAGATGGCGCTACTAAAATTCCAATTAAAGATCCAAGAGAAGAGTATTTACTTACAAAAGCAGTAACAAGCCATACTAATAAAAATAAAATTGCAATATAAGGATTAAAACCAAATAAAAAGCCAATATACGTTGCCACTCCTTTTCCACCTTTAAATTTTAACCAAACTGGATAGATATGACCTAATATGGCAAAATGACAGAGAAGTAATTTATTCAAAAAAGAAATATCTTGAAAATAGATTTGTAAAATGAGGAATGGAAGAAAGCCTTTAAAAATATCAAAACAAAGAACAATGAATGCTACAAATTTATTTCCTGTTCTTAAAACATTTGTTGCGCCTACATTTCCAGAGCCAACCTTTCTAATATCTCCCAAGCCAAATAATTTTGTAAAAATCAATGCAAAGGGCAATGATCCTATTACATAAAACAATATGATTAATGATAAACTACTTACTAAAGTCATCTCTGTTTTTAATAATTAAGTCTAAACATGCCATTCGTACTGCAACACCCATAGCGACCTGTTCTTGTATTAAGCTCCTCGTGACGTCATCGGCAAGTTTGGAGTCTATTTCTACACCACGGTTCATTGGACCTGGATGCATAACGAAAGCATTTTTTTTTGCATATTTAAGTTTATTGTAATCTAAACCATACTTTTTAAAATAAGTCTTTTGATTTGGCATTATTTTTCCAACTATTCTTTCTTTTTGAATACGTAGCATCATAACAATATCGCAATTTTGTAATCCCTTTTTCATTTCTGTATAAACATTCACAGGTAGTTTATTTAAACTTTTTGGTAACCATTCCTTAGGCCCAATAACATTTATTTTTGCACCTAACTTTGATAGTATAATTATGTTTGATCGAGCAACACGGCTATGTAAAATATCCCCGCATATAGCAATTTTTAATTTTGCAAAATTTTCAAATTTATTTTTTATAGTAAGTGCATCTAATAATGCTTGTGTGGGATGTTCATGACTACCATCACCAGCGTTAATTACAGATGCATCTACTGTTTCTGAAATTTTTTTACTAATTCCTTCCTCTGGATGTCTTACGATTAAAACATCAGGATTCATTGAATTAATAGTAGTCATAGTATCGAGTAAGGTTTCACCTTTGTTAATAGAACTATCTTTTACCACTACATTAATGAGATCTGCTCCTAGCCTTTTAGCAGCAACTTCAAAACTTGTTCTTGTTCTTGTTGAATCTTCAAAAAAAAGATTAAATATTGTTCTTCCTTCTAGAACATTAATTTTTTTAATTTTCCTTTTATTAAAAGTTATATATTTTTTAGATTCATGTAAGATGTGCTCAATTTCTTTCTTGGTTAAATCAGCTGTTTCTACTAAATGAATTTTTTTAAAAATATTTTTACTTCTTTTTAATTTGATATTTGTTTTTGAAGAAATTGATGAATAATATTTTAAAGCTATTTTTTCCGCATCTTTAAGAATTTTTGAACCTGTAGATGATCTGATTGCTTTTAATTTTGGCATTTTCACTTTCATTTGCCAATATTTTGAATTTTCTCTTTTATATAATTTTATGTGTCCTGATTTAAGTAGCTTTGAATTCATATGTGTCAATAATGTGTAAGTATGTGTAAACTAATTTATTAATTATTTCTATATCTATCTAAATATCCTTGTAAGATATAAGCAGCCGATTGTTGATCAAGTTTACTTTTTATCTTTGTTTTACTTAAATCGGCTTTTCTCATTTCTTTAAAGATTACATCTGATGAAAATCTTTCATCCCAAAGAGCTGTAGGTTTCTTAAAAAAGGTTTGAAGATTAATATTAAAATCTCTTACTAATTGGCTTTGTTTGTTTTCAATATTATCCAGGCTAATCGGTAGACCAAGAATAAATCCACCAATTTCATACTCTTTCAAAATATCATTCATAATAATTAAATCTTTATTAGTTCCTTTTCTTTGAATAATTGAAAGAGGTGTAGCGATTATTTTTGATCTATCGCTTACTGCAACACCAATCGTTTTAGTTCCTAGGTCTAGACCTACAAGTATTTGTGATGTATTAAGGCCATCGATTAAATTATTTTGATCATTCATATAATGGAGCTCATAAATTGAAGATTGATAAAAATACAATAAATAAAATTGCTCGTCTATCTAGAATAAAGTTAGATGATAAAGAATCTGAAGATTATATTAAGGATCTTAATTCCATTTTAGACTGGGTAGAGCAGTTAAATGAAGTAAGTACTGAAAATGTAGAACCGTTAAGTAACATATCATCATCAATTTTACCTAAAAGAGAAGATGTATCTAATGATACTAATTCTAGTGAGGAAATTCTTGAAAATGCTCCTGATAAACTCGAAGGTTTTTTTGCAGTACCAAAGGTGGTAGAATAATGTCTAAATCATCTTTGAAACAAACGTTAAAAGATCTCGATACAAAAAAAATATCAATAAGAGAATTAAATCAGGATTATTTAAAAAGAATTAAGGAAAATGAAAACTTAAATGTTTTTATTCATTTTAGTGAAGATAATGTTTTAAAGCAGATAGATACCTTAGAGAAAGATAATTCAGCAAAAAAATTAAAAGGTATTCCGATTGCAATCAAAGATCTCTTTTGTACTAAAAATATGCCGACAACCGCAGCTTCAAAGATTTTAGAAAATTTTAATCCAACTTATGAATCATTTGTCACTCAAAAATTATTAGATGAAGGATCTATTTTTGTTGGTAAAACAAATCTAGATGAGTTTGCTATGGGCTCAGCAACTAATACAAGTTTTTTTGGAAATACAATTAATCCTTTATCAAAAGATGATGAGCCTTTAGCTCCTGGTGGATCTTCTGGTGGTTCGGCAGCCGCAGTTTCTGCAGATTTATGTTTAGGAGCTACTGGAACAGATACAGGAGGATCAATACGACAACCAGCTAGCTTTTGTGGTGTTGTTGGTATCAAGCCAACTTATGGTTTATGTTCACGATGGGGTATAGCTGCATTTGCATCTAGTTTGGATCAAGCAGGTATTTTTTCTCACAATGTTGAAGATGCATCAATATTATTACAATCAATCGCTGGGTTTGATCATAGAGATAGTACAAGTGCTAAAGTAGATATTCCAAATTATTTTGAAAATTTAGATGATGATCTAAATGGGAAAACTGTTGGTATACCAAAAGAATATTCTATTGATGGTACACCAAAGGAGATAAGTCAGATATGGGAAGATGCTATCAAGGTTTTAGAAAAAAAAGGTGTTAAAATTAAAAATATTTCACTTCCCCATACTAAATATGCACTTCCTACTTATTATATTATTGCTCCTGCTGAAGCTTCCTCAAATTTAGCTCGTTACGATGGAGTAAAATATGGTTTTAGATCTGATGAAATTGATTCTCTTGATGAAATGTATGAAAATACAAGAGCTCAAGGTTTTGGAAGAGAAGTAAAAAGAAGAATTTTAATAGGAACATACGTATTATCTGCAGGCTATTATGATGCATATTATCTTAAAGCACAAAAAGTAAGAAAATTAATAGCCGATGATTTTAATAAAGCTTTTAAAGAGTGTGATTTTATAGTTACTCCTACTGCTCCAAGTGCTGCATTTCCCTTAAATGAAAAACAAAATGATCCTATCAAAATGTATTTAAATGATGTGTTTACGGTTCCTGCTTCTTTAGCTGGCCTACCAGGTATTTCCATTCCCTTTGGGAAAGATAAAAATAATTTACCCCTAGGTATTCAAATATTGGGAAAACATTTTGATGAACAACAAGTTTTTAATGCCGCTGTATCTCTAGAAAGATCATATGAATAATATAATAAAAGGTGAAAAGCATGATTGGGAAATGGTAATCGGTCTTGAAATACATGCTCAAGTAAAATCAAATTCTAAATTATTTTCTTCATCATCAACAAAATTTGGCTCTTCACCAAATAGTCAAGTATCTTTAGTTGATGCTGCTATGCCAGGAATGTTACCAGTCATTAATAAGTATTGCGTGGAACAGGCAGTAAAAACCGGAGTCGGTTTAAATGCTAAAATTAATAATTATTCTGTCTTTGATAGAAAAAATTACTTTTATGCTGATCTTCCGCAAGGATATCAAATTAGCCAGTATAAATATCCAATTGTTGGAGAAGGAAAAGTTACAATTGATTTTAAAGATGGCACATCGAAAGATATTAGAATTGTAAGATTACATTTAGAACAAGATGCTGGTAAAAGTTTACACGATCAAAATCCTTCAAAAACATATGTAGATCTTAATAGATCTGGTGTTGCTCTAATGGAAATTGTTAGTGAGCCTGACATTAGAACGCCTGAGGAAGCTGGAATGTATATATCCAAAATCAGATCAATTTTAATGTATTTAGATACATGTGATGGAAATATGCAAGAGGGTTCTTTAAGGGCTGATGTAAATATTTCAGTAAGAAAACCTGGAGATGAATATGGAACTCGATGTGAAATAAAAAACTTAAATTCTATAAAGTTTATTAAGCAGGCTATTAA
>CACMKZ010000025.1 GCA_902614375.1 uncultured Alphaproteobacteria bacterium
CATTTAATTCATTTCTATCAAACAAAGCTTCCAATTTGTACAATTCACGATAATCCAAAATATCAATGGAGAGGAATGCATCTCGATTGTGCAAGACAATTCTATACTATTGATGAAATCAAACGTTTATTTAATTACATGGCATTATTTAAGCTTAATAGATTTCATTGGCATTTAACAGATAACGAAGCGTGGAGAATTGAAATTAAAAAATATCCAGATCTAGCATTAAATGGGGGATACAGAGGATATAATTTTAAAATACCACCATTGTACGGAAGTGGTTATGATAAATACGGCGGATATTACTCACAGGAAGATATCAAAGATTTAATTATATATGCAAAAAAATTAAATATCGAAATTATGCCTGAAATTGATTTACCAGCACATTCTTGGGCATTACTAGAAATTATGCCAGAACTTAGAGAACAGTCTTCAAATATAGTTAGTGAAGATGTTGGTTCGTATAAGAATAATACAATAAATCCTTCCTTAGAAAAAACTATAACTTTTTTAAAAGATATGTTGAATGAAGTAAGTGATATTTTCTCATATGATGTAATTCATGTTGGCGTTGATGAAAGACCAAGTAATGCCTGGGAAGGTTCTCCAGTAATTATCGAGTTTATGAAAAAAAATAATATTAAATCACAAGAGGAATATCAAGATTACTATATGAATTTTTTAATAGATTTTCTAAAATCAAAAAATAAAAGAACAGCTGCATGGAATGAGGCGGCAGTGTCTCCTCATATCGATCATGGTGTGGGTGGAAGTGCTGGAAAAATTGATAAATCATGTTTGATCTTTTCATGGGAGCATTCAGATGTTGCAAAAGAAACTACAAATAAGGGATTTGAAACAATACTTTGTCCCGGTCAAAAAACATATTTTGATATGGCTTATAATAATTCAACTGAAGAAAGAGGTATTTGTTGGGCTGCAACTATAGAAGTAAAAGATATTTATGAATGGGACCCAATAAAAGATTTAAATAAATCAGAATTGATAAAAGGGTTACAAGGTCAACTGTGGTCAGAGACAATTACAGATAAAAAATTTTTTGATCAAATGATCAACCCAAGATTAGCAACTTTATCAGAAGTTGCATGGAAAGGAAAAATTTCAAGAAAATGGATAGAATTTCGTTCAGCACTTCTACATTCTATGGATTTTTTAAAAAAATTAGGCTGGCGATATCACAATTTTTAATGTTAAAGTAAAATAAATATGAAAATAGGCGCAGTCGGTTTTGGGAGTAGGACAGCAGGTGTTTATAATGAATTTTCAAAAGTTAATCCAAATTTTGAAATGGTTGCTTATGTAGATCCTCAGCCAATAGGTAAAGATTTTGCTGAGAAAAATAATTTTTTTCCAAATAAATCATATTCAAGTTTAAACGAAATGTTGGATCGAGAGAAACTAGATATGTTAATGATTGGGTCCCCCAATCATTTACATTTAGATCATATTAAGCTCGGATTAAGAGCAGGATTACAAATATTTGCTGAGAAACCTATAGTAATAAGCGAACAAGAAACTTTTGAGTTAGCAAAATTAATAAAAGAATATGGCAAAGAAAGAATTATTGTTGGCTTAGTTTTAAGATATTCACAGCAAGCAAGATCTGTGAGAAAATTATTAGATCAAAATGCTATTGGAAATATAATATCGATTGAAGCTTCAGAACATATCGTACCTTCGCACGGTGCTTTTTTTATGAGAAACTGGAGAAGAAAACAAAAATATTCTGGAGGCTTTATGCTGGAAAAATGTTGTCATGACATTGACTTTTATTCAATGATTACGAAGAGCAGACCTATTAAAGTTGCTAGTTTTGGTTCAAGAAGATCTTTTATACCCGAAAATCTTCCAGAGGGTTCTCATGAACAATATACAAAAGACAGGTTAAAAGGTTGGGAGTCAAAATCAAATGTTTTTGATAGTGATGCTGATATTGTCGATCATCAAGTAGCAATAATAGAATATGCAAATAAAGCAGTACTATCTTTTCATACTAATATGAAAGTTCCAGACGAATTTCGAAGATTTGCAGTCATAGGATCTGCGGGAATGATTGAGGGAGATTTTGTTAAAGGATTTATGAAAGCTCATGATGAAAATAATAATGTACTTATTGATGAAGATTATGGAGCAGCTTTTGGAAAAGAAATTAAAGGTCATTATGGCGCAGATAGCATGATGGCTCAAGACATTAACAATTATTTATTAAAAAATAATAAAGAATTACCAGTTGGTGTAATAGAATGTATGGAGGCAGGAATTGTTGCTATGAAAATTGATGAAGCTAGAAATACTGGTAAAGTAATTGACTTAACAAGCACTTGGGATAAATTCGATTCCCTATTAAATTAGTAATTATGAATCAAAAATTAAAATCATATACCGCCCAAACATATATAGCATATGCACTAATTGCTCCTGCTGCTATTTATATAATTCTTATTGTTGCTTGGCCATTATTAGAAACAATTAGATTATCTTTTACAAATTCTAGTTTAGCAGGAGAAGATTATGTTGGTTTAGAAAATTATCAAAAAATGTTTTCAAGTAAAAAATTTAATGGAATAGTGACCAGAACATTTGTTTGGATGTTTTTTTCAGTCTCTTTAAAACTTATCATTGGTTTAATTGGAGCTGTTTTACTTAATGCTAATTTAAAAGGAAGATCAATTTTCAGAGTGCTTGTAATGCCTCCATGGGTAGTTCCAATTGCAATTGGTATGCTTGGCTGGTTATGGTTATATAACGGGTATTTTGGAATTATCGCAGGTGTAGGTATGCGAACTGGTATTTTGGACGGTCCTTTTGGATTTCTTGCTTACAAACAAAGTGCATTTATTTCTACAATCATTGCCGATGTTTGGGTTGGAACACCAATGGTAACCGTTTTCTTTCTAGCTGCAATGCAGGGTGTGCCAAGAGATTTATATGAAGCTGCTTATTGTGATGGCGCTTCAAGATGGGATAGATTTTTTAAAATCACATTACCTCAAATCACTCCTGTCATTATTACAATGTCGTTACTATCTGCTATTTGGACATTCAACTCATTTGAAATAATTTGGATATTGACTGAAGGTGGGCCAAGAGGTTCAACAACTACATTAATTATCGACACCTATAAACAAGCATTAGGCAATTATAAATTTGGAAGAGGTGCTGCTAGAGCCGTAGTCGTAATGATTTTACTAATGTTATTTGCAGGATTTTACTTAGCTTTACTTGCTAGAATTAATAAGAAAATTTCTCATGAATAAATATAATCCTTTTGAAAAAATATTGATCTATTTTGGCATCTTTGTCTTCATGACTTTTATTCTTTTGCCTTTTATTGAAATGTTTTATGCATCGCTTCGTCCCTTAGATCATTTATTTAGATCTCCATACCAATTTTATTCAGATGATTTATCTTTTTGGGCTTATCAAGAAATGTGGAATACGGTACCAATGCTTGGAAGATATATCTTTAATAGTTTTTTTCTGGCTTCCTGCGTTGCTATACTAACTCTTATATTTGTTATTCCTGCAGCCTACGCATACGCACGTTTTAAATTTCCAGCTAAGAATACGAGCTTATACATACTCTTAGCAATTAATATGTTTTCAGGAGCAGTAATTTTAATACCTTTATACAAATTGTTAAGGACTTTAGGTTTATTAAATAGTTATCAATCTATGATAATTCCTGGTGTTGCTTTTTTAATACCAACTGCAATTTGGTTGCTAAAATCTTACTTTGAGAAAATACCAATAGATTTAGAAGAGGCAGCTTTTGTAGATGGTGCTTCAAGAGTACAAATACTCAGACATATCATAGCTCCTTTAAGTACACCTGGCTTAGTTGTAGTTGGTATTTATGCATTCATAGGCGCATATGCTCAACAATTCTTATTTGCGATTACATTTAATCAGAAAAAAGAATATATGCCAATTCCAACAGGGTTATACGAATTTATAGGATATCAAAGCGTTAAATGGAATGAAATGATGGCAGCAGCCTTAGTAGGGATGTTGCCAGTTTTATTATTATTTGTATTTTTACAAAAGTATATTGTAGAGGGGCTTACTGCTGGTGCGGTAAAAAACTAAATTGGATAAATATAATATATACGAAAAGATATTATTATATTCAGGAATACTAGTCTTTATGATTTTTATTCTTTTGCCTTTTGTCGAAATGTTTTATGCATCACTTCGACCGTTAGATCATTTATTTAGATCTCCATATCAATTTTATTCAGATGATTTATCTTTTTGGGCCTATAGAGAAATGTGGAATACAGTACCAATGCTTCCACGATATATTTTTAACAGTTTTTTTCTTGCCTCAGTAACTTCTATTATTACTTTGCTTTTTGTAATTCCTGCAGCTTACTCTTATGCACGTTTTAAATTTCCTTTTAAAAATTCTTCACTCTATATTTTATTAGCAATTAATATGTTTTCAGGAGCAGTTTTATTAATTCCTCTCTATAAAGTATTAAGAACATTTGGTTTGCTAAATACATATCAAGCTATGATTGTTCCCGGTGTTGCTTTTTTAATTCCAACTGCAATTTGGCTGCTAAAGTCTTACTTTGAAAAAATACCAATAGATTTAGAAGAGGCAGCTTTTGTAGATGGGGCTTCAAGAGTACAAATACTCAGACACATAATCGCACCTCTTAGTACCCCTGGTCTGGTAGTTGTTGGGATATACGCTTTTATAGGATCTTACGCTCAACAATTCTTATTTGCGATTACATTTAATCAGAAAAAAGAATATATGCCTATTCCTTCAGGGCTGTATGAATTTATTGGTTACACAACAGTCAAATGGAATGAAATGATGGCAGCCTCTCTTGTTGGGATTGCCCCTGTCTTAATAATTTTCCTTTTTCTACAGAAATATATTGTTGCTGGACTCACTTCTGGGGCAGTAAAAAACTAGAAAAATATCCAAAAACTAACTTGCTTCATAGAGCCAGTTAATGTTATCTCTTTTTTATATTTAAATGGAGGAATTATGAATTTCAAAAAACTATCTTCATTTCTTACAATAGCTATTCTTTCACTAGTTGGTTTTAAAACTTATGCTGCTGAAGTACACGGAGTATTTTGTGGCGGTGAGCTTCGAC
>CACMKZ010000026.1 GCA_902614375.1 uncultured Alphaproteobacteria bacterium
TGAAAAAACAGAATACTTTAAAGGCTTTAAAAGGAATAATGGATCATCAGGTACTAGGAATTATATAGGTTTAATTAGTACAGTTAATTGTTCGGCAACAGTTGTTAAAAAAATATCTGATAAAATAAATAATTATTTAAAAGATAAAAATTTTGATAACATTGATGGGGCAGTTTGTTTAAAACATTCATCAGGTTGTGGGATGAATACTTCTGGATATGCCATGAATGTATTTAACAGAACTATTGAAGGTTTTAAAATTCATCCTAATTTTGGAAAAGTTTTTGTTATTGGACTTGGATGCGAATGTGCCCAAATAAGTTTGTACAACAATGATCAGGAAAAAAGAAATATTGAATATTTGAATATTCAAGATGAAGGTGGAACAAATGAAATAATAACGAAAGTAACTTCAAAAATTTTTAATCAACTAAATGAAATTAATAGTATTTCTAGAACAAATATACCCATTTCAGAACTAACAGTTGCTTTGCAATGTGGTGGTTCAGATTCGTATTCTGGGATAACTGCAAATCCTGCACTAGGCTTTGCTTCAGATATGATTATTGATCATGGTGGAACAACATTACTATCAGAGACTCCAGAAATATATGGAGCCGAACATTTATTATTTGAAAAATCATTAAACGAAAAAAATATAGAAAAACTAAATAAACAAATTGAATGGTGGAAAAAATATGTTGCTAGCAACGATAGCACATTAGATAATAATCCAAGTCCTGGTAATAAAAAAGGAGGTTTAACTACAATTCTGGAAAAGTCATTAGGTGCAGTATCCAAAGCTGGAAATAGAAATATGGTTGATGTTCTCGATTATGCTGAACAGGTAAAAACCAAAGGTTTTAACTTTATGAATTCTCCAGGTTATGATCCTGTATCTGTAACTGGTCAAGTTGCTTCTGGCGCTAATGTTATTTGTTTTACTACTGGTCGAGGTTCGTGCTTTGGATTTAAACCCACTCCAAGTATTAAAATAGCAACAAATACAAATATGTATAATAAACTTAGTGAAGATATGGACATCAATGCTGGTACTATTATGGATAATATTGCAAGCGTTAATGAAGTTGGCAAAGAAATATTTGATAAAATAATTTCAGTTGCATCGGGTAAAAAATCAAAGAGTGAAATAAATGATTATGGTGACGATGAATTTAATCCTTGGATAATTGGAGCAACGCTATAAATTTATAAATCACCTTTAAAGGCGTTTATATACATTTTTAAAAAATCTTCTGCGTTAACTGGTATAGGATTTGTACTTGTTGATGGATCATTAAAAGCCATTAAACTCATTTTTTCTAAATTTTTGTCATCATCAATTATTTCACTTAAAGTATGAGGAATATTTAAATTAGATCTAAGCTCTAAAATCCAATCCATAAAATTATTAAATGTTGCTGATTTTAAATTTATATATCTTGAAATATCAATAATTTTTTCTTCAATTCCTTTTTTATTATATTGTAAAACATATGGCATAAATACTGCATTGGTTAATCCATGATGTGTATTATAAATTGCACCAACAGGATGACTTAAAGAATGGATAGCACCTAAACCCTTTTGAAAAGCTATTGAGCCCATAGATGAAGATGCTAGCATATGCGATCTAGCTTGTAGATTTGATCCATCATTAAAAGCAAGAACAAGATTATTTTTTACTAATCTAATGCCCTCTAATGCAATACCTTGAGAATAAGGATGAAAAATATTCGACAAATATGCTTCTAAGCAATGAGCAAGCGCGTCCATTCCTGTAAAGGCTGTTAGATTTGCAGGAAGTGGAATTGTCAAATTTGGATCAAGGATAACAATTGATGGAAGCATTTTTGGATGGAAAATTATTTTTTTTTCTTGTGTTTGTTCGTTTGTAAAGACTGACGCTCTTCCAGTTTCAGAACCTGTTCCAGCTGTAGTAGGTAGAGCAATTACAGGAAAAATTGAATCTGCATTAGCTCTAGTCCACCAGTCACCAATATCTTCAAAATCCCAGATTGGTCTTTCTTGCTTGGCCATGAATGCAATTGCCTTTCCTGTATCCATACCCGAGCCTCCACCAACAGCTATTACTCCATCATGTTTATTTTCATTAAATGCTTTAACACCATCTTCAACATTCTTACCTGTAGGATTTGATTTAACATCACTATAGACAATTGCCTGTTTATCTAAACAATCATTTAACTTATTAATAATGTTTGTTTTTAAAATTCCATTATCAGTAACAATTAATGGTTTTTGAATATTTAATTCTTCACAGGCTTTTTGTATTTCTTTTATTCTATCAACACCAAACCAGATTGTAGTAGGATAATTCCAATTAATATTTTCCATAATCTTAAATATTTCTTATATGATAGCTTTTTGCTCTTGTTAAATGATCAAATCCTAGAACAGATAAAGTAACGCCAATTCCAGTATCTTTTACACCGGTCCATGCTAAGCCGGGATCTAAGTAATCACATCTATTCATAAAAAAAGTTCCTGTCTCAACATTTTTTCCAAAATTTTCTGCAAAAGACTTATCATTTGTCCAAATACTTGCTGTTAACCCATAAGAACTATCATTCATTAGAGATAAAGCTTCATTTTCATTTTCTACTTTCATTATTCCAACTGAAGGACCAAATATTTCTTCCATCATATATTTCATCGAATGATCGACATTAATAAGTGCACTTGGGCTTACATAACAATTATTACCATCATCTAAATTAAATTTTTTGTTATCTATAATATTCTTTCCACCTTGACTAATTGCGCTGTTAACTTCAGATCTAATATAATTTGCAGCAGATTGCTTCACTACTGGACCTAAATTTGTCTCCATCTCTAGTGGATTTCCTAAAATATATTTCTCAGTTACATCTTTAAATTTTTCTACAAATGTATTGTATATTTTTTTATCAACATAAATTCTTTCGATACCACAACAAGATTGACCAGAATTGAAGTATGATCCATCAACTAAATTTTCAACAGCATGATCTAAGTCACAATCAGCTCTAACATAAGCAGGATCTTTTCCACCTAACTCTAGACCGGCTCCAATAAATCTAGTGCCTATAGATTTTTTTATTTGTTTTCCACCACTTACAGAACCTGTAAATAAAACATGATTAATTCTTGAATCTGAAATTATTCTTGATGTTTGATCATGATCTAAATGTAAATACTGAAAAATATTTTTTGGCAATGAAGATTGTTTAGCTGCCTCATATAATTCTTCAGCACAGAGTGGAGTTTGAGAAGAATGTTTTAATATAACTGCATTACCTGCAAGTAAACTTGGTACAATTGAATTAACAGAAGTGTTGAAAGGGTAATTCCATGGTGCAATTACAAATATAGTCCCTAGTGGTTCTTTGTTTATATAATTATCAAATTCATCATTTTTAATTGATATAACTCTTGATAGTGCTCTATCAGCATTTTCAATCATATAACGAGCTCTTTCTTCAAAACCTCGCATCTCTCCAGGGCACTGTGCTATAGGTCTGCCTATTTGCTTACATAAATTACTAGAAACATCCTTATTTTTTAAAAATATTTCTACAAAATTTAAAACTGACTTTTTTCTTTCTTCTAAAGATATATTTTTCCAATGCTCTCTTACAGAATAGGAATTACTTAGACTTTTTTCAATATCTTCTTCTGTTGCATATTCTCTTTTAACTAAGACGGAGTTGTCTATTGGAGTAATAGTCTCAAACATTTAGTAAAATTAGCCTCGTTCGAAATATCTTCGTAATTGCCAATCATTAACTGATCCATCATAATCTTTTTGCTCCCATTCAGCAGCATGGATATAATGATCAAGTACATCTTGTGGAAATATCTCTTTTAAAAATTTAGATTTTTTAGCAAGTTGGATTGCTTCGTTAAGTGTTTTAGGAACTTCATTTACTTTTTTCTCATATATATTCCCTGAATAAGGTTTATCTAATTTAAGTTTATTTTTAATACCATATAACCCAGCACCAACTAAAGCTGCAAAAGAAAGATAAGGATTTACATCTGCTCCTGGGACTCGACATTCAATTCTTATGGATGATCCATGACCAGCTAGTCTAAACCCAGCAGTACGATTATCAATGCCCCAAACAGATTTTGTAGGAGCAAATGATCCATCTTGAAATCTTTTATAAGAATTAATATTTGGTGCTAAAAAAATTGAAATATCTGGTAATAATTTAATTTGTCCCGCAAGATAACTTTTAAAAATATCAGACATTCCATATTTATCCTTAGGGTTATAAAAAATATTTTTCTTTGTTTTCTTATCGAATAAAGAGTTATGAATATGACATGAACTTCCACAAACTTCTTTGTTATATTTAGCCATAAAGGTTACGGCTTTGTTATGTTTATAAGCAATTTCTTTTGTCGCATTTTTAATTAAAATATGATTGTCAGCCATGTTTAATGCATCGGAAAATACAACGTTGATTTCTTCTTGTCCTGGAGCTGCTTCACCCTTTGAACATTCTACATAAATTCCACTATCTAGAAGAGAATTCCTTAATTCCTGCATCACATCCTCTTCTTTCGTAGTTTGGAAAATCATATAATCTTCAATATACCAAGAAGACTCTTTAAGTTTTGTATAATTATTATTATGAATTTCTTCATAAGTTTGATTAAAAAGAAAAAATTCTAATTCTGAACCAACCATAGATTGAAATCCCATTTTGTCTGCCTTAGCTAAAACATCTTTTAATATCTGTCTTGTTGAATGAATAAGTGGTTTTTTTCCTGAATGGTCTAAACAATCACATATTACTATAGCTGTTTTATTTAACCAATTTGCTATCTTTATCGTTTTGAGATCTGGAATTACAGTCATATCTCCATAACCCGTTTCCCATGAAGAAGATTTATATCCGGGTACAGTAAACATATCCATATCGACGGTATAGAGATAATCGCACATATGCGTTTCTTTATAGACATAATCAATAAAAGCTTTTCCAG
>CACMKZ010000027.1 GCA_902614375.1 uncultured Alphaproteobacteria bacterium
AGTGCTGACATAGATATATCTCTTTTTTCCAAAAAAACAGATCAAAAATTTATAGAAATTGATTTGGACAATTTACAGTTTGGGGATAATAAATTTGATTTAATTTTTAGTAATTTTTTTATTCAATTAGCATCTAATTTTGAGAAATTAATAGAAAAAATTTTTCAAAACCTAAATTCAAATGGGTTATTTATAGCAACCATTCCTAATGCTGAAAATATTTATCAACTTGTAAATTCGATGTATGAAACTGATAATATTTTATATGGAGGGATGTATCAGAGAATTAATCCAATATTAGATAACAATGATATTTTTAAAATACTTAAACTATATAATTTTGATGCACCTTTAATAAATACTAATAATTTCACCATAGAATACTCAGTTTTTAAAAAACTACTTGATGACGTGAGATTTTTAAACTTACCCTATGCAGGATATGATAAAAGAAAATATTTTGAGAATAAGAAATACTTTATTTATTTGGAAGAACAATTTAGAAAAAAATATTATAAAGATAATTTTAACCTTGATATAAATTATAGTACAATTTGTGCTTGGAAAAAATAATGCTATGACCTGTAATCAGCATTAATCTTTAAATATTCAAAAGTAAGATCATTTCCATAGACTGTGTGATTAAACTTACCCATGTTTAATTTTACAATAATATCTATAGTACTTTTTTTCATATATTGATTAAGTTTTCTAATATTTATTTTTTTACTTATGGAACCATTTTCGCAAACAATATTATTACCAAAAAAAATTTTAATTTTATTTTGATTGATACTTTCTTCAGTTTTGCCAATTGCCATTATTATTCTGCCCCAATTTGCATCTTCACCAGCTATAGCTGTTTTAACTAAAGGAGAATTAGCAATACTAAATGAAATTTTTTTAGCTTGATTCTTAGATCTTGCATTCAAGACATTTACTCTTATCAACTTAGAGATACCCTCTCCATCTTTAATTACTTGAAGAGATAAATCGTGCATTAACTCATATATTTTGTAATTTAATATTTTAAAATTATTTTTATTTAAATTTATATTTTTATTACCAACGGAAAACATCATTAAAGTATCACTTGTCGATGTATCACTATCTACGGTTATAGAATTAAAAGTGTTATCTAAATTATTTTTAAGTAGTCTAAACATATACTGTTTTGAAATTTCACATTCTATAAAAATATATACCAACATGGTTCCCATATTTGGCTGTATCATTCCTGATCCTTTTGCTATTCCATAAATTTTAAATGATTGATTGTCTAAATTAATTTTTTTTATCGATACCTTAGGGAAAGTATCTGTTGTCATAATTGCTTTAGCACCCTCTAGTAAACTATTTTTATTTTTAGACTTTATTTTTTCAAATTTATTAATAATTAAATTAGGATTAAATTTTTCACCAATTACCCCAGTAGATGATACTAAAACTTCATTGGATTTACATTTAATTTTTTTTGTTAATGCTTGCACATACTTATCAATAATTTTAAGACCATCTTTACCAGTATGCGCATTCGCATTACCAGCATTCACAACTAATGCCTTAGCCTTTCCTTTATTATTTTTTTTATCCCAAATTATAGGAGCTGAAGGCGTTGATGTTTTTGAATAAACACAACATACATTTATAATTTTATTAAAAATAATTAATAAAAGATCTTTATCTTTTTTTTTAAATCCAGCATTAAAAGTATAGATATTAAGGCCGCTAGGATTAAAATCTTTGATTTTTTTTGGCTTAAATATTGAAATCATTTTATTGACCATATTTTAGCTTAAATTCCTTTGTAGAAAAATATTTTTCATATATTAACTGCCATTTATCATAACATGATTAATATCGTTAATAAATTATTTGGTTCTATAAAATCTAATTCACTTAAAAAATATGCAAGTTTTATAGAGAAAGTAAATAAACTGGAAGAAGAAATTTCTAAACTTTCTGATCAAGAATTAAAAGATAAAACAAATTACTTTAAAAATAAATTTAATGAAACTGGATCTATAACTAAATCATTACCAGAAATATTTGCAGTAGTTAGAGAGACATCAAAAAGAACATTAAATATGAGACACTATGATGTTCAAATAATAGGTGGAATGGTCTTATACGAAAATAAAATAACTGAAATGAAAACAGGAGAAGGCAAAACATTAGTCGCTACTCTAGCTGCTTATGCAAATGCTATAGAAAACTTATCGGTACATATTATTACAGTTAATGATTATCTAGCAAAAAGAGATGCTGAATGGATGGGTCAAATATTTAATTTTCTTGGTCTTAGTGTTGGCTGTGTTACTTCAGAAACAAATCATGAAGAAAGGTCTAATCAGTATGATGCAGATGTAGTGTATGCAACTAATAATGAAATTGGATTTGATTATTTAAGAGATAATCTTAAAAATGATTACAATAACTTGTGTTTTAAAAAAAATGCATTTGCAATAGTAGATGAAGTAGATAGTATTTTAATAGATGAAGCTAGGACACCTCTTGTAATATCTGCAGAATCAAATTCTAATACCGATTTATTTCCTAAAATTGATAAAATAATTAAAATTCTGAGAAAAAATGATTTTGAAATTAATGAAGAAAGTAAAAGTATTCTACTTACTACAGAGGGAATGGAATTTTGTGAAAAATTATTGAAGGAAAATGGAATTATTAAAGAAGGTACACTGCAGGATTTAGGAAATATGGTTTTGAACCATAATATTATCCAAGCACTTAGAGCACATCATTTATTTGTAAAAGATAAAGATTATATAATTAAAGATAGAAATGTAGTTATTATTGATGAGTTAACTGGACGAGCCATGGAAGGAAGAAGATATGGAGATGGATTGCATCAAGCTATAGAAGCAAAAGAAAATTTAGTAATCCAAAAGGAAAATCAAACAATTGCCTCTATTACATATCAAAATTTTTTTAGAACTTATCACCGTCTTAGTGGGATGACAGGAACTGCCACAACAGAAGCAAAAGAATTTGAAAGTATATATGATTTGGAGGTTGTTGAAATTCCTCCTAATATTAAAGTAAATCGTTATGATAAAAACGATCAAATTTATATGACAAAAAGAGAAAAATACAATGCTGTGTTAGATCTTGTTAAGTCGCGAAATAAAATCAATCAACCAATTCTAATAGGAACTACTTCAGTAGAAAATTCTATAAAAATTTCCGATTTATTAAAAAGAGAAAATCTAAAGCATAATATTCTAAATGCTAAAAATCATACGAGTGAAGCAAAAATTATTGAAGAGGCTGGAATGCCAGGCAATATAACTATTTCAACTAATATGGCGGGAAGGGGTACTGATATTAAATTGGGAAATGGTGATGTTAATTTAAAAAAAGAAGCAATTGAAGCTGGTGGTTTGCTCATAATTGGTACAGAAAGGCATGAAAGTAGAAGAATTGATAATCAATTAAGAGGTAGATCAGGTAGACAAGGAGATATTGGTGAAAGTATCTTTTTTTTGTCATTAGAGGATGATCTAATGAGAATATTTGGGTCAAAAACGCTTGAAAATGTATTATCAAAATTAGGCCTTAAAGATGGTGAAGTTATTACTCATTCTATGATTACCAAATCTTTAGAGAGAGCTCAGCAAAAAGTTGAAAGTCATAACTTTGATATGAGAAAACAAATTTTAAAATTTGACGATATACTGAATGATCAAAGAAAAATAATTTACCAAAATAGAAGAGAAATTCTTAACACAAATGATCAATCTAAAATTATTCAAGAAATGATATCAGACTATGTTGATTATTTAATTGATATTACTATTCCTCCAAAAAAATACTCACACGAATGGGATGGAAATTTATTAAAAGAAAAAATTAAAGAAATATTTGGAATAAATATTCCTGTATCAAAATGGTTTGATGAAGAGGGTGTTGATGATGAAGAAATCAAAAAAAGATTATTGGATCAAATAAATCAAAAATATAAAGAAAAACAACATCAATATACTAAAGAATTGCTTAAGTTTGCAGAAAAAAGAGTAATGTTATTTCAAATCGATAAAGACTGGAGAGATCATTTGGCAGCTATGGATTCTTTACGTGGAAGTGTAAATTTGAGAGCTATGGGAGGTAAAGATCCATTCTTTGAATATAAAAAAGAATCTTTTGATTACTTTGATGAGATGCTTTCAAACCAAAATGAAAGAGTTTTAAAAACTTTATTTAATATTAAGCTAGTTAGTGAAAGTAATGATGATAATCAGAAAAAACCAGTTCAAGAACCGAGAAGGATTATTACTAAGAAAATAGGCAGAAACGAACCTTGTCCATGTGGTTCAGGTAAAAAATATAAACAATGTCATGGAAGTTAAATTTCAGAAGTAATATTTAAATATTTTTCTTTCCTAGTTTGTACTAATTCATTTATTGAAACTTGTTTTAACTCCATAATAAGATTAATGATTTTTTCCTTTAATATTTCAGCTT
>CACMKZ010000028.1 GCA_902614375.1 uncultured Alphaproteobacteria bacterium
TATGTTTTACGAATAATATTATTCAAAGAGATGGGGGAACACATCTTGCCGGTTTTAGAGGTGCATTAACAAGATCAATAGTAAATTATATTAACAAAAACACAAAAAGTTCCAATAATATTACTGGCGAAGATGCAAGGGAAGGCTTAACGTGTATCATATCTGTGAAGTTACCAGATCCTAAATTTTCAAGTCAAACCAAAGACAAACTTGTCTCTTCAGAGGTTAGACCCGTAATTGAGTCAACTAGTTTAGATAAATTAGAACAGTGGATTGAAGAAAATCCATCAGAAATAAAGAAGGTAATTGATAAAATAGTTGAGGCTTCTAATGCTAGAGAGGCTGCAAGAAAAGCAAGAGAATTGACTAGAAGAAAGACAGGTTTGGAAAATACTTCACTTCCAGGAAAACTTGCAGATTGCCAAGAAAAAAATCCAGAATTATCAGAATTGTTTATAGTTGAGGGTGACTCAGCTGGAGGATCAGCGAAACAAGGTAGAGATAGAAAAAATCAGGCTATATTACCACTAAGAGGTAAAATTCTTAATGTTGAGAGAGCTAATGATAAACAGGTTCTTACAAGTAATGAAATAGGAGCTTTAATTACAGCTATAGGAGCAGGGGTTGGGAATCCAACTGATGATTTAGACCAAAATAAATTAGAGGGTAAATTTGATGTTTCTAAAATGAGATACCACAAAATAATTATTATGACAGATGCAGATGTTGATGGTAGCCATATAAGGACTCTTTTATTAACATTCTTTTATAGGCATATGAAACCAATAATTGATTCAGGACGCTTATACATAGCTCAACCACCTTTATACAGGCTTAAGAAAGGAAATTCTACAGTTTACAAAAAAGATGATATTGATTTAGAAAATTATTTAATTCAAGAAGGTTTAAAAAATACTTATTTTGAAAACACTCAACTTTCTCAAGTTGGAGGAGAAGAATTAAAGCAAATAATTTATCTTTCAAAAAAAACTAAAACTTTAGTCATGCCATTATTAAGAAGAGTTGATAACACAGACATAATTGAAAATGCAGCAATCGTTAGAGCATTAGACATTAGAAATCTTGAAGACAATGAAATCGGTAAAGAAATTGCAAAATATTTACAACAAAGATTAAATTTAATTTCAAATATTTCCCAAAAAAACTGGAAAGTAGTTCATAAAAATCATTCATTACTTTTTCAAAGAACAATTAGAGGTTTTACTGAAAAATACAAAATAGATAAAAATTTTGTAATTACACCAGAAGCTAAAGCTCTAAATGAGTTAAAAGACCGTTTAATGGAGAATTTTTATCGTCTTAAAGAAACTGGCTGCGGGGTACTAAATCATAAAAATGAAGAATATAAAATTTTTGGGCCACTAGATTTAATAGATAAAATATTAGATATTGGTAAATCTGGTTTACAAATTAATAGATACAAAGGTTTAGGTGAAATGAATCCAGATCAGTTATGGGAAACAACATTAGATCAAAATGAGAGAATTTTATTGTCGGTCAAAATTAATGAAATTGATGAGGCTAATAAAGCTTTTGAAGATCTTATGGGAGGTGAGACTGATGCAAGAAAAAAATTTATTGCTGAAAATTCATTAAAGGTTGCAAATCTTGATATTTAACTTTTAATGAATACTATTCTCTTAGGCAATCTTATAAAAATAAGATGGATTGCTATTTTTGGTCAATTTCTAGCAATTTTTTTTGCTTCCTACATATTTAATATTCAAATACCTTTTTTTGAAACACTAATCATAATTTTACTTTCAGTAGTTGTAAATTTTTACTCTTATTTGGAAGAAAGGAAAAATAAATCAATTAGTAATATAAAAGCATTTTCTTATTTATTATTTGATACATCACAATTAGGTTTTCTACTTTATCTTACAGGTGGAGTAGTTAACCCCTTTTCTATACTAATTGTAGCTCCTGTTATCACCTCAGCTTCATATTTGCCTGCTCTAATGACAGTAATATTATCAATAATATCTATATTAATAATAATTTCATTAAATTTTTATTTTATACCTCTTAATTTAGGTACAGAATTTTATTTACCTAAAATATATAGCTTTGGTTTAGTTACATCTCTGATCATAACAGTAATTTTTATAGCAATATATGCCTATCTATTTGCAAATTCTTCAAGAAAAATTTCAAATGCATTGTCCATATCTAAGCTACAAATACTTAATCAAAAAAAAATAACTGAAGTAGGCTCTCTTAGTGCAGCAGCAGCACATGAACTTGGAACTCCACTCAATACAATTTTTTTAATAATAAATGATTTATTAAAAGAAAAAAAATTAATGGATGATAAAAATATAGCTAAAGATATTTTATTACTTAAATCCCAAGCAGAAAGATGTAAGGAAATACTACAAAGATTTTCTAAAAATCCGTTAAAATTAAAAGATAAATTTCTTGAAAAAGTTAAAATTACTGATCTTATTAAGATAAATTTTGAAAAATTTAATAAAGATAAAAAATTAACTATCAAAAATACTTTTTTAAGTGAAGAGACTGAAATTATTTATAGAGATGAAATAATGTATGCACTTGGAAATATTGTTCAAAATGCAATATCATATTCTAAGGAAAGAGTTACTGCAGAGGTACATTATTTAAAGACAAATGTTCAAATTATAATAACTGATGATGGTAATGGATTTTCTAAAGATATAATTGATAGGTTAGGTGAACCATATGTTTCAAAGAATAATCAAGGTATGGGATTAGGAATATTTATAGCAAAAAATTTAATTGAAAACATGGGTGGAAGTCTAAAGCTTTATAATTCTAAGGAGAATAATGCAGTTGTTGAAATTATGTTTGATAACTCTATCTTAAATATATGAATATGAGGTTATTAATTGTTGATGATGATTTACCTTTTAGGGAAAGACTTACAAGATCAATGGAAAAAAAAGGATTTGAGGTTACTTCTTCTCCCAGTTTTAAGGATTCTTTGAACAAAGTATCTGAAAATAATTTCGACTATGCTGTAGTTGATATGAGACTTGAAGATGGATCTGGATTAGAATTAGTAAAAGAATTAAAGAAAATCAGTCCAAATACTAAATCTCTTCTTTTAACGGGGTATGGTAATATAGCTACTGCAGTTGCAGCAATCAAATCTGGAGCAATAGACTATCTTCCTAAACCTGCAGAAATCGACCAAATTTATGATGCACTAACAAATTCTAAAGAAGTTTTGCCACCACCACCAGAAAATCCAATGACAGCAGATAGAATTAGATGGGAACATATTCAAAGAGTGTTTATACAGTGTAATAGAAATGTATCTGAGACAGCTAGAAGGCTTAGGATGCACAGACGTACATTGCAAAGAATACTGAATAAACATGCTCCAAGAGAATAATATAGATCTATCAATTATAATTCCTGTTTATAACGAAAAAAATTTTATTCATAGATTACATAATCAGATTAAAACCTTTTTTAATGAAAATAAATTTGAAATAATTTATGTAGATGATGGTTCATCTGACGGTTCATCAGAAATTTTAAATGAGATTAAAAATAATTCAGATTACAAATTTGATTTCAAACTTATTAAGCTTGATATTAATTCTGGTAAAGGAAAGGCTATTCAAACTGGAATAAAAAATGCAGTAGGAAATTATATTCTTCTACAAGATGCGGACTTAGAGCTAGACACAAAAGATGCAAAAGAAATGTATGAAATGATTATTAAAAATACTGAAATAAAATGTATTTTTGGTAGCAGATATTTATCAGGTAAATTAAAAAAAAATAACTACTTCTTTAATAGTCTAATTGGTAAGCTTAATTCTTTAATATTTAATATATTTTTCTCGCAGTCATTAAGTGATGTACACTGTGGATTAAAAATATTACATAGAAGTGTTATAGAAAAGATACAATTGAGTGTAAACGATTTTGGTATTGAGATAGATTTAGCCTCACAAATTGTTAGAAATAATTTTTTTATTTATGAATTTGGGGTGTCCTATTTTTTTCGATCAAAAGCTCAAGGAAAAAAAATTACTTGGGTCGATGGATTAAAATCCTTTTATTATCTAATTAAAGTAAGGTTTTTTGATAACTCTACATCTACAAATTTATCTATTTTGTATTCTTCACTTTATATGGCATTCGTAGGCTCACATTTTGGAATGGGATTAGGAAATACCCTATTCATAATTATTTTTTTCATAATTGGATCTATTATAGGAATAAA
>CACMKZ010000029.1 GCA_902614375.1 uncultured Alphaproteobacteria bacterium
CGAAATCGCAACTTATCCATCACTAAAAGATAGAGTAGTGCTTATTACAGGAGGTGCCTCAGGAATTGGGGAAAGTATTGTCGAACAATTTGCTTCTCAAAAATCAAAAGTTGCATTTTTAGATATAAATGATGAGTTAGGTAACGAATTATCAAAAAAAATTAAAAACAAATATGATATTGATAGTCTATTTGTAAAATGTGATTTAAAAAATATAGAACAACTTAAAAGTTCATTAGAGAAAGTAAAAAAAGAAATTGGGCCAATTTCAATTCTGGTAAATAATGCAGCAAATGATGAGAGACATGATCTAGATAGTGTCACCCCTGAATATTGGGATGATAGAATGAATATTAATTTAAGACATTATTTTTTTGCAACCCAAGCTGTCTATAAAGACATGAAAGATTTAGGAAAAGGTTCTGTTGTAAATATAGGTAGTTTTTCATGGATGATTTCTCAAGGCGGTATGCCTGGATATACCACTGCAAAATCTGCTATTATGGGATTAACAAGAACTTTAGCAAGAGATTTAGGTGTCTATAACATTAGAGTAAATTGTATTGTTCCTGGTTGGATAATTACGGAGAGGCAAAAAAAATTATGGCTTACTCCAGAAATTAAAAAAACTCAACTTGACAGACAATGTATAAAGAGAATGCTTATGCCTGAAGATATATCAAAGCCAGTTTTGTTTTTTGCATCCGATCAAAGTTCTGGTTGTACCGCACAAAATTATGTAATTGATGGTGGCATAGTTAACTAATGAAAAAAAAATCCAAAATTGCTTTTGGTAGATTAGACTTACTTAGAAATGATGCTTTAAATAATAAAAATAAAATTAGAATTGGTTTTATTGGTGGAGGTCCTAATTCATTTATTGGATACACTCATAGGTTATCAGCAAGATTTGATAATAAATTTGAATTTGTTGCTGGAATATTTTCAAAAGATAAAAAAAAATCTAAATCTTTTGGTTCTTCATTAGGATTAGCTGATGATCGTTGTTACAGTGATTATAAGTCTATGGCATCCGCTGAGTCAAAAAGAAATGATGGTATTCAAGCGCTTGGAATAATGACTCCATCGGGTGATCATTATAAGATAGCAAAAGTATTTATTGAAAAAGGAATACATATTATTTGTGACAAACCTTTAACCGCAACGGTTGAGGATGCTGTTAAATTAAAAAAAGTAATTTTAAAAAATAAAATTGTATTTGCATTAACACACAATTACTCAAGCTATCCAATGCTACGAGAGGCAAAAAATATTATTTCAAATCATAAATTAGGAAAAATCAATTTAATAAATGTTGAGTACCCCCAAGGTTATACAGTCGGAGTAAAAAAGAAAGATGAAAAAAGAACATTAAAATGGAGACTAGATAAAAAACAATCTGGGCCCTCAATGATATTATCTGAAATTGGAACTCACGCGTATCATTTGTTGAGATATGTGACTGGATTAGAAGCAAATGAAATATCAGCAGAAGTAAATTCATTATCCTCAGAAATTTCAGTTGATGATAATGCTTTTGTATTATTAAGAATGCGAAATAAGGCAAGAGGTATAATCTGGGTATCGTCTGCTGCTACTGGTGGAGAAAATGGTCTAAAAATTAGAGTGTATGGAACAAAAGGTTCAATAGAATGGTTACAGGATGATCCAAATAATCTAAAGTTTACAGAACTAGATAAACCAATGAAAGTTATAACAAGAGCAAGTAAATTAGTATCTAAATTTTCACTATCATCTTCAAGAATTGCTGCTGGTCACCCAGAAGGTTTCTTTGAAGCTTTTGCAAATATTTATTCAGAATTTGCTGATCAGATTCATAATAAAAATAAAAAATATTCATTTCCAACAATTGATGATGGTGTCGCTGGTATTAAATTTATTTATGCAGCAAAAAAATCTTCTAATTTAAATTCAAAGTGGATAAAAATCTAAAATGATTAATTTTACCCTATTAGGAACAGGAAGAATTGGGAAATTACATGCGTCAATCATAAATGATCATCCAGAAGCGAGCCTCAAATATGTTTATGACATTGATACAAGCTCTGCTAAAAAAATTGCAAAAAAATATAGTTGTGAAATTGCAAAGACTGCAAAGGAAGCAATTTCTTCAGATCAAATAAATGCTATTTTAATTGCTTCTGCCACACCGACTCATACAGATTATATTTCTCTAGGAGCAGAATGTAATAAAGCTATATTATGTGAAAAGCCAATTGATTTAGATATAAATAAAGTAAATAAATGTTGGCAAAAAATTAAAAAATATAAACCAACTATACAAATTGGTTTTAATCGTAGATTTGATCCTAATCATAATAAAGTACAAAGTGAGGTTCTATCAGGAAAGATTGGTAAAATTGAAATGATTGTAATCACAAGTAGAGATCCTTCTCCACCTGGTATTGATTATTTAAAACAATCGGGTGGAATTTTTAGAGATTGTTCAATTCATGATTTTGATTTGGCACGATTTATTCTTAATAATGATCCAATTGTAGAAGTTTTTGCACAAGGTTCTGTAAATGTCTCAAATGATTTTAAGGTTACCAATGATTATGACACAACTATGTGTTTTATGAAATCAAAAAAAGGTGTTTTAGTTCATATAAATAATTCAAGAAGAGCCGTCTATGGTTATGATCAAAGACTCGAAGTATTTGGAAGTAATGGAATGTTAATTTCTGATAATGTTCCAAATAATGATATCAATTACTATAATCAAAATTTATCATTTGCAAAAAAACCTATTAAAAATTTTTTTATTGAAAGATACAAAGATGCTTATCAAATACAATTAGATCAATTTATTAAATCAATAAAAAATAAAAAAAATATATCAGTCACTTTTGAGGATGGAAAGAATGCTTTAATTCTTGCTAATTCAGCTACTAAATCAGCAAAATTAAATAAAGTTGTAAAACCAAAATTTTAGTTATAGATAAATTCTATGAATGAACAATTTAAAGATAAGGTCATTATAGTTACAGGTAGTACACAAGGTAGTGGTGCTGAAACAGCGAGATTATTAGCTAGCAGAGGTGCTAAAGCAATTACAATTTGTGGGAGACAAGAAAATAAAGGTCTTGAAGTTAAAAATCAGATTGAAAAATTAGGCACTGAGTGTTTGTATATAAAAGCAGACCTTAAAAATGTTGATGATTGCAAAAAAATTGTTTTAGAGACTGATAAAAAATTTGGAACAATAAATTCTTTAATTAATGTTGCAGGATACACAGAAAGAGGAACAATTCTAAGTGCTACTCTAGAAAATTATGAAAATAATTATAATATTAATACCCGTGCACCTTTCATATTAATGCAAGAGACAATTAAAATAATGATTAGAGATAAGAACAAAGGAACAATTGCAAATGTATTATCTATGGCTATGTATAGTGGTATGCCATTTATTGTTGCTTATAGTGGTTCAAAAGCTGCTTTAGCTACAATGACAAAAAATATTGCAAATTCTGTCGCTAGTTATCAAATAAGAGTAAATGCCTTAAATATTGGATGGACAGACACTCCTGCTGAACATGATATTCAAACAAGAGTTCATAAAAAAAATCCTAATTGGTTGCAAGATGAAGAAAAAAAAGTTCCTTTTAACAGATTGATTAAGCCTATCGATGTAGCAAAGGGATTAGCTTTTATGTGCTCAGAAGAATCTGGATTAATGACAGGTAGTGTAATTGATTTTGATCAAACAGTACATGGCTGGCACTCTTACTCAGCATATGAAACT
>CACMKZ010000030.1 GCA_902614375.1 uncultured Alphaproteobacteria bacterium
AATTTTTTTTGCTTTTTTAAGAATATCTTCTTTTTTTTTATTTTCTGTTTTGTTCATTTTTCCAGTATGTAGTTATTTCTTTTTCAAAACCAAAAGCATTTTTATGTGCTAAGCGTGATGTATACAAAATGCCATTTAAATGATCTACCTCATGTTGTACTACCCTTGCATGTAAGCCTTCAACTTCATTTTCAATTACTTTTCCATCAAGATCAAATCCAGAATATTTAATTTTTTTAAATCTTCTAACCAAGCCTTGCATACCAGGAATAGACAAACAGCCTTCCCAATCATCCTCGGTTTCTTTCCCTATATTTGTAAAACGCGGATTTATTAATGGTGTTATCTCAATTTTATCTTTCACTTCAATATCAGGATTACGATATACTATTATTTGCTTTGAAATATGTACTTGGGGTGCTGCTAAACCTATACCGTTATAGTCAAGCATTGTTTCAGACATATCATAAACTATTTTTTTTAGAGAATCTGAAGAAAATTCTTTTATCTCAGAACATTCTTTTAGCAAGATTGGATGACCGATTTTTGATATTTTGAGAATAGACACATAATAAATATAAGTATTTTTTCTAATATACCAATAGATTAATTCAATATATCCGTTTGCAAATAATATGAGTTTGTGTTACTAGCCCGATCCAATGACACTTTTTGTAAATGTAAAAGATAATAACGTAGAACAAGCAATTAGAACGCTTAAAAAGAAAATGCAGCGTGAAGGTTTGTATAAAGAAATGAAACTACGTAAACATTACGAGAAACCGTGTTTGAAACGCGCTCGAGAAAAAGAAGAAAATATTAGAAGAGCTAGGAAGTCTGCAAAAAGAAATAACGATTAAGCAGAAAGACTTTTTACAATATCCTCACACATTTTTTTAGCATCTCCAAATAGCATAGTTGTATTATCTCTATAAAACAACTCATTATCAACACCAGAATAACCAGTTGCCATTGAACGTTTTACAAATAGAACACTCTGAGATTTTTCTACATCTAAAATAGGCATACCAAAAATAGGAGATGACTCATCTGTTTTTGCAGCTGGATTTGTTACATCATTTGCTCCAATAACAAAAGAAACCTCTGTCATAGGAAAATCATGATTAATTTCATCTAGCTCCAAGACTTCTTCATAAGGAACATTAGCTTCAGCTAGTAAAACATTCATATGACCTGGCATTCTGCCAGCGACTGGATGTATTGCATATCTTACTTCTATTCCTTCTTTTTTTAATATGTCACCCATTTCTCTTAAAGCATGTTGAGCTTGTGCTACAGCCATTCCATATCCTGGTACAATAATTACAGAGTCTGCGTTTTTCATTATATATGCAGCATCCTCGGCATTACCTTGTTTAACAATTTTGTCTGAATTATCCTTACTAGCACTAGTGTCTTGCTCACCACCAAAACCTCCTAAAACTACATTAATAATAGATCTATTCATCCCTTTACTCATTATATAACTCAATATTGCACCAGACGCTCCAACAAGAGCTCCAGTTATAATTAAGAGATTATTACTTAAGGTAAATCCTATGCCACAAGCTGCCCAACCTGAATAAGAGTTTAACATAGAAACGACAACTGGCATGTCAGCTCCACCAATAGGAATTACTACAAGAAATCCTAGTAATATTGAAACAATAACTATTGTCCAAAAGAATGTTGGAGACTGATTAATTACAAATAATACAATCAAGAAAATAATAAGAAGGAAAATTAGTGCATTTATTAAATGCTGGAACTTAAATACTATAGGCTTTCCCGAAATTGTACCTTGTAATTTTCCAAAAGCTAAAACTGAACCAGAGAAAGTGATAGCACCAATAAATGTTCCAATACTCATTTCAACTAAACTAGCAGTTTTAATCGAACCAACTTTTCCAATACTAAAAGCTACGGGATCATAGAATGCAGCAGCAGCAACAAATACAGCTGCTAATCCTACTAAGCTATGAAAGGCTGCTACCAATTGAGGTAATGCTGTCATCTCAATTCTAAGAGCAATAAAGGAACCTATAGCACCACCAATAAGTATCGCGGCACCAATTTCATAATAACTAAGAACTGATTTGAACATTAACGTTGTGAACACCGCTATAATCATTCCAATAACACCAAAAATGTTACCCATTCTTGAAGATTCAGGGTGAGATAAACCTCTTAGAGCAAAGATAAATAATAACGCAGAAATTAAATATAATATCGCAACCATGTTAGAAGACATTATTCTTTTTCCTTTGTTTTTTTAGTTTTTTTCTTAAACATCGAGAGCATTCGATATGTTACTAGAAAACCTCCAAAAATATTAACTGAAGCTAATACAACGCCAATTAATCCAAAAATTTTTGAAGTATCAAAACCTTGAGGACCAGCTGCCAATATTGCCCCAACTATAATTACACTTGATATTGCATTTGTCACACCCATCAATGGGCTATGTAATGCTGGAGTAACTGACCAAACTACATAATAGCCAATAATACAAGCTAAGAAAAAAACTGTTAGTCCAATAACAAAAACTTCTGAAGAATGTGCTTCCATATTACTTAAATTGCTCCAATCTTACATCTCCGTCATGCGTTAGCAAAACAGAATTAATTATTTCATCGTCAAAATCAAAATTTATTTTTTTATTTTCTTTGTCTATTAATAAACTTAAGAAGTTAAATATATTTTTAGCATACAGTGCTGAAGCATCTTTAGCCACTCTTCCAGGAACATTTCCATATCCAACGATTTTTACTCCATTATGGACTACTATTTCATTCATTTTACTTAAAGGGCAATTACCACCAGCTTCCACAGCCAAATCAATTACTACTGAACCTGGTATCATCGAAGAAACCATTTCTTCTGTGATTAAAACTGGAGCCTTTTTGCCAGGAATAAGAGCTGTACAAATTACTATGTCTTGTTTTGAAACTGTATCAGCTATCAATTGAGCTTGTTTTTTCTTATAATCTTCACTCATTTCCTTTGCATAACCACCGGCGGTTTCAGCATTTTCAGCTTCATCATCTTCAACCATTATGAATTTTCCACCAAGACTTTCAACTTGTTCCTTAGTTGCTGCTCTAACATCAGTGGCAGACACTACTGCGCCAAGTCTTTTTGCTGTTGCAATTGCTTGTAAACCAGCAACTCCTACACCAAGTATCATAACTTTTGCTGGATTTACTCTTCCAGCAGCAGTCATCATCATTGGAAAAGCCTTGCCAAATTGCTCCGCTGCAT
>CACMKZ010000031.1 GCA_902614375.1 uncultured Alphaproteobacteria bacterium
GTTTCAGTATCAATAGCGCATATACCTTTTTTTTCAATTTCACTTAAAATCTTTTCAAAATTTTTCTTTGAATTAATTAATTGATACTTTGGCTCTATTTCTTTTTTTTGAATAATGTTGTCATTATTACTAGATATAAAAGAATTGGATTTTAATCTTTCAGATATTGATCTAAAGCCTTGCTCTTTAAGAAACTTAAAGATATTATTAATTTCATTTTTTAATTCATTATAAGTTTTTATTTTGTTAATACCTTCAGGTATTTTTACATCATTTTTAAGTGTTACAAGTTCTAAACTTAATCTAATATCTTTTTCTGATTTTTTTAAAATGTTTCTTCTTTTTTCTTGCTTAATTTTATCAAGATTTATAATTAAACCATCGATGTCGTTAAATTCATTTATTAACTGAGACGCTGTTTTAGGGCCTATACCAGGAGCACCTGGAATGTTATCTACTTTGTCTCCTGTTAGAGCTTGAATAAAAATAACTTTATCTGGGTGCACTCCAAATTTTTCTTCTACATCTTTAGTTTCTATTTTTTTATTTTTCATTGGATCAAGCATTGTCACATTATCACTAACAAGCTGCATTAAATCTTTATCTGATGAAACAATGATAGTTTCAATTTTATCTTTTTCAGCTAATCTTACATAAGTAGCAATTAAATCATCGGCCTCAAATCCCTCTATTTCTAATTGCGGTATATTAAAACTCTTTACACACTCCCTAATTAAAGGAAATTGTGGTATCAAGTCTTCAGGGGCCTCTCCTCTATTAGCCTTATATTCTGGATATATTTCATTTCTAAAATTTTCCCTTGCGGCATCGAAAATAACTATCATTTTATCGTCACAATAATCTTCTACCAATTTAACAAGCATATTTGTAAAACCAAAAACAGCATTAATTGGAGTTCCATCTGCACGATTCATAGGCGGTAGTCCATAATAAGCTCTAAATATATAAGCAGAGCCATCAACTAATACTAATCTACTCTTTTTATTCATTGTAAATTTAAATATATAAGATTTATATTAAATGTCAGATTATAAATATTCAATTGAAGCAAAAAATGTAAATAAAACCTTCTTAAAAAAAACTCAGGAAGTTGAAGCTCTTATTGATTTTAGTATCACAATTAAAAAGGGAACAATTCATGGTTTATTAGGGCCAAATGGTGCAGGAAAATCAACTTTCATAAATATATTAGGTGGTTTAGTTAAAAAAAATTCAGGTGAAGTTAATGTTTGTGGGATAAATATAGATAAAAACATAAAATTAAGTAAATTTAAAATTGGTATAGTTCCACAAGAACTTAATATAGATCCTTTCTTTTCACCAGCAGAATTATTAGAACTTCAAGCAGGTTTATATGGAGTTCCAAAAAAGAAAAGGAAGACTGAAGAAATTTTAGAAAACTTAAAATTAACTGATCAAAGAAATGCATATGCTAGAACTTTGTCAGGAGGTATGAGAAGAAGATTATTAATTGGCAAAGCCCTAGTACATGATCCTGAAATTATTATTTTAGATGAACCAACTGCGGGTGTAGATATTGATATAAGAACATCAGTTTGGAATTATATTAAAAGAATAAGTGGAGAAGGAAAAACTGTATGCTTAACTACTCATTATCTTGAAGAAGCAGAAAACCTTTGTGATAGTATTACTATAATTAATCATGGTAAGAAAATCATTGAAGGATCAAAAAATGATCTTTTAAATATTATTTCAACAAAATCTGTTACATTTGTTATAAATAAAGATATAAATATACCTAAAGACTTAGAGAAGTTTAATCCAATTACAAGCAATGGGACATTAAAACTTAGCTATGATAAGAATAAAACTAATATAAAAGAAATTATAGATATATTAAGAAACAACCAAATAGATTTTAAAGAAATTAATACATTTGAAGGTGATCTGGAGGATGTATTTATAAAAGTAGTTAATAAAAATGATACTGAAATCTAAAAAGATATTTAGTTATCTATTCTTATTGATCCCTTTATTTCTTATTACTGGGCCAGCAATACCTGATATCGTAATTACTTCTGGTGTACTATTTGGAGTTTTTTATTTTGCTTACCAGAAACAATATAAAGATTTAATAAAAATAAATTTTTTTAAAATAACAATTTTATTATGGTTAAGCTTAATAATTATAAGTTTATTTTCATATAATAAAACTAATTCATTTCAAGATTCTCTAATTTTTGTAAGATTTTTATTGATACCTATTTTTTGTTATTTGTTATTTTTCAAAAATAGAAAAATTTTTAAACTATCCCTTTTAGTTATTTTTATTCTTGTTACATTTGTCTGTATAGACACGTTCTATCAATTCCTTAATTACACTTCAAAAAATGGTTTTGGTAAAGATTTATTAGGTTTCGATTCAAATTGGTATGGTAGATTAACTGGCCCTTTTGGGGATGAGTTAATACCTGGATCATATATATCAAAATTGGGATTATTAGGATTTGCATATCTGATATCAATTAAAAGATTTGAAAATAACGCTGTTTTACATTCAATCTATTTATCTGCAATATTTTTGGTTAGCTACATCTCAGGAGAAAGAATGGCTTTTGCAACATTCGGATTGGGTTTGTTTACTCTATTTATTTTTCTAGAAGGTTTTAGGAAATCTATATTTTTATCATTGATTATTGCTGGATTACTAATAGTTTTAGTAACTTATCTTCATCCTTTTTATAATGATTATAAAATAATTGAATCCACCGAATATCATCAAGGTCAGAAAATAGAGAAATTATATCCATGTGATGATGATACAGAAAAAACATGTTCAAAAATAATAAACATTCAACCAAGTTTTTTTGAAGTAATCAAAAATTTTAGTACTTCTGCTTATGGAGAAATTTACATGTTATCATTTAAAATGTTTTTAGATAATCCAATTACAGGAATTGGAATTAATAATTTTAAATATCTATGTAATAATAA
>CACMKZ010000032.1 GCA_902614375.1 uncultured Alphaproteobacteria bacterium
CAGACCGTCTTGGCCTTTGAAGGGAAATTATCACAAAGTGATGGATCAAATTAACAATTTTTTTAATGAAGAAATAAATGATTTAAATCCAAATGAACGAGAAAATAATTACTTCAGAAATAAGCTAGTTGATGAAAATTTTACAAAAGAAGAAAGTAAAGCTTTATCAACATTCAATCTAGATCTACCACTAAGATTGGACAAAATTAAAAAAACTTATAAAAAACTAGTGAAAATATTTCACCCTGATGTAAATGGTAATGATAAAAAAGCAGAAGAAAAATTTAAGGAAATAAATAACTCATACAAAATACTTTTAAAAAAATTTAAAAATGACAGATAAAAATAATATAGAAATATCTCCTAGTATCAAAATTGATCCTAAAGAACTATTTGGAGTTTCCTGTGAGTTTGATATTTTTAAATTTAAAGATAAGACTGAACATGTTCCTGAAATAGATCAAACATATATTTTTGATCCAGCAACAACACTTTCAATACTTGCTGGTTTTTCCTCTAATAGAAGAGTACTGATACAAGGATATCATGGTACAGGTAAATCTACTCATATTGAACAAGTAGCTGCCAGACTCAACTGGCCGTGTATTAGAATTAATTTAGATAGTCATATCAGCAGAATAGATTTAATTGGTAAAGATGCAATTATTCTTAAAGATAATAAACAAGTAACAGAGTTTCAAGATGGTATACTACCTTGGTCGTACAAAAATCCAGTAGCTTTAGTCTTTGATGAGTACGATGCAGGCAGACCAGACGTTATGTTTGTTATTCAGCGTATTCTAGAGTCAGAAGGTAAGTTAACTTTACTTGATCAATCAAGAGTAATTAAACCCCATAAATTTTTTAGACTGTTTGCAACAGCTAACACCGTTGGTCTTGGTGATACATCTGGTTTGTATCATGGAACGCAACAAATAAATCAAGGTCAAATGGATAGGTGGAATATTGTATCAACATTGAATTATCTAAGTAATGATCAAGAGATAAAAATTATTTTAAGTAAAATAAAAAAACTTAATAATAAGGATGGCAAAGACATTGTCAAATGTATGGTTGCAACTGCTGATCTTTCGAGATCAGGATTTATTAATGGTGATATTTCAACTGTTATGAGCCCAAGAACTGTTTTGACTTGGGCAGAAAACTACCTTCTATTCAATGACATTGAATATTCTTTTAAACTATCTTTTTTAAATAGATGCGATGAAATGGAGAGGTCTATCTTACAGGAATATTTTCAAAGATCATTTGGAATTGATATTACTGATGCCAAAGTAGTTAATGTCAAAGAATAGTGAAATTATTGAAGATTTTAAAAAGTCATTAAGTGCAACAATAAAATCTATAGGAAAAAAAGAGGATATTGAGATTAATTTTGTTAAAGAAAATCCTTCAATAATTGGTAACACAATAAATTTAACTGAACCAAAAATTGAAAATTTTAAAAATAATCTAGAATATCTAAGAGCTGAAGCGGACTCTTTTGCACTTGAATTCAGATTGCATTCAAAAGACATACACCAAAACTTCTTAAATCAAGATGAGTTATCAAACCAAATAATTAGTGTTTTAGAGCAGGTAAGAGTAGAAGCTATTGGCAGTAATGAATTCAAGGGAATACAAAAAAATCTAAAGAATAAGTACGCTAGAGATCTTAAAATTGGAAATACTAAAAAAGATGAAAATTTATTGATTAAAGCATTTAAAAACGTAGCATTTGAAGAATTTGTTGGGGTGGATTTAGGTCAAAATAATAGTAGTTTTAAAAATATTGTAAAAGAAAAATTAAAAAAAGATTATTCAAACTTTTTTATAGATTTAAAGAAATGTCTAAATGATCAAGAAAAATATACTTCTACAATAGTTGAAAAATTAGATGAACTTGGATTACTTAATAACAGTGTAAACAATAATCAGAACGAAGATATTAATCAACACGATGAAGATGAAGATCAAGATAATGAAAATGAAAATAATGATGAACAAAAAAATGATGAACAAAATGAGTCAAATATTGAAATGCAAACAAGCGAAACAACTGTTGAGCAGTCAGTTTCATTAGAAGAAAATGATGATATGGGTGAAGAAAGCGGGGATACTGAACTAGATTATTTAAAAGATAGAAAAATTTTAGAGAATTTAGAGAATTATAAAGTTTATGATTATAATTTTGATGAAATTATTAATGCTGAAGAACTTTGTGATATCAAAGAATTAGAGAAACTCAGAAGAAATCTTGATCAACAAGTATTTTCTTTTCAACCACTAATTGTTAAAATTGCCAATAGACTACAAAGGAAACTTTTAGCTCAGCAAAATCGTCATTGGGATTTTAATATGGAAGAGGGTTTTCTTGATACATCAAGATTAGCTAAAATTATTGCTAATCCAAACAATAAATTAAGCTACAAAATAGAAAAAGAAGTTGAATTTAAAGATACTATTGTGAGTCTTCTAATTGATAATTCTGGTTCAATGAGAGGTAGGCCAATTACGGTTGCAGCCCTTTGTTCTGATATTTTAGCAAAAACGTTGGAAAGATGCTTAATTAAATCTGAAATATTAGGGTTTACAACCAAAGCTTGGAAGGGAGGTAACTCTAGAGAAAAATG
>CACMKZ010000033.1 GCA_902614375.1 uncultured Alphaproteobacteria bacterium
TAGATCCAATTGAAAATAAATTTTTTTATTTTTCTGAAAAAAGTGAAAAGAAATCAATTTTTAAAAAAGAAGTAAAATATAGCTATGTATTTGTATTTAAATTAAACAAATATGATCAAATCATTGAAACTGAAGTATTCGATACAAATGACATTAAAAATGTAAAATTTTCAGATGATAAAACATCCAATGAAATTGTAAAAAGAGGATTGCTGGAAAAAGTGTTTGGGGGAGTTGGAACGCAACAAGAATTGCCAACTACCCCTTAATTTTATAAAGATATTGCAGCTAAAAGTAATAGAGCTACAATATTTGTTATTTTAATCATAGGATTGACAGCTGGGCCAGCAGTATCCTTATAAGGATCACCGACAGTGTCTCCTGTTACCGCTGCTTTATGTGCTTCACTACCTTTACCCCCATGATTCCCATCTTCGATGTATTTTTTTGCATTATCCCATGCTCCACCACCAGCAGTCATACTAATTGCCACAAATAAACCTGTTATTATTACGCCAAGTAGTAATGCTCCTAAACAAGATAAGGCTGCTGATTGACCAGCAATAAATAAAATTACAAAATAAACAACTATTGGGGAAAGTACTGGCAACATTGATGGTATAATCATCTCCTTAATGGCAGATTTAGTCAAAATATCTACACAAGTTCCGTATTCAGGTTTTCCTTTACCTTCCATAATACCAGGAATTTCTTTAAATTGTCTTCTAACTTCAAGTACAACGGATCCGGCTGCCCTACCAACAGCAGTCATACTTAATGCTCCGAATAAAAAAGGTAGTAAACCTCCTAATAACAAACCAACAACTACATAAGGATTTGATAAGTCAAAAGAAACTTCAATTCCGTATAAGGGACTACTTGAATCTTTAGAAAAATGGTCAAGATCTTCTGTATAAGCTGCAAATAAAACAAGTGCTCCTAATCCTGCTGATCCAATTGCATAACCTTTAGTAACAGCTTTTGTAGTATTACCAACGGCATCAAGTGCATCAGTTGTCTTTCTAACATTTTCATCTAAGTTTGACATTTCTGCAATACCACCTGCGTTGTCCGTAACTGGTCCATATGCATCTAATGCAACCACCATACCTGCTAAAGCTAACATAGTTGTAACAGCAATTGCTATACCAAATAAACCAGCCAGTGAATAAGTTGAAATAATTCCTGCAACAATAATTAAAGCTGGCAATGCTGTAGCTTCCAAACTGATTGCTAAACCTTGTATGACATTTGTGCCGTGACCAGTTGTCGATGATTGAGCAATACTTTGGACAGGTCTGTAATTAGTTCCTGTATAATATTCAGTTACCCATATTATTAAACCTGTGATAATTAAACCAAGTAAACCACAAATAAAAAGTGACATTCCAGTAAATTGAGTTGATGTACCTTCAACAACCAAAACATTATCTAAGCCAACTATATAATCAGTAACAAAATATAATAGCACAGCAGATAAAATAGCTGACACTGCAAATCCTCTATAAAGTGCTGCCATAATATTATTATTTTTTCCAAGTCTTACAAAATAAGTTCCGATTATACTTGTTAATGCACATACTCCTGCAATAGCTAATGGAAATATCATCATGATATAAGAATTTTCTATGAAAAATATTGATGCCAAAACCATTGTAGCTACTACTGTTACAACATAAGTCTCGAAAAGATCTGCAGCCATACCTGCACAATCACCAACATTGTCGCCAACGTTGTCCGCAATAACAGCAGGATTTCGTGGGTCATCTTCAGGTATGCCAGCTTCTACTTTGCCAACTAAATCTGCACCAACATCAGCACCCTTAGTAAAAATACCACCACCTAGTCTTGCAAATATTGAAATTAATGAAGCACCAAATCCTAACGAAACTAAAGGAGCTACAATTTCTCTACCTGGGAATGAACCAGAGTTGTGTAAAACAAAATAAAAAATTGCAATAGAAAGAAGTGCAAATCCCGCAACTAGCATTCCGGTTACAGCACCTGCTTTAAATGATACTGATAAACCTTCAGCTAAGCTATTACTTGCGGCATGCGTTGTACGAACATTAGATCTAACCGATATATTCATTCCAACATAACCTGCAGCACCAGAAAAGAATGCTCCAATCAAAAAGCCAATTCCAGATGCCAAGTCAAAAACTATCCATATAAGAGCAAAAATAACAACTCCTACAATCGCTATTGTCATATACTGTCTGTTTAAATAGGCTCTAGCACCCTCTTGAATTGCGCCAGCAATTTCTTGCATTTTATCATTTCCTGAACCAAGTGATAAAATTTGCCTAGATGTTACTAGGCCATATAGTACGGCTGCTAGACCGCATAAAACAATTAATACCTGCAGTGTTGTCATTGAAAACTCCTTAAATTTTGGCTGATATGTCAGAAACTATTGAAAAAATCAAGTTTTTAGGAGAAATGATCAAATTTCTTGATATTCTTTATATCTAAATGTGAATCGAAATGAATT
>CACMKZ010000034.1 GCA_902614375.1 uncultured Alphaproteobacteria bacterium
ATTTAGGCCTTTGAGTTTTGCTTTTTCCAATTTTTTCTAAAATATCAATGTTCTTATCAAGACTAATATTTAACTTTTTATTTTTTTTAATCTTAGATTTATTGATATTTTTATTTTTGAAATCAGATACTGCAGCAGTAAAAATTCCAATATCAATTTTAGAAATTTTTCTAATTTTTTGATACATTTCGTTTGCTGATTTTATTTGAATAAATTTCAAATTTGGTGGAGGATCTAATTTTGTTGGTCCAGATATCAAGGTTACATTCGCTCCATATAAAACTAGTTGTGAAGCAATTTCATAACCTTGTTTTCCAGAAGATTGATTCGAAATAAATCTAACTGGATCGATCATTTCAATTGTTGGTCCTGCAGTTACTAGGCATTTTTTGTCTTTTAATAAATTAATATTTTCTAATCTGCTAAAAATTTTATTTACTATATTTCTTGAGTTATCAATTCTTCCTAAGCCAAATTCTCCACATTTTAGATTTCCAACTTTTGGACCAATAAATTCATGACCATTATCTTTTAATGATCTCACATTTTTTTGATTAATTTTATTATGCCACATAAAACTATTCATTGCGGGGACAAACAAAATTTTTTTATTTGCAGCAAGTAATGTATTAGAAGCTAAATTATCACCATAACCATTAGCAAATTTTGCAATAGAATTAGCTGTAGCTGGACACACAACTATTATATCATTACCTCTTGATAAATTAATATGGAGCATCTTATTTTTTTTCTCATCTTCATCAGTAAATATTCTATTTTTAAGTAATTTTTTTATATCTAATATTTTTGTATATTTCTTTGCCTCGTTAGTTAGAATACAGCTAATCTTAACTTCATTAATATTTAGCAAAGTAATAATTTCTTTACATTTAGATGCAGCAATTGAGCCAGTTATTATTAATAAAATTTTATTCATTACAGTTTATAACCAGTGTGTATAGCCACAATTCCATTAAATAGATTAATAGTCTCGACTTTAGTAAATCCACAATCACGTAGATTTGTACTAAGCTCTTCTTGTGATGGAAATAAATCAATACTTTCACTCAAATAGTTATAAGCATTTTTATCTTTGGCAACTATTTCTCCTAAAAGAGGTAAAATTTTTGATTTATAAATTTTATATGAACTTGATATCAAGGATGATTTAGGTGTACTGAATTCTAAGCAACAATATTTACCACCAGGTTTAAGAACTCTGTAAGCTTCTTTTATAGATAATAAATACTCTGTCACATTTCTTAAACAAAAAGAAATAGTATATGTATCAAAAAAATTATTTTCAAAATTTAACTTTTCAGCATTGCCAATAAAATATTTTATATTTTTTTCTTTTTTTAATCTTTTTCTTCCTTCCAATAACATTTCTTCATTTAGATCTAAAAGATAAAGACTGGTTGATTTATTTTCTTTTAAAATTTCGCTGGCAATATCACCAGAACCAGAACCGACGTCCAACACAATTTCATTGTTTTTTAGATTCATAGTCTCTACAAATCTTTTTTTCCATAATCGATGCATGCCTAAACTCATCAAATCATTCATTATATCGTAGCTTGGAGCTACGCTTGAAAATACATTTTGAACAAGTTTAGTCTTTTGTTTTGAATTTACTTTTGTATAACCAAAATTATAATCTTTTTTCATTATGCCAGAATTACCTGAAGTTGAAACTACAGTTAAAGGACTTAATGTAATATTGAATCAAAAAATATCTAATGTCAAAATTCATACATCAAAACTTCGTTTTAAAGTTCCTAATAAAATAATCAATATACTACGTAACTCCAAGATATCAAACCTAAGACGCATAGCAAAGTTCATTATAATTGATTTAGATAAAGATTATACTCTAGTAATACATTTAGGAATGTCAGGCAGATTAAAAACAACATCATCACCCTATAAAAGAATAAAGCATGACCATTTTATTCTATATTTTTCAGCTAAAAAGATACTGATTTATCATGATCCAAGGAAATTTGGATTTATTGATATAGTAAAAACAAAAAATCTACAAAAACAAAAGTATATTATGAGTTTAGGTGTAGATGCTCTGAGCCCAGATCTTACACCACAAATATTATTCGACAAAATTTCTAAATCTGAGGTACCAATAAAGCAGATCTTACTCAATCAAAAATTAATTGCGGGTATAGGCAATATTTATGCATCAGAAATTTTGTTTGACTCTAAAATATCACCTCTTATTTTAGGTAAGGATATAGAAATTAGTCTCATTATGAAACTAATTAGATCTATTAGAAAAATTTTAAATAAAGCAATTAAATCTGGTGGTTCGAGTATACGAGATTATAGATCTACCGACGGCACATTAGGAAATTTTCAATCTAATTTTAAGGTATATAATAAAGAGGGAAAAAAAATAGGTGATGATAAGGTTAAAAAGATAGTTCAATACGGTAGATCCACTTTTTATTGCCCAAAACTTCAAAATAAT
>CACMKZ010000035.1 GCA_902614375.1 uncultured Alphaproteobacteria bacterium
AAAATATTTATCTGAAAGAGACTGTGAAGTTTGCAATGGTTACCGTCTTAATGAGAAAGCTTTATCTGTAAGAATTGATGAAAATCATATTGGTAATATTACTAAAAAATCAATTAGTGAGTGTTTAGACTGGTTTTCATCACTTGAAAGTAAACTTGATAAAAATAACAAAAAAATTGCTGAGGGAGTAATTAAAGAAATAAAAGATAGATTAGTTTTTTTAAATAGAGTTGGTTTAGATTATTTATCATTGGCAAGAGCTAGTAAAACTTTATCCGGAGGTGAAAGTCAAAGAATTAGATTAGCAAGTCAAATTGGTTCTGGATTAACAGGAGTTTTGTATGTATTAGACGAACCTTCTATTGGATTACATCAAAAAGATAATCAACAACTAATTGAAACTTTATTTAGATTAAGAGATTTAGGAAATACAGTAATTGTTGTTGAGCATGATGAGGATGCAATTAGGCAATCTGATCATATAATTGATATTGGCGTTAAAGCGGGAGTTAATGGAGGTCACGTTATTGCAGAGGGAGGACTTAAAAAAATCCTAAAAAATAATAAAAGTTTGACAGCTAAATATTTAAACAAATCCTTAGAAATTGAAGTTCCAAAAAATAGAAGAAAATTTAATAAAAATAAAGTTTTTAAACTTAATAAAATAAAAACAAACAACTTAGATAATCTTAATATCACTTTACCTTTAGGAAATTTTATTACTGTTACGGGCGTATCGGGAAGTGGTAAATCTTCATTGATTATTGATACATTGTATCAAAGATTAGATGAGTATTTCAACAAATCATTAAATAAAGATGAAAGTCGTTTTAACTTTAAAGGCATCAATCATATCGATAAAGTAATTGATATTGATCAATCTCCTATTGGAAGAACACCGAGATCAAACCCAGCAACATATACAGGATGTTTTACTCCTATAAGAGATTGGTTTGCAAACTTAAATGAATCAAGTGCTAGAGGTTATAAACCAGGTCGTTTTTCATTTAATGTTAAGGGTGGTAGATGTGAATCATGTGAAGGTGATGGAGTAAAAAAAATAGAAATGCATTTTTTAGCTGATGTCTATGTCGAGTGTGATATCTGCAAAGGTAAAAGATACAATAGAGAGACTTTAGAAGTAAAATATAAAGATAAATCTATTTCTGATATTTTAGAAATGACTGTTGAGGAAGGTTATAAATTTTTTGATAAAATTCCTGCAATAAAACAAAAATTACAAACTTTAATGGATGTGGGATTAGATTATATAAAAATAGGTCAATCAGCTACTACTTTGTCAGGTGGTGAAGCACAAAGAATAAAATTATCAAAAGAATTATCAAAAAGATCAACAGGAAAAACACTATATATTCTAGATGAGCCAACAACCGGTCTTCATTTTGACGATGTTAAAAAATTACTTAAAATTCTTCATACACTCGTTGATGAAGGTAATACTGTAATCGTTATTGAGCATAATCTTGATGTTATTAAAACAGCTGATCATATAATTGATTTGGGTCCTCTAGGAGGTGTAAATGGTGGTCAAATTGTTGGAACTGGTACCCCTGAAGATATTGCAAATAATAAAAAAAGCTTTACAGGTGAATTTTTAAAGAAAATTTTATAAATCAAAGGAAATAAAATGATAAATCTAGAGTTACCAGATCTACCCTACAGTAAAGATGCTCTAATGCCGTATATGTCGGCTGAAACTTTAGAGTTGCATCATGATAAGCATCATATGGCTTACATTACAAATGGAAATAAGTTTATTAAAGAACAAAATATAGCAGGTGATAACGTTAATGATATAGTTATCAACTCTTATCAAAAAAATGCTCCAGTATTCAATAATGTAGCACAACATATAAATCATGTTCATTTTTGGGAAGTAATGAAAAATAATCCAGATGGAAAAATTCCCTCCGAGCTCGAAAATAAGATAGTTTCAGATATTGGTTCAGTACAAAAAATGAAAGAAGATTTTATAAATGCAGGTATTGGTCAATTTGGATCAGGTTGGTGTTGGTTAGTTCTAAATAATGGAAAACTAGAAATTACAAAAACACCAAATGGAGAAAACCCAATTGTACATGGTCACACTCCCCTACTTGGATGTGATGTTTGGGAACACTCATATTATGTTGATTATAGAAACAGAAGACCTGATTATTTAAAAGCTTTTATCGATAATTTAGTTAATTGGGAAAAAGTTACAGAAAACTTAAATAACGCTTAATCATCTTCATCTTGCGGTCTAAACTTAAAAATTAATAAAGTTGGGACCGCAATAAAAACAGATGAATAAGTACCAATTATTACACCTATAATCATTGTTAAAGCGAAAGGTCTAATAACC
>CACMKZ010000036.1 GCA_902614375.1 uncultured Alphaproteobacteria bacterium
CCAAAATCGCTGGTTCATTAATGCAATCTAATAAAGTAAATTTATTCCACGAGCATGTTTTAATAAAAGAAAAAGGGTCAAAAAAAAGAACTCCGTGGCATCAAGATCAAGGATATTACTGCGTACAAGGAAGAGATAATGTAAGTATTTGGATACCACTTGATAAAATTGATATTAATTCATCAATGGAATTCATACTAGGATCACATAAATGGAATAAAATATTTTTACCTACAAAATTTAAAGGTTATGATTATGATCATAAAGATAAAGAATTTGAAAAAATTCCAGATATTGAAAATAATAGAAAAGATTATGAAATTATATCCTATGAATGTGAGCTAGGAGATGCCATTGCATTTAACTATGCAACAATTCATGCTGCATATGGAAATAATTCAAATAATAGAAGAAGAGCTTTTTCAGTTAGATTTACTGGTGATGACGCGAGATATATTAAGAGAAAAGGTGAAATGTCTCCCCCATTTCCAAATATTAATCTAAAAAATAATGAAGTTTTAGATAGTGAAACTTTTCCTGTCTTAATTTCTTCTTAAGAAATATATTAAAGGAAGAGCAGTTGCATACATTATTAGACTATATATTGCTGCAGGTATTAAATAAACCGTACTTGCAAAGAAAGTGTTAGCTACTACAATTGCTAAAGTTCCATTTTGTAGCCCAACTTCCATCAACCAACATCTGAATGTTTCTTTCGAGGATTTAAAAGTATTAGACAATAAATAAACAATGATCATCATTATAATGTTTAAAAATAACATAACCAAACCTGCTTGCGCAAAGTAAGTAATAACATTTTCTCTTTGAGATAATATTGCTCCAATAAGAACTAAAACAAATAAAATTATTGATATATTTTTTGCTATTTTTTCAAATGAAGATAGTACTCCACTTAATAATACTCCAACGATAACTGGTATTGTAACAATTAAAAACATTTGTGATGCAACACTAAATAACGACTGTCCCTCATTAATAGTACCCATGTCAAGAACACTTAATGATATCATTAATATTAATGGAACTGTAATTACACATAAAATACTGTTTATTGCCGTTAAAGATATTGAAAGAGCAATATTTCCTTTTGCAAATGATGTTAAAACATTACTAGTTACACCGCCAGGTGCAGCTGCAAGAATCATAACTCCAATTGCTAACTCAGGAGATAAGGGCCAAAACATAACGATTATTAATGCAACTATTGGAAGAACAATAATTTGAAAAAATAATCCAATAAGAAAATCTCTTGGTTTAAAAAAAACTCTAGTAAAATCACTTAGACTTAATCCTAAGCCCAATGAAAACATAATGAATGCTAGAGATAAAGGCAATATTACGTCAGTTACAATACCCATATTTTTTATTTAACATTTGTTTGCTTTTAAAAAAATATAAAATTATTTAGATTTTTGATAATTGTAATTTTTCAAGCATATCAACAGGCATTTTTACGATTTTACCTTTACCATTCACAGGTGTGATTAAAATTTTCGAATCAATTAATAAATCTTTTTCTCTAATTATTGACTGATGAAATATTATTTTTACTTTTGATATTTCATATATTTTTGTTTCTACATCTAACATATCTTCAAAATATGCAGGTAATTTGTAGTCTATATCGATATGCTTGACTACAAAGTAAAAATTAAGTGATTGGAGTAAGTTTTGATGATTATAACCTAATTTATATAAGAATTCTGACCTACCTCTTTCTAAATATTTTAAATAATTTGAATGATAAACTCTACCTGACGCATCAGTATCTTCATAGTAAACTTTAATTTTATAATTCATAATATTGATTTAGATAATTTTTTGACATTTCTGAAAGATAAAATCCGATACCTATTGATGAATTTAATAATAGATTGCCATCTTTTATTTTTACAGAAGGTTTTAGCATATCAGTTCTGAGTGCATTTTCGTTAATATCATATTCTAAAAAACCACTTTGATTAATTGCAGACATTAAATGTGCTGAAGTAACTAAACCCACAGCACCACCTAAATAATGTAGATATAATTTATCAGAAACTATTTTATCTTTTAAACTTATTATTTGTGAAATACCTCCATACCTAGCAATATCTGGTTGTAAAAATTTAATTGAAGTATCATCATTTAATTTAACAAAGTTATTTATTTGAGTAATATTTTCACCAAAGGCTAAATTTTTATGATTATTTATTAAATTAATAATTTCATTTAATGAATTATCAGCGCTAATTGGCTCTTCTAACCAATAATATCTGAACTTATTTAGAGCATTAATTTTTGATTTAACTTCATCTAGTTTCCAAGCTTGATTTACATCAAGCATATAATCTTCA
>CACMKZ010000037.1 GCA_902614375.1 uncultured Alphaproteobacteria bacterium
CCACTCAAGATCACGCTGCTGCAGCAATAGCTGCCAAAGGCATACCAGTATTTGCTTGGAAAGGAATGACAGAGGAAGAATTTTGGTGGTGTATTGAGAAAACATTAGAAGGCCCAGATGGTTGGAAGCCAAATATGATTTTAGATGATGGTGGAGATGCTACAAAAATCATTCACGAAAAGTATCCAAAAATGTTGGAAGAAATTCTAGGTTTATCAGAAGAAACAACTACAGGTGTCCACCGTTTGAAAGAAATGGAAAAAAATGGAACATTAAAGGTGCCAGCAATAAATGTTAATGACTCAGTTACTAAGTCTAAATTTGACAACTTATATGGTTGTAAGGAAAGTTTAGTAGATGGAATAAGAAGAGGTACTGATGTAATGATGGCTGGTAAAATAGCCGTTGTAGCTGGGTATGGAGATGTTGGTAAAGGTTCAGCAGCTAGCTTAAGAGGTGCCGGCGCACGTGTTTGTGTGACTGAAATAGATCCAATTAATGCGCTTCAAGCGGCAATGGAAGGTTACGAAGTTGTCACAATGGATGATGCTTGTAAATATGGCGATATATTTGTTACCGCCACTGGTAATCTTGATGTTATTACGCAAGATCATATGAGGCAAATGAGAGATCGTGCTATCGTTTGTAATATTGGACATTTTGATAACGAAATACAAACAGAAGCTCTTCAAAATTACAAGTCTGATGAGATTAAACCACAAGTAAGAGAAGTAGAATTTCCAGATGGGAAGAAAATATTATTACTATCAGAGGGAAGACTTGTTAACCTAGGAAATGCTACTGGTCATCCAAGTTTTGTTATGAGCGCGTCATTTACTAATCAGGTTTTAGCGCAACTTGAACTTTGGAAAAATTCTAAAAATTATGAAAATAAAGTTTATGTTTTACCAAAACATTTAGATGAAAAAGTTGCGTCATTACACTTAAAGAAGGTTGGAGCAAAACTTACAGAATTAACTGATAAACAAGCAGAATATATTGGTGTTAGTAAGCAGGGTCCATTTAAGGATAATACATATAGATATTAGGAGTTAATATGAAAAGATCTTATTTATTTACTAGTGAATCAGTTTCTGAAGGCCATCCAGATAAAGTTTGTGATAGAATCTCAGATATGGTTGTTGATACTTATCTATCATCTGGTGACCCACAAACACGGGTAGCTTGTGAGACTTTGACCACTACTAATAAAGTTGTTCTAGCAGGAGAAGTAAGGGGCCCATCAGTTTCTAAAGATCAGATCATATCTCAAGTTAGAGATTGTATAAAAGATATTGGTTACGAACAAGATGGCTTTCATTGGCAGAATTGTGATGTTGAAAGTTTTCTTCATGAGCAATCAGCTGATATTGCTATGGGCGTTGATTCTGGTAGCAACAAAGATGAGGGCGCAGGTGATCAAGGAATCATGTTTGGTTTTGCTTGTAAAGATACTGAATCATTAATGCCAGCACCGATACATTATTCTCATCAAATTTTATATAAAATGGCACAAGCCCGTAAAGATGGATCTGCATCTGGTCTAGAACCTGATTCTAAAAGCCAAGTTACAATGCTTTATGAAAATGGAAAACCAACTAAAGTTACATCTTTAGTAATTTCTTCACAACATAAGGAAGGTCTGTCTCCTGCAGAGGTAAAAGAAATTGTTAAACCTTATGTTTATGAATGTATTCCTAATGACTTATTAGAAGGTCTTAAAGATGAAGAGTTTTATGTTAATCCTACAGGAAACTTTGTTATTGGAGGTCCTGATGGTGACTCTGGTCTGACAGGTAGAAAAATAATTGTTGATACATATGGTGGCGCAGCACCTCATGGTGGAGGAGCATTCTCTGGTAAGGATCCATCGAAAGTTGATAGATCTGCAGCATATGCAGCTAGGTACTTAGCAAAAAATGTTGTTGCAGCTGATCTTGCAGATGAATGTACTATACAGTTATCTTATGCAATAGGAGTCTCAAAACCTTTATCAGTATATGTAAATACTAATGGAACAAATAAAGTTGATGAACAAAAGATTGAAAAATCTGTACAAGATTTATTTGATCTAAGTCCAAGAGGAATAAGAGAACATTTAAAACTAACAAATGCAATTTATGTTCCAACCTCTGCTTATGGACATTTTGGTAGAGAGCCAAGTGACAAGGGCCATTTTACTTGGGAAAAAACAGATTTAGTCGAAGCTTTAAAAGGTATTGCATAACAAAATTTGCACAAATTAAGTAATCAAATTTTAGATCTTCGTGAAA
>CACMKZ010000038.1 GCA_902614375.1 uncultured Alphaproteobacteria bacterium
ATTTCGCCTCCTGATATAGATTTTATTGAATAAACTAATGAGAAACACAGTTTCAAATTTGAATCTACTAATTTATCATCAAGAATAATTTTTAATTTATTTTCATTTGTAAAAGATATATTAATTTGATTAGTCATGACTAGTAATTATATGAGCTTCAAAGATATATTTAATATAGACGCAGAAGTAAAGCAAAGTGCTCACGCAAGAGTCAATTTAATTGGTGAACATACCGATTATACTGGCGGATATGTCATGCCTACACTTTTATCTTTTAAAAATACCATTGAAATATCTCAAAATAATTCTAATGAATTCACAGTTTATTCTCAACATTTTAAAGAAAAAAAAACATTCAATGATTTCAAAAAATCAAGCAACAATGAGTGGGTTGATTATATAAAAGGTTGTTTGTATATTTTTTTTGATGAACATAAGATTTCATCTACATATTTAAACATTTATATTTCATCTGATATACCTTTAGAAAGAGGTATTTCATCATCTTCAGCATTGTGTGTTGCTACACTAAAAGCACTTAATACTTTTTTTGAAACAAAAATCAAAGATCCAGAAATTGCAAAATTAGCAAAGAAAGTAGAATTCAACTATATAGGTGTTTCTGGTGGAATAATGGATCAAATGGTCTCTTCTATTGGTATTCATGGCAAAGCATTTTTTATGAATTGTAAGAATTTAGAATACGAACTTATTAATTTTCCAGAAAATTGGAAATTTTGTTTGATTGACTCTGAAGTACAACGAAATTTAAGAGATAGCTCTTATAATAAAAGATTTGCTGAACTCCAAGAGGCTGAAAAAAAACTTGGTGTAGAATATTTAGGTGAAGTTAAAAAAGAAAATTTTCAAACAAATAAATTTGACAATAATACTATAGCAAAAAGAGCAAAGCATGTAGTTTTTGAAAATGATAGAGTGACTAATGCGAAAAAAAATTTAATAGAAAATAATATTCAGGAGTTTGGAAAATTAATGAATGAAAGTCACGTATCATATTCTAAAGATTTTGAAGCATCTACTTTAGATGTTGATTTAATTGTTCAGAGATCGGTTGAATGTGGTGCTCTAGGCGCCAGATTGACTGGTGGTGGATTTGGTGGTTTTACAGTTTCATTAATTGAAAGAAATAATTATAGTAACTGGTATAGTAAAATATTAAATTTTTATCCTGCTGAAAAGATCTTCGAAGTCAATTAGGGTTTTAGTAGCCTTCTAAGCTTACCCTCAGTGACATCATGATCAATATAACATCCTTGTAGATGTCTAAAACCAGTATTTGGATCAAATTTAGTTCTTCCATGTAATAATCTCAGGTTATCAAACATTGCAATCATTCCTCTAGATAATCTAAATTTAATTTTGAAATCATCAGAGTTACAAAGTTTGAACATATATTTTCTAGCATTATAAAAGAGATCAAGATTGTTTTCCTCTAATAATGGAACATAATCAAGTCTTCCACTAAATCGTATTTGTCTAAAGTTATTATTATGGTCTAGTTCAATTAATTTTGCTTCATCAACTAAAATAGTATCAATATCTGTAAATTTAAAAGTAACATTAGTTTCAGTTAATACTTTATAAAATTCAGGTTGGTTATGTTTTAAAAAATTTGCAACACTAAAACCATCAACTAAACTTGAGTCTCCTCCTGTAGATTCATTAGCAATACAATGAAGTAATTGAATTCCAGGAACAGGCTTTCTATATGGGTTATCAGAATGCGAAGTTAACTCTAATGCAGTATAGGCAAGATCATTTGGATTTGGTTTTGAGACAACGTTAAATAATTTTCCAAAATTTGTTGCTCGAACTGGACCTAATTTTTCAGCAAAATTTATAACTTCATCTTCTTCTGCTTTTGTATTTTCAATTATTACATAACCATATTGATAAAATACTTTAAGCATATTGATAAGTTCCTTTTTATTCTCAAAGATTTTATTATTATCAAAAATTTCCAAATTTTGTTCACTGACATTCCATATTTTTTTTTCAGGTATGACATCAATATTATTGATTTCATTATAAAGATCATCAATATTAAAAGATCCTTTTGCTCCATCACTAAATTCAACATTTAATATATTTTCGTTAACATTATGAGAATTTATAAATAGATTATCATCTAAAAGGCTTGGTTCATAT
>CACMKZ010000039.1 GCA_902614375.1 uncultured Alphaproteobacteria bacterium
TCAATAAGCTTAACCTGTGAATTAGATAATATATCTTTCCATTGATTAGATGTGCCTGATCTAAAAAATTTAGAATGTTTTGTAGCTTCATCAAAACCATTTTTATCTTCTAAATTTCTTAAATTAGTAAAATTTGTATTTTCTATTATTTTGTCAATGTCTTGGTCACTTAAGTTTATATTTAATCTGTGTATTTTATTAAGAAATTTCGTAATATTTAATATAATTTCTTTTGGATTTAATTTTAAATCTTCATACTTTATAATCAATCTAGGAACACTATTATAATTTAACCAGGATTGAACATTAAGTTCCCAAGTTGAAAGTAATTCTTGCGCTCCATTAGTTGTAATCATTAAACTTTTTGAAAAAAGAAATTCATCAATAGTTTTATCAATTGCTTTACCTGAAAAATTTTTAAGAGAAACTATTATGTCTCTAGGATCTCTAACAATATAAATAAAACCTGCATTTACCGTTTCATTTGTAAAATTTTTATGTCTTGCACTATGAGTTTTAAATATATTCAAATGATTTACATTATTATTTAATATTTTTTGACATTTAATAATATTTTTTGATATCCAATCAAAATGTAACTCATTATTATTTGTATAAACTTTATTTTCAAATTCACTAAAATGCTTTTTTATTGATAGTAAGGGTATTAATTTTAAATCATTCAGGCTAAAATCTTTATCAAAATTATAAAAATTTCCAATAATAGACCTCAGCCAAGTATTTCCAGATTTAGGATAAGAAGCCAAAAAAATATTTTTATGCATTAAAAATTAATTTTTATTTTCAAGCTTATCAATCCTTTTTTTTAAATCTTGAACTAAAAAATAAATATAGACTATTGGTCCCATAATCATAACACCAACTAAAAACGCTAAAAATTCAAACATAGTGTATGTATAAATTAAAAAGAATATTTCTCAACACTCATTAAAATTATTTTTTTTCAAATAACCATAATTTATCTTGTGCTAACAAAAATATTTTACCACTCACTGGATGAATTTTAATATCTCTTATTCTTCCAATTTCTTTTTTAAAAACAATATGTTCTTTCACATTATCTAAATTTGAAAAATCTAATGAGCGTAGAGATTGGTCTTTTAAAGAAGTTATAAGTGCTAATCCCTTAAATTCTGGAAATTCATTTCCATCATATATTGTGATTGCACTAACAGCAATTGATGGCACCCAGTAATGAATTGCTTTTGTAAAACCAGGTAACCATTTAGGACCAATTTTGGAATTATCATAATTAGTTCCACCCCAACCTAAAATTTTCCAACCATAATTTTCACCCTTTTTAACTTCTCCAAACCAATCGCCACCTTTTGCTCCATGATTACTAATATAAATTTTATTATCAAAAGGAGAAATAGACATTCCTTGAGGATTTCTTACACCGATTTGATATATTTCGGGTAACCATGTTTCTTGTGAGATGTAATGAGGATTATCTTTAGGAGAAGTTCCATCTAATTTAATTCGGATGATACTTCCAGGATGTTGACTAGCATCTTGAGCTATCATTCCTTTTCCTCTTTCACCCACAGATGCGTATAAATAATCATCATGAATAACTATTCTCGAACCAAAGTGATAAGGTGACCTAATAGGTGGATTAGCTCTAAAAATGTTTTCAAAATCTAAGAAATTTAAATCTAAATCTGATTTTGCAATAGATGTGGTTGAAGGACTAAATAATTTATTACCAATCTTTTCGGAGTAGGATATAAAAATCTGATCATTATAAAAGTAAACATCTAAAAGGCCTCCTTGCGAATTTTTATCTCTAATAAAATTTAAGTTGTGATCTATTGCAGTAATCTTATTATTTTGAATATCAAATAGCTTAATTTTTCCAGTTTTTTCACTTATTAAAATCTGATTATTATTTATAAATGTGAAACTCCAAGGAGAAGTTAAATTTGATTTTAAAATTTCAAGCTTATATTTGTTGTCTAAAGATAAAACATTTTTACTAAATAATGAAAAAATTAAAAAATTAAATATGATAATAAATTTAACCATTATTTAATCAAATTAATGACGTTTTTAGATAATTCAAATCTGTCATCAATTAAATTACCACCAAAATGATAAAAAATTTTTTGATCAGGTCTTAAT
>CACMKZ010000040.1 GCA_902614375.1 uncultured Alphaproteobacteria bacterium
CTCAAAAAATATTATTCTATATCCTGCAAGGCTAACAAACTGGAAAGGTCAAATTGAATTTTTAGATATATTTAATAAGATGCAAAATGATAATTTTTTTCTTTATTTTGCAGGTGATACAAAAAATCAATCTTATACAGAGAAACTACAAAATAAAATTCAAAGTTTTAACCTTAGTCATAAATGTAAGATTATAGGCAATCTATTAAGAGATGATTTGAAAACTTTATATTACCTATCATCAATTATTACCTCTTTTCCTTTACAACCTGAAGGGTTTGGAAGAACTATAAGTGAAGCGTTAATAATGAAAAAAAAGATACTTACTTTTAACTATGGTGGTGTCAAAGATCAGCTTGATAAATTAGATGATATTTATAAAGTAGATCCTCATAAATATAATGAAATAGATATAAAACTTCAAAATATTATAAAAATAGATAAAGAAAAATTTTCTAATATTTCTTTAAATAGTAAAGACTACATATCAAAAACATTTTCAAAAAACCAAATGGTAAAAAGTTACGTAGATTTATATGAACAGCAGTCAATTTAACAAAATACTAGTTGTAAAGCATGGATCGCTTGGTGATATTGCATTTTCTATACTTGCTATGGCATCAATTAAGCAATTTTTTAATAATGCCACCATTGACTTGCTCACTGAAGAAAAATACGTAAATTTTTTAAGCAATTCAAATTATTTTAATTCGATTTTTAAAGATAATAGAAAAGGAATAATTAATTCACTTAAGGTTATATTAAAAATTAATCAAAATAAATATGATCTAATCATAGATTTACAGAATTCTAAAAGAACAAATAATTATTGGTCATTCTTAAAATTTATTTCAGAAGTAAAAGTTAACGGATCTCGTTCTAATTGTGATATCCAATATGTAATTCCTCCACAAGGAACTGAATCTCCACAACAAGGTTTATATAATCAACTAAAGTTACTTGGAGTAAATGAAATTAATCAAAATGTAGATTGGCTTTCCAGAGATATTACGGCAATTAATGAAGATAAAATAATCTTAATGATACCCGGTGTTTCTAAATCAGGTAAGGACAAGCAATGGTCACCAGATAAATTTGCAATACTTGCAAGTACTCTAGAAAAAAAAGGATATAATATTTGTGTTATTGGGCAAAAATCAGATAAACAAACAGTAGAAAAGATTAATAATGCATGTCAGAAGGTTATTGATTTAAGCGATAAATCACCTCCTGAAATCATCTATTCCATTGCTAAAAAAAGTAATTTTATAATTAGTAACGATACTGGCCCAGGTCATATAGCTGCTCTAAGTAACTCACCTATTCTTTTTTTAGCTAAAGATAATGCTATCTCAAAATCAAACTTGTCTGAATATAAAAATGCTTATACGATTTTGACTGATACAATGGACTCAATTTCAGTAAAACAAGTTTTAGATTTTTTACACAATAGTAAATTAACTAATAAATGAAATTAATTCTTTTTCTAAATTTTGGTTGTTAGAGAATAGTTTAGTATATTTTTTCTTCCACGGTGCATATTCTTCTGCAATCATCTCTGGAACATTATCTGAATCATAAATAACACAAAGTTTCGCTTCAGAAAGTGATGCAATATGTGTACACCCACATTCAGGTGTAATTACATATGTTGAAGAATTTATTATTGATGTCCAATTATCAAAATTTAATTGATCTAAGATTACAACATTATTTATACTTTTAAGATTTTCAAACTCTTCATCAGTAATAATCTCATATTTTTTAAATATTTCATAGAATACATTTTTTGATGTTCCATCAGTTGTCATAACAATACTGATTTTCAAATTTTTAAGATTTTCTAATAGATTGATAAAGTTTTCTTCAGAAAAATATTTATTGATCCATTTTGAAGATAAATGAATTAAGCATAATTTTTTAGAACTTAATTCTATTTTATTAAATCCAATTTCATTCTTAATCTCTGCTGTATTATTAAAATTTAATCCATTTTTAGTAACCAACTCCATCATAGTTTCTGTTTGATGAAT